>JBBRSA010000011.1:0-94617 GCA_038245855.1 Burkholderiales bacterium
CCACCCGGCCCATGACGGTGTATTCCGGGTCCATACCGTTGCTGAAGAAAAAGCTCAGATTGGGTGCAAAGTCGTCAATGTGCATACCGCGCGCCAAATAGGCTTCGACAAAGGTGAAGCCATTGGCCAGCGTGAAGGCCAATTGGCTGATCGGGTTGGCCCCAGCCTCGGCGATGTGGTAACCGCTGATGGACACGCTGTAGAAATTGCGTACCTGGTGCTGCACAAAATACTGGGCAATGTCGCCCATCACTTTGAGGCTGAATTCGGTGGAGAAGATGCAGGTGTTTTGCCCCTGGTCTTCTTTCAATATATCGGCCTGCACCGTGCCGCGCACATGGGCCAACACCCATTGGCGTATCGCCGTGACCTCGCTCGCGCTGGGCGCGCGGCCGTGCTCAGCCTGGAAAGCGTCCAACTTTTGGTCGATGGCGGTGTTCATGAACATGGCCAAAATGGTGGGGGCTGGGCCATTGATGGTCATGGACACGCTGGTGGCGGCGTCGCACAGGTCGAACCCGCTGTACAAGACCTTGAGGTCATCGATCGTGGCAATGGACACGCCAGCGTTACCAATCTTGCCGTAGATGTCCGGGCGCAGGTCTGGGTCATGACCGTACAGGGTGACCGAGTCAAACGCGGTGGACAGGCGCTTGGCGGCCATACCCTCAGACAGCAGCTTGAAGCGCAGGTTGGTACGAAAGGCGTCACCCTCGCCTGCAAACATGCGGGTCGGGTCTTCGCCTTCGCGTTTAAACGTGAAGGTGCCAGCGGTGTAAGGGTAGCTGCCCGGCACGTTGTCCAACATCAACCACTGCAGCACGTCGCCGTGGTCGTGGTACTGGGGCAAGGCGACCTTGCGGATAGGGGTGCCACTGAGGCTGTGGGTGACCAAGGCGGTAGTCACCTCGGTGTCGCGCGTTTTCACCACCAAAACGTCGCCTGCATAGGCGACTTTCAGGGCGGGCCACTGGCCCAACAGTGCACGCTCGGCAGCACCCATGCGCTGCTCCCGCGTGTCGGCCAGGTCATACACGGCCTCTACCGCACGCTGTTTGTCGGGGTTGTCTTGCTGCAGCATACGGCCCGACGCACGCAGTTGCTGGATCTCACGCGCCAAGGTGGCTTGGGCGCGGGCGCGGGCTTTGTAGCTGTGCAGCGTATCGGTAATCTCGGCAAGGTAGCGGGCTCTAGCCGGTGGGACGATCGGTGTTTGTTCACTGCTGTGGCGCACATGCACCTGCGGCAACAGACCGGGACTTGATACCGGCAAGCCCAGCGCCTTGAGCCGGGGTAACAGCGCTTGGTAGAGTGCGGTCACGCCATCGTCATTAAAACGTGCGGCCATGGTGCCAAACACGGGCATGGTGTCGGGCGCCACGGTGAAGGCACTGCGGTTGCGTTGGACCTGTTTGGCCACGTCACGCAGCGCGTCTCCGGAGCCCTTGCGGTCAAATTTGTTGATGGCCACGAATTCAGCGAAGTCCAGCATGTCAATCTTCTCTAACTGGCTGGCCGCACCATATTCAGGCGTCATCACGTACAACGGCACATCCACCAGCGGCACGATGGCGGCGTTGCCCTGGCCAATGCCCGAGGTTTCCACAATGATCAAATCAAAACCGGCGCACTTGGCTGCCGCCAGCACATCAGGCAGGGCCTGGCTGATTTCAGAACCAAAGTCGCGCGTGGCCAAGCTGCGCATGAAGACGCGAGCCCCCACGCGCTGACTCCATGGCGCGATGGCGTTCATCCGGATGCGGTCACCCAACAGGGCGCCACCGCTTTTTCGGCGCGAAGGGTCGATGCTGATGACGGCGATGTGCAGGCCGTCCCCCTGGTCCAAGCGTAGGCGGCGAATGAGCTCGTCGGTGAGAGACGATTTTCCTGCCCCGCCGGTGCCGGTGATACCCAGAACCGGTATCATTTTTGTAGCAGCCTGCGCATGTAATGCGAGGGCTAGAGGGCTATTTGGCCCACAATTTTCCACCACCGTCATACACTGCGCCAAGGCGCGCCATGCGCTTGGTGTATGGCCCGTCATAGCGTCTGGCGCGGGGGCAGCCGCAGTGCTGGCCGAAGTGTCACAGCGCATCACCATGTCGCCAATCATGCCGGCCAAGCCCATGCGCTGACCGTCTTGCGGGCTGTAGATGCGTGTCACGCCGTAGGCCTGCAACTCCGCAATTTCGCTGGGAACGATCACCCCACCACCGCCGCCAAATACCTGGATATGTTCGCCTCCGTTGGCCCGCAGCAAGTCCACCATGTACTTGAAATATTCCACATGGCCGCCCTGGTACGAACTGACCGCGATGCCTTGCACATCCTCTTGCAGCGCAGCGGTAACCACCTCTTCGACACTGCGGTTGTGGCCCAGGTGGATGACCTCGACACCCATGCCCTGCAGGATGCGGCGCATGATATTGATAGCGGCGTCGTGGCCATCAAAAAGACTAGCGGCTGTGACAAACCGCACCCGGTTCTTGGGTCGGTACTGGGCCAGGTCTTGGGGGTAAGCGGGTTGGTCGGTCATGGTGTCTCCAAAGTCACCGCGCCAGCAAAGTTGCGCAGTTGACGTTTACGTAAACGTCAACTGTAATCGAATTACCGACAAACCTGCCATTCCAAGTCGCGAGGAGCGGCGGCGGCGACCGAGCCGGTGCCCCGACTTAGTTCCAACCGATCACGTCAAAACCTTTGTCCGACAAACACCGATGCACAAAGCGGCGGTAGGTTTGACTAGGCTTCTCGTGGAAGGCGCCCCCCACGGCACCCACCGAGCCGCCCACTGCCGCACCAGCAGCCCCCGACTCCACCATCCGTTCGACTCCGCGCCCGCGCACCAGGGCGCTCACCGCACCGGCCACGCCACCCATGGCGGCGCCCTTACCAGCCCCGCGGGCAACTGCATTGGTCTGCTCCTCTGGCGTCAGGCCCGCCTCCTGCGCACGGGCCATGCAGACCTGCGCCTCTTCACGGGCCCGGGCTTCGCCCACCCGGTTCAAGGTGGCATTGGGATAAAACACCGGCTGGGCCGACGGACTACCCGCACCTGTAGTGGCGCAGCCCA
Organism: Burkholderiales bacterium; assembly: GCA_038245855.1. Taxonomy (GTDB): domain Bacteria; phylum Pseudomonadota; class Gammaproteobacteria; order Burkholderiales; family Burkholderiaceae_C; genus Allorhodoferax. The sequence goes on from JBBRSA010000011.1 coordinate 3,074, forward strand.
GCAGCAGAATGGGCAGCAAGACAATGGCCGTGCCAGCGCGCACGGTTTTAAAACTTGGTCTGAAAATGGTTTGCACGAAAAAGTACCTCGTTGCTATGCAGTGGTTGATGGCGTAAGACCTTGACAACGTCCGCTACGCCTTATGGGCCGACCGCCCTGCACCGGCAATTGTCACGGCGTGTAAAGCAGGCTGGCAAATCCAGTACAGTGACAACAGCAGCCCGGTCGGGCGTCACCACCATACACCCTCCCTTACCACCACCCACCATGCAGCCGATCCAGCTCTTTGACCCCGACTCCAGCACCTGCTTGGTGTTTGACGAAGCCACGCGTGAGGCGGTGCCCGCCAATCGGAGTTCCGGCCTGCGCCACGATGCCGATGGTGTGGGCTCGCACAGCGTGCAACCCGCCACAGGCTACGCGGGTGATGTGTCGTGTGAACTCGCCTACGCCATGTTGCAGCGCGGCGAAGCGGTATTGGTGGATGTGCGCACCGATGCCGAGCGCGAGTGGGTGGGTTTTGTACCGGGTGCTGTGGCGGTGGCATGGAAGCAGTGGCCCGGCATGACCATGAACGACCAATTTGATGCCGAACTGCGTGCCGCCGTGCCGACCGGCCAAACAGTGGTGTTGCTGTGCCGCAGCGGTGTGCGCTCGATTGCAGCGGCCAAACGCGCCACCGAACTGGGCCTGAAGGCCTACAACGTCCTGGAGGGTTTCGAGGGCGACCCGGACACCCACGCCCACCGCAGCACACGTGGCGGATGGCGCAAGCGCGGCCTGCCGTGGCGGCAGGGATAATTGGGCATGACATTGCTTGCTCTGGATATCGGTAACACGCGCCTGAAATGGGCGCAGTACGCAGCCCCCACACCGGGCGCGGCCCTCTTGGCCCAAGGCGCTGAGTTCTTAGAGAACATTGACAAACTGGCCGACGGTGCCTGGGCAGAACTGCGCGCACCGCAGCACATCTTGGGCTGCGCCGTAGCGGGCGACGCCATCAAACGCCGGGTACAAGAGCAGTTGGTGGACCTGTGGGACGTCACGCCGCAGTGGGTAGTGGCCAGCGAAGCCGAGGCCGGTTTGCGCAACGGCTACGACCACCCAACCCGCCTGGGTGCTGACCGCTGGGTTGCCATGATTGGTGCCTACCACCGCATGCGCGCCCAAGGTGCGCCGCGCCCCATGGTGGTGGTCATGGTGGGCACTGCCGTCACGGTCGAGGCGGTGGACGCGGATGGCAAATTTTTGGGTGGAATCATTTTGCCGGGCCACGGCATCATGCTGCGTGCACTGGAGTCCGGCACTGCCGGATTACACGTCCCCACGGGTGATGTCCGCAAATTCCCGACCAACACCAGCGACGCATTAACCAGCGGCGGCACCTTTGCCATCGCCGGCGCCGTCGAACGTATGGCGCAGCATGTACGCACCCTGTGCGGCGCCGAGCCCCAGTGTTTTATGACCGGCGGTGCGGGCTGGAAGATGGCACCCAGCATGTCGGTGCCGTTTGAACTGGTCGACAACCTGATTTTTGACGGGCTGTTGGCCATCGCGGCGCAGCGCTTCGCCGCCCCAGCGCCATGAGCAACGAGCCCCCTATCCTCACCGGCAATGGGGGCCAATCCGTGCTGGGTGCCTGCCCGCACGACTGCCCAGACACCTGCTCCATGGTCACCACGGTACAAAACGGCGTGGCCCTTCAGGTGCACGGCAACCCCTTGCACCCACACACCAACGGCGCCTTGTGCACCAAGGTGTCGCGCTACACGGAACGCACCTATCACCCTGAACGCGTCTTGCACCCTCTCAAACGGGTGGGACCCAAGGGCTCGGGGCAGTTTGTGCGGGTTGGGTGGGACGAAGCCTTGGCAGACATTGCACGCAGGCTGCAATCGATCATTAGTCGTGGCCCGCAAGCTGCGCAATCCATTCAGCCCTATAGCTATGCGGGAACCATGGGGCTGGTACAGAGCGAAAGTATGGCCGGGCGGTTTTTTAACTGCATTGGCGCCTCCTTGCTCGACCGCACCATTTGCTCCAGTGCCGGTGGCGAGGGCATCACCCAAACGCTGGGCGGCAAGGTGGGTATGCGGGTTGAATTTTTTGCCGAGTCTCGCCTCATCATCATCTGGGGCAGCAACTCCATCACCAGCAACCTGCATTTTTGGCGCTACGCCCAAATTGCAAAGCGCAGCGGTGCGCGGCTGATTTGTATTGACCCGCGCCATAGCGAGACAGCCGAAAAGTGCCACGAGCACATCGCCCTGCTACCGGGCACCGATGCGGCGCTGGCGCTGGCCGTCATGCACCAGTTAATCACCCACGATTGGCTAGACCACGACTACCTTGCCCGCTACACCGATGGCTGGGACGCCCTGCGCGCGCATGCACTGGAGTGGCCGCCAGAGCGAGCAGCCCATATCTGCGGCATTGCTGTAGAACAGGTGCAATTGCTAGCTAAAGCCTATGGCGAATGTGCCAAGCGAGGGGAGCCGGTCGCCATCCGCATGAACTATGGGTTGCAGCGCGTCCACGGTGGTGGCAATGCGGTGCGGGCCATTGCCTGCCTGCCCGCGCTGGTGGGTGCGTGGCGCCACCGCGCAGGTGGCCTGCTGTTATCGAGCTCAGGCGCATTCCCGGTCAACCGGGCAGCACTGCAGCGCCCCGATCTGCTAGCCGGACGCACCCCGCGCACCATCAATATGACCACCATTGGCAACGACCTGCTGCGTCCCGCATCAGCTGCCTTTGGCCCAGCCATTGAAGCCTTGGTGGTGTACAACAGCAACCCGATCGCTATTGCTCCTGATTCGGGCAAAGTGGTGGCCGGATTTGCCCGCGAGGACTTGTTCACCGTGGTGCTAGAACATTTTCAGACCGACACCGCAGACTACGCCGACTACATCTTGCCCGCGACGACTCAGTTAGAGCACTGGGATGTGCACTCCAGCTACGGCCACACCGATGTGTTACTCAACCGCCCCGCTATTGCGCCCCTGGGCGAGGCCAAGCCCAACACGCAGATCTTTCGCGAGCTGGCAGCACACATGGGTTTGGTCAACGCCTGTTTTTCGGATGATGATCAAACCCTTTGCCGCCAAGCCTATGGCCCAGCTGTGGATTTTGACCAGTTGCTGGCGCACGGGTTTACCACCCTGGCGGGGCCAGACGCCCCGTTTGCGCAAGGCAGCTTTTCGACACCGTCAGGCCGCTGCACTTTTTACAGCGCCCGCTTGGTCGCGCAGGGCTTGAGTGGCCTGCCCGAATATGTCCCCAACCATGAAACGCCCCATAGTGCTTCGCCCTATCCTTTGGCGATGATTTCACCGCCAGCGCGCAATTTCCTGAACTCCAGCTTTGTCATTGTGGACAGCCTGCGTGCGATGGAGCGCGAGCCCGTCCTGGAAATGAACGCCGCCGACGCAGGTGCGCGCCAACTGCAGTCGGGCGACACGGTCCGTGTGTTTAACCAGCGCGGTGAATACCACTGCAAGGTGCTTGTATCCGCGCGTGCCCGCGCGGGTGTTGTGCACGGCTTGGGTGTTTGGTGGCGCAAATTGGGGCTCAATGGAACCAACGTCAATCAGCTCACCAGCCAAAACCTGACCGACATGGGTCGTGGTCCCACGTTTTACGACTGCACAGTGGAGGTCGCAGGCATTCCCGCACTGGGCGCGGACAACGTTGGGGAAATTGACCTCCACTAAGTAGGTGCGGCGACGGGGCACACCCGACCGACTACAATACCGGCCGATGCGACCGTGGTGAAACGGATATCATTAGGGCCTCCGAAGCCCTCGTTTCAGGTTCGATTCCTGACGGTCGCACCAACAACATGCAAGCCCTTGAAAATCAAGGGCTTTTTTGTTTCCATCAGGGCTTTCTGCGCAGTTCCAAGGCCGGTTGACTCAACTCCCCAATTCAAGGGACGACGGCGGTGGCCTGTGCCCTGATAATGGCGGCTCAGCATTGGGGCCACGCCGTTGCCATCCCAGTGCCTAGCCCACTAACCAACACCGCATGCCGAAGTACGCCCGATCATCGCGCTCTCGCCCGCTCAATACCGTTGCCGTCGGTCCTGTGACCATGGCCCGGGCGGTGTTTCGATCGCTGGTGTCTAACACCCGCTCGACCATTCGAGTCGTGCGGCAGATTTCGTCCATGGTGCAATCGGTTGAACTGGTCAACGACCGCATCGAGGTGTCAACCACGCCAGAGGCGGTGCGGCCCGGCCCCGTGGTGTATCTGCCGATGGGTAAAGAAAACGTCGCTTTGCAAGGTGACGTCTCGGTCGAGCAAACCAAACACAGCGTAGTCATTTCGGTCAAACTGAACGCCTACTTGCTCAACAGTGCCGCCTCAACGTCGCTGGGCTCCCTCGTGTCGCGCATGGCAGGGCATCTCAACAGCCAGGTCCGCATCAAGTTGCGTGAAACCATTGATGTGGAAGTCATTGCCCCGCCGGTGCCACCGAGTCGCCGGCTCACTACAAAAAAAACGTCTACATGAGCCAACTCAAGTTTGCGGTGTTGGACTTTGGTGTCAGCCACCTCACGACCCGTCAGATCAAGGAACGATTACCCGGCATCAAGCGCGTGAGCTTGGTAGACCAACGGCTCAAAGAGCTTCCCGCGCTCATGGGCGGAGCCTGGGAGCGCTGCCAGCAGTTTGCGCTGCACATCCTCGGTGCCACGCGGCAAGCGGTAGACCCCAGCACAGCGACACGCTTCAGGCCCCAGGTATTTGTATTTTCCATGGACGCGTCCGAACCCATCCTGCGCGACGCGATGGGGCACCATGTGATTTGCACCTTTGCGGCGACACCCGACCTGTACCAAGAGCACCTGCATGCCATGCAGCAACTCGACATGGTGTGCAACCTGGTTGACTCCCTACAGCGTTGCAGCAGCAGCGACCCCACCTTCACACGCATGAGCCAGGCATTGGAATTGACCCCCCAAGAGCGCACGACCATTGCCATGCACCCGGCGCTAGTACAGGCCATGCTGGAGGATTACGCCTTAGTGGTACAACGCCTTACCCAACCACTCAAGGCTTGGCTTAGCGCAGGCTGGGAGCCCGCACCCCTCAAACCACCACGATCTCCATACCATGCCCCCATTGCCTTACATGCCTGAGCGCAGCGATGAATTAGCCATCGAACAGCACGACGCGGTACTGTGGCTGACGATTACCCGCGAAGCACGGCGCAACGCCATGAGCCACGGGGTATTGGCTGGCATGGCAAACGCCATTGGGGCGGCGCAGACACGACGTGACATCCGTGCGATTGTGATCACCGGCGCCGGTTCAAAGGCTTTTTGCGCAGGCGCCGACCTGCAGGCAACGCAAACCTTCACCACCGACTTTTCTGAACCCCACGGCCACTTGGCCCAGCTCTTGCGGGTCGCAAAGAGCAGCCACATTCCCCTGATCGCCCGCGTCAACGGTGCCTGCATGGCAGGGGGCATGGGCTTGCTGGCCATGTGTGACATGGCCGTGGCCGCCAGCCATTGTGTGTTTGGACTGCCCGAGGTCAAAGTGGGCGTGTTTCCTGCGCAGGTTCTCAGCGTGCTCCAACACCTCATCCCACGGCGCAAGTTGGCCGAAATGTGCCTAACGGGCGAGCCGATCACTGCGGAGCAAGCATTGGGCTATGGTCTGGTGAACTATGTGGATGCGGATGTGGACGTGCGCCTGCAGTGGTTGCTAGCCAGGCTGCTGGACAAGTCCCCAGCCGCCACTCGGCGCGGACTCTACACCATGAAAAAGATCGAAGCCATGTCTTTTGAAGAGAGCATGGCCTTCACCGAGAGCCAGATTGCGCTGTTCACTTTGACAGAAGATGCCCAAGAAGGGCAACGCGCATTTCAAGAAAAACGCCCACCGGTCTGGACGGGGCGCTAACACACCGGGTGCGGTCAGCGCGGTTTTAAGGGCACACCCATCTGGTGCAAATAAGTTTGCACCGCAGGGCTGATCTCCCCTACACCCTGCGCTTTTTCAGCCATGGCAGCGGCTTGGTCGGTCTGCCCCAATGCGGCCATGGAGACGGCAGCACCTAACATCCAACGCTGCTCATTGGGACGCGACTGCAATGCCACCGTGTAGGCATGCACGCTGTCGGCATGGCGACCAAGACGTTGCGCAGTATTCCCGCGCAGACCCCACAGGTCCGGCGCGTTGCCCAAAACAGGTTCCAGCCGTGACAGCATGTCCCACACAGCGCCATAGTGATTTTGGGCCATTTGCATGCGTGTCCATTCCCGTACCAGCGACAACAACACGGGGTTTCCGGGTGGACTGCTACCTGCTTTAACCGAACGTTCGGCCGCATCGACGGCTTGCTGCATCAGGTCAATCGCTGCGGCACGGGAACCGGTGCTCCACAAAGTCTGCGCCTGGGCCAGCGCATCTGCACTGGCCTGCTGCTGACGCTGTAAACCATGGGCTGCATTCGGTATCGCGTTGGCGGTCTTGGCTGGCGCCGGTGTCTTCCGCTGAACTGCCTCGACCAATGGCTGGCGCGTTGACAGCATCGACTCCATGCGCAACGAAACAGGCGGTACAGGGCCTGTGTCGGCAACAACGCGCGGTGCAGTGCGCGGCGGAAGCACCCCCGTATGCGCTACCAACTTGGCACTTCGGCCAGGTGCAAGCGCCAGTGGTGCTGGGGTGGCTGCAGGTGGTGAGACCCTGGCATTCGCCAGCACAGGCGCATTCACCGGCATTAGGGTCTGTGCCACGGGTACCTGTGGCGCTGCCGCAATAGTCGGCTGCGGCGCGCCAACCGGGCCTGGAACGGTCACAGGTGCAGGGGCGATGACCACGGGGGGGGTAACCTTCCCTGCATCGACGCCCTGCGTCGTCGCGTGCGTCGCATACCAAGCCAAGAGAAGCAGTGCAACGCACACGACACCAACAAGGCCAATACGCCTGCCCGTTCGCGCCATGGAGACGCTGCCGCCACCCACCGGAACACTGTGGGTGCCTTGGTGCAAGGCGTCTACGAAAGCCGGTCGAACCGACGCGGACTCTGTCGGGTGTAAAACTTGGCGTTGGTCCAAGTCACGCAACATCTTGTTGACAACACTCACTGCATACCTCCCGTGCCAGACATACGGAACTGGCCCGTAGCCGTGCGCAAGACCTGCGGGCCGGTAACTGAACCCCTCCATAAGCGCCGCCACCACGGCGCACGCCTAGATACGCCAGGGGTGTCGCTGGCCGCCAAAAGAACATGGGCTTTGGTGACCCGGTGCACGTCTTCACCATAGGCCAACATCAGGCACTTGTGGGCCAGCACATTCACCATGCGGGGCACCCCTGCACTGATCTGGGCAATGGCCTTGGCCGCAGCAGGTTCAAACACTTGGATATCGGTGTGAGCATCAATCGCGGCGGTGGCCATTCGGTGTGCCAAATACACCGGAACCCGATCAGCGTGCATGGGTCCCAGGTACTCACTAAACGTAATACGCTGCAAAAGTTGGCGTATTTCTGGCAACGCCAGTAGTGCATCCAACTCCGGCTGCCCGAATAAAACCAACTGCAGCAGCTTGCGCTTTTCAGTTTCCAAATTGGACAACAAACGCAAGCTCTCGACCGTGCGCACCGGTATCGCCTGCGCCTCGTCGATGCACACAATCACCCGTTTTCCGTCACCATGGTGGTGGAGCAGACAATCCCTCAGAGCTGTTAACACGCTGTGGCGGTTGACTGGCGGGGTCAGTTCGATGCTGAGCTCATGGGCCAATGCCATCAGCAAATCATTCGGTCCCATATCAGGATTGGGGATGTAGGCGGTGACACACTCACCGTGCAGGGTCTTGAGCAGCTGGCGGCACAGCACTGTTTTTCCGCAACCCACCTCACCCACGATTTTCAAAAAACCTTCGCCGCTGCGCAAGGCCACCAACAGGGTATTAAGGGCTGCCTGCGCGCTCTCATGCGGGTAAAAAAACGCGGTATCCGGTGTAATGGAAAACGGACTTTCCCGCAGCGCAAAGTGCCCTAGGTACATTACTGCCCCGCACCACCGTCCAAGCGAATGACACGGGCACGCGCAGCATCCATATCATCAATGGCTGCACGGGCGCGGCGGTTTTGCTGCTCCCAGTCTTCTGCCGTGCGGATGATGGTGGGTTTAATCAGAACAATCACTTCTTTCTTGCGGCCAGTGGCGGATTTATTACCAAACAGCGTGGAGAGCAAAGGAGAACCACCCGTGCCCGGCAACCCCGAGGTATTGCGGCTCGACTCCATTTGCATCAACCCACCAATGGCAACAATAGTGCCGTCTTGTATGCGCACCAAAGTATCGGTTTCATTGACGCTGCTTGAGGCCAATGGCAGCTGGTAATTGCCGACACTACCCAAGTCGATATTCTTAGTCTTTTCGGTGACCGTGGTCAGCGATGGGTGCACATGCAAGGTGATGTTGGTACCTGCGTCGATTTGGGGCGTCACGTCCAGTGAAATACCCGAGAAAAATGGCGTCAATGCGATCGTCGGCATCGTGGTCGTGGTGGCAGATGTCGCGGTAGCAGGGGTATTGGTGCCGCCGGACACATTGGTCACAAAATATTCGTCCGTCCCCACTTTAAGCACGGCCTTTTGGTTATTCAAAGTGGCTATCCGTGGGCTGGACAACGTCTGCACATCCCCCTGGGACTCTAAAAACCCCAGCACCGCCCCGAAGTTGTTGGTTGCCAGAGCCAAACCAAACAGGCCACCACCGGTCGACACGGAGGGCACAGGAACGACATTGGACAGCACCGTCGTGCCACCCTGCAGCAAAGCGTTGGTATTGGCAACACCACTACCCAATACGCCCGCAGCAATAGCCGTGGTGGAATCGGTGGCAAAGGCGGCCCAATTCACGCCACTTTGGGAGCCGTCGCGCAATTCCACCTCGACCACTTTGGCTTCCAGCATGACCTGGCGCTGCACTGCGATCTGGGCGGCCTTAAGAAATTTATCGACCTGGCGCAATTCCTCAGGCATAGCGCGCACCGCCATGATGCCCGCTTGCGGACTGGTCACCACACTGCGGCCAGCACCGTCACCCACCAAGGCCCGCACGGCGCCTGTGAGCTCCGCCCAAAAGTCGGATTTCGACGAGGTAGAAACCTGGCTACTGGTCAGCTGCTGCACACCACCTGATGCGCCAGTGGCGGCGCCAGTCGTGCTACCGGACGTCGAGCTCTGTGTCGCCCCGCCCGACGACACCCGCAGGTCACTGCTGCCAATACGCTGCGAGGTGGGGTAATTAACCGTGAACAAACGCGTTTGCAGGGTCGGGGCAAATACCGTGATGCGCCGACCTTCGATTTTGAAATCGTAGCCATACACATCACGTATCGCTTCGAGTGCTTCGGTCACTGTCACGCCGCGCAGCGTCAACGACAGGCTGCCACCGACATCAGGGTGCATCAGCATGCTGTAGCGGGTATCGGCCACGATGGCCAAGAAGACTTCACGCGCCGGTGCATTGTTCACCAGCAAATCTAAGCGGGCCTCCGGCACCACCGGAGCGACCGGGGTGATCGGCTCGGCCAAGGCATCACTGACACGGGCCGGAACCGCAACCGGCACCTGGGGAGTGGTCGCTGCCATTTCGGCGTGAATCGCAGCGCTGACGTCGGGCGTGCGCAAGGGTCGGTCGATGGCGCAGCCGCCAAGCAGTCCAACCGCCAATACGACACTGCTGCTGGCCCAAACCCAAAGTCGCCGCGCAGCCACGCTACGCGCTGAATCGGTGTGAATAGGTTCCGTCATAGTGCTTTTGCCTTATTAGTTATTTTGCTGGCCTTGCGCGTTTTGGACCTTGGGCCGCTGGTAGCCGTTTGAGGCTGCGCTACTACTTGCCAACGTTCAATGCCGCTAAAACGCGGTACTTTGCGCCGCACGGCGCCGTCTTTCAGCCAAACCTCGGTTTCTGTAATGCGTTCAATACGCGACGAGCCCACTTTTTGACCGACCGCGTACAACCGTGTGTCTACCACCAAGTAGGATTTCCCGTTGCGAACCACCACCGCCATGCCATCACTGCCCCACGGGGTTTTAGGGCTGGCGTTGGCGCCTTCACTGGACGCCGAAAACGCGTTCACAGGCGGCTCGGTCGGGTCGCGCTCCTGGGCCACTGACGGCGCAGCACCACACAATACAGCCAGCAAAGGGAGCCACGCCAAGTGCCATCTGGTAGAAGTCAACCGCCGCATCATGGTCGCACCCCCACCACAAACACCTGCATGGTCAACTCCGGTGGCTGTTTGTCGCTTTTAAGCTCCAACGCACCCCATCGTAACGCGGGCAAAGCCACTTCCAGTTGTTTCACATATCGCACCAGTTCTGGATAAGGGCCCGATACGGTCAGCTCCATGCCCCGCTTAAACAAGCCCACGGGCCTACCAGCAATTGCCACGCCCGTCACAGCGATTTCAGGCATATCAACGTTGACCGTGCCTGTACTCACCAGGGTCAAGCCTTTGTGTTTACGCAAAAACTGCACCAACACCTGCTCTATAACCAAGCCACTGTCGTCCTGCGGCACCTTGTCACGAATATCCTGATTAACAGCATCGAGCTGGGCCTGGGCGACTGCAATTTCTTCGCGTACGGCCTTGCTGGCATCGACCGGCTGGGCAAGTCCTTGCAACTCAGTCCGCATACGCAGCAACTCCGAGTCTTGCGCCGCAAAATGCTGGCGCATTTGCTGGTACGCCAACTGTGCCGGGGTGAGCCACAACACATCGGCCAGCGCGATGCACACCGCCAAAATAGACAGGAATAAAAATACGCGTTCGCGCAGGCTGAGCACATCCACTCGGGCTGCATACTTGGTCCAAAAAGCCTTCATCGGGCACTCCCTTGGGCCGATGCAGGTGCAACAGGTGTCGGCACGGCGCTAACCAAGCTAAACGACCAGACCGGGCGCGATACCGCCACCGGGCTCGCCGCCGTACTCTGCACCTTGACGGTGGCCAGCTTCATTCCGTGCATCAAAGGGTTGATAGACAACTTCGCGACCCAATCGTTCAAGGCTGCGGGCTCAAGTGTGAAGCCACTGACCGCAAACTGCCCCACATCCATTTTGATGTTACTCACCCATACCGGGGCCGGAATACTGCGGGCAACCCACTGCAATCGGTCTGAATGCCCCCAACCGGGCGCCATGACGCCCTGCAGCAAGGCCGCCAACAGCGCTTCGCGCTGTTGCAAGGCCGACTGGGTCGTGCGCAGTTGCGCGAGCAGGGCCGCATCGACAGGACCGGCTGCGGCACGCCCCCGCTGTATGGCGCTTTGCAGTCCGTCAATTTCTTGTGTTTGCCTGGCCATGACACGGGCATAGCCGTCCGTGGCCTGCTTCAAATTCCAGACCCAGGTGCCGCATAGCAGGCCACCCAAGACCACAAAAACGCCGACCGTCTGCACCATAGTCTGCGCCGAAAAATAGTGCTTGGGCTTAAGCAGTATCGGTGTGCAGAGGTTAATTTGCTGGGCCATGGCGTCACAGCTTTCGGGTTTCGGCGCGCAAAAGCACACCTAACAACGGCACACAATAGGCCAAGTCTGCGGCATCGCCACCCTGAAAGCCCCCAAATTGGGTGGTCAGGTCCATGGTGGAGACGGTCAGACCCACCTCGCGGCGCAGCCAAATAGCCAACTCTTCAGAGCGATCGCCCGCAGAAACCCGCAAGCCTGCCAAAGGCATATTGGACCAGGCCCGCCCCCACAATTCGATCGAACGGCGCACTTCGACCAGCACGCGCTGCACCTTCTCAGCATCGTCCAAATCGGTCGAAACGGCAGCAGCGCCGGAGTAATCGACACCGTGCGGCGCACCGCCTACGCTGTAATCAGGAACATACTCCGCCACCGGCGTATACGCATCAACCACGGGCGCCACCACCGCATTCACGTTGGCCCATCGCATGTCCATGAACCCTGCTGGCAAATCCAGCCTACGGCTGAAATACAGTTCGTCATTGGCACTAATAGTCAGCACAGCTTGGCGGTCGCGGGCAATCATCAAGAAAGCATCGGCGCTTTCAAGCCGTCCTTCTCGCCGCGCCATGGCACTTTGCAAATTGCGCTGCGCGGTCTCCTGCACATCGATGACCGTCACCGCCCAATGCATGGCCTCAGCCAAATCCAGCGTTTCACGCACATTGGCCGTGGCGGCAGCGACAACAAACAACTGATTGGCGGCCTTGTTTTGACCGTCGCCCACACGTAGCACGTCCATCGTGATGTCATCCATATGGACGCTGATCATGTCGCGAATTTGGTACCGGGCGGCAGCGCGCAACTCTTCCGGGGCCACAGGTGGCGCCTCGACCTGCAAGAGTTGGTATTGGTCTGCGCGCAGCATGATGTGCGCCGAGCCACCTTTCAAACCCAGCACCTGTAGACGACGAACAAAGTCGTCCATACTGTCGTCGCCCTGGTGCGCAATGCCCCATTGCAGCACCGCAAAGTTGCCGTCGCTCTTGGCTTGGGCGCGCACAAAAGCCAAGGTCTTACCGGACCAAGACACGACCAATTGGTCTTTGGATAACTTGCGCGTCCAGGGCCAACGCATGGTCAGTACTGATTCCGCGCACCAACGCGACAAAAAATGTTATTTACTTGGGTCATTGTTATTGAAACAGGAGACATATCCGCTCTCATTTTAGTAGCTGGCCTCAAATCCATGCAAAGGATACTCGGGCGTTTTCAACGCATTGGCCACAAAATTAGGGTGTAAGCGGCTCAATAGTTTTCGCGCCGGTAAATCAATGGGCTTTTGTAGACGCCGAAGGTGGCACGCGCGCTGGGGTCGGTACTGCCAACACCGACCCACGGGAACTCCAGCCATATCGGCACGTCGACATCCACCTTGACGGTTCCCGAAACAGTGGGGGCTTTCAACCACATATTAAAGTCGCCTTTTTGCAATGCAGGAGACGTATTCACCATCGCAGCGCCTTTGCGAAATTGTTTGTCCGTCGGGTTCGTCGGCCCCGCCGCACTACACCCCGCACCGCTGCGACCGGGCGTGCCCGTGTCCCACACACAGGTCGGTGACAGCAGGGTTTGTGTCAAGGTGACGGCAATGGCATTCGCCGCGACCGAGGTCGTGTCGCCAGTGCAGTTGTCATCCGTATTCTTGATCCATCCCGCCCCATTCCAGTACTCGGCACGCAGGCCCATGGGCAGATCCAGCAACTCCGATCCGTAGGCGTTGACCAACCGCACCCGACCGCTGCGAACCACAGCAGTACCTTCGGCAGCTCCACTGGATGTGACACCGTCCGCATCCACACCGCGCAGGGTAAAGGTGGCGGGTCCCGTAGCAGACGCCAGTGTGTAAGTCACATTGGCTTGCGTGCCACTGGGCCCGGTGACTGGGCTCATAGCACCACCGCACGTAGCGGGATTGGTGAACTGGGTGCTGGCCATAGCTTGCGTGGCCGGACCAGGGGGCGGCCAACCAACATTCACATTGCTCGCACTGCCCGCATTGGACACGGCCACCGCCTTAGAAAAACCACACGCCGTGTTGTAGTTTTGGGTAATGGCACCGGCCAAGTTTTTGGGTGTGAGCTGCGCCGTGAAAGGTTGTCCTGAATAGCTAAAGTTGCCCGTCGCGCAGCCCTGCACGACTGCCGTGTCAAAGTGGTCCGGTACAAAACGTCCCACATTGGCCACAGGGGTACCGGTGACGGTGCCCGCACCCAGGTAATCCGCATCGGCCACACTGGGTGTGAGCGAAATGATGCCAACCTCACTCCATGACAAGTTGGTCGGCGTGGACACCCCGCTACTGAAACTACCCCCAGCGATGGTGCCGTTGTTCAAAGTACCCGTGGCGCCGCCTGCGGGCGCCACCAGCGCGCGCGTCAGCAACACGCCCTCCGGGGCGGTCTCTCGGCCATAGTTAGGCGTGGTCGCTCCAGTGGATGTGGTGGCCGTCACCGTAGCCGTAAAACTCTCTCCGGCCTTGACGAATTTACTTCCGCTGGCGGTGGTGGCTGCGGGGTTGGCCAAAAACGGGGTTGCCGTTTGCTTGATGCCTGTCACCGTAAATCCCCCCGGCTTGACCACAAACGCATTGCTGTTGCCGCTGAGCGGCGAGAGCAGGCTGCCGCTTGCCGCCTTGGTGGCATACAACGTAACCTGCCCCACGTCGCTGTAGTCAAACGTGAACGGTGCGTTGCCATTGGCATCAAAGGTCATACTGACCGGCAAATACGTGGATACACCGGCGTTGTTATTGCGTGCAATGGTGGTGCTGGTGCCGCCGTTGAGCGTCATCAGATTGCTGGCTGAGCAGGTGGTGGGGTTGTTGCACTCATAAGCCCAGTTCACACTCTGTGCGCCGGTCAACGCCGACTCACAGGCTTGGGTAGTGGTGTTGGTTTTGATGGCCCGCAGGTAATAGCTGGCCGAACTGGTACCCGCCACCTGCGCAGGAATGGTTGCCGCTGCCGCGCCCGCGCTGGCGGACACGATGAATCCGGCCGTATTGAAAGTGGTGGAGCAGGCGTTACCCACTACGCAACTGACGCCATTGGGGCAGCACTTGCGAGCATTGGTGGCAGTGGCCTGCTCAGCCGACAAAGTAACGGATGCGACCGTGCCGTCGGCGGCCAACGGGTAGCTCACAGTGGTAGTCGCCACACCACTGGCATTGAACGTCACAGTGCTGGCGCCAAGCGTTGCCCCCGCGCTGGCCAACGTCGCCGTCTGTCCGTTGATACTCGTCACCACGTTGGAACAAGGGCTCGACGCATCGGCGCAGGCTGTAACCGTGACCGTGCTGGGCAGACACGTCAAACTGGCAGTAGGCAACGACAACTCGTAATGGTCTACGCTGACGCCACAGGTTCGGGTGCGGGTGCGCAATACATTCACATCGGACTGCGAGAGCACCCCGGAGTAAATCTGCATCTCATCAATGTTGCCGAGAAAATGGAAACTCGTCTGCCTTCCTTCTGAGGATGCCGCCGTTTCCCCCCCAATCGCGGCGGTCCCCGTTCCATCAACCCAGGTACCAGAAAAGGCCGAACTGGTGCTGGAAACCAAAGTGCCCGCAGCGTTGTACACGTAATGGGCAATATTCTTGCCAGTGGTGTCGATCGTCACGGCCACGAAGAACCATGCATTGGCTGTAATGACGGCGGCGGTATCCAGACAGAAAACGGAACCGCACGCATTGTTGGTCCCATCCCCTACGACCGTTCCCGAGGGACTTATGTTGCGATTGAAAAACCGAATGCGGTTTGTCCCCGCATCACCCAGGCTGAAGCCCCAACCATTGTCGGCATCATCGCGCACCAGTATGCGTTGCCCGGACTGGCTGGAATTGGTGGATCTAATCCACGCCGCAAACGTAAAACTGGAGGGCAAAGCGGGTAAGCCCGATAACTCGACATAACTGTAAGTGCGAGCAGGGCTGGTAGTTTTATCAAACTCACCGTAACGGCAGGTGCTTTGGCTACCGCTGGTATAGGCCGGTGAGCCCGTAACCGTAGTAGCCACAGATGTGGAGCCATTTGCGATTCGGCTCCTGCCGTGGTAGCCACCGCCACTGCTGTCTTTCACCTCATTGGCGACACCCGTCCATGCGGCTTCATCCAAGCGCCAATCCGCCAACGGCGCATAAGCTTGAACCGTGGCCGACGCGCTCGCCACGGGTGTGCCGATGTTGGACGTGATGGTGTTGGTTTTGGCGCCGGAAGTGGCCGCACTAACGGTCAAGGTGGCCGTTGCAGTCGCACCAGCCGCCATGCTGCCCACGGTCCAGGTCACAACACCACCGGTGAACGTATAGGTACCGCTACCTGGGACGAACGACACAAATATCAACCCGGCCGCTGTCAGATCGTCGGTAATGGTGATACCAGTTTGGCTCGCGCCATTCGCTGGGTTACGCGCCGCCAGGGTCAACGAAAAGTTGGTATTGACGGGCACCGTTGGGGTACTGGCAATCTCGGTAACTTCAAAAATATCCGGCTTCAGCGCAATGGTCAAAAACGCATTGACCGAGCTGACGACCGTAGCCGTGGTGCTGCCGGTTGCGCCGACCGCCGCCATAGACCCATCCCACACCGAAAAGCCACCGCCATTACCGGACCGCGTTCCCGCATCTGAACGCTCGGTGATGTTTGCTAAATTGGCGTTGGTTTGTGCACTGAATTCCGCACCATTGGCATCATCGTCCCGTGCCGCAGCCTGCACGATCAGGGTGTCTGCCATGGTGGTGGTAACACTGGTTACGGTCAGTGCGGTGCTGGCAGCTGCTTTGACACCACCTCTGGTTACGTCCCACGGGTTGCCAGTGTGCAGAACATTGCGGTAGGTAATGATTTGCGCATACACATGGTTGCCAGGGTCCGCAACCGTAGGGGTCGGCATACTGGTGGAAGTGGCCCGCGCCCAAAATACGGTTATCCGTGTTCCCGCAGTCCCGCCGCCAGTTGACTGCGGGCTGTCGTTCACAGCCACAAATCCGGCAGGCGTTGACAACGTCACAGCCTCACCGCCTGCGCTTTCAACAAACAGCAAAGCCACATCGTCAATAGCATGGGGTGGCCACGCAGGACTGACAGCCCCGGTTGCAGAAAGCGCGGATCCAGAGTCTTGGTAGCTGGGGGCTGCAGCGTGCGCAACGCAGGCACTTAGCGCCACCAACACCAAAACAACCCACTTAGAAGCAACACTACGAAACCATTGGCACGCGCTCACAAACATGCCCATGAAACGATCCATATGTAAACAGTTCATAGCAGCCCGTCCCATTTAACAAACCCCATAAGGTGCCGTCTGCAAACGGCACACACTGGCCGACACACTGCGTTCGGTGTACCCGACTCCGGCAAACGTCCCAACCTTGGCGGTAGCGGTAATCTGAAAAATATTGAGGTTGTCGCCATCCACATACGGGGTTCTGGGGCAGGTAATAGAAACGGTAAAGCCCTCGATGGTTAAGGTGGTGGTTATGGGGGTCGGCATGGCCGCACCCGAACAATCGGCGCCACTGGCAGCCGCCGCAGCAGCACTGTTGGCAATGCCCCACTCCAACCCCGCACGCGCCGCCCAGTACGCGCGCGAGCCTTGCACGTCTTGTGCCAAGGTCACTTGCTGCGTGTTGGAAAACGTCACCATAAACGCGCCCAGCGCAGCCAAGGCCACCACCAAGAAGATGGCCGCAATGGCCGCAAAGCCGCGTTGCCTGGCACTGTCAATAAAGCGTTGCGTTGTCATGGCGTGTTGTTGACATGCACCTCGTGGTAAATGTTGACCGATTCCCCTGCGTTAGAAAACGCCATTTTTAGCTGAACCAGTGCATTGCGAATGTCCTGTGGGTCATACGAAAAATTACACGTCGCCCCATTGGCAATGACCGGTGTCGCAGACGTGGGCGCAGGGCAGGACGAGCTGTAGGCGTAATTGGAGTTTCGGTACAGCGTGGTGCCGCTGCAGATATACGAAACAATTTTTTCGTTACCGGGAATCACATGGAAGCGGTTTCCGCCCGAAGCCAACGGGAACTGGGTGGTGTTGCCTGCCAAGTTGATGACCGTCTCAGTGCCGTCCACCACGGACGAGATGACAGCGGTGTTGTCCAACGCATACGCATCCGCACCAGGAATGCCCAGGTTGTAAACCGCCACCACGTCGTTCACGCCACCGCTGGCCGTGATCTGCTGCGCACTAGGCAGGTCTGAATTGCGCCCCAGCATGTTAAAGGTGAGGTCAGGCGCGGCAAAACCCAGGCTTGTTCCATCGCCAGGCACAACGTCTTGCACACGGTAGCGCGCCCCTGTACGCGTGGGGATAAATTCAATGCACTGGGTGCCGACCAAGCGAATGCTGTTGGGTAACGCCTTGCGAATGTCGCGCGCCATGCGCCGCACCGTGGTATCAGCCACGTCCGTCAGCGCGGCGCGACGGCTACTGGCAAAGTAGGCGTCGATTGGCCCCTTCATAAACACTGACGCCATGCTGCCCACCGCACCCAAAATGACGATGACCATCACCAACTCGATGAGGGTAAAACCTGCCTGGTGTCGCAAATGGGTCATGGTCAATAGTTCCCGCGGTACCCCACCAAGGTGGCCGAATCACCGCCCCGGCTCACCGTCACTGCCACGCGTTTGGCGGGCAGCGCCGCCGTACCCACCACCGTGGTGTCATTGCTCACCGCGATGCTCACTTGGTAGCTGTCCAACGATGCAGGCCAGCCCCCCATCCCACTGCTGCTGTTAAACAGGGTCTGCGTCTTGCCGTTGTAGTCATCCACGTCGTCCATGGTGGCGCGGGTAGGCTCCACCACGTTGGGCAAGCCGTCTGGGTCTGAATATTCTTTTTGCAAAATCTCTTCAAGAATCGAGTCCGCCAACGCAATGGCCTGCTTGCGCACCATCGGGTCGGCACTGGACTTCACCACGGTATTGCTGACAGTCAAAATGCCCGCCAAACCGGCCGCCACCACCACAATAAAGATGATGACTTCAATCAGGGTAAAGCCGCGCAGGTAACGCTTACTCATGGACATAACCAGTGGCGGCCTCCACAGTGATGGAATTGGCCGCGTTGCCAACCTTAATACATTGCGCTGCGGCAAGCGCCACGCCGCTGCTGTTAACCGGCTGGCCCAGGCCGTCAAAGCTGAAGGCCGCCGGTGTGGCCAAACAGCTAATGCCATTGACCGTGGCTGCCGAATAGGCGGCGCCGCTGACGCTCACTGACGCCTTGCCATCAGCACCGTTAAGCACCACCCCAGTGGGGCTGGCGCAGTTGTAGCTTGCCGCTGTGTTGGCAATGCGCAGGCTGACCGCGGTGTTGGTGAACGCCACGCACACCGTGCGCCGCTGGGCAATGGCCGTTTTTTGGGCATAACGCAGGTAGGCCAGCGTCCCGTCGTGCAAGCCGCGCGCAGCCGTGTCGCTGCTGGCCAGCATGCGGGGTAGGGCAAACACCGACAGCACACCCAAAAGCACCAGCACCATCACCAACTCCACCAGCGTAAAACCCCGCTGGCGTACGCGCGATGCGGGTGCTGCTGGGGGTTCTGGCTGGTGCGTTGTGGCTGGCATGGCGCCTAAAATGCTATTCATTTAATAGCTGCTTGCGCAGCATTGACGAGGGCTAGATGGCTATTTGATCACTAATTTTATTGCGCCGCCAGTGCGGCAGACCCGGCCCGCTGACAATACACCACACTGCGCTGCCACTCACCCCAATAACCGCCCCATATGCACCCCACTTCTGAAGCCAGCAACACACCGGTTGCAGACGCAAACCATCACGCATCCAAGGCGCCCGCCCATGTACTGGCGTGGACCCTGTTTTTGGTGCCCGCGCTGGGCGTGCCCAGCCAATTGGTGCTGCAAGACACCTTGAAGTCGGCCGTGCTGTCCCTGGGCGTCTTGCTTGCGGCTCTGGTGTTTTTTTGGCAACAGCGCCACCGCACCACGCCCCTGTTGTGGCACGGCGTTGTGGCTTTACCCCTGGTGCTGATGGCTTATGCGCTGGGCAGCATGGTTTGGAGCCACGCTTACCTGGCCGGGGTAGAGGCCATTCGCTGGTTTGTCTTAAGTCTGCTGCTGTGGCTGGGGCTCAACACACTGACCCGCCAGACAGTGCGTATGGTGCTGTGGGGCGTACACGCCGGGGTAGTCGTGGCTTCGATGTGGGTAGCGCTGCAGTTCTGGTTCGACCTGGCGCTGTTCCCGCAGGCCGCGTTTCCGGCATCCACATTTATCAATCGCAACTTTTTTGCAGAGTACGCCGTCAGCGCTTTGCCACTGTCGGTCTGGTTACTGGTGACCGCACGCAACACCCGCTGGCTACCGGTACTGGCGGCGTCGGTGGGATTTATCACTCTGGCCATCATGATGACCGGCACCCGCTCTGCCCTGGTCGCCCTGCTGCTTTTGGTGGTGGTAGTGACGGTGGTGGTACGGCGCTACCGCAATCAATTGGCCACCAAGGCCTGGAGCCCAGCCAACCGCTGGATGGTGGCCAGTGCGCTGGTGCTCGTCATTGCAGGTCTGGGCTCCGTACCCAGCGACACACCAAGGGTTGTGAAGGAAGGCCTGGGCACCACCGCCATGGCCCGCAGCTTTGTACGCACCGCTTCGCTGACCAAAGCCACCGAATACACCGAGGGCTCGTTCTCCATACGCTCGCTCATGTGGATGTCAACCGCCCGCATGATGCTGGCCCACCCCTGGAGCGGCGTGGGTGCTGGCGCGTGGGAGGTGCAAATCCCCATCTACCAGCGCACCGACACGATCATGGAGACAGACTACTACGCCCACAACGAATACCTGCACTTGCTCAGTGAATACGGCCTGCCGGTGGGGGGCTTGTTTTTGGCGTTTCTGTTGTCCTACCTTTTGGTGAGTGCTGGCAGCACTTGGCTGCTCAAAGGCGACGACACCGGCGAAGCCCCCTTGCGGGCGCTGACCCTGGGTAGCCTGCTGGCGCTGCTATTTGTGAGTAATGCAGGGTTCCCCTGGCACCTGGCCAGCACCGGAGCGCTGTTCATGCTGTGTCTGGGAATTTTGGCCAGCTCGGATGCGCGCTTGGTCCACAACGACCCCTTCTATGCGCGGCCCTTGCCATGGAGCCCGGCTTTGAGCCGGGTCGCCTTGGCGAGCGTACTGGCCGCCAGCACACTGGCCGTCTACATCACCCAGCAGGCAGTGCAGGCCGAACGCAAGATTGTCAGCGCCATTATTGCCACGGGCGTTTTGTCGAACACACCACCCCCAGCAGGCGCTGCAGTCTTGGCAAAATTGCTGCGAAATATCCGCGATGGTATTGCCATCAACCCGCACTACCGCAAACTCACACCCATGGTGGCTGACAACCTGGCGGCAATGGGCGACTGGGCCAACGCGGTGTGGATTTGGGAATCCGTCGTGGCCTCGCGCCCCAACGTCTCCGCCATCTGGATCAATTTGGCCCAGGGCTACTCCCACTTGGGCCAGGCAGAAAACGCCCTCCGTGCGTTGGCGCAGGTGAAACGGCTACAGCCAGACAAACCCGTCACACGGGAGTTAGAAGTGCTGGTGTTGAGCCGGATTGGGCAGGTCGCGCAGGCAGAGCGCTTGCTCAACCGCTATTACGACCGGGGGCAATTTACCTTCGAAATGGTGCAGTCGGGGTATGTGGTGGGCTACGACACCCAGCACTGGGCTCTGGCCATTCGGTCACTGGAGCTGCGCAACAAGACCTGGCCTGCGCTGGCGGCCGATGGCCACTTTCGCCTGGGCTTGCTGTACGCCAACCCGGCGACGGATGTGCAAAGCGACGCCAAGGCCTTGGCAGAATTCAAGGCCGGCCTCACCACGGTGCCCGAGGCACAACGCGCGCAGTACCGCAGCCAAGTGCCAGAAAAGTACCGGGCCCAGATGTAAAAAAGCCGCCCGAAGGCGGCATTTTTCGAGTGGCTAAAAGCAATTAATTCGCTGCGCCGATGATGGTAAAAGTTGCCGTTCCGCCCGAGGCACACGCTGCGCCAGTGCCAAAGTTCAATGTGCACGCTTGGCTAGCACCATTCATCCCAACACCCGAGCCCGGAACAGCAGTATCCGCTGTTAGAAACGGTGCTGTGCATTTTGCTGTGGTATTTAATGCCAACGCGGGCTGGATCAATGCTCCTACGTCAGAACACTTAGACACCTTAATGCACTTAGCATCTGTTGACCCCGTAGAGGTCTGCCCCGCAATGGCACAACCCGCGTAGTTAATGGCCGATGCAGAAGCCAAAGCACCCGCAAAACCTTGTGTTGACGCCAGCTGCGCATCACCCTTCAAATCCACAAACTTGGGCAAAGCCACTGCGGCCAAAACGCCCAAGATAACGATGACCATCACCAACTCAATCAATGTAAAACCACGCTGTATTTTTTTCATGTTTGTCGCCTTTAAAAAATGGAAATCACGGCAGTCACCCTCGCACGCAGCTCCAACGGACTACTTCGGATGCTATAGTTTTTAAATTTTAGTCCTTCGATATCAACTTGTGCATTTAGTTTTGGGCCCAAGCGTATGAATTAGGTCACATATAGACCGTATCTTCGTCGCACTGCATGTTTAGTGCTGCACTGCCGGTCAATTCACCACCTGCCCCTGCCACACATAAGGGGTCAACGGCACCATCTGGAACACCGCACCTGCTTTTTCCACACGGAACCAAACCGCCTGGGCACCCGGCGGCACTTCCAACGCATCGGGGTACAGCAAACGGTAGCCCACGCACCCGCAGTCCGCATCAAAAGCCCAAGCGCCTAGGGGCATGGCATCGGCATGGTCCATGGCGAAACTCCCAGCAAAATTTGGCGGGAGCGCCTTGAGAAGCAAAAAGGGATTGGGAACCAAACCTGGGGACAGCGTGGCGTCACCACGCCCTTGGAGCGCGTCAGCCGCGTCGGGGGCAATCTGCACCATCACATGGCTGAGCACCAACGCCGTGCGCAAGGCCCCCACGGTGGTTTGCACCGCAGCCCGCTCGGCCTGAATCTGCACCGCGCGCACTTGGTGGCCAAACACCGAAATCAGAGCCACCAACACGAGCGTGACTAAAGACCACTCGGCAAGGCGCCGATTACCCACCACTAGCCGCCCTTGCCCAAGGCGGCATTGCCCATGTTCCACAGCGGCAAGAACACGCCCAGCGCCAGCAACAGCACCAGCACCGCGATGATCGCCAACAAAATCGGCTCAATGGCGGCGGACAGGCCCTTGATGTGGTAATCGGTCTCGCGCTCGTACATGCCCGCTATTTCAAACAGCAGGTTGTCGAGCTCACCGGTTTCCTCGCCAACGTTGATCATCTGCAACACCACGGGCGTAAAAACACCGGTCGCAGCTGCGCAGCGGCCAATACTCTCGCCGCGCTCGATGCCGTCGCGCATTTGCTCAATGCGGCTGCCAATAAACGCGTTGTCCACCGTCTGCGCCACCACGGTAAGCGCCTGCACCAATGGCACGCCGCTTTGGCTAGACAACGCAAAACTACGTGCAAAACGCGCCAACGTGGCCTTGAGAATAATGTCGCCAATGATGGGCAGCTTGAGCTTGCGACTGTCCCACTTGTAGCGCCCCTCAGGCGTGCGCAGGTAACTCTTGAGCAAAAAGCTGCAGCCAACGCCTAGCGCCACCAAAGCCGGCCACCACGTCAACGTCCAACTAGAAAACGCCAGCAGGCCGCGGGTAATCAGCGGCAACTGTGCATGAAACCCGGCAAACACTTTGGCAAAAACCGGAATCACAAAAATGTTCAAAATGACGATTGCCACGGCCATTGCCACCAGCACAAAAATTGGGTAACGCATGGCCTGCTTTATGCGCTGGCGCACATCGCGCTCAAACTCCATGTGTTCGTTCAGGCGCAAAAATACCTCGGTCAGGCGCCCACTCATCTCACCCACCCGGATCATGGCCACATAAAAGGCCCCAAACAGGTCGATGTGGCGCGACAGCGCCGTAGACAGGTCACGCCCTTGGTCTAGGCTGGAGCGAATGTCTTTGAGCAAGTCCACCATGGCGGGTTTAGACGCCGACGCCTCTAGGCCCGCAAAGGCGCGCAGTATGGGCACGCCCGCTTTGTTCAGTGTGTACATCTGGCGTGAAAAAACCATCAGGTCTTCGTCGTCCACCGGCTTCTTGGTGAGTGTGGCCAGCCAACTCGTGCCTTCGCCCTCCGTCTCTGCCGCTGACAAAGCGATGTACACCGGCGCGACACCAATGGATTTGAGCTGGTCGGCCACACCGCCTTCAGTCATGGCCTCTAACTTGCCGCTAACTGCTTCGCCTCGGTTGTTGCGTCCCCGCCAGTCAAAAATAGGCATGCGCTTTAGGCCTTGAGGTCGCTGTCGTCATCGACATCAAAGCCCACCCGCAGGGCTTCGGCCAAGGACGTTTTGCCTTGGCGCACCAATGCCAGCGCATGGTGGGCCATGGTGCGGCCTTTCATGGTTTCACGCGCAACGCGGATAAAACTCGCCGGGTCCGAGCGCGAGGCCACCTGAACCAATTCGGCATCCATCTCTAGCAGCTCATACACACCTTGGCGACCGGCATACCCAGTGCCGTTGCAGGCCGAGCAGCCCAGCCCGCGTTTGGGGCTAATGGTGGCGCCGGGCTCCAGCATGGCATCCAGCCAGCCCTGCTCTTGCGGCGTGGGCGCGTGGGGTGCTGCGCATTCAGTGCAATTCATGCGGAGCAGGCGCTGCGCAATCACCGCCTGTAGCGAGGTGGACACCATAAACGGCGGCACGCCCATGTCCAACAAGCGAAACGGTGTGCTCACGGCATCGCGGGTGTGCAAGGTGGACAACACCAAGTGCCCGGTAATGGCGGCGCGCATACCAATTTCGGCTGTCTCGGCGTCACGCATCTCGCCCACCAAAACCACGTCTGGGTCTTGCCGCAACACCGAGCGCAGCACGCGTGCGAAGGTTAGCTCAATCTTCTCGTTCACCTGCACCTGGGTCAGGCCCGGCAAACGGTATTCGATTGGGTCTTCTACGGTGATGACCTTGAGCTCTTCGGCGTTGATTTCGGCCATGGCGGCATACAGCGTGGTGGTTTTACCGGACCCCGTGGGACCGGTGACCAGCACCATACCGGCGCTGCGCCCCAAAATCTCGCGAAAACGCTTGAGCATTTCATCAGGCATGCCCAGGGTATCGAGGCGACGCATGCCTTTTCCTTGCTGGAGCAAACGCATCACCGCCGCCTCGCCATACACCGTGGGCAGTGTGGACAGGCGCACGTCAATGGTGCTGTCTTTCAGGCGCACACTAAAGCGGCCGTCTTGCGGCAAACGCTTTTCAGAAATATCCAAGCCCGCCATCAGCTTGAGGCGCTGGGCCAGTGCTGCGCCAATCCGTTTGTCGGCTTGGGTTTGGGTTTGCAGCACGCCGTCTACCCGCACGCGCACCTGCAAGCCCGACTCTTGCGGCTCTATGTGCACGTCCGACGCACCGGCCTGAATGGCGTCTTCAAACAACGATTGCAGCAGGCGCACCACCGGCGCGCCCTCCAGCCCCACGCTGGCGGTCAGCTCGCCAAAATCAACCGCATCGCTCAGGTCTTTTTCCAGCTCACGGGCCAGGCCGCTGATTTCTTCGGTGCGGCGGTACAGGCGGTCAAACGCCAGCGCCAAGCCGCTCTCGGGCACGGCAGCAATGGCAATGTTGCGCTTGAGCAAGCGGGCCAACTGGTCATAGGCAAACAGGTCTAGCGGGTCGCCCAGCGCCACCAAAAGCGAGTCGCCCTTGTCCTCCAGCACCAGCGCCTTGAAACGCCGCGCGGCGGATTCGGGCAGCAGCTTGACCACGTCGGCCCGAAACGGAAAGGTTTTAAGGTTGACGAAGGGAATACGCAGCTGGCGCGCCAAGCCGTTGGCCAGCAATTCTTCGGTGATGATGCCGGTCTCAATGAGCAGACGGCCCATCTTTTTGCCGGTGGTGCGCTGCAGGTCTAGCGTTTGCTGCAGCTGCTCTTGCGAAATCAGGCGCTGCTGCACCAGCACGTCACCCAAGCGCAGCTTTTCAGGGCGGCCGGGCACCGGCCGGGGCGAGTCGGAGGCGTTGGGAGCGTTGGGGGCGCTAGCGGCCACATTCATGCGCTATCTCCTTATGGGTAGCTGAAAATGATAGCAGCTTGCGCAGGTTTCACTATGGCCAGAAGCCAATTTGGCACTAAATTAGTTGAGACGCAGAACTGCATTGGCAACTGCAGTGGTTTCGATTTGATTAGTACCGGTGGCGCCGCAGTTGTTGAGTGCGGTTCTGAAATTGCCCGTATTGGTGTTGCCGTCATCTACTGCACGGTCCATTTGGACGGCAACATCGCAATCGACCACCTGAACCCGCACCATATTGACCCAATTTGCAGGAATGTTAGCGGTCATGGCGCCAGGCAAACCACCACCAGCCCGCCCCACCACCGAAAACGTAGTACCCCGCAACCGAATAGGACTGCCTACCGTCCCTTTAAGCATCCCTGCCAAAATCATGTGCTGGGTGGCACAAACCGACTCGGCGGTAACAACAATGCCGTTTCCATTGCCATTCACCCCCGCACAGGGGGCCACCATGCCCGGTAAGCTCGCTACTGCGTTACTGTAATCTCCCGGCAACATTCCGTAACGGTCTTGGAACTGCCGCGCAGCAGCCGTCATGTCGTTAAGCCCCTTGATGGTGTCTTTGGTTTGCGCGTTGCGGATGACCGACTGCGCATTCAAAATGCCGCCCAAGATCAGGCCAATGATCACCAGCACGATGGAGATTTCCACCAATGTGAAGCCACGGCTTCGGCTGCGGCGCGACGCCCGGAACGTGTATTTGGTCATGAGACGCTTTCTAATAATTAGCTGCATATATTGGCCCGCCCCATTTTGGTCAGCATCAGTACATTCAAATCGCCGACACCGAAGAACTGAACCACATCGTCAAACGGCGCAGCAGCTGCGTCTGAAGAGATGTAAGACCGGTAGCCCGTAGGTGCTGCCGGGTTTAGAGCTGTATTGCCCTGCTCTGCGCTGGTGGTCGGCAAGGTATTGCGCGATGCGTTGGTCGTGCCCTGGTTCCACGCCCCTTTGCCATTGGGTCCATGTGAGATCAGGACGATGACCGCAGCGGGCATTTGCACGACAGCCGGCGCTGAAAAAACCGACAAACCCACAGGCACCCCAACGATGCCCGCAGGTGAGCAGGGTGAGCGCGGGACTCCGGGAGACGACTGGAACGTGGCGGTTAAATGCCAATTGCGCGCCGTGTCGAGCCGGTAGGTGATGAAATTTCCGTAAGCGTCCAGCGCCTTCTCGCGCGAAATGCCCAGAGTTTGATAAGGCACAGTGCCCAGCGATACGGTGCAACCGACCAAGACGTTTGGCGTAGCACCGCCGGCTGTGCGGTCTTCCACCCCATCCCGCCCGGTGTTACCGACGTTGCTGCCGTTGTCTGGGCACGGGAAGCGGTGGTTGACCGTGAAATAGGCCAAAAATGCATCGCGCACATAGTCTTGACGGTCTTTGGTGGTGGCGCGCCGGGAGCTGTCCATAACGCTGGTGGCAGTTGCCAAACCCAGTGCCATCAGAATGCCGATAAGGGTGACCACCACCGCCATTTCCACCAGCGTGAAGCCAGCGCTGTGTGCGCGGTGACGCAACGGGGAAAGCTTCGTATGGTTCATAAGGCGGCTCGAAGTTGCTGCAAAAATGATAGCTGCTTGCGCAATGGTTTAGAGGGCCAGAGGCCAATTTGGCACTATTTTCTCAAAAGGGCTGGCTATCAGCACTTTTGAGAAAACCCGCCGAAGCGGGAATCGCTTCGGCGGTGTTTGGGGTTTACAGCGCGGTTTAGGACAGCGGCATGCAAACGGTCCACTTGGTGGTGGCCGTTTCGTTGTAAGCGGTAACCGGTGGAATCGCCGCAACGGGCCTCAAAATAGTGGCATTTGGGGCCAGGGCGCCACGCAGTGTGCCCGTCGCATTGTTTGCACCCGCACCGTCTATCAAATTGTCGATGCCTGCAGCCTGCTTGGGCGTCAGACCCGACGCACACACCAGCGGACCAGCCATGCCGTAAGCCGGGCCAGCAGTCACGCCGATCAAGCCACCGCCGCCATGGGTTGGCAAGCCAGCCACCGTTGACGGAGCATTTGGGTCACCCGCAATCAGGCCCGATGCACGCATCGAACGCCAAAATGCCCCCTCGTCACCACCATTGGTGAACGTCTGTGCCACGGTGATAGCCAACACACCGTTACCTGCCACACCCGGAACGGCCGTACCAAGCCAACCACGGCCAGTCAAGGTCAATGCAGCCTCATCACCTGGGATGGCTTTGTAACGGTCTATATAGCCGTTGTATGCTGCTTGGATAGCCTTCATGTCGCCGACAATACTCTTGATTTTGGCGTTCTCAATCATCTCTTGCCCTTTGAGCACGCCGCCCAGCAGCAAGCCGATGATGACCAAAACGATGGCGATTTCTACCAAGGTGAAACCCGCTTGGCGGGCCCTGTTGCGCAATTGCATATTGTTTCCTTTCAGTTAACGATCCACGGCTCACCACGAAACGGTGCGCTTGGGTGCAAATGTAATCTTTGGCTTTGTGTTTAGGTGTCAGAAAAATTTACACCGTTGCGCGTCGCACCACTAACCGGGTGCGGGCTCACCCGGTTGCACCTCTGCCGCTGCAGGAATAGACAGCACAAATTGCAATTGTTCTTGGTTCACAGCGGCGTGCAATTCACCACCGGCTTCGCGCAGGCTTTTGCGCGCTTGGTACAGGCCCAAGCCCAAGCCGCCGGGGCGGCCACTGGCAAAGGGCTCAAACAGCCGCTCTGGCAACAACGCCATGCCGTCCGGCGGCAGGGGGCAGGACAGCACCACCTCCGCCATGCCCGCATCCACCTGCAGCGTGGCGTAGGGCCGCTGGGTCAGGCCCTCGCGCCAGTCGGCCGCTAGGTTGGTCAGCAGGTTGTCCAGCGCGCGTGCCAATAGGTCTGGGGCAATGATGGCTACGGCCTCACCTTGCATGTCTAGCTCAATTCCAGCCAGGCTAGCGGCTTGCTGCAAGGCCTCGCCCAGTGAAATGGGGCTGGCTTGGGCGGGCTGCGTGGTTTTGCCCAGCGCGGTCATCAGGCGCAGGGCGCGGGTTTGGGCCATGGGTGCGTTGTCGCGCAGGCGCTCGGCCGCCACCAGCAACTCGGGCGGCGTTTGGGCATTGGCAAAGTCCGCACTGACCCACATAACCCACTGCGCCAGGTTGCGCATGTCGTGCTGCAAGTAGAGCGACAAACGCGCCCGTTCGGCCAGCGCGGCGGACAAGGCGCCGGTGCGTTCGCGCAGCCGGGTTTCTAGCAGCAGCAAAAAAACCTGAGCCAATTGGTTGGCAAACAGCCGCTGCTCTCCCCTAGGCGCGCTGTGCTGCAAGGTGATAACCAGGCGGACCTCTTCACCGCTGCGCAGCTCATAGTTTTGCTGCCCAGCAGGAGCACCAGGCGCTGTGACCAATTCACCTAAGCTGCCCTGCACCGCCTGGCCATACCAGTCGCCCCACCACTGCAGGCCGTTCCAGCCGGCAGCGTGTAAGGCGGGCCAGGCGGCGGCGGGTAATTCAAGCGGCTCGTGGTCGCCACTGGCCAGCTCCAGCAGGGCTTGCATGCTGGCTTGGTAGCGCCGCGCCCGGCGTGCCAAGGCCAGGCTGGTGAGCCACAGGGTAAAACCCGCCGCCAGGAAGACCAGCGGCAGGTTAGTCCGGACGTCGAATTCCATACTTATTGAGGTAGTAGTAAACGTGCTCGCGGGCCAGCCCTAGTTGGCGGGCGGCCTCGGTCACGTTGTAGCCCGCTGCGGCAAAGCTGCGTCGCAATAACTGCTCTTCCACCAGTGCGCCAGCTTCTTTGGGGCCTTCGTCAATGCGGGCGGTGATGCTCAGGCGTGTTTCGCCGCCCAATGCCATACGCGCCTCTTCCCGGGCAAACAAATCGGCACGGCGCAGCGCTTGCAACAAGGTGTCTAACGCACAGGGTTTGGTCAAGAAATCAAACGCGCCCAGGCGCACGGCCTCATGGGCTGCGGCCGATTCGTCTTGGCCGGTGAGCACCAGCACTTTGGTGCCGGGCTGGGCGCGCAAGATGTCTTGCAGCGCTTGCAGTCCTTCACGCATGGTGCTGGGGTGTGGCGGCAACCCCAGGTCTAGCAACACCAAAGCTGGGGCGTGGGCCTGCTCCATACACGCCACCGCACTGGGTCGATCGGCGGCGCATTGCACACCGTAACCTTTGCTACCCAAGGCCGAGGCCAGGTAGCCGCTGAGGGCCGCGTCGTCTTCAACCAGCAAGACGGACGACTGGTACGGTGCTGCGGCGGTTGACATCGGTTGGTCTGGTAGTGCCGTTAGTCGGACTGGGTCCACTGGGAGACCAAAGGCAATACTGCCACTCCGAAACCGATGATGATGCAGCCTAGGCCCGCCATGACGCGGAACAAGGCCCACTGGCTGCTGCTGTCGGGGCTGACGCCCATCAACAAGTAGCCCAATGCAATGAGTAACAGGCCCACCACAATCAAGACCCTGCGGCGCGTGGTGCGGCTGCGGTAACGCGCCTGCGACAGTTCACCAAACTCGGAATTCATCACTTGCCTCCTGGAGTGACCGCACCGGGCGCGACGATGTCGGTGCGCGCGCCGGTAGTGGTGTCGATGCCTTCACCGACACGCAGGCGGCGCCCATCGACCACGGCGCCCCCACCCTGGATGGCCCCCACGCTGGAGCTGCCCTCGGGGATGGGTTTGGCATTGATCCAAATGGTGCCTTTGCCACCCGCGCGGCGCACCACACCCGTCAACCGCGTGGTGGTAACCGGCGCATCACCCTCTTGCCCGATGCGGCGCAGGGTCATGTTACTGCGCTCAGCGGGGGTGTAGAAAAGCGTGTCCAAACCGGGAACCGGGCCAGCCAACACCCCGGCGGGCAGGGCGCACCACATGGCGGCGCACAGAGTAAATTTTGAGGCATTGGAGTAAAGCGGCTGCATGGTGGCGTGGCTTAGTTGGGTGGCGCATCGGGGGCGCTGGCAGGCGCTGGCAGTGGCACGCTCAGAAAACGCAACACGCAATTGGCATTGAGGCCATCGTCCTTGGCGTCGCCCAGGGCGCAGCTCTGCACCCGGAAGCGCCCGTTCACCGTGTCACGGTAATGGCTGATTAAGTTAATCAAATCGCCTTCGTTGCCCTGTCGCATTTCAAATTTCAAATCATGAAATTGCGTGACAGACCCCTCACCGTCGGTACCGTCCGCCTGCGCTGCGGTGTCTACGAGCGGCTGCGGCGCCTGCAGTTGGTAGCCAATACGCCCGGCAAATCCCAGGTCGTGGTAGCTGGCTTGCAGTTGCTCTACCCACTGTGCGCGGTCCGGCAACCCCACCATGCCCTGCGCGCGCAAGATTTCATAACGCTTGATATGGTCGTGCATATTGAGCAGGTCATTTTGCTTGGCTGTTAGCTGGTCTTGCTGTGCCTGCACGCTGGATTGCAACTGCTCCAACGCAGCTTTGACTTTGGTGGCCCAAGACTCGGTCCCCCCGACCACCACAGCGCACAAAACCAAGACAATGCCCAGCAGATAGAGATTTTTGCGGGCCAGCCGCAGGATGGGTTGCCAGGCTTTCATGGTTTGGCACCCTGGGCTTTTGCGCTACGCCCGGTGAAGGATGCACACCAATCTAGGTCGTGTGCGCTGTCGGCCTGGGCAGAGCCCGCACTCAGGTCACCTTCACGCAGCGCCTTGGCCGGGTCTAGGACCACCTGCACGCCGGGCGTGTTGCTCAGCTGCTGGGTGATGTCACTGGCCTGCTGTTGGCGCAATTGGGGGCCAGCATCGGGCGTCAACGCTACGCTTAATTTGAGCTCGACGGTCTTGCCCGTGCTAGCAGCGGCCTCGGTACCCGCAGGTGCTTCGGGGGCGGCAGCAACGGCGCCGGTTGCGGTGCCGGCATCGGCGCAGGCCGCCTCGCCGGAATCAAGCACGCGCCATTGCAGACTCTTGGCCCGTGCGCCGGGCATACGACTGATGATGTGCGACAAGTCAACCAGGTCTGCCGTCATGTCCGGTGCATTGGCAATCTCATCACTGTCCACGCCCAGCGCGTGGCGCAAAAAATCCGGGGCTACGCCAAAGCGCGCAATGGCGGCGTCCACCTCTGCGAGCTTGTTGTCGAGTTCACCCACGCTGGCCTCAAGATGGTTGCGCTCACCATGATCCCGCGCAATCACACTGACGTTACCCGCCACTAGCGCAATGGTGCCCAGCACACACACCGCCGCGACGCCGCGCGCCATCAGGCCAAGCCGCATGGCAAGGTAACTTTCGCGCATACCCATGGGTGCGAGCTGTCCTGCGGGACTCTTGCAAACCATACTCAGCAAAGCTTGCTGCCAGTTTTCTTCGAGCTTGGCTTTGCGCAGAAGGGTTGCATCTAGCGCATCCAATCGGTCGCGGGCCAATATGGGCGCAAGACCGTCTGCCACGCCCAGCAGCATGGCCGGAAAGCGCTGACGACCCCGCTCAATCACCCGGGTGTTTTCCAGGTGGCGCATGGTGCGCAATATTTCCAGAGATTGGTCTGCCGCTGACTCGGTTCTGGCTACCAAACGTGTCAATACCGGAGTGCGATCCTTGATGAACAGAATACGCATGCCCGAGGGTTGAGACAGGACGACCAACAGGCTAGGGGGCATACCTTTGTTGCACCCCACCTGTGCGAGCAGCGTGGAGGTGCTCCACACACCCACCAAGGGTGACTCAAGGCCCGCCAGCGCATCAGTCACACGGTCGGCGGGTTCTATGGCGGTCAATATCTCGACTGGCGGGGCCAGGCGGTCCATCAGGCCACCGCCGCGCTGTGCCGGCACGCTGACCCGAAAGCGGCTTTCCGGGAACCGGTTGCCAAGTTGGCGTTCGACGTAGTTGCGTCGGTCGTTGCCAAAAATACGCGGCACAGCGACCTCGACGAAGCTTTCTTCGGACAAATCCGTCAATGCCCAAACCGGACCTTTGTCGGGCTGTGGCAACTGGACCCAACCGGTGGAGCGTTTACCCCACCAAAGGTTACCGGCCGCGCTGATGTGCAAGACGCAAGCCATGGCTTAGGTTTTCATCTTAGAAATGGTGTCGTAAATCGGGCCCAGAACGGCCAGCATGATCCAACCCAGGATCAGGCCCATGAACACCGTCAAAGCCGGCTCGATCATGGCCTGAACACGGGCGATGGACTCGTCAATATCGCGCGAATAGAAGTAACTGATGTTGGCCAACGATGCATCCAGCGCACC
The DNA here is from genome assembly GCA_038245855.1 of Burkholderiales bacterium. Lineage (GTDB taxonomy): Bacteria > Pseudomonadota > Gammaproteobacteria > Burkholderiales > Burkholderiaceae_C > Allorhodoferax. The sequence goes on from JBBRSA010000011.1 coordinate 35,934, forward strand.
AGTAGACTCGCCCACCTTGAGCATCCGGATCACAAAAGGAGGAAAGAGCTGCTCAGACGCAAAGGCCTCAGACAGTGAGGTGCCCGTGAGGACCCGTTCACGGGCACGGCGAATGGCGGTTTGAATCACGATGTTGGTAGACACCCCTTCGCAGTACACCAGCCCGTCTATTAGAGGTATGCCGGTGCGGTACATCAGCCCCAGCGTGTCGGCGAACCGCGCCATCGTCATTTTTTTGAGCACCGGCCCAAGAACGGGCAAACGCAACTGCCATTCGTGCAACTTATAACGCGCAGGCGGGGACGCAGCCGAGAGCGAGAAGATACCCACCACCACAAGGGGAGGCACCGAAAGAATCGCCCACCAGTAGTGCACAAAGATGCTGGACACTGCGATCAGCGCGCGCGTCTGCAAAGGAATGGTTTGCCCCAGATTGGTCAAAAAACCAACGAGCTGCGGCACCAGATAGATCATCAAGAATGACACCACGCCGCCGAGTACCACCATCACAAAAAGCGGGTAGGTCAGCAACTTCTTGGTATTGGCCGACATTTCATCTTGCCAGCGCAAGGAGCGCACAATTTCCTTCAACACCTCCGGCAGTTGCCCGGTTATTTCACCGGAACGGATCAGACTAATGACGGTCTCGTTAAACACGCCGGGAAAGGTGGCCATGGCCTCACCCATGGTGGATCCAGACTCAACTTTCTCAAACAAGCTGCCCGCCAGGTCGCGGCTGGCGGGGGTTTCTGAAGCATCACGCAGGTCGGCCAATGACTCCAAAATAGGCACGCCAGCACGCACCAGCATTTCTAGCTGAAACAGCAGGCCAAGCACTTCGCGGCGCGGCATTTTGGTAATCGTCCGGGACCGTGCGGCAATAGGCTTCGCGCTGAGTAAGGCCAAGTCCAGGTTTTTGAGCTGGGCCTCTAGGTCGGTCTCATGCAGGGCATCGACAAGGCCCTTGGCAATGCGGCCATCGCTGTGGGATGCCCGGTATTGGTATAGCGTCATCAGGCAATAAGTTCGGTCAAGTCGGCCACGCGACCGACCTCTTCCACGGTGGTCACGCCCTCACGTACGCGCCGCAGTCCGTCTTGGGCCATGCTGACAAATCCGTTCGAACATACGTACTCGGTCAACACCTTCAAGCTCGAACGTTGGGTGATGAGCTCGTCGAGCTCGCTGTCAAACTTGAGTAACTCAAGAATAGAGATACGACCTTTGTAACCTGAGTGTTCGCAAATTTTGCAACCAACAGGGCGGTACAGGGTGTGGGCTTGCCCTGGCTGCAGCCCCAAGAGCTGCAATTCGATCGAACTGGGGTCATGCGGCGCCTTGCACTCTTTGCACAGAGTGCGCAGCAGACGCTGGGCAATGATGCCAATGACGTTGCCCGACAGCACCTCAGGCTTGATGCCTAGATCGACCAATCGTGGAATGGACCGGATTGCCGAGTTCGTGTGCAGAGTGGAAAACACCTGATGACCGGTCATGGCGGCACGGAAGGCCATCTCCGCCGTATCCGTGTCGCGCACCTCGCCGACCAAAATGATGTCTGGGTCCTGGCGCATCATGGAGCGAATACCCTCGGCAAAGTCCATCTTTACCGACTCGGAGATAGACGTTTGGCGAATCATGGGCATAGGGTATTCCACCGGGTCTTCCAGCGTCATGATGTTGACACCTTCTTGATTCAGGTGACCCAAGATGGAGTACAGCGTGGTGGTCTTGCCCGAACCGGTAGGCCCCGTCACTAGCAAAATGCCTTCAGGGCGCGAGAGCATGAGCTGCATGATGTTGAGCTGCTCTTCCGACATGCCTAAACCGGTGATGGGAACAATGCCCCGCTTGCGGTCCAAAATGCGCAGCACGAAGTTCTCGCCATGGATGGTGGGCTGCACGGCGGAGCGAAAGTCCACCTGGCGACCTGAAATCGTCAGTGAGATACGCCCATCCTGGGGTGCACGGGTTTCGGCGATGTTCATGCCAGCCATGACCTTGAGGCGCACCACCATGGCCGACCAATAGCGCATGTGCAGGGCGCGCACCTGGCGCAACACGCCGTCAATGCGGTAACGAATGCGCAAGAACTGGGGTTCGGGCTCGAAGTGGATGTCGGAGGCGCCGCGCAGGGTGGCGTCGGCCAGCAGCGAATCCATCAGGCGCACCACCGGGTGGCTGTAGCCCTCGGTGTTTTGCGTTAGTCCTGCGGTGTCGATGGCGCCGGTTTCCAGCTCTTGCAAAATGCCGTCGATCGACAGCTCATGGCCATAAAACTGCTCAATGGCAGTCAGAATTTCAGCGGCACTGGCCAAGCGCCAGTCGAGGCGAGGTCCACCCGCCAACAGAGCGGAAATTTGGTCCGCCGCCACGATGTCGTTTGGGTTGGCACTGGCGATGACCAACACGTTGGTGACAGGGTCCAGGCTGACCGGGAAAATGGAGTGGCGCTTGGCCAGTGGCTTGGGAATAAGCGCGAGCGCCTTGGCGTTGGCCACAATACCGCGCAGACTGACCGACTTTTCACCCAAGTTGTCGGCCAGCGCGTTGCGCATGGCCTCCTCGGTGGTGAAACCCAAGGCCAAGATCGCCTCACCCAGCGGCTTGCCCGAGCTCTTTTGCTCCATCAGCGCAATGCGCAACTGGTCCTGGGTGATCAACCCCATTTGGATCAGTTTGTCCCCCAGGCGCACGGGCGGTGCCCCAGTCGGCGCCGGCGCTGCCGGGGCTCCAGCTGGTGGCGCGGAAGGCACGGCGGTACTCATGGTGCGGCGGGCTCGGTAGTAGCCAAGGCTTGGCGCAATTGCGCCAAGCGCAAGCGCACATCGTCGATCCGGTAGGCACGCTCGGCCACGGGCGCGGTGGCCGACAGGGTGAGCACGCGCTCGTACTGAACAATGGCGGGCGCAAACTGACCCAAGCGGTCTAGTGCAACGGCGTGGTTATAGGCATGCAAGGGGTTGTTGGGCTCCAGCGCCTGGGCCCGCGCATAGGCCTGTGCGGCGTTGGAGAGCAAACCATCTCGCACAAACGCATTGCCCGCCATCGCCATGGCGGCGGCGGAGTCAGGCTGGCGCGCGGCCAAATCACCCGTGCGGCTGGCGGTCAGGGTGGGGTCACTGCCTGAGTCCAATGCCTGCAAAGCGGCCAATGCACGGGCATTGTTCGGCTCCTGCCGCAGTACCCGGCGGTAATAGGTTTGCGCGTCCTCGCGTTGGCCTTTTTGCTGGCTGATATAGGCCATACCCATCAGAGCATCGCGTTCGGCTGGATTGGCACGCAAGGCTTGGCCATAGGCTGCTGCGGCATCGTCCAGTCGACCTTGTAGCAATAGGGCGTAGCCTTGCTCGAGAGCACTGGGGCCCCGCGTCTTGGCGACAAAGCTGGGGTTGACCCGAGTATTAGCGCTCAACACTACCTCGTTACCGGTCGATACCGGACTGGCCTTGGAACTAACCGCAGGTGCTGCAGCGTTGGTTGCAGGAGCGGCCGCTGCGGGGGCAGTTACCACAGCGCTCTTAGGGGCAACATCCTTCGGCGTCTGTGTTTGGTTGGGCGTAGCCGGGGGGGTTTGGTTTGACGAGGCCGTTTTAGCTTCGCTTGCAGGCTTAACCAACGGGGCGACCAGTGCTTGGGCCGACAATGCCACTGCAGCGGGCGATGTAGTCGCCACAGTGGCACTGGCTGTTGCCATGGCAGCGGGCGCTTCACCGGCCGGTATAGCGCCAGGGGCAGGCGGCTCAATCGCTGTAGCGGGCGCCGCAGGTGCGACAGTGGACAAACTGCCCCCACCTGTCCATTTAGCGGGATCACCCCACAGGCCCAGGAAGACACTGCCAAACGCCAGCGCCAGCCCGACGGCAAGCCCGCCCAAGGCCATGACGCGGCGGCGACCCCTGCGCGCGTCGCTGGAAGTGCCTTCGTAGGCACGGCGAATGTCTTGGGCCATCTTGCCATCAGGCACGGCCTTGGCGGACGCAGCGGCGGCTAAGCCCAGCGTGGGAGCCGCCTCGGGCGCGGGTGCCGCTGGCGGAACGGGCACAGGCACCGACTCCGGTGGCTGTGGCGCCACGGGTACGGACGGTGGCGTCACCGGTGCCTCTAGTGTCGGTTCACGCGGCGTACTGGCAGTCGGCGTCGGCGCGGGCGGTGGCACAACCGCCGCTACTGGCGATACCTCTGGCGACGCTGCAGGTACGGCTTGCATCGCTGGCTCAGCGGTGGGTTCCAACGTGGGTTCGCGTACCAACTCTGCTGGAGCAAACTCCAATGGTGGTATGTCAAGCTGGGGCGGCAACTCCGGGCCCGGTGCCGGTTCTAACTGCGTATTGGGTGTGGGTGTGGGTGTGGGTGTGGGTGTGGGTGTGGGTGTGGGTGTGGGTGTGGGTGTGTCGGTGGCGGGTGGTGCATCCACCAGTGTCAGCTCTAGCTCCGGCCCTGGCGCCACGGGCGTCATCAGCACGGGTGGCTCCGGGCGCAGCGTCTCGTCGGGCGTGCGATGGCCTGGCGCGGGTGTCGGTGTGGGATGGGGAATTTCTTCCCACCTCAAGGTCTGGGCTGGGGCACTAGTAAGGCTGGGCGAGGCCGCCTCTGGCACCGGTTGCGCCACGGATTGTGGCACCTGTGCCTGTGCGGGCGCAGTGGCAATGGCCTCGGATTGCGACGCAGCAGCAGCCTTCTGCTTTTCTTTGCTCGCGCGGTTAAGGGCGTCTAGCAGAAGACTCATAGCTTGGGCGGAAATTGAAACTCAGGCCGGGCAGGGCTTGAGGGCGCACTCATCGCATCGCGCGCTTCTTGCAAGGTGCTGCGGAAATCTTTGAGGTCACCATCCAGGGTGGGGTCGACCAGTACTGTGGGGCGCAAGAAGATCACCAACTCGGTTTTCTTGCTACCTTCATCGCGGTACTTGAACAGATTACCGAACACAGGCAGGCGGTTGAGGCCCGGAACCTCGTCGGAGTTGTTGTTGCGCGAATCCTGCATCAAACCGCCCAAAATGGCGACACCGCCGGACTGCACCCGCAACACCGACTCCATCTCACGGGTCTGCACCTCAGGGATACGATTGGTCAGCTGGTTTTGGGCCAGCACCGGATTGGGGTCGATTGCGTAGCCGGTAATGCGACTGATGGTGGGGCGCAGGTTGAGAATGACTTCGTTGGACTCGCTGATCTGGGGAATAACCGTCATCAAAAACCCAATCGGCACAGTATTGATGGTGGTGGTGTAGGTCGCGGCGGTGGCGGCAACACCGGGCGAAGCAGGCGTGCCGGGTGTCACGTCAATCGTGAAGTAAACCTTGTTGTCGACCACCTTGAGCACGCTGCTCTGGTTGTTCAACACCGAAATTTTGGGGCTTGAGAGGACGCGCAAGGTACCAAACGATTCCAGCATGCTGAGCATAGCGGTAAGGTCTCTGCCATTGAATACGTTGGGCTCACTCAACGTCAACGAAGTCAGCCCACTGATGGCCGCACCGCCCGTAAGGAATCCGCTGGTAGCGCCAGTTGGGCGAACAAAGAAGGAGGAGTCCGCAGCCGTTCCACCTGGACGCACCAAAGACCAATCTATTCCTTGCTGGAAGCGATTGGATAGATCGACCTCGACAATCGTCGCCTCAATCAGAACCTGTCGGCGCACAGAGCGCATGACGCGGTCCAGAAATTCACGCACCCGCGCATGCTGAGCTTGCGTGGCCCGCACGCTGAGGTAGCCCGACTCCGGGTTGGCCATGACGGAGGCCGACTCCCGAAACGTGGTGCGGCTGGCGGGTGCGATGGCGTTTGCGAGCGCATGGGCACCTCCCGCCGATGCACCCGATGCTGCGGGCTGAGCGACCGGCGCTGCGGTCGACGTTGGTGCGCCAGCAACGGCCGCCCCACTGTCGCCGCCTGGAATCACCTTGTCGGTTTCGCGCATCATGTCGCGAACATTGCCCACCAGTGTTTCCCAAAACCGATTATTGGATTTGCTGGTGATCTCGGACGTTGACGCATTACTACCACCGCCGCCACCGCCACCGCCACCGGGCGCACCACCGGTACTGGCGACATTGGTCGAAGTGCTGATGGCGTTGCTGGAATCGCGCTGGATGTTGGGGTAATCGATGCGGTAATTCTTGAGGTAGGGCGTGTCCGGCAAGATGGACAAATTGCGCCCTTGCATCTCGTAGCGCAGGTCTACCTGGCGCGCTACGCGGTCCAAAATCTCAGTGAGCGTCTGGTCGCGCACGTTCATAGTGACCGTGCCGGTGATAGAGGGATGGATGTCGACGTTGAGCTTGGCATCACGCGCCAGCGCAAACAACAGGTCTTGCACGTTGACGTTTTGCATCACCACGCTGTAGACCTCTTGTTTGGGCGTGGGGCGTGGCGGCTGGGGCAAGGGTGGCACCAGCGCAAACGCGGGCGGTTTTCCCGCCACCGTTGGCGGCACTTGCAGATGGTCTTTGGAGAGCGGGGGCGCTGGAGGCGCGGCACAGGCCGCAAGCAACAAAACCACTGCCATGCTCACCGGGAGCCGTACTTTTGCGAGACCAGGGACACGGGTCACGGCGGGGAGAAAGAGTCGATTCAAGATGATTGATCCTGTCTGATTTTGTTCCACGTCCTGACCATGGGCTTGTTGGTCTTGATGCTAGCAGGCCATGCAGCCAAGGCCGCATTGGCCTGTGCCACACCAGCGTACTGGCCCACAAAGACCGACACGTAATCGCGGCCATTGTAGTGGGTTAGTTGTGCAAAAACCATAGCAGCATCCACATGCTGGGTAAGGAATTTCAAGTAATCTGCCACATTGCCGTCGGGCGACAACGCCGCCAATTGCACGGTGTACCCACTCATACTAGGCCGCTGAAAATAGAGCTTGGTGCGTTGCAAGTACGGTTGCAGGGCAGCCACCGAAGCCGCTGACAGGAGTGGTGCCGATGCGACGTTTGCAGGCGCCAGTGCAGGGTTGGCAGGGCGTGCAACAACTGGCGCCGCCACGTCCGCAGGTAGCTTAGGCGCAGTAGCTGCAGCCTGCTGCACGACCGGCACACCACTTACGGTCATTGTCGGCGCGACACTGGCTGCGGGTGCCGACAACACTGCCTGGGTCGGCGGCACAGGTGGTGGAGGCACAGGCGCCGCAGCTTGCACCACATTGGCGGTCTCCGCAGGCACACTGGCGGCCATGCTGCGCTTTACACGCTGGCTCTCCAAAAACCAGATGGTCAGCGCCGTCATCACAACCGCCAGAACCACACTGAGGGCAGCCCATTTCACCCACTGTGGCAAACCGGGTGTAGCGTCGGCCGAGAAGTCGCTGTGCAACTCGCCGATAGCATCTTGCACATTGCGCACTTGCACCGTGCTTTGGCCCTGTGCGTAGGCCGACAACAGGGCTTTGTCCGCCAGCAGATTGATGCGCCGGGCACGCCCTCCCGACGCTTTAATCAGCAGTGCCAGCGCAGGCACGGCAAACAGCGCACCCCCCTTCCAACCGGCAGCGCGCAGGCGATGGTCTACGTAGGCGCTGGCGTCTTGCTCGGGCAAGGGCGTTAAGTTAAAGCGGTGGACGATGCGGTCACGCACCTGGCGCAAGCGGCGGTCGGACAACAGCTCATCAAGTTCGGGCTGGCCAAACAACAAAATGTTGACTAACTTGTGCTGGCCGGTTTCCAAATTGGATAACAAACGCACCTCTTCGAGCGACTCGGGCGGCATGGCGTGGGCTTCGTCAATAACCAGCAGCACCCGCTGCCCGAGGGCATGGCGGCGCAGCAGTTCTTCTTGCAAAGCGGCCAAGCGGGATTCGGTGGAAGGCGGCAGGTCTTTAAGGCCCAGGTCGCGAGCAATGGCACCCAAAATTTCGTCGCGGCTAAAACTTGGGTTGGCCAAGTACACCGTGCTGATGTGGGCAGGGAGGCGGCTGATCAAGAGGCGCGCCAAAAGCGTCTTGCCGCTGCCGACCTCGGCCACCACGGTGATGATGCCTTCCTCATGACCTGCAACATGCAGCAGCGCGGAGAGAATGTCACCCCGGCGCCCGCCAGAAAAGAAAAAGTCCAGGTCCGGGGTGATTTGAAACGGGGGCTTAATCAACCCAAAATGGTCCAGATACAGTGACGACATCGCAATTCCTTGTGTTGCGATTCTTGCACGGACTGGCCCTAGCGTGTCCCCCTGCAAACCCGTGTGGGTTTAACGCACAACTCGGGTGTAGTTACTCGGGTGTGGTTTGCAGGCGAATGGCGTCGCCTTCAACCGTCACCGCTGCGCCTACGGCAATCGGGTCGTGCTGTTCAAGACTGCGGGTGCTGCCGTCTTGCATACGCACCGTGACCTGGTAGACGGTTTCTTTCTTAATGCGTTTTTCGACCTCATTGCCGGCCCAGCCACCGCCAACGGCCCCCAGCACGGTGGCAACGGTTTTACCGGTACCACCGCCAACCTGGTTACCCAGCAAGCCGCCCAAGGCGCCGCCCACCAAAACCCCCACGCCACTGCCCTTGGCCGCTTCACGCTGCACCGGGGTGACCGATTGCACCGTGCCACAGTGGGCGCACACCACTTTTTGCGCTTGTGCAGGTGCTGTCGGCTCAGCGGGCCATTCGGTCGTAACGACGGGCGCACCTGGCGGTGGTGGTGGCACGGTGGATGCACGCACCGGGCGTGGCGCGGGCTTAGTCACTATCTTTTTAGGAGCTGTTTGCGCAGTCTTTACGGGGGCTGGCGTGCCTTTTGACTCAGAAACTGCCACTGGCACAACCGCCTCCGTGGTACCCAAGCTGTCTGGCAGTGCAACCGGTGCTGTGGCTTGCGCCGCTGAGGCAGCGCCGCTGGCAGCCACCGCCAGGGCGCTAACCGGTTGCGTGCTCGCCTGCGCGGTGTCGGCGCTACGCCACTGTGGATTGAGCAACACAGCACCCAAGGCGATGGTGGCAGCACCTAGGACGCCAACGGCGGCCCACAAATAGCGGGCTGTGGATGGGGTTGCGGGAGTCATTTCAGTCATATCGTTCCTTACTTCACTGCGGCACACGGGCCACGATTGCGTCTGCGCCCCGTCAGGGGCCACCTACCAGCAACGGCTGAGGCCACCGTTTGGCAGACATCGGTGCCGCTTGCGCTGCAGCGCAGTTGTTACCGGGCGTAAAGCACCGCCTCGCCAAGGGCTACAGATTGGGAGCCAACAAACGCTGCAGTGCGACCTGGTCCATGCCGCGCCGCTCGGCCAGGTCGCGTACCTGGTCATCGGCAATCTTGCCTACGTTGAAGTAGGTGGCGTCGGGGTGGCCAATGTAGAAGCCGCTCACGCTGGCCGCCGGTGTCATGGCTAGGCTTTCGGTCACACCCATACCAATTTCTTCGCACTGCAGTAGTGCAAACAGGTCTTTCTTGACACTGTGGTCCGGGCACGCCGGGTAGCCGGGCGCGGGGCGAATGCCACGGTATTGCTCGGCGATCAGCGCATCCTTGTCCAGCGCCTCGTGCGCGGCATAGCCCCACAAGTCGGTGCGCACGCGCTGGTGCAAGCACTCGGCGAAGGCTTCGGCCAAGCGGTCTGCCAAGGACTTGAACATGATGGAGGAGTAGTCGTCATGCACGGCTTCAAAGGCCTTGGCGCGCTGCTCAACACCGATACCAGCCGTCACGGCGAACATCCCTGCGTAATCTGGGATTGATGTGCCTTTTTGGCCTGTAGCCCTCGTATTACCTGCGCCACCAGCTACTGAATCAATAGCATCACACCCCACAGAGGCTGGCGCCACAAAGTCGGCCAGGCAGCGATTGGGCATCTGCACGCCGTCAATCACCTGCTTTTGCGACTGCTGGCGCAGACCGTACCAGGTGAGGGCGACTTCGGTGCGGCTCTCGTCGGTGTAAAAAGCGATGTCGTCGTCATTCACCCGATTGGCGGGGTACAAGGCCATCACCCCGTTGGCGGTGACCCAGCGGCCTTCGACGATCTTTTTGAGCATGGCCTGGGCATCGGCAAACACGCGTGTGGCCTCTTCGCCCACCACCGGGTCTTTCAGAATAGCGGGGTACGGCCCAGCCAGATCCCAGGTCTGAAAGAACGGGCCCCAGTCCATGAAGGGAACCAGCTCCGACAGATCAAAGTTCTTGAACACGCGCCGACCAATGAACTTGGGCTTGACCGGCTGGTAAGCGCTCCAGTCCACCACGGTCTTGTTGGCACGGATTTTGTCCAGCGGCCACATCGGAATTTGTTTCTTGTTGGCGTGCTGCTTGCGCACTTTGGCGTAGTCGGCCGCAATTTCGGCCAGGTACGCCGGAGCACCTTCGCCCAGCAAACCCTGCGCCACGCCCACACTGCGCGAGGCGTCGGGCACATAGACCACCGGACCGTCGTAGTGCGGGGCGATCTTCACCGCGGTATGCACCCGGCTGCAGGTGGCGCCGCCAATGAGCAAGGGAATGTTGTTCTTGCGGAAGTGGTCGTCCTTTTGCATCTCTCCGGCCACGTACTGCATTTCTTCCAGGCTGGGCGTGATCAGGCCCGACAAGCCCACCATGTCGGCACCCTCGGCCTTGGCGAGCGCCAAAATCTCATGGCAGGGCACCATCACGCCCATGTTCACCACCTCGTAGTTATTGCATTGCAAGACCACGGTGACGATGTTTTTACCAATGTCGTGCACGTCGCCCTTGACGGTGGCAATGACAATCTTGCCCTTGGCTTTGGTTTCGGCACCGGCATGTTCCATAGCGGCTTTTTCGGCCTCGATGTAGGGCAGCAGGTGGGCCACTGCGCTCTTCATCACGCGCGCGCTCTTGACCACCTGGGGTAAGAACATCTTGCCCTGGCCGAACAGGTCACCCACCACATTCATGCCGTCCATGAGCGGCCCTTCGATCACGTGCAGTGGTCGCCCGCCCTTGGCCAAAATGGCCTGGTAGGCCTCTTCGGTGTCTTCCACAATGAAGTCGGTAATGCCGTGCACCATGGCGTGGGACAGGCGCTGGTTCACCGTGACGGGTGCCTCAGCCGTGCCGCGCCACTCTAAGCGCTTGCTCTCGTCTTTGGCGCCGCTCTTGGCGGTTTCGGCAATCTCGACCAGGCGTTCGCCGGCGTCGGGGCGACGGTTCAGCACCACGTCTTCCACCCGCTCGCGCAGCGCGGGCTCCAGGTCGTCGTACACGCCCATCATGCCGGCGTTGACGATGCCCATGTCCATACCGGCCTTGATGGCGTGGTACAGAAACACGGTGTGAATGGCTTCACGCACGGGGTCATTCCCACGGAAGCTGAACGACACGTTCGACACGCCGCCGCTCACCTTGGCCCCCGGCAGGTTGTCTTTGATCCAGCGCGTGGCGTTAATGAAATCTACCGCGTAGTTGTTGTGCTCTTCAATGCCGGTGGCAATGGCGAAGATGTTGGGGTCAAAAATGATGTCTTCGGGTGGGAAGCCAACCTCGTCCACAAGAATACGGTAGGCGCGTTCGCAAATCTCAACCTTGCGCTGGTAGGTGTCGGCTTGGCCCTGTTCGTCAAACGCCATCACCACGGCGGCGGCACCGTAGCGGCGCACGAGCTTGGCTTGCTGCTTGAAGGCTTCCACGCCTTCTTTCATGCTGATGGAATTCACAATGCCCTTGCCCTGCACGCAGCGCAGGCCCGCCTCGATCACGCTCCATTTACTGGAATCAATCATCACCGGCACGCGGGAAATATCGGGCTCAGAGGCAATCAAGTTCAAAAACCGCACCATGGCGGCCTGGCTGTCGAGCATGGCCTCGTCCATGTTGATGTCGATGATCTGGGCGCCGTTTTCTACCTGCTGGCGCGCCACAGCCAAGGCCTGCTCAAAGTCGCCATTCAAAATCATGCGGGCAAAGGCTTTGGAGCCAGTGACGTTGGTGCGCTCGCCCACGTTCACAAACGTGGCGCGTGGCGCCTGGCCATCGGGGGTATCAACAACACCAATGAATACCGGCTCCAGGCCGGACAGCTTCATGGGGGGAACAACGGGGGTCGACATGGGGATTACCTGTTCAGCGGCCATCATGCGGCCTCTTTATAAAAAACGTTGCGCTGCAGCGAGCGGGTAGCCAAGGGCGACACGGCGTGGCTAATGGCTGCAATGTGGTCGGGCGTGGTGCCGCAGCAGCCACCCAGAATGTTGACCAAGCCTTCGGCCGCAAACTCACGCACCAAGCGCGCGGTGACATCCGGGGTTTCATCAAAACCGGTGTCGCTCATGGGGTTGGGCAGGCCGGCGTTGGGGTAGCAGCTGATGAAGGTGTCGGATGCGACGCGACTGAGTTCCTGGATATAGGGGCGCATCAAGGCTGCACCTAGCGCGCAGTTCAGGCCAATGGCCAGCGGCTGGGCGTGGCGCACGCTGTGCCAAAAAGCCGTCACGGTCTGGCCGCTCAAAATGCGCCCCGACGCATCGGTCACGGTGCCGCTGATGATGATGGGCAAGCGCTCGCCGCTGGCCTCAAAGTATTCGTCAATCGCAAACAAGGCGGCCTTGGCGTTCAAAGTGTCAAAAATGGTTTCCACCAACAGCACGTCGCTGCCGCCCTCTACCAGCGCCTGCACCTGCTCGTAATAGGCTTTGCGCAGCTGCTCAAACGTGACGTTGCGGGCGCCGGGATCATTCACATCGGGGCTGATGCTGGCGGTTTTGGGTGTGGGGCCCACCGCGCCGGCCACAAAGCGGGGTTTGTCGGGGGTCGAAAATTTGTCACACGCCGCACGGGCCAAACGGGCCGAGGCTAGGTTCATCTCCACCGCCAGGTCTTCCATGCCGTAGTCGGCCTGGGCGACGCTGGTGGCGCCAAAGGTGTTGGTCTCGATCAGGTCGGCACCGGCGGCCAAATACGCTTCGTGGATGTCGCGAATCACGTCCGGGCGGGTGAGGCTGAGCAACTCGTTGTTGCCTTTGACGTCTTTGGGGAAATCCTTAAAACGCTCGCCTTGGCTACCAGGGCCGGTATAGCCCTCGCCCCGGTACTGGGCTTCGCCGAGTTTGAAGCGCTGGATCATGGTGCCCATGGCGCCATCCAAAATGGCAATGCGCTGGGCCAAGATGCCCGGCAGTGCCTGGGCGCGGGTATAGCAAACGGGTTTCATGGTTGCTCACTTTCTTAGGTTGGACAAGTGAGCGCGGTTGGAGTCCCCAAGCCTGACCACCTTGTGCCGTTTTGGCAGAAAGTTGCTGCAGCGCCCCTTGGGAAGAGGCCATTTTAATTCATTCTGGTCGCAGGGGGATTTGCAGAATAAAGCGTGTGCCGTGCCCGACCTCGCTCTCCACCCGAATACGCCCGCCCAAAGTGGTGGTGGCCAGCTTGTACACAATGTTCAGCCCCAGGCCACTACCGCCCTTGCCAAAGCGGGTGGTAAAGAACGGGTCGAACACCTTGGGCACATTGTCAGCCGAGATACCCAGGCCATCGTCACTGACCGTAATCTCTACACGCTCGTCCTCCAGCGCCCGGGCCGCAATGGTGATGCGCCCGCCCTCGCGGCCATCAAACCCGTGCAGCACGGCGTTGTTGACCAGGTTACTCACGATTTGGCCCAAGGGACCTGGGTAACTGTCCAGAACGATGCCAGGGGGAATGTCGCACACCACCGTGTGGCTGGTCTTGCGCAAGGACGGCCCTAAGGTGGTCAATATCTCGCCCATGGTGGCAGCCAAGCCAAACGGTCGCCGGTTAGCGCTAATTTGGTCCACCGCGACCTGTTTAAAGCTGGTCACCAGATCACCTGCGTGGTGCAGGCTGCTCATTAAAATTTCCGCGCCTTCGCGGGTATCGGTCACATAACTCTCCAACCGAGCGCGGGTCAAGCCCTGCGCAAGTTCGCGAGAAAATTGCTTGGCGTGGTCGCGCAGGGTGCTGGCCACCGTGAGGCTGTTGCCAATGGGAGTATTCAGTTCATGGGCGATGCCAGCCACCAAGGCCCCCAAGGCCGACAGTTTCTCGGAACGAACCAATTCGTCTTTAGCTGCTGTCAGCTGCTCCAGTGCGGTGGAAAGCTCGAAGGTCCGGTCGGCAACACGTTGCTCCAGCGTGGCGTTCAGGCGCACGATGTCTTCTTCATTTTTTTTCTTTTGGGTGATGTCATCGTAAGACATGATCAAGAGCGTGGCGTCGCCCAGCGACAGCACGCGGCCCGACATTTCGCACAAGATATCCGCCTGCCCGTCTCCACGGCACATCCATGCGGTATGTCGGCGAAACCGGCCATGGCGTTGCACGGCCTCTTGCAATACCGCCCGGTCCCGAGGATTGCGCCACAGGCTGCTTTCGCTGACGTCGGACCCTACGGCGCTGTCGCGACTGCGGCAAAACAAGGCCGTCCACGCCCCATTGACATCTTCAATACGCTGCGCCCCCACCATGCTGGAAACACTGATGGCGACGGGCGATGCATTAAAAATGGATTCAAATTGGGCTTGGCTCACACTCAAAGCGGCTTCAATGGTCTTGCGCTGCGCCAGTTGGTTCTGCAGGTCGGCATTCTTTTGGTCGCGCTCGGCAATCAAGGTGGCCAGCTTGCTGCGCATCGCATCCAAACCCTGGGCCAGACTGCCCATTTCATCCTGCCTGGCCCACACGATAGGCTGCACGAGATCACCATGGGCCAAACGCTGGGCGCCCACTTCGAGCATTTTCAAGGGACGCATCATGCGCCGCTCAAACAGCCACCAAATGATGACCACCGAAATCAATACCTGGGCCAGTAGCAGCAAGGCCATTTTGAGTACCTCGCCCTGGCGCTCATTTTCAATACGCGCTGTGCTCAGAACCACCGTGATTTGCCCAATGCGGTAGCCGTTGTATTCAATGTCACGGTGGTCCGCCAACAGAGTACCGCCCGCCGCCACTGGTTTGCTCTTCTGGGCAAACGGGACTTGGTATTCGTCGGTCACGGTGACGCTCACCACATCAGGGTTGCGCATCACTGCATCAATCAAGGCCATGGCGTAGGTCTTGTCAACGCTCCAAATGGCCGCAGCCAAACCACGCGAAAGCACTTCGGCGTACTGCGACATGGGGGCCCGCAAGCGGTTGTTGATGTCCGCCTCGAACTTGCGCTCAACCTGAAAATAGGTCATGACCAGCGTCGGAAGCAAAATACCCAGCGCCGTGCCCAAAATCAGCGTATGCCGCAGCGACAGCGTGTTCCAACGTTTCATGGTCCCAGTGTGCCACGAGACATGCGCGATGCCCAGCCAAGCGCCCCCCACAAACACTGCATCGGTATGCGAAGGGAAGAAATTTGCTAAACAACGACAATAGCAAGCTCAACAGCACCCCGCCGCCGGGTGCGCAGGTGCAAGGGGGCCGTGCTGTTGGTGAATATCACACTACCCCTTTGCGCAAGCGACTTGCATTTTGATAGCACCATTCCCAGCCCCCACATTGGATACCGACCACCTCAGCGGCATATTGCACGACGTATTTGGCTATTCCGTGTTCCGTGGCCCCCAGCAAGCGATCGTGGAGCACGTGGCCAATGGCGGCGATGCACTGGTGCTCATGCCCACAGGGGGCGGCAAGTCGCTGTGTTACCAAATTCCGGCGATTGCCCGCCACCAAGCGGGGCGCGGGGTCGCCATCGTAGTGTCCCCACTCATTGCCCTGATGCATGACCAGGTCGGCGCACTGCATGAGGCTGGCGTCGCAGCAGCGTTTTTAAACTCTACCCTCACTGGCGAGGAAGCCACGGCCGTTGAGCAGCGATTGCTGCGGGGTGACATTACCCTGCTCTACGCCGCGCCGGAGCGGGTGACCAACCCGCGTTTTCTGGCGCTGCTGGATTCACTGCATGAACGCGGGCTACTGAGCCTGTTTGCCATTGATGAGGCCCATTGCGTTAGCCAATGGGGCCATGACTTTAGGCCGGAATACCGCGCACTAACCATCCTGCACGAGCGTTATGTTGGGGTACCGCGCCTGGCGCTGACGGCCACGGCTGATGACCTGACACGCGCTGACATTTTGGAGCGGCTGCAGCTGCAAGAAGCACGCGCGTTTGTCAGCAGTTTCGACCGCCCTAACATCCGCTACACCATTGTCGAAAAACGCGACGCCACCCAGCAGTTGCTGCGCTTTATTGAACGCGAACACGAGGGCGATGCGGGCATCGTGTATTGCCAATCGCGCAAACGGGTCGAAGAGGTAGCCGAGACCCTGGCACAGAATGGCATCTATGCCCTGCCTTACCACGCGGGCCTGGACCAGCGCGTGCGGCAAGACCACCAAAATCGGTTTTTGCGCGAAGAAGCGGTGGTGATGGTCGCCACCATTGCTTTTGGCATGGGCATTGACAAGCCCGATGTGCGTTTTGTTGCCCACCTGGACATGCCCAAAAACATTGAAGGCTATTACCAAGAAACCGGGCGCGCCGGGCGTGACGGCCTACCCGCCTACGCCTGGATGGCCTATGGCCTGCAAGACGTGGTGAACCAGCGCCGCATGATTGACGAAAGCCCCGCCGGGGAAGAATTCAAACAGGTAATGCGCGGCAAACTCGACGCCTTGCTGGGCCTGGCCGAGGCGAGTGATTGCCGGCGGGTGCGGCTGCTTGGTTACTTTGGCGAAGCAAGTGCGGCCTGCGGTAACTGCGACAACTGCCTGAATCCACCCGCCTTGTGGGACGGAACAGACGCGGCCCGCAAGCTGCTCAGCACCATTTACCGCATTCAACAATCCAGCGGCATGTCTTTTGGCGCAGGCCATGTGATGGACATCGTGCGCGGCAAAGCCACCGACAAAGTCACCCAGCACGGGCATACAGCACTCAGCACCTATGGCCTGGGGGCGGAGTTCACAGAAACGCAGTTGCGCGGCGTACTGCGCCAACTGATTGCCATGGGCGCTGTGGCGGTGGATACACAGGCGTTTAACACCTTGCAACTAACCGAAGAGTCCCGTGCGGTGCTGCGCGGCGAGGTGGCGGTGCAGTTGCGCGAATCGGTGTCGACCCCAGCCAGCCGAAAAGGCAAACGTTCTGGCGCAGGAACAGCTGCCATCAAGGCCCCCATCGCGCTCGATGGTGCGGGTCTGGAGCGTTACGCTGCGCTCAAAGCCTGGCGCGCCGAGGTCGCCAAAGCGCACAATTTACCGGCCTATGTGATTTTTCACGATGCCACGCTGGCAGCCATTGCCAAACGCGCGCCCAATAGCCTAGACGACTTGCAAGGTATCAGCGGGATTGGTGCCAAGAAGCTGGAAGCCTACGCCAGCGAGGTGCTGCGTGTTGTGGCTCCGCAATAGGCAATAGGCAATTGCGGTGGCGCCAATGACGCGCACCTGTGCCAGAGATTTAGTGGGAAGCGTTACTGCGAAAGCAGGTTTCGTACGACATGGCGGCACCAGACATGGTGTTTTGCAAACGCTCTACGGCACGGGCATGGCGCTTACCGCCCTTGGCGTCGCACACATGCTGGCTGTGGTGCTGCATCAGTGCCTGAAACTTGGTGCGGCAGGCGTCCAACACGCCGGCAAAATTCAAAGCGATATACGCCGAATGATCGGCATGGTTTTGGCGAAACTCGTCAGACCAGTAGTCAAACAGTTGCCACTGGTAGGTGCCTTTTTCTGGCACTTTGATTGTTTCTTTGTGCATATCAGCGATTCATAAATGATAGGAATGGATACTTTCAATGCCGCTCAGTTTCTAGTCCAACGAACCGGCGACCTCAGTATCTGCGTGCACCTATCACGGATGAGGCTGATGTGCGGTTGACAGGGTTTCTAAAAAAAACCCATCCCGCGGGCTTCGCGCACCTCAGGCTTGATGCGGTGCTCGGCTTCGAGTTGCGTCAAGAACTCGTCGCTGTCCATCTGGGTGTCCAAAATGACGCCCTGGCGCTTGACGGCGGCAAAATCCCCTAGACACAGCTGGTCCAGCGCGCCCAGGCGTGTGCGATCGGCGGGCAGCAGCTGGGTGGCGTCACCGCCCAGAACCTCGGTCGCAAACAGCGTTTCGCGCTGCTCCCGGGTGAGCGGTTTGAACTGGATTTTGAAGGTAAAACGGCGCAAGGCGGCCTGATCGATGCTGTCCATCAAGTTGGTGGTGCAGATGAAAATACCCTTAAAGCGCTCCATGCCTTGCAGCATTTCGTTGACCTCGGTGACTTCGTAAGTGCGCTGCGCGCCACGCCGGTCCATCAAAAAGCTGTCGGCTTCGTCGAGCAGCAAGATGCCGTTCTCAGACTCTGCTTCCCGGAACATGGCGGCCATATTCTGCTCGGTCTCGCCCACGTATTTACCCATCAGGTCACTGGCCTGGCGCACGATCAAACACTGCCCCAGGGTGAGTGCAATGTGCTCTGCCAGCGCTGTTTTCCCACTGCCGGGCGGGCCAAAAAAGCACAAAGATCCATGCCCGCGCGCCTGCAAGGCCTGCACGATGCGGGGGACATCAAAGCGGCTTTGCACATTAAGCAAGGCCGGGTCGTAGCCAACCGCGATTTGCTGGCGTGCAGCATCCAGCGCGCGGTTACCCAGTGCCAGATCCGCATTCTTGAGCTGGCGCTCAATCAGGCCCTCAACACCACCGGCCTCATCCGGATTGGCCAGAGCGGCAAACCGCACCGCAGTGGCGATTTGAGCGGGGGTGAGCCCCTGGCGACGGGTGAGCCGTGCCACAAAGGCATCAGACACCGGCACGCCGGTTAAGGTTTTGCGCACCAAGGTTTCCCGGGCGCCGGGCGGTGGTGACTTGAGTTCGAGGTGGTAGGCAAAGCGGCGGCGAAACGCGGGGTCAATCTGCTCGATCCGGTTGGTTACCCAGATGGTGGGCACTGCATTGGATTCCAGTACCTGATTTACCCAAGCCTTGCCACTGACGCTGCCGTTGGATGGCGCTGCGGTTGCGTCGGCCCGTGCAATACGCTGGGCGGCTTCGCTGGACAGCGGGGGAAATACATCCTCCACCTCGTCAAACAGCAACGCGGCCTGGGCACTGCCTTTGAGGAACACCTGGGCGATTTGTAGGGAGCGATAGCGGTCGCGTCCACTTAAAGAATTTCCGTCCCGGTCGGCGTACTCCACCTCAAAAAGCTCTAGGCCAGCAGTCTGGGCAACCACCTTGGCCAGCTCGGTTTTGCCCGTGCCCGGCGGGCCATACAGCAACACATTGATGCCCACTTCTTTGCGGGCCACGGCATTGGCCATCAGATTACACAGCACTTTGGCGTCTTCGGCGACAAAACCAAAGTCGTCCAGCCCCAGCGTACTTTTGGTGGACAACCGGGTAAAAACGGCCATTAACGCTGCTTGGTCGCGGTACTGGCGCATCAAAACCGGTGGCAGCTTTTCGCTCACCTTCATCAGGTCTGCCAGGTCGGTGATGTTGTGCTCAGAAATCAGGTTCTCAACCAGCCCGATGCGTTCTAGGCGCGAACCGGCACGCAGGGCTTCGGCGACTTGGTCTGCGTTGACGCCGGCCACCTCAGCGATGGCAACATAGGCCTCAGTGGCATTGTTGACCTTAAATTCCACCAAAATACTGCGCATGTCCCGCTGGTAGCGGGCCAGCGTTCCATACAACAGCAAGGCACGTTCGGCTTTGTTGAGCTGCAATAGGCCAGCCAAGGCATTGATGTTTTTCTCTACCAAGGTGGATTGGCGCTTAAGCGCGTGGCGCAGCCATTCGCAGGTCACGGTAACTACCGCAATCAGGTCTTTGGGCTGGCTTTTGACGTAATCGTCCAGGAAAAAGTACAGCGTGGCCTCGTCATAAGGACCGTTCCAAACGCCGTAGCGTGCCAAAAAGTCTGCGGCGTCCAAGGTGTCATGCCCGCGCCAAAGCTCATTACCGACACAGCGGCGGTTCAAAAATTCACGCAGACGGGCCAGCACCGACACCGGCCAAACCAGGTGGCGCGCAGCCAAACCCACGATGCCATTGAAATCGCGGCGCACACTCAAACCAACGCTCTGGCGAGACGCCAGCGTGAGTACAAAATGGGAACACATCAGGTCCAACACCGGGGCATCAACCAAACCCGGCGAAGCAATCAGGTGCGCGCCCAAGGGTTCTAATAACGAACGCTTGGCCATCGAACGCCTCCTGTACAAAAGTATGTACTTGAATCACCATACCGCAGCTTTATCCAAAGTGGAAGCCGCAGTAACAACTTTTCTACCCAGGCGTAACTATGGCCCATGCTTGCATACAACGACATCGTCTTGGTGCCGCAACGCCTGCAAGGGCGTTTGCTGCGCGCACCCTGTGTGGCTTCGCAAATGCTGTCGGAGATCACCAGGGCGCAGGTTTTCCTCAAATTTGAGTATCTGCAATTCACCGCCTCGTTCAAAGAGCGCGGAGCGTGTAATCCGCTGGCCCAGCTAAGCCCTGAGCAGGCGGCCCTGGGCATGATTGCGGGCATGGCCACCGTTGCAAAGGTGCTACAGCCCCAATTAGAAGTGGTGGGTGTGCAGGCGACACGTTTGCCCACCACGCTCAAGGCCTGATCACCATTGCAGACGGGATTGCGGTGGGTACAGGGGTGTTGTAAGCCCAAACCGGAGCGCTTTAGGGGCAAGCGGTCTAGGCCGCGACGCAAGGTGGCAGGCGCGCGCGTCGTCTTGTCGCTAAAATCGGGCGCATCCCTTGTTCACCCGAAAGAAATACGCCATGTCCGCACCCGCACACCACACCCCCGGCCAAGACGTTGATGTGGTCGAGTCCATCGTCCCCTTGATGCCCATCGTATTGCCGATGGCCGGTGCCGTGATGATTTTTTTGCTGGCCTTCATTGCTGTGACAATGGCCTAAACTGGCGACCTGTGGGCTAACACGCTGCTATGCGCGCACGGGCATGATGTGAATCGCCTGCGGTGCAATGTGCACCTGCAGCACCCCGCCCACCCCTGTGCCCATCGCTCGCAGTTGGGCCGTTGACAAGGTCAGCGTCAACCGGTCGGCCCCCAGCCCCAGCGGCTTGAGCGTACACAAACTGGTTTCGCCCAGGGCCAGCGCTTCTTCCAACACACAATCGAGCACATTGGCTCGAAGCAACTCATTCTCTGGCGCGTGCGGGTCAGCGCATCGGGCCGTCACCTCCATGGACTCACCGGCCAGCACCCAACTGACCTCAGCGCCGTCGTCAATGCGGCCTTTGTCCAGCGTGTGTAACACCTGCGGGTTGTCGGTGGCATGGAGCCCTTGGGGCGTCCAGTGCAGTCGCGCCCAGCCCGCTTCAGCCTTGTAAAAACGCCCCTTAAACAGGTTTTGAATACCCACCAGCTGCGCCACGCGGGCATTGCGGGGCTGTCCAAACACTTTGGCGGGGGTGCCAGTTTGTAAGGTGGTGCCGCCGTCGACCACCACCACCCGGTCGGCCAAGCGGCGCGCCTCCAGCAAATCGTGCGTCACCAAAACCATTGGGGTTGAGACATGCTGGCGCAAGGCCGCCAACTCGCGGTACAAGGTTTGGCGCGTGGGCGCGTCCACCGCTGAAAACGGCTCGTCCAACAACAAAACACCCTGCTCGCCTGAACCGGCACGGTCACGTTCAGCAGCTTCCGGGGCGACCCGCAGACGCAGCAGCGCCCGTGCCAGCGCCACCCGCTGCTGTTGCCCACCCGAGAGTTGGTTGGGCAGGCGCTGGGCCAGCCCAGCCAGCCCCATACGCTCCATCAGACCCTGAATGTAGGCCTGGACTTCATGTCCATTTTGGCCTATAGCCCTCGTGGAATATGCGCCAATAGCTATGTTTTCAATAGCAGTCATGTGGGGAAATAGGGCGTAACTCTGGAACACCAACCCCACCCGACGCGCCTGGGGTGGCCAGTGGATGCCCCGACTGCTGTCAAACCACACATCCGAGCCCAGCCGCACGGTGCCGTGCAGGCCCGCCGCAGGGAGTAGGCCAGCAATGGCCCGCAGCAGCGACGTCTTGCCACTGCCCGATGGCCCCAAGAGCGCCACCAGTTCGCCCGGTTGGCAATCAAACTCGGCGTTGAGCGCAATCGGGCCTTGGCTGCCGAGTTGAACGTGGAGCGAATACATGGGTGTGGTTTGGCGTTGCAGTGCCGTGCCTAGCGCGCAGGTGCAGCCGCGCCGCGCCGGTCGGTTGCAAACACCAAGGCCAGCGCCAGCACCGACAGGCCGACCAGCACCAAGGCCATGACCTGGGCGCCCGCCATGTCAAAGGCCTGAACCCGGTCGTACAGGGCGATGCTGAGGGTGCGGGTTTCGCCCGGAATACTGCCGCCTACCATCAGCACCACGCCAAACTCGCCCAAGGTATGGGCCAGGGTCAGGGCCACACCTGCCACCAGCCCCGGCCACGCCAGGGGCAACTCGATTTTGACAAAGGTGTGCCAGCGGCCCAGGCCCGACACCCAGGCCGCCTCGCGCAGCATGTGGGGTACTGCGGAAAAAGAACGCTGGATGGGTTGCACCATAAACGGCAAGTTGACCAGCACACTGGCCAACAACAATCCTTCAAAGCTAAAAACCAACCGCAAGTTGGTGTGCTGGGCCAGCCAGGACCCAATGGGTGAGCCCGCGCCCAGGGTCAGCAACAGATAAAAACCCACCACGGTAGGTGGCAGCAGCAAGGGCAGCATAAGCAGAGCCTCGGCCAGGGGGCGCCAGCGGCTGGGCGTAAGGGCCAACCAACGCGCCAAGCCCACCCCGAGCGGCAACAAAATCAGCGCCGTGAGGGCGGCCAGCCAGAGTGAAACACGTGCAGCTTGCCAATCCATGGGGTGATTATGGGGGCGGCACAAAGCCGTACTGCGCCATGACCGCGCGCACCGGGGG
Source organism: Burkholderiales bacterium (assembly GCA_038245855.1). GTDB lineage: Bacteria > Pseudomonadota > Gammaproteobacteria > Burkholderiales > Burkholderiaceae_C > Allorhodoferax. Next base: position 58,689 of record JBBRSA010000011.1, read on the forward strand.
CTGCTGCAAGTACTTATAAAAAGCGCTTGCAGCATCACTGGCCTTGCTCAGCAACACCATGCGTTGGCGCAGGGGCGCGTGCAGCCCGGGCGGCAGCGCCACAAACTGGCCCTGGCCTTGCAGCGCGGGCGCCATCACCAGAGACAAAGCGGTAATACCCGCTTGCGCCGCGCCGGTGCTCACATACTGGGTGGCCTGGGCAATGTTTTCACCCAGTACCAAGCGGGGCTGCACCAAATTCCACAGCTTGAGGTTTTGCAGGGCTTCGCGGGCCGCACGGCCGTAAGGCGCGTGTTCAGGGTTGGCAATGGCAAACTTTTGCACCTGCGTCCAGTGCTCGCGCACACCCTGCAACCGAGCATCGGGCGCAATCGGGCTGCCGGGGGCTAGGTACAGCGCGATGCGCCCCAGGGCATACAGGACACCGGTGTCGCCACCGCGGGTCAATCCCGCACGGGCCAGTTGCAGCGCAAAGTCTTCGTCGGCCGACATAAAAATATCGGCCGGCAAGCCCTGCTGAATCTGGCGCGCCATATTGCCGGATGACCCGAAGGTCACCTCAACCCATTGCCCCGTTTCTTGCTGGTATTGGCTCGCAACGTGCGTGAGCGCAAACTTTAAGTCACTGGCTGCCAGAACCCGCACCGGCACTGCCGAGGCGTTTTGCACCCTTTGCGACGCCACACCGGCGCTGGCAAACCCGGTGCAACCCAAACCAATACCCACGCCCATTGCCAAGAAATGGCGACGCGCAAGCGCACTGCGGTGGGGCACTGGCTTCATGTCGAATCGCATAAATTCATGCAAGTTTTGCATATCTTTCCGGGGTTTTTCCTATGTAACCACGGTACCTGTTCTTAAAATACGCATCCTAGCCGACTTGTTCATGTGTTTAGTAGGAGTGTCCCGTTCCGAATTAGCCTTCTGTGTTCGCCCTTAAGCCATTTTTTCAAAGTCAAAGCCTGTGCCGGATTTTGAAAAGACGATTTTTAAACTAGGAGCTACCCATGAACTCACCCGTTATGCAAGGCCTGAACCTCAACACGCCAAGCTACGTCAAAAACCCCAAGCTGATCGCCTGGGTCGCCGATATGGCCGCGCTGTGCAAGCCCGCCGCCATCTACTGGTGCGACGGCTCGGAAGAAGAATACCAACGCCTGTGCCAGCAATTGGTCGACGCTGGCACCTTCAAACGCCTGAACCCCGCCAAACGCCCCAACAGCTTTCTGGCCTGCTCCGATCCGTCCGACGTGGCCCGCGTAGAAGACCGCACCTATATCTGCAGTGACAAAAAGGAAAACGCCGGCCCCACCAACAACTGGATGGCGCCAAGCGACATGCGCAAGATCCTGCAAAGTGGCAACAACGGCGAAAAAGCCCTGTTTGACGGCTGTATGGCCGGGCGCACCATGTATGTGGTGCCCTTCTCCATGGGTCCTCTGGGGTCGCACATTGCCCACATCGGCATTGAGTTGACCGACAGCGCCTACGTGGCCACCAACCAAAAGATCATGACCCGCATGGGCAAAGCTGTGTACGACGTGCTGGGCGTCAACGGCGAGTTTGTGCCATGCATGCACACCGTGGGTGCACCCTTGGCCGCAGGCGAAAAAGACGCCACCAGTTGGCCCTGCAGCAAGACCAAGTACATCGTGCATTACCCCGAGTCGCGCGAAATCTGGTCGTACGGCTCCGGCTACGGTGGCAACGCCCTCTTGGGCAAGAAGTGCTTTGCCTTACGCATTGCCTCTAACATGGGCCGTGACCAAGGTTGGTTGGCAGAACACATGCTCGTCTTGGGCGTCACATCGCCCGAGGGCAAAAAATACCACATCGCTGGCGCCTTCCCCAGCGCCTGCGGCAAGACCAATTTCTCGATGCTGGTACCACCTGAAGCCGGTTTTGCGGGCTGGAAAGTCACCACCATTGGTGACGACATCGCCTGGATCAAACCCCATGCCGACGGCAGGATGTACGCCATCAACCCTGAAGCGGGTTACTTTGGCGTCGCCCCCGGCACCAACATGCACACCAACCCCAACTGCATGCGCAGTCTGGACAAGAACGTAATTTTCACCAACGTGGCCCTGACCGATGACGGCGACGTGTGGTGGGAAGGTATGGAGAAAGACGGTGGCGCCATTCCTGCGCACCTGATCGACTGGCAAGGTAAGGACTGGACGCCCCAAATCGCCAAGGAAACCGGCGCCAAGGCGGCCCATCCTAATTCCCGCTTTACCGTGGCGGCACAAAACAACCCGGCACTTGACCCGCAATGGGACGATGCCAATGGCGTGGCGATTGACGCCTTCATCTTCGGTGGCCGCCGCTCCACCACCGTGCCGCTGGTGACCGAAGCCCGCACCTGGATGGAAGGCGTCTACATGGCCGCCACCATGGGTTCTGAGACCACCGCTGCTGCCGTAGGCCAGATGGGTGTGGTGCGCCGCGACCCGTTTGCCATGTTGCCCTTCTGCGGCTACAACATGAGCGACTACTTCCAGCATTGGTTGGACATGGAGCACAAGCTCGAAGACACCGGCCACACCCTGCCCAAAATTTACTGCGTCAACTGGTTCCGCAAGGGCGATGACGGCAAGTTCGTCTGGCCTGGCTACGGTGACAATATGCGCGTGCTCAAGTGGATGATTGACCGCATCGAAGGCAAGACTGCTGGTTTGGAAAATGGCTTTGGTATCAGCCCCGCCTACAGTGAGATCAACTGGACCGGTCTGGACTTCAGCCAAGCACAATTCAACAGCGTCACCAGCTTGGACAAAGACGCCTGGAAGGCCGAGTTTGCCTTGCACAGCGAGCATTTTTCCAAACTGGCGCACAACCTGCCCCAGGAATTGGTGACCACCAAGGCCGCACTAGAAAAGCGCCTGACCGCCTAAGTCACACGGGCCACAAGCCCGTGTGCACACAAAAAAGCCACCGCGTTGCGGTGGCTTTTTTTATGGGTGGAATTGCAAGGACCCGGTCAGTCTTGGCTGTCGCTGCGGTCTATGGCCGACTGCACATCACCCATAACCCGTGCATCGGCCTGGGCATGGCACCACAGGGCGGCGTCGGCGCGCCGCGCGGCGCGGGCCTGCACCCATAACGACACGCTTGCCACTGCAGCGCTGAGCGAACGGCGCAAAACTGGTGCCAACCACGCCAGGGTGGCAAATACGACCGTCCACAAAGTTACCCAAATCACGAGCAGATGCCCGTCGGCCCACGTTTCAATCAGCTGGTTCGCCACCACCAAAATGGCCGCCAAAACGGCAGACAGCAGCATACCGGCTTGGAGCTTGGCCGCTTCGGGCTTGGCGGCACGGCGCTTAACCAAGGGAAAAACCAATTGAATAGACCGGATCACGACACACTCCTTAGGCATTTTGACGGGGGACACGGTGATACTAGGGTTTTTACTAATGCCGTTCAACTTTCTATTTGTGATGCCATCTATTCACAACATTTATGATTAAGCATGGACCCACTCACCCTGCGCACCCTGGATCTGAACCTGCTGAAGGTGTTTGACACCATCATGGCCGAGCGCAGCCTGACCAAAGCGGCCCGGCAATTGGCACTCACCCAGCCCGCCGTGAGCAATGCCTTGCGTCGGCTGCGCGAATCGCTTGGGGATGAACTGCTGGTTCGCAAGGGCCGCCAGCTGGAGCCTACCGCCCGCGCGCTGGACATCTGGCAGGCCGTGCGCAGCGCCTTACAGCAGTTGCAAGCCGCACTTGCACCCAGTGTTTTTGACCCGTCCACAGCCGCCACCACCTTTGTATTAACCATGGCCGACGCCACTGCGGCCGAACTCATGCCCCGCTTGGTCGCCGTCATCACTACGCAGGCCCCAGGGGTGTCGCTGCGGGTGGTGCCGCTAACCACCCGCGACCCGCGCCCCTTGCTCGACGCGGGGCAGGCGGACCTCGCGCTGGGGCATTTTCCGGCGGTGGCTGCCGACTTGATCAGCCGCGCACAAGGGGGTGAGAGCGTCACATTTTTGCGCCACCGCCTGTTTTCGGGTGACTATGTGTGTGTCATGCGCCATGGCCACCCGTTAGCCCAAGGCGCGTTGACGCTGGACCACTACTGCGCGGCCCGCCACCTGCTGGTCAGCTTTTCGGGCCGAGCGGTGGGGTTTATGGATGAGGCGCTGGCCACCGTAGGACGCACGCGCCACATCGTGCTCACCGTCAACCAATTCTTTACCGCAGGCAAGGTGGTCGCCCAGTCTGACTTGCTAACCGTACTACCGCGCCATTTTGTCAAGGTCACCGGCTTTGCCGACCAACTGGTGCTGCGCGAGCTCCCTTTTGCCGCGCCCCGGGTCGATGTGGACGCCTTGTGGCACCTGCGCAAAGACGGCGTCAGCGCCCACGCCTGGCTGCGCGCCCAAATTGCAGCACTGGCCAGCCAAACCTTTGCGACATGAATGCGATGATGCGGCCATGAAGATTCAACTGCTCTCAGACCTGCACTTGGAAGCTCACCCACACTGGACGGCGCAGCCCCACCCGGATGCCGATGTGCTGGTGCTGGCGGGCGACATAGGCTCGTACCAGCCCGGCTCGCAACTGACGGATGCCGACTTTGGCCTGGGCCGCTTTGCACCGTTTAAGGGCTGGCCCATGCCGGTGCTGTTTATACCCGGCAACCACGAATACGACACGCTGGATTTTGATGTAGCCCACGCCCGACTGCGCAGCATCTGCGAGCGCTTAGGCATGGTTTGGCTAGAGCGCGAAACGGCGGTTCTGAAAGGCGTGCGTTTTGTCGGCACCACCCTGTGGAGCGACTTTGACGCGCTGGGACCACCCCATCTTCTTGCGCAGCAGCTCAAGGCCCGCGACAAGGCTTTTCGCGCCGCCAATTACTACCTGCGCAAAACCGGCACCACCCGCAATGGCGCGCCCTGGCTGGCCGAGGAGGTGCGTGAGCAAGGCCTTATCTGCCAGCAATGGCTGCGTGCCGCCTTGGCTGCACCCTTTGACGGCCCCACCGTGGCCGTGACCCACTTTGCCCCCAGCCTGCACAGCGCCGACCCGCGCTATGGGCGCACCCCCGGCACTGCCGGGTTCTGCAACGCGCTGGACGACTTACTGCCCCTGGCCCACACCTGGCTGCACGGCCACCTGCACGCCCCCAGCGACTATCTGCACCATGGCTGCCATGTGGTGGCCAACCCGCTGGGTTATGCCCGCAAGGGCGAGCAACTTGGGTACCGCGCCGATTTTTTGATAGAAATAGGCCGCTAGCCCTCATAGAATGTGCGCAAGAAGCTATCATTTTAATAGCAAAATACTCTTTCAACCCATGCCCCTGAGTGGGTCTGGGCCATTAACGCAAGTGCCCACTCGCTACACTGGTGTATTCACCCAAAGGAGCAATACATGAAGATACTTCTGGCCGTTGACGGCAGCCCCTACAGCAAAAAAATGCTGGCCTACCTGGCCACGCACGAAGCCCTGCTGAACAAAGACAACACCTACACCCTGTTTACCGCACTGTTGACATTGCCCGCTTTGGCGCGCTCCGCAGTGGGCAAAGAAGCAGTGGAGCAGTACTACGCCGACGAGACCGAAAAAATCTTTGCCCCTTTGAGCAAATACCTGGTGCGCCACGGTATTGATGCCAAGACCGAACGCAAAGTGGGCCCGGCCGGCCCGGCTATCGCCAAGTGCGCCACCGACGGCAAATACGACATGGTGGTGATGGGCTCGCACGGCCACGGCGCGGTGCTCAACCTGGTGATGGGCTCGGTGGCCAACCAGGTGCTGGCCCATTGCAAGGTACCGGTGCTGCTGGTGCGCTAGAGCGCCACACCACCCACACCCTCCCGACCCGCGGGTACCCCAGCGTATGCAAGTCATTGTCTTGGGCGCCGGCATCATCGGCATCAGCACCGCCTGGCACCTGGCCGAGCGCGGCCATGAGGTCACCGTGGTCGACCGCCAGCCGGACGCCGCGTTAGAAACCAGCTTTGCCAACGCGGCGCAAATTTCGGTGAGCTACTGCGAGCCCTGGGCCAACCGCGAGGCGCCGCTCAAGGCGCTGAAGTGGATGTTTAGCAAAGAGGCGCCGCTGCTGTTTCGCCCGCAGTTCCCCATCGGCAAAGGCTGGCAGCAATACCGCTGGGGCCTGCAGTTTTTGGCCAACTGCAACGACACCGCCTTTGCCCGCAATGTGGAGCAAATCGTGGCGCTGGGCGCTTACAGCCACGCAGCCCTCAAAGAGGTGGTGGCCGCCACCGGCATTGACTACCAGCGCCTGGAGCGCGGCATTGCCCACTTCTACACCGACCAACACGCCTTTGACGAAGCCGGCGACGCCGCCGCACTGATGCGCCGCTACGGCGTAGACCGCAAGGTGGTGAGCAAAAAAGAACTGCTGCGTATTGAGCCGGCCCTGCGTTCGTTTGCCGACCACATCGTGGGCGGCACCTACACCGCCAGCGACGAGTCGGGCGACGCACGGGTGTTTACCCAGGAACTGGCCCGGCGCTGCGCCGCCAAGGGCGTGCGTTTTTTCTACAACCATGGGGTGGAGCGCTTGCACCTGAAGGGCCGCACCGCCAAGGGTGTGGATGTGCGTGCGGTGTACTCGGCCGCCTGCAACACCCATGACCCAGAGCAGGTGGTGCACCTGCAAGCCGACCAGGTGGTGGTGGCCTGCGGCGCGTACAGCGCGCCGCTCTTGCGCACGGTGGGGGTGAACCTGCCGATTTATCCCGGCAAGGGTTACAGTGCGACGTTCAAGATATTGAACCCCGACCAAGCGCCCATGGTCTCCATCATTGACGATGTCAAAAAGATCGCTATCAGCCGCCTGGGTGACGAGCTGCGTGTGGCCGGCACCATCGAGGTGGGTGGCTACGACCTGACGCTCGAATCTCCCCTGGCCCGGGCGCGTTGCCACATGCTGTCCAAACGCATCGAAGAAGTGTTGCCTGGCGTGTGCGACACCCGTACCGATGAAGAAGACGGCAGCCCCCATTACTGGACCGGCCTGCGCCCTGCCACCCCCACCAACATTCCCTACATCGGCCAAACGCCCGTGCGCGGCCTGTGGGTCAACGCCGGACACGGCACTCTGGGCTGGACGCACGGCGCGGGCTCGGGCAAGGCGATGGCAGAATTGATTGGCGGGCATGTGCCAGAGATTGGGTTTCGGTTTTACGGAGCTTGAGAAAGGCAGCCGCAGGACAGGCCATGCGCCATTTGGAGATGCCATTTGGTGTCCAATAGGGGCTTTCGGCAGCACATGCGCTGTGTTGTGCACTTGCCTTGCACTTGCACCTGCACCTGCCCTATCGGCTTCTTCATAATCCCATGACACTTTTGATTCGCGTAGGTGCATTCGCAGCCTGCTTCACCCTGGCCAGCGCCTGGGCCAAGGCGCCAGCGCCAGCCCCAGCTTTCGGCATTCAGTTTTCATGCTCCCCGGCCCAACTGCAGCAGGTGCGCACCGACATGCCACGTTATCTGAAAGACATGGGCATTGGCGCGCGCTGGGTCACCACCACCATCGACAAGCAACGGGGCACTGCCATCTATTCGCTCAAAGGGGCAGCGTCACCTTCGGGCACGCTGTTTTTGCGCTGGCGGCCCGAGTTGAAGATTGAAGACGCAGTGATTGCCATTCCCGTTAGTGAACAGGCCACCGAGCCGGTGGTGACGGTGTCGCGCAAAGAGATCGTGCTGGCACTGCTACACCCCGGTCGCCTGACCCGGTTTACCGGCCGCGCCTGCACCGTGCAGGCCCTGACCGACCATGTGGGTGTGCGTCAAAACACGGTGATGTGGGCCGAAGTGCTGGGTTGGCGCTGGCCCAACGGTGGCTCAGCCGAATGGAACCCGCGCTTTTGGGACCGGGGCACACCGCTGCCGAATGTGCCGGTGTATGCGGCACTCAACGACCTATTTTTTCAGCAATCCAAATACGCCATTGGCTGCTACACCGCCACCAAGATGGTCTACGCCCAGGCGGTGCTGGACTATTACCGACGGGTGAAAGCCGATCCAGTTACGACGCAGCTCGTTTTGGACCGATTGCTGCTCGACAAAGAGCCGCTGGTGGACATTGAGCCCGGGCGTATGTGGAGCTTCGAGGCCGACTTTGACAGCGAAGAATTAATCCGTCCCGGCAAGCTGCTGCGCATGCGTGAGCATGTGGCAGCCAACAACTTTGTGCCAGGGGACTGGGTATATTTTCTCAACACCGACGCCCACAGCTACCAAAAAACCGGTTACGAAGGCTCCAACGCTATCTACCTGGGGCGCAACCGTTTTGACGACTATTACAACGACTTTGTGCACCACTACAGCTACAAAGAAAAACTGGGCGAGGTCTACCAATGGCGTAATGGCGTTTTTAGCCGCAGGCGCGACTACGCCAAGCGCGAGCGCCTGAGCCCGGCCGACTTCGACCGCCTAAGCGCCACGCCAGAACAGGGTGGCCTCTTGATGGGCTACCGCGTCGTGCCCTACTACTTTGGTTTTGAGCCGCTGCCGGCGCTTCCCGGTGCGCCCGCACCGGCGCAGACCGGCGGTGGGTGACGGCAAGGCGACACCGTTCTGGCGCAGAATGGCACACCCCCGCTGTTGCTCGCCACCATGCCCACCCACGACACCCCAACCAACCCGCCACGAACCACCACCGACCCGCACCCGCAAGACCCGGCCTGGTTGCAGGCGCACTGGATGCCGTTTAGCGCCAATCGCCAGTTCAAGACCCATCCGCACGCCAGCGCCAGCCATTCGCGCATGCTGGTCAGCGCACAGGGGGCCTACTACACCGACAGCCAGGGTCGCAAAGTATTTGACGGCCTCTCGGGCCTGTGGTGCTGCGGTTTGGGCCATGGCCGGCCGGAAATTACGGCGGCCGTCACGCGCCAGATGGGTACGCTGGACTACTCACCGGCCTTTCAGTTTGGCCACCCACTGTCGTTTGAATTGGCCAACAAGATTGGCGAACTCACCCCCGCCGGGCTGGACCATGTGTTTTTCACCGGCTCTGGGTCGGAAGCAGCCGACACCGCCCTCAAGATGGCACGGGCCTATTGGCGCGCCAAAGGCATGGGCACCAAGACACGGTTGATTGGCCGTGAGAAGGGCTACCACGGGGTCAACTATGGCGGCATATCAGTCGGTGGTATTGGGGCCAACCGCAAGACCTTTGGCGCCGGGATTGAGGCCGACCACCTGCCCCACACCCAGCCCCCAGCAGGCTCTTTTTACAAAGGCATGCCACCGCAAGAGGGGGCTATGGGCGCCGCGCTGGCGGACGAACTACTTAAGCTGATTGCACTGCACGACGCCAGCAACATTGCCGCCGTGATTGTGGAGCCGCTGTCGGGCTCGGCCGGGGTGGTGGTGCCGCCGGTGGGGTACTTGCAACGCCTGCGCGAGATCTGCACCGCCCACAATATTCTGTTGATTTTTGACGAGGTGATCACCGGCTTTGGCCGCATGGGGGCCTACACCGGCTCTGCCGCCTTTGGCGTAACGCCCGACATTTTGAACGTGGCCAAGCAAATCACCAATGGCGCGCAGCCGCTGGGCGCGGTGGTGGCCAGCAAAGCCATTTACAACGCCTTCATGGATCAAGGTGGCGCGGACTACCTGCTGGAATTCCCCCACGGCTACACCTACTCGGCCCACCCGGTGGCCTGTGCAGCGGGCTTGGCTGCGCTGGACCTACTGGTGAACGAAAACATGGTGCAGCGGGTGGCCGAGCTGGCACCCATTTTTGAAGCGAGTGTGCACAGCCTCCAGGGCGCGCGCCATGTGGCCGACATCCGCAACTACGGGCTGGCCGCAGGGATCACCATCACCCCGTGGCCGGGCGAGCCCGCCAAGCGCCCGTATGAAATCGCCATGCGCTGCCTGGAAAAAGGGTTTTACGTGCGCTATGGTGGCGACTCCATCCAACTGGCACCGCCCTTTATCACCACCCCGACCGAAATCCACAGCCTGGTCAATGCATTGGGCGAGGCGCTGAACGCAACCGACTAAGGGCGCTGCAAATGCTCCTGTTTTTATAGCTGCTTGCGCACATTCCATGAGGGCTAGAGGCCTATTTTGTTCATTTTTTACGGATACGTACCATGCCCACACTCCCCCCCATCGGCCACCTGATTGACGGCCATCTTGTACCCGGCGGCACACGCAGCCAGGACGTATTCAACCCCGCTACCGGCAAACCCACGCAGCGCGTGCTGATGGCCGACCGGGCCACCACCGAGCAGGCCATCGCCAGCGCCCAGGCGGCCTTTCCGGCTTGGCGCAATACCCCGCCGCTTAAGCGCGCGCGGGTGATGGCGAAGTTGAAGGTGCTGCTAGAAGAACACAGCGATGAACTGTGCAGCCTAATCACCGCCGAACACGGCAAGGTGCTGTCCGACGCAGCGGGTGAGCTGCAGCGTGGCATCGAAAACGTGGAATACGCCAGCTATGTGCCCGAGTTGCTCAAAGGCGAGCACAGCAAAAACGTGGGCCCTGCCATTGACAGCTGGAGCGAGTTTCAGCCCCTGGGTGTCTGCGTGGGCATCACACCCTTTAATTTTCCCGCCATGGTGCCCTTGTGGATGTGGCCCATGGCCGTGGCTTGCGGCAACACCTTCATTCTGAAACCGTCGGAGCGCGACCCCAGCAGCACGCTGCGCATTGCCCAGTTGGCCTTGGCGGCCGGGCTGCCACCCGGTGTGCTCAACGTGGTTAACGGCGACAAGGAGGCGGTAGACGTACTCTTGACCGACCCGCGCGTCAAAGCGATTAGCTTTGTGGGCTCCACCCCGATTGCTGAATACATCTACACCACCGGTTGCGCCCACGGCAAGCGGGTGCAGGCGCTGGGCGGCGCCAAGAACCACGCGGTGGTGATGCCCGACGCCGACATTGCCAACGCGGTGACGGCGCTGATGGGCGCGGCCTACGGCTCATGTGGCGAGCGCTGCATGGCAATACCGCTGGTGGTGGCCGTGGGGGATGCAGCGGGTGACGCGGTGGTAGCTGGCCTGAAGGCCGAGATCGCCAAGATGCGGGTCGGCCCCGGAACCGACCCCGCCAGCGACATGGGCCCACTAGTAACCCAAGCGCACTTTGACAAGGTGCGAGGCTATGTAGACCAAGGCGTGGCCGAGGGCGGCACGCTGGTGGTCGATGGGCGCGCCATCACCGTGGCGGGCCATGCAGGTGGCTACTTTATGGGGCCTTGCCTGTTTGACCATGTCAAACCGGGCATGGTGATTTACCAGGAAGAGATTTTTGGCCCGGTGCTGGGCGTGGTGCGGGTGGCGACGCTGCAAGAGGCGATGGACTTGATTGATGCCCACGAATATGGCAACGGCACCTGCATCTTCACCCGCGACGGTGAGGCGGCGCGTTATTTCAGCGACCACATTCAGGTGGGGATGGTGGGGGTGAATGTACCGCTGCCGGTGCCGGTGGCCTACCACTCGTTTGGTGGCTGGAAGCGGTCCCTCTTTGGCGACCTGCACGCCTATGGTCCGGATGCGGTGCGGTTTTATACGAAGCGCAAGACGATTACCCAACGCTGGCCTTCGGCCGGGGTGCGGGAGGGGGCGGTGTTTAGCTTCCCTAGCAGCCGCTAGCGTTGTTGGCCTGCTAGCGGTGCTGCTCCGCCAGTGCCGTGCTCGGCTGTGCGAATGTCCCCCGGCCTGCGGCCTCCTCCTTTATTTCGCTGCGCCGAACACGGCACTGGCTACGTGCCATGGGAGCGCGCAAAGACAGCATGTGCAAGGAGACTTCCTGGGGTCAGATGTACTGGTACAAGACCGATGCGGTGGCGTTGCCAACGGCATCTGTATCCAGTGCCACGATGACGTACCGGGTTATGCCCCGGATGGGGATCTGGTAAGCGCGACGCTTGTAAATGGCGCCTGTGGTGCTGGTAAAGCCATCAGTGGAAAATGCCGCAACGACTTCGGTGGGAGCTAGGGTGACCGCGCCAAACGCCATGGATAGATTGCCATTGCTGTCACCAAACTTGGTGCTGGGTGCAGAGTCGGTGCAATCAAACCGCTTAAAGGTCTTGCCGTACAACGGCGCGATATCCGACATGGCCACAAAGTTGCCTGAGATCGCCACCTGGGCACCGGCGCGGGCCGCGGGCGCTAAGGCGGGCATTGTTGCGGGTAGCAATTGGGAGGATATTCCCGCCGAGCAATACACCAAAAAATTACCATCGCTCAGCAAGCCTGATTCGTTGCCATTGAAGGTCGCGGCCAAATTTTGGATGCCGCCGTTGCCAGAAACTCCGTTCCACGTCTCGACAGCAGCATCTGCCACCATCTTGTGGATAACCAGTCCAGTAGTCGGCGCGAATGCTCCTGTCACTGGGAATGTGATGTCATGCGCGCCACCGCCATCGGTGATAGTGGCAACAGCCGACTTCGGCGTACCTGAAGCCACATCAGACGCGCTGAAAACCATGTAATTCAAGTGCCCTGTTAGGCCGGGCTGCGTGGCGCCAGCGCTGTCGCCAGTCGTGTCGATCGTGGAGGGCAATACTGGCGGTGCGGCCACGAGGAAAGTCGCGGGGCCCGGAGGGAGCACTGCCTGCGGCACATCAGGCTCACCGCCACCACAAGCAGCCAAGGCCAGTGTCGCCAGCGGTACCAGCGCCCAGCGGCCCAGCGTTGAAATGGCACCATACTGCTTCGTCATACTGCAACCTTCACCATCAAACTTTTCAAAAATTAAACGCTCGCAAAACCCAAGCCCGTGCCCAGTGGGGACAATGCGGAGGTAATGGGGCGTTGCGAAAGGCTGTGCCGCATGCGCCAGCGTCAACAACCCGCACAGACAGGGCAGCCTGCGTCCAAGCTGTAGCCTTTAGGAAAGGCTACTGTCGCCGCTAACGCCTATTTGGGCAATAGGCCGAATGGACTAATCCCGTTCAGCGGCGTGGCAACTGTCGGTGGATCAAAGCAACTGGCGCGCAACCGGGGGGGTTAGTTGTCCAACTCCCTGGGCAGTGGCGCATACAGCCATTGACGCCGAAGGATCAGGTGCACCAATACCGCCAAAACGCCATTGATCACCAGCGCTTCTCGCACACCCAAAATACTGACGGACACCCCGGTCACCAAAGCGCCCAGCGCAATGCCACCGCGCATGGCCAGCATGAACAGGCTGACGGTTTGTCCGCGAATCCTGGCCGGGGCGGCCGACTGCAGCAGGGCATTGGCCGATGCGTTACTAGCAGTCATGAAGGCACCGGCCAGCGCAAAAAGCAGCGGCAAACCCCACGACCAGCGGTTCAACGCCGCAAGCACCACCACCACGCCATAAGCCAACGCGAACGACGAACTCAAAGGTCTGCGATCTCTTTCGGGGTCAACGGTTAGCAAGCCGATCGCACCGATCAGGCCGCCCACGCCAAAAGCGCCCATTGTGAGACTGAATTGACCCACGTCGCCCTGCGACACTTCTTTAATCAGGACGGGGCAAAACGTGATCAGCGGGGCTGACAACAGCGCGCTGGTCAAAACCGTTAGCAAGGCGCCGCGCAAAAAAGGCTCATGCACGATTTCTTTCACGCTGGCCACCAGTTTGCGGTGGTCCAGCCCCTGGCGCAGGGAAGCCGTGGTGACCACGCGCGGCAACACCCACATGGCCACCACGATAAACGGCACATACGACGCGGCGCTGACGGCAAAGGCACCCGCCGCACCCACACTGGCCATCAGCACCCCGGCAATGGCTGGCCCCAGAATGCGCGACAGGTTGAACTGCGTCGAGTTCAGGGCAATAGCCGACGGAATCTGTTCGCGCTTGACGATGGACGGAACAATCGACTGGAACGACGGCATGGACAGCGCGTCCGTAATGCCCACCACCAGCGACAACACAATCACGATCCAGGGCTGTACCGTGCCAGCCAGCAGCAAGCCCACCAGCAAGATGGGACACAGCATCTGAATCGACTGAAACTGCACGATGATGCGCCGACGGTCCCCGCCGTCTGCCATCGCCCCACCTACCAGAGTCAACAGCAGCGCCGGCGCACCCATGGCGAAGCTGTCCAGTCCCAGCAGAAAGGGCGACGCACCCAGACTAAGCAACAGCCAGGGCTGGGCGACTTGCTGCGCCCAGGTGCCGATGTTGGACAACAAACTGGCGAACCAAAACGTGCCAAAACGCCGGGTGCGCAGCAGCTTGAGCGAATGGTTGAATGCGTAATTGAGCATGCCCGAAGTAAAAGACGACCGCAATGTACTCGATCCTACAGGGCAAGCTTCGGGCTGAAGCGCGTGGACGCGACTCTGGCACGCGCCATGCAAAGCGACAAGGGATAATCCACCCCACATGGCACTTATTACCTTACTTGACGCCCAGCTGGCATTTGGGCACGTCGCGCTGCTCGACCACGCTGATTTTTCTTTAGAAACCGCAGAGCGCGTGGGCCTGATCGGCCGCAACGGCGCAGGCAAATCGTCCATGCTCAAAATTTTGGGCGGCATGGACAAGCCCGACGACGGCACCGTGCAGGTGCAAAGCAACACCCGCATTGCTTACGTGGCGCAAGAGCCGCAGCTCGATGCCGATGCTACGATTTTTGAAGCTACCCGCGCAGGTTTGGCGAGGGTTATCGGCCTGATTGAAGAGTATTGCCAGGGCCACGGCGACCTGGACGCCATGCAAAGCGAGATCGAATCGCTGGACGGTTGGAACTGGGAGCAGCGCGTCAACGAGACGCTGCACCGCCTGCACCTAGACCCCGAGGCCATTGTGAACACGCTGTCGGGCGGCACCAAAAAACGCGTGGCGCTGGCCCAGGCGCTGGTCGCCCAGCCCGACGTGCTGTTGCTGGACGAGCCCACCAACCACCTGGATTTGGACTCCATTGAATGGTTAGAGGGCCTGCTGGTGGACTTCAAGGGCTCCATCATCACCATCACCCACGACCGCTCGTTTTTGGACAACGTGGCCACCCGCATTGTGGAGCTGGACCGGGGCAAACTTTTGTCTTACCCCGGTAACTTTGCCGCCTACTTGGTGCAAAAAGAAGAGCAAGCCGCCCAAGAAGCCGTCATCAACGCGCGCGCCGACAAGTTGCTGGCGCAAGAAGAAATTTGGATCCGCAAAGGCGTAGAAGCCCGGCGCACCCGGGCGCAGGCCCGTATCGTGCGATTGGGCGAGCTGCGCTCCAAGCGCGAAGCGCGCCGCGAAGCGGTGGGCAGCGTGAATATGGACGTGGCCAGCGGCGACAAGAGCGGCAAGCTGGTCTCCGAGATGGTGCATGTGAGCAAAACGTTTGGCGAAGGCGATGCCAAACGGGTGATCGTGAAGGACTTCACCACCACCGTGCTGCGCGGCGACAAAATCGGCCTACTGGGCCCCAACGGCGCTGGTAAAACCACTCTGCTCAAGCTGATCCTCGGTCAACTCAAGCCCGACCCGGCACCCGCCAACGCCCCCAAGCCCGAACCCGGCCACAGCCCGTGGGGCACGGTGCGCCTAGGTGCCAATGTGACGGTGGCTTACTTTGACCAGATGCGCAACGCGCTGGACCTGGATGCCACGCTAGAAGACTTCATCAGCCCTGGCTCCGAGTGGATCGAAATTGGCAACCAAAAGAAACACGTTAAAAGTTACTTGGGTGACTTTTTGTTCTCGCCAGCGCGGGCCAACTCACCGGTGCGCTCCCTCTCTGGTGGCGAGCGCAACCGCCTGCTGCTGGCGCGCCTGTTTGCCCGCCCGGCCAATGTGTTGGTGCTTGATGAGCCGACCAACGACCTGGACATCGACACGCTGGAGCTGCTAGAAGACCTGCTGCAAAACTACGACGGCACGGTGTTTCTGGTCAGCCACGACCGCACCTTCATGGACAACGTGGTCACCAGCACCATTGCCTACGAGGGTGAGGCCGGGTGGCGCGAATACGAAGGTGGTGTGGGCGATTGGTTGATTCAGTCCAAACGCGCCAACGAGATCGCCCAAAGCAAAGGTCAAAAAGGCGCCAAGCCCTTTAACTATGGGCGCGGCCAGCTACAAAAAAATGAGCAATTGTCCGCCGTTGCAGCACCACCGGTCGCGACGCCCGCACCCGTTGCACCACCCACTAAGACGCGCAAGCTGAGTTTCAAAGAGCAGCGCGAGCTAGACACCCTGCCCTCCGCAATAGCCGCGCTGGAGGCCGAGCAGCAGGGTATCCAGGAAGCGCTGGCCGATGGCACCCTGTTTGCCAGCGACAATGCGCGGGCGCTAGCGCTCTCAAACCGCAATACGCAGATTGACGACGAACTGATATCGGCCCTGGAACGGTGGGAAGAACTGGGTCGACCCAGCCCCGCTTGAACCGCATACAAGGAGCATGTCCATGACACAGGCACACGAATACGCACCCGGTCTTCTCGTCCGCGGTTTCGTGCCACCGAAATCGTTGGCTGATTTTCGGGTGCTGGCCTTTGGTATGGACTCTGCCCTGCTCTACCCCGGCGCCGAAGAATTGGTGGATGCCTGCAAGGCCGCAGGTATGCACGTCGAGATGGCGCCCGGTGAGCTGTCCGATGGTGAGGCCAAACGCGCGCTGCTGCTAGCTTGCTGTGCGAACCTTGGCTTGGCACCCGCACAGGTACTGGTCATTGGCAATGCGGCCGACGATGTGCCCATGCTGCGGATCGCTGGCCTGAGTGTCGCCTACGGTATAGCAGCGGCTGCGTCCGACGCCGCCATGGTCACGATCCAAAGCGGTGGACTGGACCGTGTGCTGGAGCTGGTGACACGGTACGCCGCCGCGCCTCCGCCCGGCTTAGACCTGTCGGTATTGGACGCCCTGGTTGGGCACGACGCGACCAAGTTTCGAAAATTTGCGCAGCTGTTTATGCGTTCGGTCGAAGGTGTTATGGCCGAAGTGGATGCTGCAGTGGCCCAGCAAGACATGGCCAAATTGGCGGCTATGGGCCACCGGGCCAAGTCGACTGCACTCAACATTGGCGCCACCGAATTTGCCAACCAGTGTATTGCCATGGAGCAAGCCGCCCGGCTGCGCGACGTGGAATCGGCGGTTGCGATCGGCCGCAGCTTGCGGCCCTTGTTTGACGGGATTGGCCGCGCGTTTGCGCAGCGCCTGAATGATTAAAGCCGGTGCAATCGGCTAATTCAGCATCGCCACCATCTGGGACAGAGTCTCTTTGTCCACCGGTTTCGCAATAGAGCCCAACACCCTGAAGCGGCGCAGCTTGGCTACCAAGGCGGCAGAATGCAACACATCGCTGGTTTGGCCTGACACAATAATCAATGCGCCTTTGAAGCCCCCTTGCGCCACCGAGGCGAGGAACTGAAACCCGTCCATGCCGGGCATGTGCAGATCACTGAGCATCAGATCAAACGGCATGTCAGAGCGCGACGCGTTGATGGCCGCAAGGGCTTGGTCCCCGCTGGTGGCCTCTGTGATATCGCGCAAACCCAGGCCACGCAGTGTCTCGGCAATGATCTCTAACTGGAACGGGTCATCGTCCACCACCAGTACCTTCAGGGCATCACGGCTTTTATGCACTGCGGTGGGCTTCGCTTCTGGGCTATTCATACTTCTTGGGTGACGTTGGCGTCAGTCGGGGGGTTATGTTGTTAACTTGCATCCTAGCGGGTTTGCCTGGCGGTGACAACCTGCGTTGGCATCCATCCAAGATGTTACTGCATGCCTGCGGCGGGCAACCACTTTAAGAGCGTGAAATACAACGCTTCGGCCGCAATGGGCTTGGACACTACATCGCTCATGCCCGAATCCAGGCAGGCGCGGCGGTCTTCGGCGAACACATTGGCCGTCATGGCCAAGATAGCGCGGCGCTCCCAGCCCGGAATCTGGCGAATCAGCCGGGTGGCCTCCAGCCCGTCCATGACCGGCATTTGCACATCCATCAGGATCAGGTCATAACGCTGCGTGCGGGCGGCGTCGACCGCCTCTTGGCCGTTGCAGACGGTATCGACCTTTAAGCCCATGCCGTCAAACATGTCGCGGGCAATCTCGCGGTTGAAGGGGTCGTCGTCAGCCACCAAAATACGCTTGCCTGCATGGCGCCCTAGTAACTCGGCCTGCGGGTCAACGTGGGTGCCAGCACCTTTGTCGCCTTCTCGGGTATGGCCGCGCTGGACGCGTGCGGTAAACCAAAAGGTGCTGCCCTCGCCCTCACGGCTGCTGGCGCCCGCGTCGCCCCCCATCAACTGCGCCAAGCGTCTGGTGATGACCAACCCCAAGCCCGAACCGCCGTGGCTGCGGGTGGTGGAGGCGTCGGCCTGGCCGAAGGGTAAAAATAGGCGGTTCAGTGTGTCGGGTGCGATACCGCTGCCAGTGTCCTGCACCTCAAAGCGCAGGCAAACAGCAGCACCATCGTCTTGCAGCACCCGAACCCGCATGGCAACGCTGCCCTCGCTGGTGAACTTGACCGCGTTGGCAGTGTAGTTGAGCAGGGCTTGCCCTAAGCGGGTGGGGTCGCCGTTGAGCCACAGGTTGGCAGACGGTCGATCAAAGGAAAAACGCAGCCCCTTGTCCTGGGCCAGTTGCCCCAGAATGGAGCTGACGTTGTCAAACACGCTGGCCAGGTTGAAGTCCACTGCCTCCAGCTCCAAGCGGCGGGCCTCAATTTTGGAGATGTCCAAAATGTCGTTGATTACGTCGAGCAAATGCTGGCCCGCGCTTTTGATTTTGTCGAGCCGCTCCACTTGCTGGGGCAGCGCGGTGTCGCGACGAAGCAGGTGGACAAACCCCAGTATGGCGTGCAGGGGTGTACGAATCTCGTGGCTCATATTGGCCAAAAACATACTCTTGGCTTCGTTGGCCGCATCGGCCTGTTGGCGGGCTTCGCGCAGCTCGGTGGTGCGCAGGGCGACCATTTCTTCCAGGTGGTGGCGGTGGCGCTCCAGTTCATCGGCCATGCGCCGGTGCTGGGTGATGTCGGTGTTGGAGCCAGCCATACCCAGACAGGCACCGTCGCGGTAGATCTTGCCCCGGGCTTTGAACCAGTGGTATTCGCCATTGCGGTGGCGCATGCGGTATTCCCAGTCGACGTCGCGCCGCCCGGCTATGGCGTCGGCCATCGCGTGATCACAGGGCTTGACATCGTCGGGGTGCAGCAGGGAGCGGAACAGCTTGACGGTGGGGCGCACCTCGTCGGGCGTGAAGCCCAATTGTTTGAAGTAGCTGGGCGACCACCAGATCGTCTCGCGGGAGACATCAAGCCAGTCCCACAGCCCGTCATCGGTACCGTCAATGGTGCGCTGCAGGCGGGCCTTGACGCTGCGCATGGTGTTCTCGGCCTGCGCCCGCTCGACGGCGTGGCTAATGGCGCGCACCAGCAAGCCCTCTACCTGGCCCTTGACTAAATAATCTTGCGCGCCAGCCTGCACGGCTTGCAGCGACAACTTCTCGTCAGCGCGGTGCGACAGCACCACCACCGGCACCTCCGGCGCGGCCGTGCGCAAGCGCGCCAAAATGTCGAGCCCGTTGTTGCCACGCAGGCTGAATTCCAGCACCACCACATCCACCAACTGCTGGGCCAAACGCGCAAGGGCGTCGTCTTCACAATCGACATGCACCACCGCAAACTGCGTCGTGCTGGCGCGGGCAAGTTCGTCCTGCACACGTTGCACGTCGCTTGTATTGTCCTCAACCAGCAGTACACGGATCACGGTCTGTTGCATGGGCTAAACGACCCTGGGCAGTGGTCGCAGTGGGGGGGGGTTACTCCGTTGCAGGGCCTTTTAACAGCCTCTCAATGGGGCCAGTGTACGGCACAAATGTTGCTCACCACACACGCCCCAACACCACGCCACTGCCGCGCAAAGTGGCAATGGTCGCAGCATCAGCGCGCAACACCGGTCCCGTGCCTACCAAGCCGCAACGGGGTGGCTCAAATTGCTATTGATTATGTAGCTGTATACGCAACATACAAGAGGGCTAGAGGCCGATTTAACTAGAATTTCTGGCTAGCCCTCGTGTCCCAACACGCGCCCGGCGCGTGTACTGAAACCCTTAAAAACCAAGGCCAAATATGGCTGTTAAAGCTCCCTCTTTCGCCCCGGCGGGGGCGAGAGAGGGCGGGGGGAGCGAGGGGGGATGTGACAAAAACCAAAACCTCAAAAGGCCGCAATCCCCGTCTGCGCCCGACCCAAGATCAAAGCATGGATGTCATGCGTCCCCTCATAGGTATTAACCACCTCCAGGTTCACCAGATGCCGCGCCACACCAAACTCGTCCGAAATTCCGTTTCCCCCCATCATGTCCCGCGCCAAGCGCGCAATATCCAATGCCTTGCCACACGAATTGCGCTTCAAGATAGATGTAATCTCCACCGAATCTGTCCCCTCGTCCTTCATCCGCCCCAGCCGTAGGCAGCCCTGCAAGCCCAGAGCAATCTCAGTTTGCATGTCCGCCAGCTTCTTTTGAATCAGCTGGTTAGCCGCCAGCGGCTTGCCAAACTGCTTGCGGTCCAGTGTGTACTGGCGCGCGCGCAGCCAGCAGTCTTCGGCGGCGCCCAATGCTCCCCAGGCAATACCAAAACGGGCGCTGTTCAAACAGGTAAAGGGCCCTTTGAGTCCACGCACCTCAGGAAAGGCGTTTTCCTCTGGACAAAAAACGCCTTCCATCACAATTTCACCGGTGATGCTGGCGCGCAGGCCCACCTTACCGTGGATAGCTGGCGCACTCAGGCCCTGCATACCCTTCTCCAGCACAAATCCGCGAATGGGGCCGACTTTGCCGCTCTCGCTCACCTCTTTTGCCCAGACCACAAACACGTCGGCAATCGGGCTGTTGGAAATCCACATCTTGCTGCCCGTCAAGCGATAACCGCCATCCACCTTGTGGGCGCGGCTGGCCATAGAACCGGGGTCAGATCCATGGTCCGGCTCGGTCAGGCCAAAACAGCCGATGAACGCGCCGCTGGCCAGCTTGGGCAGGTATTTTTGGCGCTGGGCTTCGGTGCCAAACTCAAAAATGGGCACCATCACCAGCGAACTTTGCACACTCATCATGGAGCGGTAGCCGCTGTCCACCCGCTCCACCTCGCGCGCGATCAGCCCGTACTGCACATAGCTCAGACCCGGCCCGCCATACTGCTCAGGGATGGTGGGGCCCAGCAAACCCAATGCGCCCATCTCGCGAAAGATGGCGGGGTCGGTTGCCCCATCGCGAAACGCCTGCACCACGCGTGGCAGCAGTTGGCCTTGGCAATAGGCCGACGCAGCGTCGCGCACCGCGCGCTCATCACCACTGAGTTGCTGCTCCAACAGAAACGGGTCTTGCCAATCAAACGGTACAGGGGGCATGGTAAATCTCCGCGAACATGACAAAGGTCAATCCTAACGACCACGGCGGGTGCTAGCCTGAAAAGGTGTCTCCAACCAGACCGACCGCCTGCCAGCATAAACCCATTCACCCCAAAGCGAACCCATGAACACTGCCACTGTGGAAATGATCGAAAACGTGACCTATGACGAGCTCACCATCGGCCAAAGCGCCCAGTTGGTGCGCACATTGACGGCCGACGACATCCGCGCCTTTGCCGCCGTCTCGGGTGACACCAACCCAGCCCACCTGGACCCGGAGTACGCTGCCAACACGCTCTTTCATGGCGTCATCGCCCATGGCATGTGGGGCGGCGCACTGATTTCTGCGCTGCTGGGCACCAAGTTCCCCGGCCCTGGCACCATCTACCTTGAGCAAAACCTGCACTTCACAAAGCCGGTTCACATTGGTGACACTGTTACCGTGACGGCCACAGTGACGAGCAAGGACGAGCTGCGTCATCAGGTTGAACTCGACTGTCAGGTACTCAACCAATCCGGTGCTACGGTGGTGCATGGAAAGGCCCGTGTCTTGGCTCCAACCCAGAAAATTCGCCGCCCGGTTATTGCGCCACCAACCATCCACCTGATCGATGTGTAAGTAGCGCGCCACGGCGCCCGAAGGCGTAATTTCCGTACAACGCCGACACAACGCAAGCAATAGGCCCTTGGGTAATAGCGTGATACATTGAGACTAGTAACGATCGTTTCATGGGAGTGTATGCAGGGCAATAGCGTGTTTCCGTCAGCCGCTGAACGCGTGGTGCCCACGGGGTCGGAGTCCGTGCCCGCACGCACCAAGCGCGTGTTCGCCCAACTGATCCTTAGCAATTCGCCCAAGCAAAAGCTGCTCCTGATCCGGTCACTGACGTCGATGATTGTCTACATCGTCGCCATCCTCATGGTCGAGTATTCGGTACACAGCGGACTCATCCAAGAGCCCTACTGGGTGCACTGGCTGCAAGTGGGCATGCTGGCCTGGATGGTGGGGGTGTATGCCTTTTTGCGCAGCGGGCTCAACTGGTTGCTGCCCGACCCGGGTCTGACGCAGTTTCAAATTATCGGTGCCAACACCTGGGTCATTTTGGGTTATGCGCTGTGCCCGCCCTTACGGGGTGGGATGATGATGATGATCGTGCTCATATTGGTGTTTGGCATTTTCGAGCAAAACCGCCGTGGCCAAGCCTTTGTCAACCTGTGGACGCTAGCGGTGTTTGGCGCGGTGCAGTGGTACATGTCGCAGCACCACCCCGACGAATTTCCGTTTCAGATCGAACTATTCCACTGGGCCATGTTGGCGACCACCGTGCCCATTGCCTCCATTCTGGGTGGGCAATTGAACAAGCTGCGCATCAAGCTGCAGGTACAACGCAGCGAGTTACTAGAGGCCTTGGACCGTATTCAAGAAATGGCACAGCACGATGAACTGACCGCGCTGTTTAACCGCCACCACATGAACGATTTGCTGGCCACCACCGCGCGGCAGATGGAGCGCTCTGCTAAGACATTCAGCGTGTGCATCATCGACATTGACCACTTCAAGAAGGTCAACGACACCTACGGCCACCGCATTGGTGACGAGGTGCTGCGCTGCTTTGCCCGAAAAGCCAGCGCCGACCTGCGACCCACCGACACGCTGGCCCGCTGGGGCGGGGAAGAGTTCCTGATGCTGATGACTGACACCCGCACTGAGCAGGCACTCGCACTGGTACTGCGCCTGCATGCCGCCACCAACGAATTGGTTTTCGGCGATGCGCCGAACCTGCGCGTGACCTTCTCCACGGGCATTGCACAATACCGCCCTAATGAAAGTATTGACTCCCTCATCGAACGGGCAGACCAGGCCTTGTACAAGGCCAAAAATGGCGGGCGCAATCAAACGGTTCTCGCATCGACGCCGTAGTCTGCCGTGACACGTGTGTACCTTTGCATGGAAATGCGGACCTGCATTCGGCGCTGGCAAGCTAGCCTGCGCGGCTTGCTCGCTCTGGCGCTGGTGGCCCTGTTGGCATACACACCAGCCACTGCCCAAGACCTGCGTCCGGGCTGCGATTCCTGCCGCATCGTGGTCAATGCGCTGGCACAGCCCCTACCCTTGACGGGAAACTGGCTGTTTACCCGCAACGATGATCCCCACAACAAGGACGTATTCATTGATACGCAAACCTGGAAAATGGTGCGCGCGCCAGGGCCGTGGCGCAATGCGTACCCGGACGGCAAGCACTTTACCGTGGGCTGGTACCGCGGAACCTTCGAATTTGCCCCCGAATTGGTTGGCCAAGAAGTAGTGATGTTGGTGGACGCCTACATGGGGCGAGTCAGCGCTTATGTCGATGGACACGAGGTTTTTAAGCGCCCCAACAACATCAACATAGACCGCTACTATTCGATCCAGCCGATCCCCATTCGATTTGTCGTTCAACAGACCCACCAAGTGGTGGCCATCCGGGTGGACACCCCCTTGATGACCGGTATCTACCAGCTGCCCTTTGAACTGCGTAAGTACGACGCGCACGACACCAGCCTGGCCTGGGATCAGTTTTGGGGCGGAGAGCTGCGCATCATCGTCGCGTATGTGGTGCTGTTCTTTGGGCTGTTTATCCTGTTGGTGTACGCCAAGACGCGGGCACGCTTGTATTTGATTGCAGCGCTCGGCTGTTTGGCCAGTTTCCCGTTTTACGCTGCGCCCGCCGATTACCTGCTGCGTTTTTTCGCGCCTGAGCCGCTGCTGTTTATTCACTACCTCGGGCTGTTTGCCTATTTCCTGGCCTATGTGTTTTGCCAGTTCTATTACCGCTTCACGCCACGCTTGAACTGGATTCTGGGCGTGGGCTGCGCCGCCAGCGCACTGGCCACGAGCCTTACGGTGTGGCACGGCAACCTGGACCTGTTCCTCGCCGCGCGCACGTCGCTTTTTATGATTTGCCTGACTTGCGCCATGCTGGGCTGCTACCAGGTGACACGTGGAGCGGCCCTGGGTAAACCCGGCGCAAGGGTGTTGCTCGTGGGCGTGCTCGTTTTAACCGCAGCGGGCGTGCATGACGCACTGTTGGCGATGGGCGCCATCACCTCGGTGGCCCGCATCTTCAGCGGCATGTTGGTGTACACCTGTGCCCTGGTCTATGTGGTCAGCAGCGCTATTGCCAACACCTTTGTCGAGAACCAAGGCTTGGCCAAGGAGCTGGGCTTGATGAATGAGAACTTGGAAGAATTGGTGATCGAACGCACCGACGAATTGCAAACCGCCCGCGATGAATTGGAAATGCGTGTGCACGACCGCACCGTCGACCTGCAGCTGTCCGAGGATGCGTTGCGCGCCCTCAACGCAGCCTTAGAGCAGCGTGTTTCTGAACGCACCGCGACACTCTCGTCCACCGTCCAGGCGCTCCAACGGACGCAAGACGATTTGGTCCAGGCCGAAAAACTGGCCTCACTGGGTGCGCTGGTCACCGGCGTGGCGCATGAGCTAAACACCCCGATTGGCAACGCCATTGTGTCGGCGTCCACCCTAGAAAACCGCATGCAGGGCATGCAGCTGGCGGTGGCGCAGGGCAATTTGCGCAAATCGACGCTGCTCGATTTTTGCACCGACGGTGCCCAGTTGAGCGCACTGATCAGCCGTTCGTGCGAAAGGGCAGCCCAACTGATTAACAGTTTTAAACAGGTGGCGGTGGACCAAACGTCCGAACAGCGGCGCGAGTTCGACCTGCGCAATGTCGTGCAAGACGTAATGGCCACGCTGCAGGCAACGTACCACACAAACCAATGGACGTTTCATGTCGACATTGGTGCCGGGCTGGTATGTGAAGGCTACCCCGGTCCGGTGGGGCGCATTGTGACCAACCTGGTGCAGAACGCCGTCCTCCACGGATTTCACGGCCGCGAGCACGGCGCGCTCCACCTGTCGGCACAAAATGCCGGGCCAGGGTTTGTCGAGTTGACGGTGTGTGACGACGGCCACGGCATGGACGCAAGCACCCTGTCGCGCATCTTTGATCCGTTTTTTACCACCCGCATGGGGCAAGGCGGGTCTGGCCTTGGCCTGTCGATCGCCCGCAACCTTGCCATTGGTGTTTTGGGTGGAAACCTTACCGCGCGCTCAGCGCCCGGAAAAGGCGCCTGTTTTACGCTGACTATGCCAACGGTGGCGCCCCGGTCAGGCACCAGCGCGGTTTAAGCCTTGGCGCCCCAGGCCTGCCCCAAGGCGAATACCGAGTTTGGCGCATATGGGCTTACCTGCTCTTGCTTAGGCTTCGAATACACGCCTTTTTGAACCGGCTTGCGCTCCTGAACCTTAAAACCTTTGGCCTTTTGCTCTGCCGCCAGAGTCTCCAGGGTGATGGTGCGCATGTAGGTCACCACGGTGGACTGCAAGGCGTCCCACAAATCCTGGGTCATGGCCTGGGCACTTTGCGAGCTTTCCCGTTGACCAGCGCCACTGCGCTCTTCGGCCGGATCTTCAATCGCACCCACGATGTCGGCCACCGTGATGTTTGCTGCCTTGCGGGCAAGGGTGTAGCCGCCACCGGGGCCACGGGTGCTCTCGACCAAGCCATGCTGACGCAACCGCGCAAACATTTGCTCTAGATAAGACAGGGAAATACGGTGGCGCATAGCCAAGTCCACCAAAGGAACGGGCACTGCGTTTTCGCGCAGCGCGAGATCTATCAGGGCGGTAATGGCAAACCGGCCTCGGGTACTGAGTCGCATTATTTGGCCTCCTTTTTTTGCACGAACGTGCGCCTAAAAGGACCACTTTAACGGCATCTATACTTCGTGTAAATTCGTATTTGTTGACATTTAACTTCGGTTTTAACGAAGTATTAGGAACACGCGATGAACTTTAAACACCTGCACTACTTTTGGGTTGCCGCACGGGCCGGCGGCATCATGCGCGCTGGCGAACAGCTGCACACTACGCCACAAACGTTGTCGGGGCAAATCAAACAGTTGGAAGACTGGCTAGGGCGCAAGCTCTTTCGCAAAAGCGGGCGCAACCTAGAATTGACCGAAGACGGCCAGATGGCGCTGGGTTATGCCGACCAAATTTTCGCCCTGGGTTCTGAGCTAGAAACCGCCATGCGCCAAGCCCACGGCGGCAAGCGGGTGCTGGATTTTCGGGTAGGTGTGGCCGACTCGGTTGGCAAGTCGGTGGCCTACCGGCTGCTAGAGCCAGCGCTGTCGGTGGGTGAGCCGGTGCGTCTGGTGTGCAGCGAAGGCAAGTTTTCGGACCTGCTGGCCCAGCTCGCGCTGCATCGCTTGGATTTGGTTCTGGCCGACGAACCCATGACCAAACGCACCAGTGTCAAAGCGTTCAACCACCCACTGGGGCGCACCAGCATGAGTTTTTGCTGTACCCCTGCACTCAAGGCGCAGCTGCAAGGCCCGTTTCCGGCATGCTTGAACGGTTTCCCGATGCTGATTCAGGGGCCCCAGGCGTCGGTGCGCCAGCAATTGGAGGGTTGGTTTGCGCGCCACCAAATCACCCCACACATCATTGGTGAGTTTGACGACGGTGCGCTCATGACCGCTTTTGGCCGCGAAGGGCGCGGTGTATTTATGGCGCCCACGGTGACCGAAGCCAAAACCGTGGCCCAGTTTGGTGTGGAAGTGATTGGCCGCAGCGACGAACTGGTGGAAGAGTTTTTCGCGGTGTCGGTCGAACGGCGTATTACCCACCCCTGCGTGGTGGCCATTACCGATGCGGCACGCGGCGAGTTATTTGGTTAGCCCGACAATCGCACACTCTAAACCCGACCACCGACCATTGTTATGCACGACCTTGTCCAACTGATTCACCTCACTGCTGCCATTCTGTGGATGGGCGGCATGGCTTTTATGCTGTTGGCGCTACGCCCCGCTCTGCTGGCTCAGATGGAGCCCCAACCCCGCGCAAGGCTGATGGCCGAAGTTTGGCAGCGGTTTTTCGCGGTGGTTGCAGTGTCAGTGCTGGCGCTGTTTGCCACCGGCGGCAACCTGTACGCGGCCACGTTTCGCGCGGCGCGCGAGGCAAGCGGCGTGGGCATGGTGCCGCTGGGCTGGAACCTTATGGCCGGCATTGGCATTGTGATGATGCTCATTTTTGGCCACATTTATTTCGCGGGTTTCCGCAAGTTCAAGCGCAGCGTCGCCGCTGGGGCGTGGCCCATTGCCGCCAAAGCGGCGGCGCAAATCCACACGCTGGTGCTTGTCAACTTTGTGCTGGGGTGGCTGGCCATTGCGGCGGTGCGTCTGGTGCACTAGACGCGTTAGAGTTGAAACGCCAGCCATCGCACCACGCCTTCGGCAAAGGCATGGGCGATGCCGGGCTGGCGGGCAACATACCGCTTGGCACCCGCACGCCGCCGATCCACCCATTCTGAAAAACGTTTGACATCGCCTGGGGCAAAAAACGCCACCATCATCTCGTAATTCAGAAACAAGCTGCGCTCATCTAAATTGGCCGAACCCACCAAGACCAAATCCTCGTCAATCAGAACGGCCTTGGCGTGAACCATTGCCGTACAGAGCCAAATTGCCGCGCCAGCCGCTGCCATATCGCGCAGCGAAGTGTGCCGCGCCATGTCTGCCAGCCGATGGTTTGATTTGGTAGGCAGCACCACATCAACTACAACCCCACGGCGCGCCGCCAGTGTCAGCGCCATCAACAGCGTGGCATCGGGAACAAAGTACGGCGTCACGATGGTGATGCGCCGCTGCGCGCCAAAGCAGCTCGAGATCAGCAGCGAATACAGTGTGTCATCCGCCTGATCCGGGCCACTGGGTAGAAACTGGGCCACCGGGTCTTGGTCCGTCTGCGCCAAAAGCTGGGTGCGCACCGCAGACGGTAGGCCCGTCTTGGAGAACTGCCAGTCTTGCTCAAACTGCGCCTGCACCTGTGCGGCGAGCGCACCGCTGAACACAAACGTCAAATCAACCCAAGGCGTTTTGGGTGGATGACGTGCTGGATCACCCACAAAGTATTCTGCCGCCAGATTTCGCCCGCCCATCCACACCGTGTGACCATCGGCAATGGCCATCTTGCGGTGGCTGCGCAAATTGGTTCGCCCGGGCAACACCGATCGCAGGGGCGACACAAACAACTCCACCTTCACGCCCGCGCGGCGCAATGGCCCGAGTGCGGGAACACCACCCATGTAAACGCCAACCCCGTCAATCTGCAGGCGTACTTTTACACCCGCTTGTGCGCGCTGTATGAGGATGGTGCTTAACTCGGCCCCCAGCACATCACGCCCCAACAAAAAAGTACTGACATCCAGCGTGCAAGATGCCTGGCACATCAATTTGCGCAACGCATCCAAGGCCTCGCGCCCGTCTTCGTGAATGGTAAGGTCCTGGTAAGTGGCTGCGGGCGGCAGCCCCATCGCGGCCGATAGTTGTCGAAATTGCTCTGCCAGCGTCGTACAAGCCATTCCCATGCGGAGCGCTTCAGTCCTTTTAGCGGCCGCTGGCGCCCCAAGGGACTTGCGCCCACCCAACAACAAATACATGGGCAGTGCCAGGTACGGCAACACTGCCAGTGACACCACCCAGGTGAGGGCCGCCGCAGGGTGACGGCGTTGCTTGCGGGCGTGGGATGTCACGCCATAAATGAGTAGACCCACTACAGCCACTGCGCTGTGCAGAGAAAACCAGTGTTGAAAGATAAGTTGTTCGAGCATTCTGAACGGCCACAGCGTGTCGCTATTCGGTTAGTCTATGCCGGTTCGAATTAGAAACCACTCCATGCAAAAACCACCCCAAAATCCATCCACCGAAGAAGCCAAATCTGGCGTGGACCATTTGCGATTTCATCGACCCAATGCACATTTGGCATCCACCTTCGGCAATGATGCATTTGCCCTACGTGCAGAAGCGTTTGCCCGATTTTTTGGCACACCGATGTTCTTGGGTGCACAAACGCTCATCGTCGCGATATGGATTGGGCTCAACGTGGTGGGGGTGACGACCTTTGACGTCTACCCCTTCATTCTCTTAAACCTGGCGTTCAGCTTGCAGGCAGCCTATGCGGCCCCGCTGATCCTACTGGCCCAGACCCGACAGGCTGCGCGCGACAAGGTCCAAACTGAAGCCGACGCCCAGCACCGCGAAGCACTGGCCGTTACCAACGAACGACGGCAGGAGGACGCGGCGCGAAACACTGCGCAGGTCATGCTGCTGCTGGAACAAAACACCCGCCTGACCGAGCTCACCAAGCAATTGACAGAGCGGATTGAGGTCTTGACGGTGGAGATGCATGCGCACTTCACGGCAAGTGAAAAAGGCGCCCAGTAACACGCATCAACGTGGCGCCAAAAAATGCCCCCACTTCACGGCGCAAGCTTGCGTTTGAGTGCCCGCGCCACTGACGGCGGCAGATTGGGCAGAGAACGCAACAGCCAAGGCAACATCTTGCGCTTCATGCCGCTGAGCGCTTGCGGCACCACCGCTTCAATCAGGTGCGGCCCGGGTGTGGCTAAGGCGTACTCTAGGGCTCGCAAAAATTCTTCGGTGGTCGTGGTGCGCACTGCGTGCACGCCCATGCCTTGCCCCAGTTGCGCAAAGTTCAGCACCGGACCGGTTAAGTCCAACTGCGCCTTGGCTTTGGGGCCGGCATCTTCAGCGCCCACACGCTCCAGCTCCACATTGAGCACCGAATACGAGGCGTTGTTGAAGATGATGGAGGTGACGTTGAGCTGCTCGCGCGCCATGGTCCACAGCGCCTGAATCGTGTACATCGCCGTACCGTCGCCAATCAGCGCAATCACCGGGCGATGAGGCGCGGCAATAGCAGCACCCACGGCGTTGGGCAGCCCCTGACCGATGGCACCGCCCGTGAGGGTGATGAGGTCGTGGCGCGGCGCCCCCGCAGTGAACTTAGACAGCATCAGCCCCGAGGTAATGGCCTCATCAATCAGGATGGCGTTGTCGGGCAGCAGGTGGCCTACTGCTTTGCACACTTTCTCGGCCGTGAACTTACCGCGTGGTCGGCTAGGGCGGTCTTGGGCCTGCAGCTGCGGCGCGGTTTGCGCGGCACCGAGCGCCACGGCGAGTTTTTGCAGGCTGGCGGTGATGTCTTGGGTGATGGATGCCAACTCATGCACGGTGCAGGTGTCGGGTACCAGATAGCTTTTTTTACCGGGGTAGGCGAAGAAGGACACCGGCGCCTTGGCGTCGACCAAAATCAGATGCTGCAGATCGGCCAGCTGTACGCCTGCCATTTCGGCTAGGTAGGCAATGCGCTCCACACGCGGCAGGCCAACACCACGCTCTAGGCGTGCGGGAAACACTTCGGCCAATAGCTGCACGCCGCTGTGCGCCGCAATGCGGCTAGCGGCCAGCAAGCTCGGCTCACGCAGGGCGCGCCCGCCTAGCAGCAGCGCGGCCTTGCCGCCCAAACGCACGGCTTGGGCGATGGCGGCGACCACCGCGTCATCGGCCGCTGGTGGCACGGGGATTGCAATGGGCGCTACGGCCACGGCGCCTTCGCCCCACGACACATCAGCCGGGAGGATGAGCGTGGCCACCTGGCCGGGCAGGCCTTTGGCTGCGGCAACCGCTTCGGCCATGTCGCGCGCCAACTCGGCCGTGGCTTTAGAAGTGCGCACAAAACCGGGCGACACATTGCGCGCCACGGTTTCAATGTCGGACTGCAGCTGCGCATCAAACTGCGTGTGGTAGGTAGCGTGGTCGCCCACAATGTTGACCACCGGCACCTTGCCCTTGCGGGCGTTGTGCAGGTTGGCTAAGCCGTTGCCCAAGCCGCAACCCAGATGCAAGAGCGTGGCGGCCGGCTTGTCGGCTATGCGGGCGTAGCCATCGGCAGCGCCGGTGGCTACGCCTTCAAATAGGCACAGCACGGCACGCATGTCGGGCTCAGAATCCAGCGCTGCCACAAAGTGCATTTCGCTGGTGCCCGGGTTGGTAAAGCAGGCGGTGACGCCGGATTGGACCAGTGTTTTCATCAGGGCTTGTGCGCCATTCATAATGCTCTCCTTTTTATAGCTGCTCGCGCATGATACACAAGGGCAAACAGCCTATTTGGTATAAATTTTTGGTTCAATGCCCTGTGGCGATGTGCCGCGCTGCAGCGCGCGCCGTGAGTATGCAGCCCGGCAAGAATGTGCCCTCCAGCGAACGCTTGCCACTGGCACCACCTCCGCCAAAACCCGCCGCCTCGCCCACGCAGTAAAGGCCGGGCATGGGCTGGCCTGCAGCATCGAGCACGCGGCTTTGCAAATCGGTCTGCAGGCCACCTAGGCTTTTGCGGGTGATGAGCTGCATTTGGACGGCAATGAATGGCCCGGCGCCGGGCTTTTGCAGCGGCGCGGGTTTACAAGTGCGCAGTTTGTCAGGCCCCCAATGGCGGGCGTGTTCAATACGGCGAATTTGGTCGTCGTTGTGCAGCTTGTTGCTGTTGGCAAAGTTAGCATCAAATGCGTCGGCCGTGGCCTGCAGAACACCGGGGGCGATGTCGTGCGAGCAAGTCAGTGCATTCATCTTGGCCGTCAGCCCGGCCAGGGTGTCGTCCACCAAAAAGTGGCGGCTCTCCTGCTGCATTTGGCGCACCAAGCGGTGATTGCCCAGCAAGGTTTCTTTCAGGAAGGCAGGGAACTGCATGTCACGAATGCGCTGGTTGTGCTCGGCACCGGATATGGCAAATTCTTTGGCTGCGATGCGCCAGTTCATCAGCTGCCAGGTGTAGGGTTTTTCTTGCTCGGCCACCCGCTGGCACAGCCAGTGCGTGTCAAAGCCCGTCACCAGCGGCGCGGGGCCGATGCGCGCGCCCCGGTGGTTGAGCCACAGGGCTGATTTGCAGGGAATGGCCGACAAGCCATGCCCCTCGAAATGCGGAAACGGGTGGGGAAAGCCCGCGGCGTAGTTCCACATTTCGCCGGCGTGGGTGATCTGCGCCCCCAGGCCTGCGGCCAGGTGGTGCAGCTTGCCATCGGCGAACGGATGCGCACCGTTGAGCATGCTGACGGGCCGGGGGCGGCCCTTGGGCCAATTGCGCCGCGCCTCGGCATGGCTGCCATTGATGCCGCCCATGGCCAACACCACCACAGGGGCCTGCAAGCGCAGCTCTGCGCCCGTGGTCTCATCGACAGCCACTGCACCTGCGAGTTGCCCGGCGCTGTGCTCCAGCGCCGTCACGCGGTGGCGGTGCAGCAGCGTCAGCCGACCGCCCGCGCCGGCGGTGTGCAGCGCGGCAATCATGCGCCGCGTGAGTTCGCGCGACGTGCCCCAGACGACGTGGTAGCGCGGCAGGCTGTTGCCGTCGCCCTGCATGCCGCGCTCCACCCAGTTGACGGCGGGCATGAACTTCACGCCCTCCCCCAGCAGCCAGTCGTGCACCTGGCCGCGCGAATGTTCGGCGTAGTAGGCTGCCCATTGGCGGGGCAGCACATCATCATCGCCCAGTTCGCCAAAGCGCACCCAGTCGGCCAGCGCGAGTTCGGGCGTATCGGGGATCTTCATGCGCGCTTGCAGCGGCGTACCCACCAACGCCATGCCGCCAAAAGCCCACAGCGCCAGGCCACCCAGGCGCTCGGGCGTGTCGCGGTCCACCACGGCGACGCGTTTGCCCGCACGCAAGGCGTCGATCGCCGTCACGATGCCCGCCAAGCCACCGCCGACGACCAATACATCCGATTGCAAGGTTTTTGTCATAGTTTTTCCTCAACGGGATAAGCCGCCCTGTGTCTATTGCCAATCTTGCTTAATCATGTCCGCCCCTTTTTCGCCAATCATGACGCTTGGAGCCATGGTGTTGCCGCGCACGATACGGGGCATGATGGAGCAATCGATCACCCGAATGCCCTGCATGCCGTGGATGCGCAAGCGCGCGTCCACCACGGAATCCGACGCATCGGGCCCCATGCGACAACTGCCAACGGGATGGTAGTTGGTACCGCCACTGTTGCGGACATATTGCTCCCAGTGCGCATCGGTCTTGCAATGCGCGGTAAACAGGTCGCGCTTGATGCGTGTCTTGAAGGTCGGTGTCTCCATGATCGCTGCCGAGGCCTTGATGCCCTTGATGAACGTGGGCAGGTCATCCGGATGCGATAGATACCGGAAGTCAACCAAGGGGTCCACTGTGTAATCCGCAGAGGCCAATTTGACCGTACCGGTGCTCTTGGGATTGAGCAGCAACACGTGGACCGACATGCCGTGTTTAAAAAACACGTCGCGGCCATGGTCCATGGCCAGCGCGATCACAAATTCGTATTGGATCTCGGGCCGACGGGTGCCCGGCTCCAGTTGGGTAAAGCCGGTGAGCTCAGCAAAATTGGTGGCCAGCAAACCGCGCTGTTCGTTTTTCCAACGCCACACTCCTTTCCAAAGCGCAGCGATGCCCGTCGGAGAAATACCCAGCAGGTGCGGGTCGGCGGGGATGTGATAGCCCAATACGACGTCGAGATGGTCCTGCAAGTGCTTTCCCACCGCAGGCAGATGGTGCACCACCGGGATTCCCAAAGCCTGCAAGTCGCTGGCATCGCCCACACCGGAAAGTTGAAGCAGCTTGGCCGACAAGATGCCGCCGCCGCTCACAATGACCTCTTTGCGGCAGCGCAGGGTGCGCCGGGTGCCTCTGTGCACAATCTCCACACCGACCGCGCGTTTGCCTTCAAAAAGGATACGGGTGCAATCGGTTTCCACCAGCATCGTCAGGTTGGGTCGCTGGTCTAGATAGGGGTGGATGTAGGCCTTGCCGACGTGCCAGCGCACGCCATTTTTCATGCAAACCTGGGTGCTGTTGTAGCCTTCTTGGTCGGCACCATTGAAGTCCGGGTTGTACGGAAAACCGGCTTCCTTGCAGGCCTGCTTGACGAGGCCGTGGTACGGGCTGTCGGTGCGCAGCTCTTCCACCCACATCGGCCCAGCGTTACCGTGAAATTCATTGTGGTGGGTCTGGTTGTTCTCGGACTTGATGAAGTACGGGAGTACCTCGGAATAGCCCCATCCCGGGTTGCCAAGTGTGGCCCACTCATCGTAGTCGGCGCGGTTGCCGCGCATGTACATCAAGGTGTTGATGGAGCTGCCACCGCCCAAACCACGACCCAACGAATGGTAATCGCTGCGGTTGTTGAGGCCAGGGTCCGACTCCGTCTGCAGGCCCCAGTTGTTGCTGCTTTTCCTCGGCATCAGCGCCAAGGTTCCCAAGGCCGGTTGGTCGGCCAGCAGGCCGCGTCGGTCGGGCCCAGACTCGATCAACACCGCGCTCACATGGGTGTCTTCGGTCAAGCGCGACGCGCATACGCAGCCGCCAGGGCCGCCGCCAATCACGATAAAGTCAAATTCTTCCACGCCTGCTTCCATATTGATCCCTGCGCGAGACCGTCGGTTTCATAGACCACAACGATAGCCGTCTATGATGGCAATCCACTTGACCCCAGGAGCCAGCCCAATTGACCGCACACGCCAGCGTATCCATGAGTTGGGTGAACACCGTGCTGACGGCCGCCGAGCGCCATGGGCTGACGCGTGCGCAACTGTTGGCACACGCCGGTTTGCAGTTGGACCAGTTGAACAATGACCGCTGGCCCATTGACGACATCACCCGCCTGTGGCGCGCCGCTGCGGAATTGACCCAAGACGCCGGCTTTGGCCTCAAGGCGGGTAGCCTGGTCGGCCCTGCCAGCTTCAATGTGGTGAGCTTTATTTTTCAGTCGTCGCCCACCCTGCGCGAAGCGATCACGCTGGTGCAGCAGTTTCAGCGCCTGATCAGCGACGGCGGGCGCTTTCAACTCATTGCCGGGGACACGCACAGCTGGCTGATTTACCACCCCCAGCAGGGCGACCTGGCCTTTAGCCCGCACCAGATCGAGGCGGTGCTGGCGGCGGTGGTGAGTTTTAGCCGTTGGGTCAGCACCCACGCCATCATCCCGGCGCGGGTGCAGTTTGGCCACGCACAGTTGGGGCCGCTGGAGGGCTACCAAGCCGTATTCCACACCACGGTGGATTTCAACCAGGCCTTTAGCGGCCTGCACCTGGACAACACCGCGCTCGACCAACCCCTGCCCCAGGCCGATACCCAATTGGCCGCCATGCACCGGGAATACGCCACCGCGCGACTGGAGGCGCTAAGCCGGGCACCTGACTTTTTGCTCCAGGTGCGCCAATGGTTGGGCGCCCAGCTACTGCACGGCGTGCCCGAGCGCAGCATCGCCGCGCAGCAGTTTGGCCTGACCGACCGGGCTTTTGCCCGCCGCCTGCAAAGCCAAGGCCTGAGTTATTCTGATCTGGTGGACACCGTGCGCAAAGAGGCCGCTTGCACCGCCGTGGCCCACACCGAGCGCCCGTTCACGGAGATAGCCCTCAGCCTGGGCTTCTCGGAAGCCAGTGCCTTCAACCGCGCGTTTAAGCGCTGGTGCGAGCACACGCCGGGTGAATGGCGCCTGGCGAAAGCCACGCCAGAGTCGCTGCCTTAACTATCATTTTTATAGCTGCTTACGCAGCATTGACGAGGGCTAGAGGCCTTATTCGCTCGTAGATTCGTAACTACTCAGCTCACCCAGCAAAGCAAGGCTGAATTGTCTGGCGGTTAAACACGCTGGACAAGCAATCAAACAGGTTGGCCCTTTGCTTGTGCATGGTTGCCAAGTACGAGCGGATCGTAAAGAACGTATCGGCAC
>JBBRSA010000012.1:0-94506 GCA_038245855.1 Burkholderiales bacterium
CCTTGATTTCATTGAAAAAATTCACGTAAACCCTCTTGCAAACTCGCCATTTGCTGCTAAAGTGCAAAAAAGTGCAATTAAGTGGTGAAAAGTGTCAGTCAGCAGTCGTTTCTGCATCTGGCATTCAAAAAAGGGTGGTCTTCGGTGTTTCAAGGCGCTTCGTCTCTCAGTCTGGATGCAAAGGGAAGGCTTTCTGTGCCTACCCGGCATCGTGACGTCCTGAGCGCAACCGCAGCGGGCCAACTCACCATCACCAAGCACCCCCATGGTTGTCTGATGGTTTTTCCGCGCCCTGAGTGGGAGAAATTTCGCGAACGCATCGCCGCCTTGCCCATGTCAGCCCAGTGGTGGAAGCGTATTTTTCTGGGTAATGCCATGGATGTGGAAATGGACGGCACCGGCCGCGTGTTGGTGTCGCCCGAATTGCGCGAGGCCGCCGGCATCGCCAAAGACACCATGCTTTTGGGCATGGGTAACCACTTTGAGCTGTGGGACAAGGCCACCTATGACGCCAAAGAGGCGCAGGCCATGCAGGGGGAGATGCCTGATGTCTTCCGGGACTTTTCCTTTTAAGGCGGGGCGGTGGAAACTTCATGGAACCACACCACTGTACTGTTGAGCGAAGCCGTCGATGCGTTGTTCAACAGTGGGGTGGATGCGCCGGATATGCCGGATGCGCAGGCCAATGGCGTCTACGTTGACGCCACCTTTGGTCGTGGCGGGCATTCGCGGCTGATTCTTTCTCGCCTGTCGCCAGTGGGGCGGCTCATCGCATTTGACCGTGATCCCGATGCAGTGGCGGCAGCCAATGCCATTGACGACGAGCGGTTTTCAATCGTGCATGCCGCGTTTTCGCAAATCTCCGAATTGCCGGGCAACAGCGCCGATGGCCTGTTGCTGGACCTGGGGATCAGCTCGCCCCAAATCGACAACCCTGAGCGGGGCTTTAGCTTTCGCTTTGAAGGCCCGCTGGACATGCGCATGGACACCACGCGCGGCGAGAGCGTGGCGCAGTGGCTGGAGACGGCTGACATCAATCAAATCGCGGAGGTGATACGTGACTATGGCGAAGAACGGTTTGCTGGGGCCATTGCAAAGGCGATTGTTGCTCGCCGACAGGAGCGGGGTCCAATTTCAACCACCTCCGAATTGGCCCAGCTCGTGGCTGACACGGTCAAAACCCGCGAGCCGGGCCAGAACCCTGCAACGCGCACATTTCAGGCTTTTCGGATTTTCATCAATGCTGAGCTTGAAGAGCTGCAACAGGCGCTAGAGGCCAGCCTTAATGTTTTAAAGCCCGGCGGGCGTTTGGTGGTGATTAGCTTTCACTCGCTGGAGGACCGCATCGTCAAGCAATTTATTGCCAAACATGCACGCGATGAATACGACCGCAGAAATCCGTTTGCCCCACCCAAGGTGATGAAACTCAAAGCGCTGGACCGCATCAAGCCCAGCGCCGAGGAAGTAGCGGGTAATACACGCGCACGCAGCGCCATCATGCGTGTTGCGCAAAGGACTGCCGCATGATTCGGCTCAATATCGTTTTGATGTTGGCGGTGCTGGCCAGTGCGTTGTACTTGGTTGGCGTTCAGTACGACTCCCGTCGGTTGTATACGGAGTTGGACCGTGCCAACACCGAGGCCCACCGACTTACCGTCGAGCGCGAGCGTTTGCAGGTGGAAAAACGTGCACAAGCAACCCCTGCACGGGTTGAGCGGTTGGCACGCGAAAAGCTGCAAATGCGCCAGGCCACACCTGGCATCACCACCTATGTCACCTATGCGGCGGGTGCTATGACTGCCACATCGGCCGCCTCGGCCGCAGCTTCCAGCCCGGCGATAGGTGGGCGCGCGCCATGAGCCGCAGTATCCAGTACACATCGAGCCCCTTGCTGGCCAGTCGCACGCCGGTGTGGCGCAGCAAATTCGTGGTGGCCGCTATTGCGCTGGCGTTTTTGGCTCTGGCAGCCCGCGCTGCCTACATTCAGGTTTACGCCAATGCCTTCTTTCAACGTCAGGGTGAAGCCCGTTTTGCGCGGACCCTGGAGCTGCCAGCCACCCGGGGCCGCATTTTGGACCGTAATGGTTTGATTCTGGCATCCAGCGTGCCGTCGCCCAGCATTTGGGCGATTCCGGAGGATGTGGAGATTGACCGTGCGCAAACCCAGAAGTTGGCCAAGTTGTTGGAAATGTCTCCTGTAGATTTGTCCAAGCGTTTAAAAAATGACGACAAGTCTTTTGTCTGGATCAAGCGGCAAGTAGACGACGAGGTTGCCCGCCAAGTCACGGCGCTCAATATCAAAGGCATCTACCAGCGTAAAGAATACCGCCGTGAATACCCCGAAGGCGAGTCGGCTGCACATGTGGTTGGATTTACCAATGTAGAAGACAAAGGCCAAGAAGGTATCGAGCTAACTTTCAATAAAGAGCTGACGGGTCACAGCGGTTCACGCCGGGTGATCAAGGATCGGATGGGGCACGTGGTGGAAGATGTGGGTGACCGCATTGCGCCCATGGAGGGGCACGACGTGCAACTGAGCATTGATAGCAAGGTGCAGTTTTTCGCCTACCAAAAGTTGCGTGATGCAGTGGTTAGCAACAAGGCCAAAGCTGGCAGTGTTGTGGTGCTCGATGTGCTTACGGGTGAGGTGCTGGCGCTGGCTAATTACCCTAGTTACACCCCCTCCAAGCGTAAAAACCTCACCGGCGAACAACTGCGCAACCGTGCGTTGACCGACACCTTTGAACCGGGCTCCACCATGAAGCCTTTTGTCGTCGCATTGGCGTTGGATAAAGGTATTGTGACCCCTGACACCGTGATTCAAACAGCGCCTGGCCGGCTCATTCTGACCGGTTCTACGATCACCGATTCGCACCCCCATGGGCCGCTGACGGTCAATGAAATCATTCAAAAATCCAGCAATGTGGGTATCGTCAAAATTGCGATGCAAACCCAACCCCGTGAAATGTGGGAAATGTTTAGCCAGGTGGGTTTTGGGCAAAAACCGCAGGTGCCATTTCCGGGGGTGGTGAGTGGCCGGTTGCGCGCCTACAAGACTTGGCGTCCGATTGAGCAGGCGACCATGGCCTATGGGTATGGCTTGTCAGCCAGCCTGTTTCAGTTGGCGCACGCTTACAGCGTTTTTGCACGTGGTGGCGAGTTGGCCCCGGTAACCATGCTCAAGTCGCCTTTGCCTGCACCTGGTGTGCGGGTGATGGATGCCCACAATGCCCAATCTGTGCTCAATATGCTGCACATGGTCACCCAGTCGGGTGGAACCGCGCCCAAGGCTCAAACGATGGGCTATTCGGTCGGTGGGAAGACCGGTACCGCCTACAAGCAAGAGGGTAAAGGCTACGCAACCAAAAAATACCGCGGCGTCTTTGTGGGCATCGCGCCCATTGACAACCCCCGCATTGTTGTGGCTGTGATGATTGATGATCCGAGCAACGGCAAATATTTTGGTGGCGATGTGGCCGCACCGGTGTTCAGTGAAACAGTCCAGCAGACCTTGCGCATGATGGGTGTGCAACCCGATATGGCTGTGCGCCCCGAGGTCTTCGCAAAGACTGAAGAGGAGAGTTTCTGATGCAAGAAATTCACACTCCTGATGCGGCCGCCCAGTGGCTGCGTGAACGGGTCACCGGGACACTGCGTTCAGACAGCCGCCAATTGGTGGGTGGTGATGGATTTATCGCGTGGCCAGGCGCTGCAGTGGATGCACGCCAGTTTGTCAGCAGCGCCTTGGCACAAGGTGCAGTGGCCTGCCTGGTCGAGCGAGAAGGATCAGCACCTTTCCAATGGAATGATGCGCGCATTGCTAGCTATGCCGGTCTCAAGGCCCATACAGGGCTGGTAGCCAGCGCCTATTTTTCCGAACCATCACGCGAGCTGGCGGTTCTGGCTGTGACGGGCACCAACGGCAAGACGTCCACCGCATGGTGGCTGGCGCAGGCGCTGTCGGCGCTGCCCGATGCCTATGCCTTGCCCTGCGGGATGATTGGCACCTTGGGTGTGGGGTGCCCCCCGCGTGCTGGCGCGCATGTCGATGCAGCGGCCCACGGCGCCCTTATTGCCACTGGTTTGACCACACCAGACCCGGTCTTGCTGCAGCAAACCTTGCGTCAGTTTGTGGCGCAGGGCGTGCACGCGTGCG
Source organism: Burkholderiales bacterium (assembly GCA_038245855.1). Taxonomy (GTDB): domain Bacteria; phylum Pseudomonadota; class Gammaproteobacteria; order Burkholderiales; family Burkholderiaceae_C; genus Allorhodoferax. Next base: position 4,157 of record JBBRSA010000012.1, read on the forward strand.
CCATAGAGGCGTCGTCAATTGGTATCGCCGAGCAGCGTTTGGCAGGGACCCACATCCGGGCGGCGATTTTTACCAACGTGAGTCAAGACCACCTGGATTACCACGGCACGATGGATGCCTATTGGCAGGCCAAGCGCCAGCTGTTTTTCTGGCCCGGTCTGGCAGCAGCGGTCATCAACGTCGACGACGTTCGCGGCGCTGAGCTAGCCCAGTCTTTGCAAGGCCGAGCGCTGGATGTGTGGACGGTTGCCATCCAGCACAGCGCACGTCTGCAGGCCAGAAATATTACTTACCAGGCCCAGGGAATGGCCTTTGACGTGGTCGAAGGCGATGAAACCGTGGTGCTGCAAACGCAGTTGATTGGCGTCTACAACGTGTCTAACTTGCTGGGTGTTTTGGCCACCCTGCGCAGCTTGGGTGTGCCGCTGCCGGTCGCCGTGACTGCATGTTGCGCCTTGCATCCGGTTCCTGGGCGCATGGAGTGTTTGGGCGGAACGGATGAGCCTCTGTTGGCGGTGGATTATGCCCACACCCCGGATGCACTGGGGCAGGCATTGACAGCACTGCGCCCCGTTGCCCAGGCGCGTGGTGGCCGCCTGTGGTGCGTGTTTGGTTGTGGTGGTGACCGTGACCCCTCCAAGCGGCCATTGATGGGCGCTATTGCCTCACAAAAGGCGGACCAGATGGTCATCACCAGCGACAACCCCCGCAGCGAAAAGCCAGAAGCCATCATTGCCCAGATTCTGCTGGGTGTGACCCAGTGTGAGTCGGTGCATGTGCAGCTTGACCGGGCCCAGGCCATTGCCGACGTGGTTGCGACGGCTGCGCCAGAGGATGTAATTTTGCTAGCCGGAAAAGGCCACGAAAACACCCAAGACGCCGCTGGCGTCAAGCTGCCATTTTCAGACCGCGCCCACGCGACGCAAGCACTGCACAATCGCCGCGCGCAACAGGGAGTTCGCCCATGAATGCCATGATGTCGCTGCTTGAGGTGGCACGCTGGTTGCCCGGTGCCCAGGTCCACGGCGACAGCACCGTGGCAGTGGCGCGCGTGCACAGCGACACCCGAACCCTTGAGCGCGGCGACTTGTTCGTGGCCCTCAAAGGCGAGCGTTTTGACGCCAATGACTTCTTGGTGGAGGCCGAGCAGCGCGGTGCGGTGGCCGCCTTGTGCCACAGCGGTGCAGACCGCAGCGGTTTAAAGACCATGGTGTGTATTGAAGTACCAGACACCAAGCTGGCATTGGGCCAGTTGGCCGCCGGATGGCGCGCCCAGTTCACCCTGCCGGTAATTGCCGTGACCGGGAGCAACGGCAAAACGACGGTAACGCAGATGGTGGCGGCGATTCTGGATGTCTACCAGCCCAACGGGGGATCACTGGCCACCAAGGGCAATTTCAACAATGACATCGGTGTTCCACTCACGCTGTTGCGGTTGCGCTCCCAGCACCAAATTGCGGTGGTCGAACTGGGTATGAACCATCCCGGCGAAATTTCGACCCTGGCAACCATGGTCAAACCCACGGTCGCGTTGATCAACAACGCCCAGCGCGAACACTTGGAATTTATGCAGACAGTGCGTGCGGTGGCGCTGGAAAACGGCTCGGTCATAACCCCCATGGGGCCCGGCGGCGTGGTGGTGTACCCGCGCGACGACGACCATGCCGAGGTCTGGTCTGTTCTGGCCGGTGCACGGCCTCAAGTCACTTTTGCCATGGATGGCGTTGCTACGCCAAACGCACTGGTCTGCGTGCACGCCCAGTGGATCAATAGCGCCTGGCAAGTGCATGCCAATGGAATGGGGCACGACCTGCACTACCGCCTGGCCATCGCGGGCCGCCATAACGTTAAAAATTCTTTAGCCGCAGCGGCATCGGCGCTCTCGGCGGGTGTGAGTGCGCAGGCGGTTGTGCAAGGCCTGCAGGCGTTTGAGCCGGTCAAAGGGCGCTCCAAGGCCCTGGTGCTGGCGGTGCAGGGGCGTGAAGTGACTTTGGTGGACGACACCTACAACGCTAACCCGGATTCGGTGCACGCTGCCATTGACGTCTTGGCTGAGCTGCCGGGCCCGCGCGCCTTGGTGCTGGGCGACATGGGTGAGGTGGGGCACCAAGGGCCGCACTTCCATGCCGAAGCCGGGCGCTACGCCAAAGCCAAGGGGATTGAGCAGCTTTTCACCCTGGGCGAATTGGCCCACGTTGCCGCCGGTGCGTTCCAGGGCGCACGGCATTTTGAGACCGCACAGACCCTGATCGACGCCTTTCTGGCTGAGCTGCCGCACCTGCACAGCGTGGTGGTCAAAGGTTCGCGCTTTATGCGTATGGAGCGGGTCGTTGAAGCCGCCTTGACCAGCGCAGACATACACCGGGCTCGTGGTCATGGCAACTAATTTCGCATTTGGAGTACCCGCATGTTATTGAGTTTGGCCCAATGGCTGCAGACCCTGTCGCCTGAGTTTGGTGCCTTTCGGGTGTTCCAGTACCTGACGTTTCGTTCGGTCATGGCTGCACTCACGTCATTGCTGATTGGCTTGGCAGCTGGGCCGTATGTCATTCGCCGCCTGCGTGAACTCAAAATTGGCCAACCCGTGCGCGGCTACGGCATGGAAAGCCACCTCAGCAAAAGCGGCACCCCCACCATGGGCGGGGTGTTGATCCTTTTGTCGATTGCGATATCCACCTTGCTGTGGGTGGACCTGAGCAACCGCTTTGTGTGGATCGTGCTGCTGGTGACGCTGGGTTTTGGTGCCATTGGCTGGGTCGACGATTGGCGCAAGGTGGTGAACAAAGACCCGGAAGGTATGCGCTCGAGGGAGAAGTATTTTTGGCAGTCCGTGATTGGCCTGCTGGCGGCGCTCTACCTTGTCTTTAGCGTTTCGGAAAACTCCAACATCGGTGTGCTGGAGTTGTTCGCCAATTGGGTTGCCTCGGGCTTTGACGTCAACCTGCCACCCAAGGCCGGCTTGTTATTGCCCTTTATCAAAGAGGTTAGCTACCCCCTGGGGGTTTTGGGCTTTGTGGTGCTCACCTACTTGGTGATTGTGGGGTCGAGCAATGCGGTCAATCTCACCGATGGCCTAGACGGCTTGGCCATCATGCCGGTGGTGATGGTCGGCTCTGCCCTGGGGGTGTTTGCGTATGTAACGGGCAGTGCGGTGTATTCCAAATACCTGTTCTTTCCCCACATCCCCGGTTCGGGTGAGTTGATGGTGTTCTGCGCTGCCATGGCTGGTGCGGGCTTGGCTTTCTTGTGGTTCAACGCCCACCCGGCGCAGGTCTTTATGGGGGACGTGGGCGCTTTGGCCCTGGGTGGTGCTCTGGGCACCATTGCAGTCATCGTGCGCCAAGAGATCGTGCTGGCCATCATGGGCGGCATCTTTGTGGTCGAAGCCCTGTCGGTGATGGCGCAGGTGATGTATTTCAAGTACACCCGGCGCCGCTACGGCGAAGGCCGCCGTTTGCTCAAGATGGCGCCCTTGCACCACCATTTCGAAAAAATCGGTTGGAAAGAAACCCAAGTCGTGGTGCGTTTTTGGATCATCACCATGCTGCTGTGTTTGGTCGGCTTGTCTACCTTGAAATTGCGATGAACGCTGACATGCCCGCTGTCCCTAACGACGTGCCCGCCGACGCACTCGTGGAGACCCACGTGGACGCCCCGGTGGACGCTGTGGCCGATCGGCGCGCGCAAGTGCCGACGATTGCGCCAGTGGGCATTTCGGGCTTACCCACCCAACTGACCGCCGCACGCGATGCTGCGGCGTTTGTGGCCCAGGTGTTTGCCGACAACCTGAACGACAAAATCGCTCCAGTCCAGGCCTTGCCCGTGGACCTGGCGGTGCACGGTGGCACTGAGCCGATAGCAGCACCCGCTGATGGCGATGCGCCCCCCCCGTTGCTCCCGCTGCTGGGGCAAAACATCCTCATACTGGGTTTGGGGGCGTCAGGCATGGCCATGGCGCGCTGGTGTGTCCGCACGGGTGCTGCCCAGGTTACGGTAGCCGACACACGCACCACACCACCCCAACTGGCTGCGCTACAACAAGAGCTGCCGCAGGTACGCTTTGTTGCGGGTGCATTCACAGCGGCTTTGATTGAGGGGCAGAGCCTGCACGCGGTGTACCGCTCGCCAGGCCTCAGCCCAGAGGAAATTGCTCCTGTTTTTGTAGCTGCTAACGCACATTCTGTGAGGGCTGAGGGCGAACTGGGCTTGTATTCCATGGCGCTGGCGGCGCTGCGCAGCGCGCGTGGCTACGCCCCTGCCGTGCTGGCCATTACCGGCACCAACGGCAAAACCACTGTCACCTCGCTGGCCGGGCAGTTGGTGACCCATGCTGGCAAAACCGTTGCGGTGGCAGGCAACATTGGCCCCACGTTGCTGGACACGCTATCCGCCCATCTGGATGCCAACACCCTGCCCCAAGTTTGGGTGCTGGAGTTATCGAGCTTTCAGCTTGATGGGGTGCAGGGGTTCGAGCCGACCGCCTCGGTGGTGCTCAATGTCACGCAAGACCACCTCGATTGGCATGGCACTTTGGCCGCTTACACAGCGGCCAAGGCCCGTATTTTTGGTCAGACCGCTTTGATGGTGCTTAACCGCGACGATCCTGCGGTCATGGCCATGCTGCCCACGCCTGTGCGCGTGAAGCTGCAGCGCCCCCAAGTGCGCGCGCACACCACATTTGGCTGCGATATGCCCACACGTCCGGGTGACTTCGGCATCGAAGAGGTCAACGGTATGGTGTGGCTGGTGCGTGCGCTCGAAGCGGATGAGACCCGGCGTAAACGCAACGAGGCCGCAGAAGACCTGCATATTCAGCGCTTGATGCCCGCCGACGTGCTGCGTATTCGGGGCCGTCACAACGCTAGCAACGCCTTGGCCGCCTTGGCCCTGTGTGCGGCAGCCGACTGCGCCTTGGGGCCTTTGCTGTTTGGGCTGCGCGAGTACCGCGGCGAACCCCACCGGGTGGAGTCCATTGGCATCCTCAACGGCATAGAATTTTTTGACGACAGCAAAGGCACCAACGTGGGCGCTACGGTGGCCGCCTTGCAGGGCTTGGGCGTTGACCGCAAACTGGTGGTTATTTTGGGAGGTGATGGCAAGGGGCAAGACTTCGCGCCTTTGGCCGCACCCATTTCCCGCTATGCACGGGCGGTAGTGTTGATTGGCCGTGACGCACCTCTGATTCGTGAAGCCTTGGCCGCCACCGGTGTGCCTCTGGTGGATGCCGACTCCATGGCCAGCGCCGTCGTTCAGGCCAACCAGCGCGCCCATGGGGGTGACGCGGTGCTGATGTCACCGGCTTGTGCCAGTTTTGACATGTTTGACAACTACGAGCACCGGGCCCGTGTGTTTTGCGATGCCGTCGCCGAACTGGCCCTGGACGCTGGCGTGACGCTGGAGGGGTCTGTATGAACGCCTGGCAGCAACGCGTTTCCGCCTGGTTCAAGGACAAGGTTGCACCTGCTGCTGCCTTGCCCGTGCGCCTGGGCGGTCGCGGCACGTTTGCCACCACAACCGACGTACCCACGGTAAAAGGCTTTGACCAGCCTCTGTTCTGGGTCGTGGTGGCGCTGCTGCTGTGGGGGCTGGTGATGGTGTATTCCGCCTCTATCGCAATGCCGGAGAACCCCCGCTTTGCCAACTATTCACACACCCACTTTTTGGCGCGCCATGCCCTGTGGTTGGCGATGTCGTTTGTGGCAGCGCTTATTGCGTCACAGGTGCCCATTGACCGGTGGGAGAAGGCTGCTCCCTGGTTGTTTATCACCTCGCTGGTGCTGCTGATTGCCGTGCTCATACCGGGTGTTGGCAAAGTGGTGTACGGAGCGCGACGCTGGATCTCCTTTGGGCCGATCGGTTTTCAGCCTTCAGAGCTGGCCAAGTTTGCGGTGCTGGTGTACGCGGCCGATTACATGGTGCGCAAGATGGAGGTCAAAGAACGGTTCTTCCGCGCCGTGATCCCGATGGCCGCAGCGGTTGGCGTGGTGGGCGTGCTGCTGCTGGCTGAACCCGATTTTGGCGCTTTCATGGTGATTGCGGTGATTGCCATGGGCATCTTGTTTCTGGGTGGCGTCAACGCCCGCATGTTCTCCCTGATTGCGGTCATTTTGGTGGGGGCGTTCAGCCTCATCATCGCTTTGAGTGACTGGCGCCGCGAGCGCATTTTTGCCTACCTGGACCCTTGGACTGAGAAATACGCCTTGGGTAAGGGTTACCAGCTGTCGCACTCCTTGATCGCTATCGGGCGGGGCGAAATTTTTGGCGTTGGCCTAGGCGGCAGTGTCGAAAAACTGCACTGGTTGCCCGAGGCCCATACCGACTTTTTGCTGGCCGTCATTGGTGAAGAGTTTGGCCTGGTTGGTGTGGTGGTGCTCATCTGCATGTTCTTGTGGCTTACCCGACGCATCATGCACATCGGGCGCCAGGCTATTGCACTAGACCGCGTGTTTGCCGGGCTGGTGGCGCAGGGTGTGGGCCTGTGGATGGGCTTTCAGTCATTTATCAACATGGGCGTGAACCTGGGCGCTTTGCCCACCAAGGGCCTGACGCTGCCTTTGATGAGTTATGGCGGCTCAGCCATTATGGTCAACCTGATTGCCATCGCGGTGGTGATGCGTATTGACCATGAAAACCGCCAACTGATGCACGGAGCGCGGGTATGAGCACGACACCCAAATGCGCCCTGATCATGGCTGGAGGAACCGGCGGGCATATCTTCCCGGGGCTGGCCGTGGCCCAGGCGCTGCGCGAGCGCGGCTGGCGCGTGCACTGGTTGGGCGCGCCCAACAGTATGGAAAGCCGTCTGGTGCCGCCCAAGGGTTTTGCGCTGGAACTGATTGATTTCTCTGGCGTGCGCGGCAAGGGCCTGCGTTCATTGGTGGGCCTGCCGCTGCGCCTGCTCAAAGCCCTGTGGCAAAGCGCCGCAGTGCTGCGCCGTGTGCGCCCGGATGTGGTGGTGGGCTTGGGTGGCTACATCACCTTTCCGGCCGGTGTCATGGCCGCGTTGATGGGCAAACCGCTGGTGTTGCATGAGCAAAACTCCATCGCTGGCATGAGCAACCGGGCGTTGGCCCACTTGGCCAAGCGGGTGTTTACCGCATTCCCCAACGTATTCCCTAAAGGGCAGTGGGTCGGCAACCCGCTGCGCGCTGAATTTTTGGTGCAGCCGGGGCCAGAGGCCCGGTTTGCAGACCGCACCGGGCCGCTGCGGGTGCTGGTGGTGGGCGGCAGTCTGGGCGCCAAGGCTTTAAACACCATTGTGCCGCAGGCTTTGGCCCTCATTCCTGAAGACCAGCGCCCCACCGTGCTCCACCAAAGTGGCGAAAAGCAGATTGACGAATTACGCGCCAACTACGCTTGCGCCGGTGTCCAGGCCGAGCTGACGCCGTTTATCGATAACACCGCACAGGCATTTGCCGATGCTGACTTGGTCATCTGCCGCGCAGGCGCCAGCACCGTGACCGAATTAGCGGCGGTGGGCGCGGCAGCGGTGTTGGTGCCATTCCCCTTTGCGGTGGACGACCACCAGACCCACAACGCCCGCTTTTTGGTTGACCAAGGCGCCGCATGGTTGCTGACCCAACCAAATTTGACGCCCCAGGTGTTGGCAGATTTGCTACAAAAAACAGAGCGCCATGCGCTGATTCGACGAGGGCTAAAGGCCAAAACATTGCAGAAAATACATGCTACCGAGGCGGTTGTTGCCGCCTGTGAGGAACTCAGCGTATGAAACACGCCATCAAACACATCCACTTTGTCGGCGTCGGTGGCTCGGGCATGTCCGGCATTGCTGAGGTGCTGTGCAACTTGGGTTACACCATCTCTGGTTCGGACCTGGCTGACAGCACCACGCTCAAACGCCTTGCCAGCCTGGGCATCAAAACCTATGTGGGCCATGACGCCGCCCACGTGGCCGGGGCAGACGCGGTGGTCACCTCCACCGCCGTGCAGGCCAGCAACCCCGAGGTTGTGGTTGCGCGGGAAATGCGTATTCCCATCGTGCCACGGGCCTTGATGCTGGCAGAGTTGATGCGCTTGAAGCAAGGCATCGCCATTGCCGGCACCCACGGCAAGACCACCACCACCAGCCTGGTTGCCAGTGTGTTGGCCGAGGCGGGGCTGGACCCCACCTTTGTCATCGGTGGCCGCCTCAATAGCGCTGGTGCCAACGCCCGTTTGGGCAGTGGCGACCATATCGTGGTGGAGGCCGACGAGTCCGACGCGTCGTTCTTAAACCTGCTGCCCGTCATGGCGGTGGTGACCAATATCGACGCCGACCATATGGAAACCTATGGCCATGACTTTGGCCGGCTTAAGAAAGCGTTTGTCGACTTTTTGCACCGCATGCCTTTCTACGGCGTGGCCATTTTGTGCACCGACGATGCCGCCGTGCGTGACATCGTCGACCAGGTGACCTGCCCAGTGACCAGTTACGGCTTCAACGAACAGGCGCAGGTGCGGGCGATCAATGTCCGTGCGGTGGATGGGCAAATGCACTTCACCGTGCAGCGCCGCAACGGCGTGGTACTGCCGGATATGGACGTTGTCCTCAATTTACCCGGCAACCACAATGTGCTCAATGCCCTGTCGGCCATCGCCGTGGCAGTAGAACTCAGCATTGACGACGCAGCGGTCCAAAAAGCCCTGGCCGAATTCAAAGGTGTGGGACGGCGCTTTCAGCGTTATGGCGACTGGGCGCTGCCCGCAGGCGGCGTGGTGACCGTGGTGGATGACTACGGCCACCACCCCGTCGAGATGCAAGCCACGCTGGCGGCCGCGCGCGGTGCGTTTCCCGGGCGGCGCTTGGTGCTGGCCTTCCAGCCCCACCGCTACACCCGCACCCGCGACTGCTTTGAAGATTTCGTCAAAGTCATTGGCCAGGCCGACTCGGTCTTGCTGGCCGAGGTGTACGCCGCAGGTGAGGCGCCCATCGTGGCGGCCGATGGCCGCGCCTTGGCACGTGCATTGCGTATCGCGGGCAAGGTGGAGCCGATCTTTGTGGACGACATTGCAGCCATGCCGCAAGCCATCCTAGACAACGCACTAAGTGGTGACGTGCTCATCTGCATGGGCGCGGGCTCCATTGGAATGGTGCCGGGTAAGGTGGTTGATTTGCTACAAATAAGTGAGCTGTCTGTGCAGCAGGGACGAGGGCTATGAGCCAGTTTGATATAAAAAATTCAGTTGCCGTAGCCGACCCGGTCAGCCTGGGTAAGGTCGCTGTGCTGATGGGCGGCAAGTCGGCTGAGCGCGAGGTGTCGCTCATGTCAGGAGCCGGCGTCTTGAAGGCGCTGCTGTCCAAGGGTGTCGATGCGCAGGCCTTTGACCCCGCTGAGCGTGACTTAGGCGAGCTCAAGCGCGAAGGTTTTGCCCGCTGCTTTATTGCCCTGCACGGCCGTTGGGGTGAAGACGGCACTGTGCAAGGTGCGCTGGAGCTGATGGGTATCCCGTACACCGGTTCGGGCGTGATGGCATCCAGCATTTCGATGGACAAGGTCATGACCAAACGCATCTGGCGTTTTGAAGGCCTAAGCACCCCGGCTTGGGCCCAAGTGCACAGCGGTGCAGAAACCCACGCCGCCTTTGCAGAGTTGGGTGCACCAATGATCGTGAAGCCCGCGCGGGAAGGCTCGTCCATCGGCTTTACCAAGGTGATGACGGTAGATCAGTGCGATGCCGCGTATGCATTGGCTGCGCAGAGTGACCCGATGGTGCTGTGCGAGCAGTTCATTGCCGGTGACGAGGTGACCTGCCCAGTGCTCGGCCCCGCAGACAAGCCGCAGGCCTTGCCGGTGATCCGCATCGTGGCGCCGGGTGGCAATTACGACTACCAAAACAAATACTTCACCGACGACACCCAGTACCTGGTGCCCGCTGGCCTGCCCGCAGGTGAAGAAGAAGCCATCGCGGCCATGGTCTGCAAGGCCTACCGCGTTTTGGGTTGCCGTGGCTGGGCGCGGGCCGATGTGATGATTGACGCCACCACCCGCAAGCCCTACTTGCTAGAGATCAACACCTCGCCCGGCATGACCGGGCACTCGCTGGTGCCCATGTCGGCCAAGGCTGCCGGGCTGAGCTATGAAGACTTGTGTGTGAACCTGCTCCACAGTGCCACGCTGGATGTGGGGGGCACCGCATGAACAATGCCGTGGCAACACCGGGCGACGTCAAGCTGATGAACATGACCTCTATGGCCTTGTTCGCGACGTTTGCCGTCCTGGGTGTATTTGCCATGGCGCAGTGGGTGGTGCGTTTGCCAGTGTTTGATATCAAGTCCATCACCGTGTCGGGTGGTGTCACCCACAACAACGCGCTGACACTGCGCGCCAATGTGGCGCCGCGTATGCAGGGCACCTTCTTCACCGTCGACCTGGACCGCGTGCGCGCCGCGTTTGAAGCCGTGCCCTGGGTGCGCCACGCGGTGGTGCGCCGGATCTTTCCGGACCACCTGCATGTGGACTTGCAAGAGCACCAGGCCGCCGCGTATTGGGGTAGTGGTTCTGACCTGCGCCTGGTCAATATCCAAGGAGAGGTGTTTGACGCCAATGTAGGCGAGGTTGAACAAGACATGTTGCCCCAGCTTGATGGGCCTGAGGGTTTTGCCGCTGAGGTGCTGTCCATGTACCACGCGGTAGCGCCGCTGTTTAACGCGGTGGAATTGCCCATTACGCGTCTGGAGTTAACCCACGGCGGCGGCTGGCGCGCGCAACTCGATACCGGCGCCACCATCGAATTGGGGCGGGGGACGGAGGACGAAGTGCTCGCCCGGGTGCGCCGATTTTTGGGCACTTTAACCCAGGTGGTAAGTCACTACGAGCGGCACATCAGCGCCCTGGAAACAGCCGATTTGCGGCACGAGAACGGTTATGCAATTCGGTTGCGCGGCGTCAGTACGCTGGTGGCCGAAGGTTTGAAAAAGTAGCGAAAGAAAGCACGCAGGACGTCATATGGCAAAAGAATACAAAGACTTGGTTGTCGGCTTAGACATTGGCACCGCCAAAGTCATGGTCGTGGTAGCGGAGGTGCTGCCGGGTGGCGAACTTAAGCTCGCGGGCTTGGGTGTGGCACCCAGCAGCGGCATCAAGCGCGGCGTGGTGGTCAACATCGACGCCACGGTGCAAAGCATCCAGCAAGCGCTGCGCGAAGCCGAGCTCATGGCCGACTGCAAAATTACGCGTGTCTACACCGGCATTACCGGCAGCCATATACGCGGCATTAACTCCAGCGGCATGGTGGCCATCAAAGACCGCGAAGTGAGCGCCGCTGATGTGGCCCGTGTGGTGGAGACGGCTAAGGCCATCAACATCTCAACCGACCAGCGTCTGTTGCTGGTTGAGCCGCAAGAATTCATCATCGATGGCCAGGACGTGCGCGAGCCCATTGGTATGAGTGGCATTCGGCTAGAGGCCAAAGTGCACATCGTCACCGGCGCCCAAAGCGCAGCGGAAAACATCATCAAGTGTGTGCGCCGCTGTGGTCTGGAGGTTGAGCAGCTCATGCTCAACCCGCTGGCGTCGAGCCTGTCGGTGTTGACCGAAGACGAACGTGAATTGGGCGTAGCGCTGGTGGACATCGGCGCAGGTACTACGGATGTGGCTATTTTTACCAACGGTGCCATTCGCCACACGGCTGTGATCCCGATTGCCGGCGACCTGATCACCAGCGACATCGCCATGGCCCTGCGTACTCCGACGAAGGACGCGGAAGATATCAAGGTCGAAAGCGGCCACGCCAAGCAGCTGTTGGTGGACCCTGAGACCCAGGTCGAAGTACCCGGTCTGGGCGACCGTGGCCCGCGCATGCTCAGCCGCCAGGCTCTGTCGGGCGTGATTGAGCCGCGTATTGAAGAGATTTTTTCGCTGGTGAATCAGGTCATGCGCGAGTCGGGTTTTGAAGAGGTGTTGTCTTCGGGCATCGTGCTTACCGGCGGCAGCTGCGTCATGCCGGGCATGGTGGAACTGGGCGAAGACATTTTCCTAAAACCCGTGCGCCGTGGCATCCCAAAATACTCCAGCGCGCTGGCCGACATGGTGGCCCAGCCGCGTGCGGCCACCGTCATGGGCCTGTTGGAGGAAGCGCGCTTGGCCCGCATGCGGGGTTATCGGGTATCGCAAAAGGCGGGGTCTATGAAGACCGCGTTGGGGCAGGTCAAAGACTGGTTTGTGGGGAACTTTTAATCATGGGCATCACCGGACTACACAGTGTTGGCACGCGCCACGGCGAGCGTGTTTTGGCAAGCCCCTATTCCCGCTGGCGATGGCGATGTATAGGGCCACCCAAACCCACCTAAATTTTTGTTACTCACCCGAAATTTTCACGAATTATTTTTTATAAAACTCAGGAGCAATAAATGGCTATCGAAATGATTGAAGAAGAAGCGTTTAACCTAGGCACACAGATCAAGGTGATTGGCGTTGGCGGCGGCGGCGGAAACGCGGTCGAGCACATGATCAGCACCGCCGTGGGTGGTGTCGAATTTATCTGCGCCAACACCGACGCACAGGCACTGAGCCGCAGCTCGGCCCACAAGACTATCCAACTCGGTGGCAGTGGGCTGGGTGCAGGCAGTAAGCCCGACAAAGGTCGCGAAGCCGCCGAGGTGGCTGAGGCCGACATTCGCCAGGCAATTGAAGGCGCCCACATGCTGTTCATTACCGCTGGCATGGGCGGTGGCACCGGCACCGGTGCTGCCCCTGTGATTGCGCGGATTGCCAAAGAAATGGGCATTTTGACCGTGGGTGTGGTCACCAAACCGTTCGACTTTGAAGGTGGCCGGCGCATGAGCAATGCCGACTCCGGCCTGTCCGAGCTGGAGGCCAATGTTGATTCTTTGATCGTGGTGCTCAACGAGAAGCTGCTCGAAGTGCTGGGTGACGAAGTCTCCCAAGACCAGGCCTTTGCCCATGCCAACGACGTGCTTAAAAACGCCGTGGGCGGCATTGCCGAAATCATCAACGTACCCGGCCATGTGAACGTCGACTTTGAAGACGTCCGCACCGTCATGGGTGAGCCCGGCAAAGCCATGATGGGCACCGCCTTGGCCAGCGGCCCCGACCGCGCGCGTATTGCGGCTGAGCAAGCGGTTGCCTGCCCGCTGTTAGAGGGTATCGACCTCTCGGGCGCCAAAGGTGTGCTGGTGCTGATCACGGCTGCTAAAGGCTCGTTGAAGTTGAGCGAATCCAAGCTGGCCATGAACACCATCCGCGCCTACGCGTCGCCCGACGCACATGTGATCTACGGCACTGCGTATGACGATGAGCTGGGCGACAACATCCGCGTCACCGTGGTGGCTACCGGCCTCTCGCGCCAAGCCGCACGCCGCACAGCGCCCCCGCTGCAGGTGCTGCGCACTGGCACCGACAACGTACCATTCCATGTGCCAACGCTCAATGCCGCAGTGTCACAGCCGGCATCCTTGAGCGGTGGTTCGGCTGGCATCAGCCAGCCGGATTACGGCAGCATGGGGACACCCGCCGTTTGGCGTGGCCGCACTTCGGCAGCTGCCAAGGTCGACGCGCTGTCCAGCGGTGGTATGGACGACTACGAGATCCCCGCCTTCTTGCGTAAGCAAGCGGACTAATGTTGCCCCCACGGTCGCTCACTGCGTGTAGCTCCCTGCCCCCCAAGGGGGCCCTCACGCCTTGGGGCGGCCCGGCGGCGTTCGAGCCGCTGCGACACGCTGCTTTTACAATACGAATGTGCTGAAACAACGAACGCTTAAATCTCTCACCCACGCCATTGGAGTGGGCCTGCACAGCGGGCAGCGTGTGGAAATCACGCTGCGCCCAGCGCCGCCCGATAGCGGCATTGTGTTTAGGCGTGTGGACCTGCCCGAGCCAGTGGACATTAAGGTGTCTGCCACTGCAGTGACCGACACGCGTTTGGCCTCTACCCTGTCGGTGGGGGACGCCAAGGTCAATACGGTAGAGCACCTGATGTCGGCCTGCGCCGGGCTGGGCATCGACAACCTGCATGTGGACATCACCGCCGAAGAGGTGCCCATTTTGGATGGCTCGGCGGCCTCGTTCGTGTTCTTGTTGCAATCGGCCGGTATTGAATTGCAAAACGCGCCCCGGCGTTTTATCCGCCTGATCAAACCGGTTGAGGTGCGTGAAGGCAGCGGCCCCACCGAAAAGTGGGCACGCCTAGAGCCCTACCACGGCTTCAAGCTGCGCTTTGAGATTGACTTTAAACACCCTGCGGTGGATTCAACCGGGCAGTGTGTCGAGTTCGATATGGGCAGTGGCACCTATTGCAAAGACATCGCCCGTGCCCGCACCTTTGGCTTTACCAAAGACGTAGAGATGATGCGCGCCAACGGCCTAGCCATGGGCGGCGGGCTGGACAACGCCATCGTCATGGACGACTACAAAGTGCTCAATACCGACGGCCTGCGCTATGACGACGAGTTCGTCAAACACAAAATCCTCGACGCCATGGGTGACTTGTATGTGGTGGGCAAACCGCTGCTGGCCAGCTACAGCGCCTTTCGCTCTGGCCATGCGCTTAACAACAAACTATTGCGTGAACTGTTGGTGCGCGAGGATGCGTGGGACATCGTCACCTTTGACGACGAGAAACTGGCCCCCCAAGGTTTTGCGCAACTGGCGCGCGCCTGGTAAGCCGAGGCGGGCGCATCCACTATGTTCCTCATGGTGCGTGGTTTATTTTTTGTGGTGCTGATTGGTGTGGCGATTTCTTTGCTGCTGTACGTTATCAGCGGCCAGACCCGCTACAAGCTGCATGCCTTGCGGGTGCTGAAGTGGACCGTGTACGCCGCATTGGTCTTTTTTGGTGGCTTGATTGTTCAGCGGCTGATGTAGCGCCGGACTGATCCATTGGCACCGGTGCGCCGGAGCTTCTCTGTTGCAACTGCCGTCTCGAGGATTACCGGCTTCGCCCCGCCTTGTAGTTCCCACCCAGCTTGTTATCCATGCGCCCGCCCAATCCGCTGGCCTTGGCCATGCGGGCCATGGCGGTGCCGGCATGGGCGTGGGTGATGGCCATGCCCAGGGCGTCGGCAGCGTCGGGGCCGGGCAGGCTGGGTAGGCTCAGCAGGCGCTGCACCATGGACTGCACCTGCGTTTTGTCGGCGCGGCCATAGCCCACCACAGCCTGCTTCATTTGCAGCGCCGTGTATTCGGCCACCGCCAAGTCTTTGGACACCAGTGCCGTCACGCAAGCTCCGCGCGCCTGCCCCAGCAGCAGGGTGGATTGGGGGTTGACGTTGACAAACACAATCTCTACACAGGCGCAGTCGGGGGTGTAGCGCTGCACCACCTCGCCAATGCCGTCAAACAGCACCTTGAGGCGTGCGGGCAGGGCGCCCGTGTCTAGGTGCTGGGTGCTAATGGTTCCACTGGCCACATAGCGCAGCGCAGCGCCGTCCACATCCACCACGCCAAAGCCGGTGGTACGCAGTCCAGGATCAATGCCCAGTATTCGCATGCTATTGTTTTAGTAGCTGCTTGCGCAATGGCTGCGAGGGCTGGACGCCATTAAATGTTGAAATACCAGCGGGCCGAGTGGAAGAACACGGGTGCTGCAAAACACAGCGCATCCACCCGGTCCAGTAAACCACCCGCGCCGGTGGTGGATTGCCCTTGTACACCCCAGTTGGGAATACCCCGGTCGCGCTTGAGCGCCTTCATGACAAAGTGCCCCATAGACCCCGCCATGCAGGCAATAAATGCAAAGGCAAACGCCGTGCCCGGCACCCAGGGGGTAATGCCGGCCAGCAAAGCCCCGACCAAGCTGCCCACCAAAATGCCGACCCACCAACTGCGCCAATTAAAGCTTTGGCTGATGGCGGGCGCCACTGGAGGGCGCTTGAGTTTGCGTGATGCAAAGTGCTGCGTCACCATGCAAATTTGCACCACCAGCACCAAGAAGAACACCAAAAACGCGTTTTGGTTGTCGTAGCCGGGAAACTCCAGCATCAGCAGCGCAGGCACATGGCTCATGCCATAGATGCACACCATGATGCCCCACTGCAGTTTGGCGTTGCGCTCCAGAAAACGCAGCGGGTCATTGGCCAGCGCACTGGCCAGCGGCAGGGCCAGAAACACATAGACCGGGATAAACACCGCAAACATATCAAAGTGGCCGCTGCCCACCAGCCAATACTGGGCTGGCAGCACCACAAAAAAAGCCAGCACCAGGCTGCGGTGGTCGCCCAAGCGGGTGGGCGAGAGCGTAAGAAATTCGCGCAGCGAGAAAAACGACACCAAACCAAACACCGTGAGCGCGACCCAGTCGCCGGTGACCCACCCCACCCAAAACACAAACACCATCACCCAGCTCGACCGCAGCATGCCATCAACGCTTTTGAGCTCTTGGCGCACCGACTCGCCATGGGCGTCCTCACCGTATTCGCGCACCGAATACAGGAAGGTTGCGATACTCGCCAGCAGCAAGAGGCCAAACACCAAGACGAACAGAGCCCCGATTTGTTGGGTGGCGGTCAGGTTCTTTAAATAAAAATACATCAACCGCCCTTTAAACGTCGCGCAGTGCCACCACGGCCGCGCGGGCGCGGTCCAAGAAGTCGCGCCGCTCTTCGCCTTCTTTCAGGGCAATGGGGGCGCCGAAGGTGACCGAGCACAACACGGGCACCGGCACCACTTCGCCCTTGGGCAGTACGTGTTGCACGTTGTTGATCCAGGCGGGCACCAGTACCACCTTGGGGTACTTGACGGTCAGGTTGTACAGCCCGGCCTTGAAGGCCTGGGGTTCACCCGTAAAGCCGCGCGTGCCTTCGGGGAACAAGATGATGGAGTCGCCGTTTTCCAGGGCCTCAAACAGGGGCTCTAGCGGGTCTTCGTCGGCGGTGCGCTCGCGTGAGACATAGATCACGTTGAACACTGCAGTGGTCAGCCATTTTTTAAACGGCGACTTGGTCCAGTAGTCTTTGGCGGCAATGGCACGGGTCACCGCGCGCAGCTCTTTGGGCAGGGCGGCCCAAATCATCACCAGGTCGGCGTGGCTTTGGTGGTTGGCAAAATAAATGCGCTGCTCAGCCTTGGGGGGGCAGCCGTACCACCGTGCCTGCGACCCGGTGAGTACCCGGATCAAGCCCAACAAAAACAAACTCATCAACTTGGCTAGCATGCGTCGATGATAACGGGGGTTAAGGTAGCTCAGCGCCGCCCATACGGGCCACGATGGTGCGGGCACGGCTAGCAAGGTAGGCCGAGTTGGGGCGTTTTTCAAAAATGCGTGGCCCCGGCAGCATGACAGCCAGGCGTGCAGCCTCGTAGCTGCTGAGTTTGGAGGCCGGTTTGCTGAAGTAGTGCTGGGCGGCGGCTTCGGCACCAAACACACCTTCACCCCACTCCACGCTGTTGAGATAAATCTCCAAGATGCGGTCTTTGCTCAGCAAATGTTCCAACAGCATGGTGAGTACCAATTCTTGCCCCTTGCGCACCAGGGTTCGCTCGCCTGAAAGGAATAGGTTTTTGGCCAGCTGCTGGGTAATTGTGGAGCCGCCCACAATCTTTGGCGCTTTGGGTTGCACTTTGCCCTGCGTCAAGCGGGTCTCGGGGCGGCGGGCAGCGCGTTGTTCGGCCTTGGCGTTTTTCTCCCAGGCTTTCTCCAGCGCGTCCCAGTCGACCCCGTCGTGGTTGGCAAAATCATCGTCTTCTGAAGCAATGACCGCGCGTTTGAGGTTATTGGATATTTGGCTGTAGTCCACCCACTGCTGGCGCCAGCGCAACTCGCCTTTCTCATTGACCAGACGCCAGACCTCGGAGCGTTGGAACGCGGTGGATTGGGGGGCCATCACCGCCATGGCCGCAATACGCAGCACAAAATAGAGCTGCAAAAACACCAGCGCCAGCCCCACCAGCAGAACCCAACGCAACACGCCTTTCATGGCGAGACTGAGACGTTGGCTTCCAGGGTCTCTTCGCGGGTAAATTTAAAGCGCGAAACCACCAAAATTTGATCGGCCTGGCGTCGCATCGCTGGGGTGAACTTGCCAAAAGGGCCAGCCGCCTTGACGATGGCAGCGGCCCGCCGGTCCAGTGCGGTGTTGCCCGAGCTCTCGACGATCTCGGTTGCCAGCACGTCGCCGGTGTGGTTGACGGTGACGATCATGGTGAGTTCGCCGTAGAGCTTTCGGCCGGCCTGTTGCGGGAAGTTTTCGGTGCCCTGGGCTTCAATGGTATGGCGCAGCGAATCGTAGTACACCGCGTACACCGCTTCGCGGGCAGAGGGGCTTATATAGCGCTTTTTGGGACGCGAGTTCTCCATGTTGATGCGCCGCTCAATTTCAGCCAAAATTTTGACCAACTGACGGTGTTTTTCCTCGCGCTCCACTTGGTCGGACTGCTTGGCCATCTGGCGTGGGTCAGGCGTAGGCATGGTGGCCAGCTGGTTTTTGACCTCTGCCAGCAGCAGGGTTTGCTGTTCTTGCATGGCCTGCAAGGCGCGGGCCGATTCTTGTTCGGCCGAGTCGCCCATGTCGGTAAAGGCCGACGGTGGCAACGGGCTGGTGGCGCGGCCCTTGTCGGCGTCGCCGCCACCGGCCAGCGAAGTCTGGGCCACGACGGTGGCCTTGTCCGGCTTCTCTTTACTTTTTGCGTTGACCAAAATGACTTCTAGCGGCGTGTCTTCAAACACCCGGTTGAAAGATTCGGGGTCGACAAAACGCACCGTCAGCAACAAGGCATGTACGGCAATGGATACGCCCAAGGCGATTTGGAGGGTGCTAAAAGACCGCAGGTTCACGGGGCAGGATTATCGCTGGAAGTATCTTGTGTGTCGCTCACGTCCACCGCAATGGCAATGGGGCCTGCGACTTCGTCGTCGTCTTCAGTGGCTTCGTTATTCGTTTCATCAGCGCCATTGGCATCACCCGCCACCGGAGCATCCAGGCGTTCAACCACGGTGCCGTGGATGTCCAGGGTCATCAGGTCCATCTCGCCCAGTTTCACCCGCACCCGCGCGCCGCGCGGCAGGTTGTTGGCCCCCATCACCGGCAGCACCAGGGGCAGCGCATCCGCTCGCACCATGCCTTCTTTGAAGACGCTGGCCTCCAACTCGGTGATGCCGTTTTGCTGCAGGTATTTGAGCGTCCAGAAGCGCTCCATGGCGCCCTGGTAGCCGTTGTAAGCGCTGTAGGCCGTATCAAAGCAGGAGATGATAGAGAACAGCTCCGCGTCCTTGGGCTTAAATGGCGCCGCCAGCGCCGCCGTTTTGCCGTGTTTGACGCAGGCAATGATTTGCCACTGGTTGACCAGGTCGGTATAGCGACGCAGGGGCGAGGTGCTCCACGCATAGCTCTTGACCCCAATGCCCGCGTGCGGCAGGGCTTTGGTGCCCATGCGCACCTTGACGCCGGGGGCAAGAGAAGCCTGGCTGCGGTAAATGCCGGGCACACCCAGCTCGGCCATCCAGTTACCCCAGGTGCTGTTGGCCAGAATCATGGCCTCAGCCACGATCAGGTCTAGGGGGGCGCCGCGCTGGCGGGTGCTGATTTGCACGGTCTCGCTACCCTGCGGTTCCGCGCTGTCATTGCCGACCAACCTGAAGTTGTAGTCTGGCCGGTTGAATGTCTCGGGTTTGCCGCGCACCACCTCGCGCTTGGCTTTCAGGTCTTTTGCCAGGCGGTATAAAAATGATAGCTGCTCACGCAAGGCCGGTAAGGGCTGGGGCGTGTTTTCATGTATCAATGCAGCGTCCGTGAGCCAGGGTTCGGTCACCACCGCGTCAAGCTGGTCGTGGCGCAGGTTGTGGGCAATAGGCACGCGCTCGACCTTGGACTCGTGGCCTTTAATTTCCAGCGTGGCTTCGTCCAGAGTCACGTACAGCGACAAGGCCGGGCAATCGCGCCCTTCTTGCAGGGTATAGCCCTGAACCACCGCATCGGGCAACATGGTAATTTTGTAGCCCGGCATGTACACCGTGGACAGGCGATTGCGCCCCAGTTGGTCGATGGGGCTGCCCGGCAGCACCACCAAGCCCGGCGCCGCGATGTGGATACCCAGCGTGACCGTGCCACTGCCCAGCCCTTGGATGGAGAGCGCGTCGTCGATCTCCGTGGTCTGCGAGTCGTCAATGGAGAATGCCCGCACCGGTGCCAGCGGCAGTTCGTCGGTGATGGGCGGCGGCGTAATAGCGGGGAAGCCGACACCCTTGGGGAAGTTCTCCAGCAAAAAGCGCTTCCAGTGGAACAGGTAGGGCGAAGCAATGGCGCCCGACTTTTGCAGCAGTTCCAGTGGCGCGGTGTTGGTAGCGCGCGCGGCTTCGACCACGGCCTTGTATTCCGGCGCGTTTTTGTCCGGCTTGAACAAAATCTTGTAGAGCTGCTCTTTGATCGGCTCGGCACACACGCCTGCGCCTAGGTCGGTGGCCCACTGCGTTATTTGCGCCGCAAGCAGCTTTTTCTTCTCAATCGCGGCCAGAGCCAAAGCAATGACGTCGGCGGAGGCTTTGCGAAAACGACCCTTGCCGGAGCGTCGAAAATAATGCGGCGACTCAAACAGGCGAAACAGCATGGCCGCCTGCTCGCCCAGCGGGGCGTTGGCAGAAAAATAGTCGCGTGCCAAGTCGGCAAAGCCAAATTCTTCTTCGGGCGCGAACTCCCAGGCCAGCTCCAGCTCAATGGCTTGGCTTGCGGCCTGCGCTGAAGCTATAAATTCGGCTGGTGAGGGTTTCTCAAAATGGATCAGCATGGCGGCAGTCTTCACCTTGACCCGCTTGCCGCTGTCCAATTCCACCTGCGCAGAGGCATCCGCTTGCGACAGCACCCGACCGGCCATGAATTTTCCGGCTTCTTCAAACAATAAAAACATAGTGGGGGATTCTCCCATGCAACGGCTGGGAGTTAGGGTAAGGGAAATGGCGAGGTAAAGGAGGAGGCCGCAGGCCGGGGGACACGAGCAATTTCCCTTACCCTAACTCCCAGCCGTTACTCCCTCCCGCTGACGGACGCAGAGCCTCTAACCCAGATCCAGAAACTCCAGCACCGACGCCAAGTACACCTCAAAGTTGCCCAGTGCATGGTCGCTGCCCTCCAGTAAGGTGATGGCTGCGCCGGCGTAGCGCGCCTGCATCTCGCGCCAGTCCAGCACCTCGTCACCCTTGGCGATGAGGGCGTAGTAGCGCTCCATGTGGGTGGACTGTGCTACCGCCAGTGTGCGCAGTTCATCGACATATTCGGGACGGAAGAAGAATTTTTCATCCGGGTCGTTCCAACTGGTTTGCTCACCGATGTATTTTTCAAGATCCCGTGCCGGGTAGACCGCCGGGTTGAGTAGCACCGCTTTGCAGTTCGACTGCTCAGCCACCGCAGTGGCATAAAAACCGCCCAGCGATGAGCCGACTACCGCCATGCGTTCCTTGGGCCATCCTTGAATACCCTTCATCACCTGGGCCATAGCCGCTGCAGGGGAGGGCGGCAGTTGCGGGCACCACCACACCACCTGCGGGTGGCGCTGCGCCACAGTCGCAGCCATCAGGCGCGCCTTGGTGGACTGGGGCGAGGAGCGAAAGCCGTGCAGGTAGAGCAGGTGGGTGGTGGTCATGGTGCCAATGGTAGGGGTTTGGCGTGTTGGGCCGAAGGCGTCCCATATTTGTGGGGGCCGAATTCTCCGCAGGGCTGGCGCTTGGCGATATGCTCAGCGCCTAGCCATGGCGGGCGGACATCCCAGAATCCCGGTGGCACGGAGACAGCATCCCATGTGGCGCGTTTTGATTGTGGAAGACAACCTGCCCATGCGCGGGTTTTTTGTGGCCAGTGTGCAAAAGTCAGACCAGCTCGCGCTGGCGGCTGACGTGGGTACGGTCGCCGAGGCCTGCGCTTGGCTGGACAAGCCCACGAATGTGGTGGATGTGTTGCTGACCGATTTGGGTCTGCCCGACGGCAGCGGGCTGGACGTGATTCGCTATGCGCGCAAACGCCACCCCGAATGTGAACCGCTGGTGATTTCCATGTTTGGTGACGAAGACAACGTGCTGGCCAGCATTGAGGCGGGTGCCCTGGGCTATATCCATAAAGACGCGGCCCCCGACGACATTGCCCATACTATTTTGGAGATGAAGGCCGGTGCCTCACCGATCTCGCCCATGATCGCACGCCGGGTGCTGTCTAAGTACCTGGCTTTGCAGTCAAAACGGGCTGTAGCTCCCGAGCATATTGCGCAAGCAGCTATTGAAACAGTAGCGGATGCCGCCGACAAAGAATTGCTGACCAAACGCGAACATGAGGTGTTGGAGCTGATTGCGCGTGGCTTCTCGTATGCCGAGATCGCCCGCCTCAAAACATTGAGCGTGCACACGGTGCAAACCCATATTAAGGGCCTGTACGCCAAGCTGGCGGTGCACTCCAAAAGTGAGGCTGTTTTTGAGGCCACCCGCATGGGGCTGTTGCAGACACCCCGTGCGTCGGCGCCGCGCACATGAGTGTGACGGCGGCCGGGCGACTTCTGCGTGCTTTGGGGCTTGGGTTCCTGTGGTGGTGTCTATGCCTGTGTGGGCCTGCGCAGGCGGAGGTACTGGTGTTTCGCAGTGCCCAGGCGGTCGTGACGGTAGGCGGCGCAAGCACCCATCAGGATGTGGAGCTCCCCTACCACTGGGACCGGGTGAACCGGGGCCAGGCCGGGGAGGCGACCTTTACTATTCCTTTTGCCCTGCCCAAGCCGCCGGTGGGCTCTTACGGTATTTATTTCAAGCGCATCGGCAGCACGGCGGAAGTTTGGCTCAATGGCAGTGTGCTAGCGCGCTTGGGCGATACGTCGCAAGCCAACCAAGACGACTACGCCAAAGGCCCGCAATACATCACGATCCCTGAGCGGCTATTGGGTCAGGTGAATGTCATACGCATCCACATCCACGCCGATGGTGGGCGCTACGGTGGGCTTTCGGTGCTGGAGATTGGCCCCGAGACCGAGGTGCGCCCGCGTTATGCCTCGGCCTACCAGTGGCGCGTGGTGGCATCGGCGGCGGTGGCTATTTTTAGCCTGATGGTCGGTATGGGGGCCCTCACGTTGTGGTTTACCCAGGTGGACCTTAGCAAGCCGGTTTTGTTGCGCCGTGATGGACTTTACTTGGTCGCCGGTTTAGGCGAATTGTGCTGGGCGATCCGGGTAGGCGATGCGGCGTTAACGCATCCACCCATCGTTTGGCCCTGGTGGGGCGGTCTGATCACCGTTGCGCTGGCGGGCTGGATTTGCTGCATGGCGCTGTTTTGCCACCGGGTGGCCGGCTGGCACCTGCACCGCTCCCATGTCTGGATGCGTGCCGTGCTGGGGGCCCTGTTTGGTGGGGCGTTTGTGGCCTCGGCGTTGTCCTTTGCATTGCAGCAACCCATTTACCTGACGGTCTGGCTGGCCTGCGCCAATTTGCTGTTTATTGGGTATGCCGTGGTGTATTTTTATGCGGCTTGGCGGCGTTCTGAGCGGACTTGGCTGGCATTGGCGTTCGCCGGGATACTCAACGTGGCGGCGGGGGTGCACGATTGGTTGGCCATTCGCATCAGTGCGGACTACGATGGCAACAACTGGATTCGCTACTCGTCGGTGCTGTTTGCCATGGTGCTGTGGTATGTGGTGTTGGCGCGCTTTCGTGCAGCCAGTGCCCAGTCGCGCGAGCTGTTGACCACCCTGGCCAGTCGCGTGGCCCAAAGAGAAGCAGAGTTGCAGGCCAGCTATGGGCAGTTAGAGGTTTTAGCCCGCGCGCAAGAGCGCACCGACGAGCGCACCCGCATCCTGCGTGACATGCACGACGGCGTGGGCTCTCACATCAGCTCGGCCATTCGCCAATTGCAAACCTGTGTGGAGACTAATAAGCCAGCCTGCCCGACCGAGGTGCTGCTGACCCTGCGCGACGCCATGGACCAGCTCAAGCTGTCCATCGATTCCATCCACTTACCCCCTGGCGACGTGAACGCTCTGCTGGCCAACCTGCGCTACCGTCTGGAGCCGCGTTTTAACGCCATGGGGATTGATCTGCAATGGGATGTGGACCTGCTGCCAGTGCTGCCCGATCTGGATGTGAATGGCATGCGCCAGCTTCAATTCATGCTGTTTGAGGCGTTGTCCAACGTGCTGCAGCATGCCCATGCCAAGGTCTTGCGCATGGCCGCCCATGTGGCACCGGGTGGCGAAGTGGTGGTGCAGGTGGTAGATGACGGCCTGGGGTTTGATGCACTCATCCCCCCACGCAAAGGTCTGTTGTCTATGCACGAGCGCGCCAGTGCTATTGGGGCGCAGCTGCGTATCAGCAGTCGTCCCGATTGCACGACGGTGGAGATTGCCCTAGTGCCCTAATCCATCGGCGGCGGCGGTAGCCCAATGTGGGCATCGGTGTTTTCGAGCAAAGCGCCGATAATGGCGCCCACTTATGGCAACCGTATTTGACAAACCCCCGCTGTGGCGGCGTATCTCGCCCTGGTTTCACGGCTTTGATGGCCCTTTGGCTTTTGCGGTGTTCCTGCTGGCCTGTGCAGGGCTCGTGACCATGTACTCCTCAGGCTTTGACCATGGCACCCGTTTTCAGGACCATGGCCGCAATATGCTGATTGCTGGTGCCATCATGTTCGTGGTGGCGCAGGTGCCGCCGCAGCGCCTGATGGCGCTGGCAGTGCCGCTGTACGTGCTGGGCGTGAGTTTGTTGATTGCGGTTGCGGTGTTTGGTGTTACCAAAAAAGGCGCCAAGCGCTGGATCAACCTGGGCGTGGTCATTCAGCCCAGCGAGATTCTCAAAATCGCCATGCCACTGATGCTGGCGTGGTGGTTCCAAAAACGCGAGGGCCAACTGCGTCCTTTGGACTTTGCCGCCGCCGCACTGCTTTTGATAGTGCCGGTGGGCCTGATCATGCGGCAGCCCGACCTTGGTACCGCCTTGCTCGTGTTGGCAACCGGCTTGTCGGTGATATTTTTCGCAGGCATGAGCTGGAAGCTGGTGATCCCGCCTTTGGTGCTTGCAGTGGTCGGAATCGGTTTGGTGGTGGCATTTGAGCCGTCCTTGTGTGCCGACGGGGTGCGTTGGCCGGTGTTGCATGACTACCAGCAACAGCGCATTTGTACCTTGCTAGACCCCACGCGGGACCCATTGGGCAAGGGCTTTCACATCATCCAGGGCATGATTGCCATTGGGTCTGGTGGGGTACCCGGCGTGGGCTTTATGAAGGGCACCCAGACGCACCTAGAATTTATCCCAGAACGTACGACCGACTTTGTGTTTGCGGCCTTTGCAGAGGAATTCGGCCTGATCGGCGCGTTATTTCTGATCGTGGCGTTCATCTTTCTGATATTGCGCGGACTGTTTATTGCGCTGGATGCGCCCACACTGTTCTCGCGCCTGCTGGCGGGCAGTGTGACCATGATTTTTTTCACCTATGCTTTTGTCAATATGGGCATGGTTAGTGGCATCGTACCGGTGGTGGGTGTGCCACTGCCGTTCATCAGCTACGGCGGCACCGCGATGGTGACCCTAGGGCTGGCGTTGGGCATATTGATGTCCATCTCCAACTCCAAGCGCCTGGTGCAAAGCTGAAATGGGTTGTTCCGCCTAGAATGGCCCAATGATTGCACGCGAACCCACCCTCGAACGCCTGGGCATTGCCCAGAGCCTGCTGTTGACCCCCTTTGGATTAGACGAGTCGCACCTGACGCGCGCCTTGGCTGAAATCAAGGCACACAAGGTAGACGAGGCCGATTTGTACTTCCAGTACACCCGTTCGGAGGGCTGGAGTCTGGAAGAAGGCATTGTGAAAACCGGCTCCTTCAGCATTGACCAAGGCGTGGGTGTGCGGGCCGTCAGCGGTGAAAAAACGGCTTTTGCCTATTCGGACGACATCTCGGAGGCATCGCTATTGGATGCGGCCCGTACCGTGCGGTCCATTGCCGGCTCCACCCAGGCCGGGCGTGCGCGGGTAGCTACAAAAAAAATAGCAAAAGCACGCTCTTTGTACCAAGGGCTGGACCCGATTGCGACGCTCGACAGCGCCTCCAAGGTGGCGCTGTTGGGCAGGGTAGAGCGGCTTGCCCGCGCCAAAGACCCGCGTGTTGCACAGGTTATGGCTGGCTTGGCCAGTGAGTACGACGTGGTGCTGATTGCCCGCGCAGACGGCACGCTGGCCGCTGACGTGCGTCCGCTGGTGCGCCTGTCGGTGACGGTGATCGCCGAGCAAAAAGGCCGGCGTGAAATGGGGTCAGCCGGCGGCGGTGGACGTTTTGGCTTGGCCTATTTTGACGACGCACAGCTTGAAAAATACGTCGATGAGGCGGTGCATGCGGCCTTGACCAACTTGGAAGCGCGCCCTGCGCCGGCCGGTGAGATGACCGTTGTTTTGGGCCCCGGTTGGCCCGGTATTTTGCTGCACGAGGCCATCGGCCACGGGCTGGAAGGCGACTTCAATCGCAAGGGCTCCAGCGCGTTCAGTGGGCGCGTCGGCCAGCGGGTCGCGGCCAAGGGCGTGACGGTACTGGACGACGGCACCATCGCCGACCGGCGTGGCTCTTTGAATGTGGACGACGAAGGCAACACCAGCCAGCGCAATGTCTTGATTGAAGACGGCATTTTGAAAGGCTACATTCAGGACAGCATGAATGCCCGCTTGATGGGCGTCGCTCCCACGGGCAATGGTCGGCGTGAGAGTTATGCCCATATCCCCATGCCGCGTATGACCAATACCTACATGCTCGGTGGCGACAAGGACCCGCAAGAAATTGTCAAAAGCATCAAAAAAGGCCTGTACGCCACCAACTTCGGTGGCGGCCAGGTGGATATCACCTCGGGCAAGTTTGTGTTTTCGGCCAGTGAAGCCTACTGGGTCGAAAATGGCAAAGTCTTGTACCCAGTCAAAGGCGCTACCTTGGTCGGTAGTGGCCCAGAATGCCTCAAGCGTGTGTCCATGATCGGCAATGACATGCGCCTTGACAGCGGCGTGGGCACTTGTGGCAAAGAAGGGCAGAGTGTGCCGGTGGGCGTGGGGCAGCCCACCTTGCGCATCGATGGTTTGACGGTAGGCGGAACCGCCTGAGTTCGCCCATACAGGACGCGGCGCGCCAGCGGACACCATGAGCCGCGAACCAGAACCTTCGGTAGGCGTGGGGTCCGCGTCGGGGTCGTCACTTGCCCGTTTTGGGGTGACCGGCGCGTCGCTGGCGTCCAGCCACTTCCAATCCTTTGGTCAGTTCAGCGAATTTTTACGCGGCGCCGTAGCCGATGAAGAGTCGCTGCAAATGGGGGAAAACCTGCAGGCATTGGCCGTCCAGGTCGAAGCAGTGATGGCGCTGTTGGAGTGTCAGGGTGCCACTGCCACGCACACGGCAGCGCAGGCGCTGATGCAGGTCGCTGATGCACTGCGGGCGCATCGCGCCATGCTGTTGGCGCTGGGGGCGGATTGGCACCGGTTTTATGAATTCGACGCCCATTTTGTGGCACTCAACCAGTTTCGGGTGTTGGTCACCGCTTGGGCCAAAGACGCTGTAGCCCCAGAGCGCAAACTCCCGATGCCATCAGACTTTGACGTCGCTGCCTGGCGCCTGCTGGGGGCTGGTGCGATGCTGCTGGATGTGTATGAGCAGTCCCAGTCAGTCGCCAAGCAGGACGCGGAAGCGGCGGCTTTCTCGCCCCCCGATGCGGCGCCTTGGTGGGGGCGTGCGCTGCAATGGTTGCGCGAGCGCACGGACGTAACGGGCGAGCGGCGCCAATCGACCCAGCGTGGTCGGCGCCGCTCAGACAGGTGATCTGTGCTAAAGTCCTGCCATGAATTTTGGCCATTTGTTCTTTAGCTACTTTTGGTTCTCCAGCGCCTTTGGCGGTAGAGAGATCTGAACGTACCTGAAACCCAGACGTCCTGAATCTTCCGAAACCGCCCACAACAGGGCGGTTTTTTTTTGCTGCATTTTGTCGATTTTTGAACACAGGAGCCACACCATGACCGCCATCGCATCAGCCAGCTCGGACGCTTGGTACCCGCACGCACCCCAGCAAACGGACCGAACCAGCCAGACCGACGACGAACGTATCAAGGACATCACGGTGTTGCCTCCGCCCGAGCATCTGATCCGCTTCTTCCCGATCCAGGGCACGGCTGCGGAGACGCTGATCGCCCAAACCCGGCGCAATGTGCACAACATCATGGCTGGCAAAGACGATCGCTTGCTGGTGGTTATCGGACCCTGCTCGATCCACGACCCCGCGGCCGCGCTGGAGTATGGCCGGCGCCTCAAAGAGCAGCGTGTTCGTTATGCCGACACGCTGGAAATTGTCATGCGGGTGTATTTTGAAAAGCCCCGTACCACCGTGGGCTGGAAAGGCCTGATCAATGACCCCTACTTGGACGAGAGTTTTCGCATCGACGAAGGCTTGCGTATCGCGCGCCAGTTGTTGATCGAAATCAACCGATTAGGGCTGCCCGCTGGCTCGGAATTTTTGGATGTGATCTCACCCCAGTACCTGGGCGACCTGATCGCCTGGGGCGCCATTGGTGCGCGCACCACCGAGAGCCAGGTGCACCGCGAATTGGCCTCGGGCCTATCGGCACCGATCGGTTTCAAGAACGGCACCGATGGCAACATCAAAATCGCCACCGACGCCATTCAGGCAGCGGCCGATGGGCACCACTTCTTGTCGGTGCACAAAAACGGCCAGGTGGCCATTGTGCAAACCAAGGGCAACAAGGATTGCCACGTTATTTTGCGCGGCGGCAAGGCGCCCAACTACGACGCGGCCAGTGTGGCGGCAGCCTGCGCCGACTTGGTCAAGGCCAAGTTGCCGGCAAGGCTGATGGTGGACTGCAGCCATGCCAATAGCAGCAAACAACACGAAAAGCAGGTTGATGTTGCACAAGAGATCGCCAAGCAGGTTGCGGGTGGTTCACGCAGCGTGTTTGGCCTAATGGTGGAGAGCCACTTGAACGCTGGCGCGCAAAAATTTACCCCCGGTAAAGATGATGTCCATGCGCTGGAATATGGCAAGAGCATCACCGACGCCTGTTTGGGATGGGACGATTCTGTGCGCACGCTGGAATTGTTGTCGCAGGCCGTGAAGGCCCGCCGCGCACGCTAAGTGGCCTTTGGCGCTAGCCGCCTTGGCGGCGGCTGGCGTCGAGCATGGACTGGGCCCATGACTGGGCTTCTTCTAGTGTGCTGACGACGGTAAACGGGCGCTGGATACTGTCGTAAATCTTGCGAAAATGTGGTGCCATGATCTTGCCGCCTTCGATTTCGGGCCCAATCACAAACGCGGTCGCCACGGGTACCAAACCGGCAGATTTTGGCGTATGCATGACCACGGTATAGCGGGCAATGGCTTCGGGGGTAAATAGGGCGCAGTCCACAAAGGTGGCGATGCTGGCCCAGGGTGTCGGGTGCTTGAGTGTCGTGAGATACGACTTCTGGGCGATAGCAAACCGGTCAAACAGCTCTTCGTTGAACGGGCCGGTTGCCGCGTAGTACAAAATGTCGCCTTCCATGGCGAACTCGATTAGACCGTGCGCCGCAAAGCGACTCACCTGAATTTGGTCCGTACTGCTTTCGAAAGGGCGGTTTGGTGCCATGAAAGGTCGTTAAATTTACGCGCTGAAATAATAAGGCGCATCTTAAGCGATACACGGGGCCCTGCGGGGCGCCCTCGCACCGACACCATGCCTAATACCACACGCCTTTCCGAACGCCTATTGCCCGCCGACGCCGTCGACCGCGGACTCTTGCACAACGAGGTGCACGCCCGCCCGCCCGCGCACATTCCAGTACCGATATTGGTGGTGTACGTGGCGGTGTTTAACGACGGTGTTTCGCGCGCACAAGAATTTGCGCATCTGCAGCAGTTACCTGGCCACAGTGCATTGGTGCCGTCACCGCAGCAGGGCAATTTTTTGCGCTTGGAGCTGCCCGGCTATACCGTGCAATGGGAACGCCACACCGAGTTCACCCGTTACACCATTGCGCAGCCGTTGCCCGACGATGCCATGCTGCAGGCACAGAATCCGGATTTGTCGGCCGCTTTGGTGACGCCTGCGGGCTGGCTGCAGGGTATTCCGGGGCGCACCATTGTGGCTATTAAGCTGGCCATGGTGGTGGGTGACCTAGACGCAGTGGACGCCACGATGGCCCAGGCGCGCCAGTGGCTGGGGGATCACGCGGCGGTGGCGTCGGTGGTAGGCAGCAACGGCCCGGCCTGGGCGTTAACTGATTTTGTGCTGCGTCCCAGCGGGTTCGAGCGCATGCTGGTGGTGGCGCCCTTTGATGTGACACCCACCCGCGCGGGGCGTATGGCACAGCGTTTGCTAGAGCTGGAAACTTACCGCCTGATGGCGCTGCGGGGTCTTCCGGTTGCCAAAGAGCTGGCGCCCATGCTCACGCAGGCTGAAAACCAGTTGGCCGACATTACTGCCCATCTGGAAGGTAATGCCTCGTCTGACCAGGAGCTACTTGACACCCTGGTGTCCTTGGCGGCGCGGATTGAGCGCGCGACCGCTTTGCACATGTACCGTTTTTCGGCCACTAACGCCTATGCCGCCCTGGTTGATCAGCGTATCTCCGAGTTGCGCGAGCGCGCGATTCCTGGCACGCAAACTATTGGTGAATTTATGCAACGCCGCTTGTCACCCGCCATCGCTACGGTGGAAGCCACCGCACAGCGTTTGACGTCTTTGTCCGAGCGGGTTTCGCGCACCAGTGCATTGCTACGCACGCGGGTGGACATTGCCACAGAGGTGCAAAACCAGCAGTTGCTGGAAAAGCTCACCCGTGGGCAGGAGATGCAGTTGCGCCTGCAGTCCACCGTGGAAGGCTTGTCGATTGCGGCCATCTCGTACTACGTGGTTAGCCTGCTGTTGTACGGTGGCAAGGCGCTTAAGGCGGCGGGGGTTCCGGTCAATCCCGAGGTGGCGGCTGGCGCTCTGATGCCCCTGGTGTTGTGGTCCGTCTGGCGGGCGACCCGCCGCATCCACCAGAAAATAGTTGCAGCCCACGGTTGATACCCGCGCCGGGGCGCAGTACACCGCTGGAGCCCCGCCACGTACGCCACAATCCCACCATGACAGACACACCAAAAGCACGTGGACGGCTGGACCTGCTTGACGCACTGCGGGGCGCAGCGGTCTTGTGGATGACCGCTTTTCATTTTTGTTTTGACCTCAACCAATTCCACTTTATCCATGCCGACTTTTACCACTCACCAGTGTGGTTGGTGCAGCGCACTTGCATCTTGAGTCTGTTTTTGCTGTGTGCCGGCATAGGGCAGGCCGTTGCCCTACAACGGGGGCAGGGTATGCAGCAGTTCGGGCGGCGCTGGCTGCAAATTGCGGGCTGCGCGGTGTTGGTGAGTGTGGGCTCGGCACTCATGTTCCCGAAGACCTGGATTTACTTTGGCGTGCTGCATGGCATGGTGGTCATGCTGGTGCTGTGCCGGTTGACGGCGCCCTGGGGGCGCTGGCTGTGGCTGGCTGGCTGTGTGCCGATTGCATTGGGACTGGGCGCGGCATCGCTGCATGCAGTGTGGCCTGCGATGGCGGTGTTTGATGCCAAACCGCTGCACTTTATCGGGCTGATGAGCCACAAGCCGTTCACCGAGGACTACGTGCCGATTCTCCCTTGGCTGGGGGTCATGTGGTGGGGCATGGCCTTGGGTCAGCTCGCTTTGGACAAGGGCTGGCTGCAACTGCCGCCGCCCCGGTGGAGCCAAACGTCGGTGCGCCCGCTGGCGTTCATCGGCCGCTGGAGCCTGTCGTGGTACATGCTGCACCAGCCCATTTTGTTGGGTGGCGTTACCTTGGCTGCCGCCGTTCTGCACTAGGGTAGCAGCGCGAATATTTTTGGCAAAAACAGCCTCTAGCCCTCGCCGAACGTGCGCAAGTCGCTATGCTTTTTGTAGTGCTTTGGCCAGTTTGAGGTGGATGCCGCCAAAGCCGCCGTTGCTCATACACAGAATATGGTCACCGGGTTGAGTCTGGGCTACTACCTGCGCCACCAGCGCATCCACCGTGTCGGCCACCTGGGCGCGCTCGCCCATCTCAGCCAAGGCTTCGCGGGCGTCCCAGTCCAAACCACCGGCATGGCAAAAAGCCAGGTCGCATTCTTCTAGGCTCCAGGGCAGCTGCGCCTTCATGGCGCCGAGCTTCATGGTGTTGCTGCGCGGCTCAAACACCGCCAAGATGCGCGCCTTGCCCACTGTGCGGCGTAGACCATTGATGGTGGTACGGATTGCGGTGGGGTGGTGGGCGAAGTCGTCATAAATCGTCACGGGCGCAGTACCCGCTGCGGGCGACAGCGCAATGCGGGCACGTACTTCCATGCGGCGTTTGACGTTCTCAAACCGTGCCAAGGCCTTCGCCGCCATGTCTGGCGCGACGCCGACATGCTGCGCCGCAGCGATCGCCGCCAAGGCGTTGAGCTGGTTGTGTACCCCGCCCAAGGACCACTCCACCCGGCCGACGGCAGCCCCGTGGAGGAGCACGTCAAACGCGCAGGGGTCGCCCACGGCGGTGAAGTCGCTCACAGCTGCGCCAAAACTGCGCACCTCGCTCCAGCAGCCTTGGTGGATTACCCGGGCTAGACTTTCCTCCAGCCCGTTGACCACCACCCGCCCGGTGGACGGCACTGTGCGCACTAGGTGGTGAAACTGCCGCTCAATCGCTGCCAGGTTGTCAAAAATATCCGCATGGTCGTATTCCAAGTTGTTCAATACGGCGGTGCGGGGGCGGTAGTGCACAAACTTACTGCGTTTGTCAAAAAACGCCGTGTCGTATTCATCGGCTTCAATAACAAATAAAGGTCGACTTGGCGGGCAATGGGGAGGCAGCGGGCTCTGCGCAGGTAAAGGAGGAGCCCGCAAAGCGGGCGGGGGACACGGAGCAGAGCCCGCTGCCTCCCCATTGCCCGGCATACCACCCAGGCGTGCGGAGATGCCAAAGTTCAGAGGAACGCCGCCTACCAAAAAGCCCGGCTGAAGCCCCGCACATTCCAAAATCCAGGCCAGCATGGCGGTGGTTGTGGTTTTGCCGTGGGTGCCGGCAATGGCCAGCACATGGCGGCCCTGCAGCACATGCTCAGCCAGCCACTGGGGGCCGCTGGTGTAGGGCGCGCCGGCGTCGAGAATGGCCTCCATCAGCGGGAACTTTGGCGTCCCATCGGGCAGGCGCGCGCGGCTCACCACATTGCCGATCACAAACATGTCGGGCTTGAGGGCCATCTGATCGGCGCTAAAACCCTCCACCAGCTCAATGCCCAAAGCCTGGAGCTGGTCGCTCATGGGCGGGTAGACGCCCGCATCGCAACCGGTGACCCGGTGCCCCGCTTCACGCGCTAGGGCTGCCAAGCCGCCCATAAAGGTGCCACAAATACCAAGAATATGAATATGCATGGTGCCATTCTATGCGGCCAATAGGCGTGTTTTTGGCCTCTAACCCACGTAGAAATTGCGCAGACAGCTATAGAAAATATAGCATTGGATTGGGCAAAATATCGGCCATGGACTCCTTGAAAGCCGAAATTGCCACCGTTGCTGCACGCATGGTGGTCGAAGAGGGTTTGGAGTATGGTGGCGCCAAACGCCGCGCCGTTAAGCAATTGGGTTTGCCCGCCCGCTCGGCGCTGCCAGACAATACCCAGATTGAGGCGGCCGTGGCCGAGTACATCGCGCTCTTTTGCGCCGAAACACAGCCTGGCGAATTGCGGGCCTTGCGTGCGCTGGCCCTGGTCTGGATGGAGCGCTTGGCGCTCTTTCGCCCGCACATTGACGGTGCGGTATGGTGTGGTTTGGCGACTCGGCGTTCAGATATCTACCTGCAGTTGTTTTGTGATGACCCCAAGTCGGCGGAAATTAGCCTGATTGACATGCATGTGCGTTTTGAGCCGCGCGCGGTGGCGGGGTTTCGGGGCGAGACAGTTGACGCCTTGAGTGTGAATGCCTGGTGTGCGGATTTGGGTGAGCATGTGGGTGTGCACCTCTTGATTTATGATTTTGATGACCTGCGCGGGGCACTAAAGCCCGATGCCCGCGGCCGTCGGCCGCGGGGTGACGCGCAGGCTTTGCGCAATGTGATGCATGAAGGTGAACTATGAGTGAAATTTCAAAAGACAATACACCCGCACCGGTGGATGCCTCTGAGGCGCCTGTGCCGCGCCGCCAGATGCTGCTGGGCCTAGCGGCCACCGCTGCGATGCTGGCCGGCGCCGGGGTGGCCTGGTGGCGTGCTGAGAGCCCGAAGGACGCATCGGTCGCGAAATTGGACGCGTCCTTCTGGGCGCTGCAGTGGGAAACACCTGCCGGTGCAGCCTTGCCTATGCGCGGCTTTGCGGGGCACCCCTTGTTGCTCAATTTTTGGGCAACCTGGTGCCCGCCGTGCGTAGAGGAGTTGCCGCGCATCAATGCCTTTTACCGGGAAAATCAGTCCAAGGGCTTGCAGGTGTTGGGGTTGGCGGTGGACAAACTGGGCCCGGTACAGTCCTTTTTGAAGGGTATGCCGCTCGATTTTCCGATTGGGATGGCGGGTATTCAGGGCACAGACCTGGCGCGTAAGCTGGGCAATCCATCGGGGGCTTTGCCGTTTTCGGTGTTTGTGGGGGCTGATGGTGTGGTGCTGCAGCGTAAGCTGGGGCGTTTGCGGGAGTCGGACCTACAGACCTGGGCTGGTCTAAAATAGCACTCTCTTGCGGTCTCAGTCGATGAGCGTCGCGCCAAGAAGTTGCTCGTGAATTGAATCCCTTTGCGTGAAATTACGCAAAAATACGGGTAATTTGATTGAAATTAAACAATCTTGCCGTTAGTTGGCTGTTTTTAATGTAAATTCGCCATCTAATAAATGACGGTTGTTGGAGACCCTATGGATTTAAGAAAACTCAAGACACTGATTGACCTGGTGTCGGATTCCAATGTGTCGGAATTGGAAATTACCGAAGCCGAGGGCAAGGTGCGCATCGTCAAGGGCGGCGCTGCTGTGGTGCAGGCCTATGCACCCGCCCCAGCGTACGCCCAGGCCGCGCCGCCCTCGTACGCCTCGGGTATCGCGCCTGCGGTCGTGTTGCCCATGGTGGCCGAGCCGCCGCCAGGGCACGCGGTTAAGTGCCCTATGGTGGGCACTTTTTACCGCTCTGCATCGCCCGGCGCCAAAGCGTTTGTTGAGGTGGGTGATGTCGTCAAAGAGGGTGACACCATTTGTATCGTCGAGGCGATGAAGATTCTCAATGAGATCGAGGCCGACAAGTCGGGCACTGTCACGCATGTTTTGTGCGAAAACGGGCAAGCGGTGGAATACGGCCAGCCTTTGTTCACCATTGAGTAGCCCATCGACGTAAGCCCATGTTCAAAAAAATCCTGATCGCCAACCGTGGCGAGATTGCGCTGCGTATCCAGCGGGCATGCCGTGAAATGGGCATCAAGGCCGTGATGGTGTACTCCGAGGCGGACCGGGACGCAAAGTACGTCAAATTGGCCGACGAGGCGGTGTGCATCGGGCCGCCGCCCTCCGCTCTGAGTTACCTCAATGTGCCTGCCATCATTTCGGCCGCCGAGGTGACCGATGCCGAGGCCATCCATCCTGGTTACGGTTTTTTGGCCGAGAACGCCGACTTTGCGGAACGGGTTGAGCGAAGTGGGTTTCAGTTCATTGGGCCCACCCCCGAGTCGATCCGTATCATGGGCGACAAGGTGTCGGCCAAGCAAGCGATGATCCGTGCGGGCGTACCCTGTGTGCCGGGTTCTGAAGGCGAACTGCCCGATGACCCAGTCCAGATTCGGCGTATTGCCAAGACCGTGGGTTACCCCATCATCATCAAGGCCGCAGGCGGTGGCGGCGGGCGCGGCATGCGTGTAGTGCATACCGAGGCGGCGCTGATCAATGCGGTGGCCATGACCAAGGCCGAGGCGGGCGCTGCGTTTAACAATCCGGCCGTCTATATGGAGAAGTTCCTCCAAAACCCACGCCACATCGAGATCCAGATTCTGGCGGACAAACACAAAAATGCGGTCTACCTGGGTGAGCGCGATTGCTCCATGCAGCGTCGCCACCAAAAAATATTAGAAGAAGCACCTGCGCCGGGCATCAACCGCAAGTTGATCGAACGGGTTGGCGAGCGCTGTGTGGCCGCTTGCAAGAAAATCGGTTATCGGGGTGCCGGCACCTTTGAGTTTCTGTACGAAGACGGCGAGTTCTATTTCATTGAAATGAACACCCGAGTGCAGGTTGAGCACCCGGTGACCGAGATGGTGACGGGTATTGACATCGTGCGCACCCAGATCATGGTGGCTGCTGGCGAAAAGCTGCCATTTACGCAGCGCCAGATCGAAATTCGGGGCCACGCCATTGAGTGCCGGGTGAATGCCGAAGACCCGTTCAAGTTCACCCCCTCGCCGGGTCGGGTTACCACTTGGCATGCCCCGGGTGGCCCTGGGGTGCGGGTGGACTCCCATGTGTATACCAATTATTTTGTGCCGCCGAACTACGATTCCATGATTGGCAAAATCATTTGCCACGGCGATACCCGCGAACAGGCTATGGCGCGTATGCGCACCGCACTGGCAGAGACCGTGGTCGAAGGCATTAATACCAATATTGCTTTGCACCGCGAACTCATGGTGGATGCCAAGTTCATGGACGGTGGGACCAATATCCACTACCTGGAGCATTGGCTGGAACAACACAAGCGTTAGATGGGACAGCCATGTTTGAACTGAGCATCATGTGTCCTGAGGACCGGGTCGAGTGGTTGAGCGACGCGCTCGATGCCCTGGACGCTTTGAGCGTTAGCGTGGAAGATGCCGATGCCCAGACCGACGCGGAGCAAGCCCTTTTTGGTGAGCCCGGTATGCCAGCGCCCAAAGGCGGCTGGCAGCGCTCCCGTATCACCGCCTTGTTTGCCGACGCAGCCTTGGCCCAGGAAGCGTCGGAGGTGCTGTTGGCCCAACCCTTGTTTAAGGGCTGCCAGATATTGGGCACTACGCCAGTGCAGGATCAAGACTGGGTGCGTTTAACCCAATCCCAGTTTGCGCCGGTTGAGATCACGCCGGAGTTTTGGATCGTCCCAACGTGGCACGAACCACCCGCGCAGGCCCGTCACGTGATTCGCTTGGACCCCGGTTTGGCTTTCGGCACCGGGACGCACCCCACCACCCGGATGTGTCTGCGCTGGATCGCCACCCACCCCGTACCCGCGCGTGTGCTGGACTACGGTTGTGGCTCGGGTATTTTGGCAATTGGCGCGGCCAAATATGGCGCGGCCGACGTGGTGGCGGTTGATATTGATGAGGCGGCGGTCCAGTCCACCGAGCTCAACGCCACCGCCAATGGGGTGGCGCTGGTTGCTGGCTTGCCCGACCGCGCGCAAGGGGCATATGGCCTGGTGCTGGCCAATATATTGGCCTCTCCCCTGAAAGTGCTGGCGCCCTTGCTGTGCGCCCATGTAGCGCCGGGTGGGCATCTGGTGCTGGCGGGTATTTTGGAGCGACAGGCGGAAGAATTGCAAACTGCCTACGCGCCATATTGCCGCCTAGAGGTCACGGACAGCGAGGACGGCTGGATCTTGATGACCGCGTCGCGCTAGTCGGCCGTCACTCGGTTTTTATTCGGCTTCTACAATGAGGCGCTGATGAGTCTGATCACGCAATGCCCCGCATGTACCACCCTGTTTAAGGTGGTCCCGGACCAACTTCGCATTTCGGACGGTTGGGTGCGTTGTGGCCAGTGTGACGAGGTGTTTGATGCCAATGCACACCTGCAGGCGGCCGCGCCCCCAGCAGTGCCACCTGCGGCGCCCGAACATGCGTTCGTGTCCCCGCCGTGGCAAGATGCCGTGGAGGTCACCCAATCGACAGGCTTGCCGGATGCCCCGGAACGGGTTTCGATACCGGACGATGTGGCGCAAGACGTGCCGATGGAGGTCCCGGATGAGGCGTTGGTAGACGCACCGCATGGGGTGTTCAAGTCTGATTGGGCTGACGAAGAAACGCCCCCTCCGACCGAAGAAGAAATGCATGCTTGGGTGCTGGCGGCGGTGGCCTCCGAGGCGTCTGATCTCAAGGCACAGTCCAGTGCACTGATGGACGCCATGCCGCGTTACCTAGAGGTGCAGGCGCCCACGCCCGAGCTGGCGCACGAGGCCGACTTGGCAATTGAGTCCGCACAGATACTGACACGCCAGCCGCAGGCCGACGATGTGTCCGAATTGGACGCGTCGCAGGTGGGCGAACCACGTCTGTCATTCATGAAGCCCGACCGAGCGCCGTCGGCCTGGAGTCGCCCAGCCGTGCGTGCGCTCCTGTTTGTTTTATGTGTGCTGTTTGCAGCAGCGTTGGCGCTACAAATACTGGTGCACCAGCGTGACTGGTTGGCCGCCAAGGCACCAGCGACGCGGCCTATAGTGGTGGGGCTGTGTGAGCTTGTGGGTTGTCAGGTGTCGCCCTTGCGGGAAATCGAGGCGGTTGTGATCGACAGTTCGGCCTTCGTAAAAATTCGGCCCAACGCGTACCGGGTGCATTTCACGCTCAAAAATACCGCCGTCTATGCGGTGGGAACGCCGTCATTGGAGTTGACCTTGACTAACACAGAGGACCAGGCAATTGTTCGGCGAATTTTTTCGCCCCAAGAGTTTGGCATCCATCAGGCCAGCATGGCCCCTGGCGCTGAAATGAACGCGGTGGTGTCCATTGGCGTACAACTGGCCGATGACACGGAGCGGGTTAGTGGTTACCGGCTTCTGGTTTTCTATCCGTAAGGCGTAAAAAAACCCGGAACCTTTCGGTGCCGGGTTTTGGGGCCAATCGACCCAAGCTTTAAGGCTTGCTGGAGGTCGGAAATGGCCAGGCAGCTTGCGGGCTGAGTGTGGTCTGCGCCGCAGATGCAGGTTTGGCAGCGGGTTTTTTGGTTGCCGCCTTCTTGGCTGGTGCTGCTTTTTTTGCAGCAGCCTTTTTAGCTGGCGCCGCCTTTTTGGCCGGTGCTGCTTTTTTTGCAGCAGCCTTTTTAGCCGGTGCCGCTTTCTTTGCGGGCGCAGCCTTCTTCGCCGCTACCTTTTTGGCCGGTGCTGCTTTCTTCACTGGCGCGGCCTTCTTGGCGGCTACCTTCTTAGCCGGTGCTGCCTTTTTGGCTGGCGCGGCTTTTTTGGCGGCTACTTTTTTGGCGGCTACTTTTTTGGCTGGTGCAGCTTTTTTAGCAGGTGCGGATTTCTTCGCCACTACTTTTTTCGCGGGAGCCGCTTTCTTCGCGGGTGCAGCCTTCTTGGCGGCTACTTTTTTAGCAGGTGCCGCCTTCTTGGCTGGGGCGGCTTTCTTCGCTACTACCTTTTTAGAAGGTGCAGCTTTCTTCACGGGTGCGGCCTTTTTTGCGACCGGTTTTTTTGCAGTTGCCATCATTTTTCTCCTTGGTCAATTAACAAAGAGCACTTCTCGCGTGTTGGGTTGCAAGAAGTGATTCATGCGGTTGGGCAAAAGCCCAGCCGTATGAATGGGGTAACACCAATCCCGCCGTCGCTCTGTGGCGAAGTGTGGGCTTGGTGAAATTGGGGTCGTCATCGGTATTTAGTCCCAAGAGAGCGCGCCGCCCGATTGGTACTCGATAACACGGGTCTCAAAGAAATTGCGTTCTTTCTTGAGGTCAATCATTTCGCTCATCCAGGGGAAGGGGTTTTCTTCGGTGGGGTAAAGCGGCTCCAGTCCGATTTGCGTTGCACGGCGGTTGGCGATGTAGCGCAAGTAGCCCTTGAACATGGATGCGTTCATGCCCAGCACGCCGCGCGGCATGGTGTCTTCTGCATAACGGTATTCCAGCTCGACCGCACGCTCGAACAGTACCTTGATCTCTTGCTTGAATTCGGGTGTCCAGAGTTGGGGATTTTCGAGCTTGAGCTGGTTAATCAGGTCGATGCCGAAATTGCAGTGCATGGATTCATCACGCAAGATGTACTGGTACTGCTCCGCCGCACCGGTCATCTTGTTCTGGCGACCCAGAGCCAGAATTTGGGTAAAACCGACGTAGAAGAACAGGCCTTCCATCAGGCACGCGAACACGATCAACGATTTGAGTAGGGTCTGGTCCGTCTCTAGCGTTCCGGTATGGAAGTGGGGGTCCATGATGGCGTCGATAAACGGGATTAGGAACTGGTCCTTGTCGCGGATGGACTGTACTTCGTTGTAGGCGTTGAAGATCTCGCTCTCATCCAAGCCCAGTGACTCGACGATGTACTGGTACGCGTGGGTATGAATCGCTTCTTCAAACGCTTGGCGTAGCAAAAACTGCCGACACTCTGGTGCGGTGATGTGGCGGTAGGTGCCCAGCACGATGTTGTTGGCGGCCAAGGAATCGGCCGTGACGAAGAAGCCGAGGTTGCGCTTGATGATGCGGCGCTCGTCTTCGGTCAGTCCGTTGGGGTCTTTCCACAGCGCGATGTCGCGCGTCATGTTGACCTCTTGCGGCATCCAGTGGTTGGCGCAGCTTGCCAGGTATTTTTCCCAGGCCCATTTGTACTTGAACGGGACCAACTGGTTCACGTCGGTCTTGCCGTTGATGATGCGTTTGTCGGCCGCTTGCATGCGACGGTGTGGCGCACTCGGGGCCTTGTCGGTATTGGATGAAGGGGCTGGAATGGCGACGGTCGCGCCATCGTTCAGTGTCCGAAAACTTGGTGAGCCTTGCACCGCCGCGGTCAAGTGGTGATCACTCGGCGTGCGTGCAAAAGTTGTTAACGGTGTGGGCTTGACTTCTTCGTCCCAGTTCAACATAGGTGTTTCCAATCAGCGGATTATGGGAGGAGCGAAATGAAATGAAAAGTGTTCAGTCATTTCGCTTTCTCGATGTGTTGTTCAATTGCATCGCAGCATGTCTGCGCATGCCATTGGTTTATTGGCACGACTCACAAGTTGGGTCATCGACGCCGCAAAATTTGATGTCGGTTGCCGCGTTGCTGGCCATCTCGATTTGCATGTGTGCAGCCGCCGCCGCAGCGTCCAATGCACTGCTGCTGCGCGGCGATCCTTTGGCGTTGTTCCCGCTTGAGACCGCGTTCATGCGTCCTGCCGTCACGGTAGATTTTTCAGCGTGGGTTGCGGACATGGTGCGCAGGTAGTAGGTGGTTTTAAGCCCACGTAACCAAGCCAGCTTGTAGGTCTCGTCGAGCTTCTTACCCGAGGCGCCAGCCATGTAGATGTTGAGCGACTGTGCTTGGTCGATCCATTTCTGTCGGCGGGCCGCCGCCTCCACCAGCCACTGTGTCTCCACCTCGAACGCGGTGGCGTACAACTGCTTCACCTCTTGCGGCACGCGGTCGATGGGGCTCAGTGACCCATCGAAGTGTTTCAGGTCCATCACCATCACGTCGTCCCACAGGCCCAGGCGTTTGAGGTCTTTGACCAGATAGCCATTGATCACGGTGAACTCGCCCGACAAATTCGATTTGACGGACAGGTTGCCAAAGCTGGGCTCGATAGAGGCATCGACACCAATGATGTTGGAGATCGTGGCGGTGGGTGCGATGGCTACGCAATTGGAATTGCGCATGCCGTCTTCCGCGATCTTCTTGCGCAGTGCGTCCCAGTCCAGCGTCGCGGAGCGATCCACCTCGACATACCCGCCACGCGCATTGGCCAGCATGTCCAGCGTGTCCAAGGGTAGTACGCCTTGGTCCCACAACGAGCCCTTGTAGCTGGCGTAGCGACCACGTTCTTTAGCCAGCTCGGTTGAGGCCCAGTAGGCGTAGTAGCTAATGGCTTCCATGGACTGGTCGGCAAACTCGACGGCCGCCGTGCTGGCGTAGGGAATTCGCAGTTCGTACAGACTGTCTTGGAAGGCCATTACACCCAAGCCGACGGGGCGGTGGCGCAGGTTGGAGTCACGCGCCTTTTTGACGGCGTAGTAGTTGATATCGATGACGTTGTCGAGCATCCGCATCGCGGTGGATACGGTGCGTTTGAGTTTGTCGTGGTCGATTTCCTTGCCCTTGGGGCCGTCCTTCAAATGCTGGCGCAGGTTCACTGAGCCTAGGTTACACACCGCGGTTTCGGTGTCCGACGTGTTGAGTGTGATTTCTGTACACAGGTTGCTGGAGTGCACCACGCCGATGTGTTGCTGGGGCGAGCGCACGTTGCAGGCATCTTTGAAAGTGATCCAGGGGTGGCCGGTTTCAAACAGCATGGTCAGCATCTTGCGCCACAGGTCGCTGGCCTGGACCGTGCGGCTGGGTTTGATCTCACCCCGCGCGGCCTTTTCTTCGTAGGCCACATACGCTTTTTCGAATGCTGCGCCAAACAGGTCGTGCAGGTCGGGCACATTGTTGGGCGAGAACAGGGTCCAAGTGCCTTGCTCCATCACGCGGCGCATGAACAGGTCAGGAACCCAATTGGCGGTGTTCATGTCGTGGGTGCGGCGGCGGTCGTCACCTGTGTTTTTGCGCAGCTCCAGAAACTCTTCAATGTCTAGGTGCCAGGTTTCCAGGTAGGTGCAGACGGCGCCCTTGCGCTTACCGCCCTGGTTCACGGCCACGGCCGTGTCGTTGACCACTTTGAGGAAGGGCACCACGCCTTGCGATTCACCATTAGTGCCTTTGATGTGCGCACCCAGTGCCCGCACACGGGTCCAGTCATTGC
This sequence comes from Burkholderiales bacterium, assembly GCA_038245855.1. Taxonomy (GTDB): domain Bacteria; phylum Pseudomonadota; class Gammaproteobacteria; order Burkholderiales; family Burkholderiaceae_C; genus Allorhodoferax. The sequence continues at coordinate 46,679 of JBBRSA010000012.1, forward strand.
CCAGGCCGCCGGCAAACTTGGAGAGCAGCGCGTTCTCTTTGATGGATTCGTAAATGCCGCCCAGGTCATCGGGCACGGTGGTCAGGTAGCAGCTAGAGAGCTGCGAGCGCAGCGTGCCGCTGTTGAACAGGGTGGGCGTGCTGGACATAAAGTCAAAACGCGACAACACCTCGTAGAACTCGATGGCGCGGGCTTCTCGGTCAATTTCACCCAGCGACAGACCCATGGCCACCCGCATGAAAAAAGCCTGGGGCAACTCAATGCGGGTCTTGCCTTCGTGCAGGAAATAGCGATCGTACAGGGTCTGCAGGCCCAGGTAGTCAAACTGCAAATCGCGCTCGGCCTTAAGGGCCGCGCCCAAGCGCTGCAAGTCAAATTGCATCATGCGCTCATCGAGCAACTCTGCGCCCACACCGCGTTTGATAAAGCCGGGGAAGTAGTCTGTGTAGGCCTGCGCCATGTCGGCAGCTGCCACGTCGCGTCCCAGTACCTCGCGTGAAATGGTGTGAAACAGCAGACGTGCGGTGGCATAGGTGTAGTCCGGGTCTTTTTCAATCAGGGTCCGTGCGGCCAAAATCGCGGCTTTGTAGACCTCGTCCATAGGCACGCCGTCGTAAAGGTTGCGCATGGTCTCATTCAAGATAGGCTCGGCTTTCACGTCGGCACTCAAACCGGCGCAGGCGTTGCCGATCAAAGACTGTAAACGGCCCAGATCCAGTGCGATGCGCTGCCCGCCATCGAGCACATGCAACACCGGTGCGGCGGGGGCCACCTCGGCGACATGCTTGGCACGTTCTTGGGTGCGGCGCTCGCGGTAAAGCACATAGGCACGGGCAATCTCGTGGTGGCCGCCGCGCATCAAGCCCAGTTCGACCTGGTCTTGCACATCTTCAATATGGAAGGTTCCCCCGGCTGGGCGCGAGCGCATGAGTGCGCGAATGACCTGTTGGGTGAGTTCGTCCACCACCTCGCGAACACTGGCTGACGCAGCGCCCTGGGTGCCGTGCACTGCCAAAAAGGCCTTCATCATGGCTACCGCGATTTTGTTGGGTTCAAACGGCACTACCGCGCCGTTGCGGCGAATGATTTGGTAATGGGGCAGATGGCTCGTGGAGGGCTGCTGCGCAGAGTCGGCAGCGGGGGTGCGCGACGAGGTTGTGGCGGCGATGGTGGAAGTAGAGTGTGTCTGCATAGGTCCTCGTGGAGATCGGCTTTATTGTGGAAATGCGGCACTCCAGCGTGTCCGATCAGACGTTTGGGTCTGGTAGGGCAGTGGAAGCGTTGCCCACTATATATGGTGTTCAAAGACCTTGCAAGCCACTACCAGTAGTGTTTATACCGATGCGTGGAGCAGCCCCGCAGGCTACTACCCTTGGGTCTTTATTGATGCTTCTGGGGGGAAATAATGGGGTGCGAGTCCCAGCGTGTGCCGCAGCAACGCCCAATCCAGGCCTGGGCCGGGGTCCATCTTGCGCCCCGGCGCAATGTGCTCGTGTCCGGCGATGTGGGCAATCGGGTAACGCTGTGCCAATGCGGGTATCAGGGCGGTTAGCGCCGTGTACTGCGCTGGCTCGAAGGTGTCGCCCTCCAGGCCTTCGAGTTCAATACCGATCGAGTCGTCGTTGCAGTTGTCCCTCCCGCGGTAACACGATTGGCCCGCATGCCATGCCCGGTCATCACAGCTGACAAACTGCCAAATTTCGCCGCTGCGCCGCACATAAAAGTGGGCGGACACCTGCATGCCTTCAATTTGGCGGTAGTAGGGGTGCTGCGACCAGTCCAGTTGGTTGGTGAAGAACGCTTGCACTTCGTCACCTCCATAGACCCCTGGTGGCAAGCTGATGGAGTGCAGCACGACAAGGTCAATCACCGCCAAGGCTGGCCGCGGCCCAAAGTTGGGCGACGCCAAATGGTGTGCGCTGTGCAGCCAGCCGCCCTGCCACACAGGGCCTGACGGCGTGCCTGACTTAGTCATCGGCACCGTCGTCACGCGACATTGGTGTGTCAATTTTGAGGCGGGCGATGCGGTAGCGAATCTGCCGCAAGCTCAGGCCCAGCAGAGACGCAGCCAGCGTGCGGTTGAAGCCGGTTTCTTGCAGCGTCTTGACCAAAATGTCACGCTCCTGTTGGTCTAAGTGGCTTTGCAAGTCGCTGGGGATGGGGGCGTCTGCTGCCAGCGTTGCTGCGCTGGTGGTTGGTGCTGCATCCAAAGGCGCTGGTCCGCTGCAAGAGGACTGCAGGTCGTCAACGCAGAGGGTGTCTCCGTCGCCCAGCGCCACGGCCCGGTGCAGCAGGTTTTCTAGCTCGCGCACATTGCCGTGTAGCGGCAGCAACGCCAATTGTGCAATGGCAGCGCTGTCCAGGTGTGGGGTTGCTATGCCAGACTCTTGGGCAATACGCGCCAACAAGGCCTCGCACAGCGCGGGCAGGTCTTCAACCCGTTCCCGCAATGGCGGAATGACGATGTCGATCACATTGAGCCGGTAGTACAAGTCTTGGCGGAAGCGGCCCGCCGCCACTTCGGCGGGCAGGTCTTTGTGGGTTGCGCTGATGATGCGCACATCCACTGTCTCTTCTTGGTTGGAGCCGACCGCGCGCACACAGCGCTCTTGTATGGCGCGCAGCAGCTTGGACTGCATGGCCAGCGGAAGGTCGCCAATTTCATCCAAAAACAGGGTGCCGCCTTTGGCCGCTTGAAAAAAGCCTTCGCGGTCGTGGGTGGAGCCGGTGTACGCGCCTTTCTTTGCACCGAAGAACTCCGTCTCCAGCAGGTTTTCCGGGATGGCGCTGCAGTTAACCGCGACCCATGGGCCGGACGTGCGGTGGCTGTTGGCGTGTAAGGCACTGGCCACCAGCTCTTTGCCGGTCCCTGATTCTCCTTGAACCAGCACTGGCGCCATGCTGCGCGCCACCCGCACAATGCGGTCTTTAACACTGCGCATGGCCGCCGAGTTGCCGGCCAAACGGCGCAATGCGGCCTCGGCACTGGATGACGGCTGCGCACCCTCGGGACGGCGCAGATCGGTGGCACGCCGCGCCGGGCTTGCAATGGGGCGCGGGGTACTGCCCTGCACGGCCGAGGCGATGGCCGCGCGAAACTGTTTGAGGTCCACCGGTTTTGTCAGGTAATCAAAAGCACCGGCCTTGAGCGACTCCACCGCATTTTCTGCCGACCCATGGGCGGTGATAACGACGCAGCGCTCACCGCGCTGCTGCAGGCGCAAACCACTAAGGATGTCGATGCCCAGGCCGTCGGGCAGCCGCATGTCGGTAATGACCACGTCAAACCGTTGTGTGTTGAGCAGGTGCCAGGCGTCGTGCAGGTTCTCGGCTGTGTCCACGCGGTAGCCTTCTCGCAGTAAGGTCAATTCATACAGCATGCGCAGATCCGGCTCGTCGTCAATGACCAGCACTTGCGCGTTGGCTAATACAGGGTGGTTTGCCATGGTGTTGCGTTCAATTCAAGCAGGTGTGCATGGTCTTGGGGGTCAGCCCGCACAACGGCGATGACAAATTCATTGCCCTCGGCGGCGTGTCCGCGTGCGGTGTGCACCGTGCGCCGGTACGAGATGGACGCATGGTGACCGTCACACAACTCTCTGCAAATATACAAGCCCAGACCGCTGGAGCGGCTTTCGGATGAAAAGAAGGGCTCAAACAGGTGGCGTTCGATTGACGGGTCCAGCGGCGCACCGTCACTCCAGACTGAAATGGTGGCGCCTTGGGCATCGCCTAGGTCCGCCCGGACCTGGATGGATTCGGGGCGTTGGCTGGCGTAACGGTGGGCATTGTCGAGTAGGTTAACCAGCACGCGGCGCAGGTGCTCGGGGTCAAACTGGATGGCAATGTTGGTCTCACAGGGGGTCAGCCGCATCTGATGCTGGCTGCCACTTTGCGTGGCCCAGTCGTCGCAGACGCGGTGCAGCGTTGCATTCAGGTCCAGCGCAAAGATTACTCGCTCGGACTCTGCGGGTTGCACGCGCGACACGTTGAGAATGTCGTCGACAATTTTGGCCAGGCGTTTGGCGTTCTGCCCGACCATCGCCGTGAGTTGTTTGAGCCGTGGATCAGTAAGGTCTTCATCGAGTAGGGCGTTGGCCTGCGCGATAGCGGCCAGTGGGTTGCGGATTTCATGCGCCACCGCGGTCGACATGCGCCCCATACTGGCGAGCTTTTCGGTGCGCATACGGGCTTCCAGCTCACGTTGGTCCTGCAAAAACAGCACACACAGACTCTCGCCACCCAAACCATGCGGCGCCGCTAGGCGGGTGCGCGCGTGGACCTTGCGCGGCCCCTCGTCACTATGCCAGATGGTGACGTCTTCTTCGCGCCCTTCTCCGGTAGATACGCTCGTTTGTGTGAGTTGTATCAAGGGTTGCCAGCCGGGTTCTCTATGCAGGTCAAACATGGGCGCCTCGCCTGCGGCGGGCGAGCCCAGCAACTGGCGGGCTGCGGGGTTGGCAGCCCGCACCTGGCCTTGCGCGTCGACGACCAGCACACCATCGGGCAGCGACTCGATCACCAAGGCGTTGACCTCGCGCTGGATGCGAATGGCGCGTTGGCTGACCTGGGTGCGTTGGGCTTCGGTGGCAAGCCGGGTGGCCAATTGGTTGCCCAAGAGGGCAATCACAAAATACCCTACGCCACTGAGCGCCGATTGCACAAAGTAGGGCGTTGCATCGGATTGGGGCTGCAAAATGGCCCACAAGCTGTTGCCCAGCAGTAGCACGGTGACGCTTGCTGCAGTTCCCAGTGCCAAGCGCAGCGAACCTAGTACCGACGCCAGCAGGATAGGCAGCGCAAACAAGGGCGTGTAGTTGACGGTGCTGCCTTGCAAAAGCTGCAAGCTGGAAAACACCAGCACGTCCATCCCGACCACAAAACCCCAAGACTTGTTGAAGGTGTGCCCCAGGGGGCGTGGTCGGATGAACACACGGGCTGCCAAAGTGCCCACGAAGTAGGCGATGCTAATGGCGACCAATAGACTATTGTGTGCAGTGCCGGTGGCAAACAACAGCATTTGCAGCGCCAGCAAGACCAACCCCAGGGTCAAGCGGGCGGTCATGAAGCCTTGCCACATACGCACCAATTCGCTGGAGTCTCCGGGTATGTCGGGCGTGGATTTTAGGTTCGCTTTGCCCAGCCAGGCAGACGCAGCAGGGGGTGTTGTCATTTACGCCTCGGCTTGCTGGCGGTGGGCGCTGCTGCAATAAACGCCATGTGCACCGTGAACCGCCTCCGGTCCGGGAATATGCACGCCGCAGTGTGCACACGCCACCATGGACAAGGGGCCGGGTGTTTTGGGGGTGGGGTCGGTACGTTGGCTCAGCGTATTGTGGCGCGCGGTACGCCAGCGCCACGCCAACAGCAAAACCACTATAGCGATCAGCAGAAACTTCATGCCGCGCGGCCCAGAATAATTTCCATCACAAAACGCGAGCCGACATAGGCCAGCAGCAGGAAAATCGAACCCGCATACAAGGTATGCACCGCCCGTTTGCCGCGCCAACCAAAGGCAGAACGGCCCACCAGCAGTACCGAAAAGGTGACCCAGGCCAGCAGTGAAAAAACGGTCTTATGGCTCCAACGCCAGGCATGCCCCTGGCCGTACAGCGACTCGCCAAACAAGAGCCCAGCCAACAAGGTGGCACTGAGCAGCACAAACCCGGCGCCCACAAAACGAAAGGTCAGCCGCTCCAAGGTTAGCAAGGGCAGGCCACTGTGCGGGTCTTGCCCATGGCGAAAGCGGGCTTCGGCACGGGTCATGAACCAAGCATGGACGACGGCGATTCCAAACAAACCATAGCAGGCCACCCCCAATGCCAAGTGCAAAGCCAGCCACGCGGATGCTGTGCTGGGCATGGGATTGCCCGGAAAGAAGTACGCCAACATGACCGTCGCCGCACCCACGGAACACAGGGTCCAGCGGGTAGGGAGTTGCGGAAATATCTGGCTCTCTACCGCATAGACCGCCGCCACCAGCCAGGCCGTGACGGACATGGCCGGGGCGAATCCAAACCGGGCACCTTCACCAAAAAGGCTCCAAGCCAGCACGCTGCCGTGCACCAACCACGCCAACGCCACCCAGGCACGGGCCGAGGCTGCGCCCATTTGACGGGCCCGCACAGCCGGCCACGCATAGGCAGCAGCAGCCGAAACCGACAACATCAAGTGGATGGGGAGCGCACTGGCTAAAATCATAGACACACAGTTTAGCGTTTTGCATTTTGCCGGCCCATGCCGGCCTCCTCACTGGGTTCCGCGCAACGGAATACGTCTTATGGCCTCCGCACTCTCCGACAAACTTTCCCGCCTCGTTAAAGAAATGCGAGGCCAGGCCCGCATCACAGAGGCCAATGTCACCGACATGCTGCGCGAGGTGCGCATGGCGCTCTTGGAGGCCGACGTAGCCCTGCCCGTGGTGCGTGACTTTATTGCACGCGTGAAAGAAAAGGCCTTGGGTGAAGAGGTGTTGGGTTCTTTGCAGCCCGGCCAGGTGCTGGTGAGTATTGTCAGCAAAGAGCTTGCTGCAACCATGGGTGAGGGGGTGAGCGACATCAATCTGGCTGCCCAACCACCGGCCGTGATCCTGATGGCGGGCTTGCAGGGCGCGGGTAAAACCACCACCACCGCCAAACTGGCCAAACACCTGATTGAGAAGCGCAAGAAGAAAGTGCTCACCGTGTCGGGCGACGTCTACCGCCCGGCCGCTATTGAGCAGCTAAAGACCGTGACCGCCCAAGCTGGCGCCGAGTGGTTCCCCAGCACGGCAGACCAAAAGCCGGTCGACATCGGCTTGGCCGCGCTGGACTACGCCAAGAAGCACTTTTTTGATGTGCTGCTGGTCGATACCGCAGGCCGTTTGGCCATTGACGAGGCGCTGATGCGCGAGATCAAAGACCTGCATGCGACGTTAAACCCGGTGGAAACCCTGTTTGTGGTGGACGCCATGCAGGGGCAGGACGCGGTCAACACCGCCAAGGCGTTTAAGGAAGCCTTGCCCCTGACCGGCATTATTCTGACCAAGCTTGACGGTGATTCGCGCGGCGGTGCGGCCCTGTCGGTGCGCCAGGTCACCGGCGCGCCCATTAAGTTTGCCGGTACCAGCGAAAAGCTGGATGGCCTGGAGGTGTTCGACGCCGAGCGCCATGCAGGGCGCATTCTGGGCATGGGCGACATCTTGGCTCTGGTGGAGCAGGTGACAGCGGGTGTCAATATCGAAGCGGCACAAAAGTTGGCGGCCAAGGTCAAGAGCGGCGCAGGCTTTGACCTGAATGACTTTTTGGCCCAAATTCAGCAGATGAAGCAGATGGGAGGCCTGTCCAGCCTGATGGACAAGCTGCCAGCCGCCATGGCCGCCCAAGCCGGTCAAGTGGACATGGACCGGGCCGAGAAAGACATCAAGCGCAAAGAAGGCATCATCCATAGCATGACGCCGCTGGAGCGGCGCAAGCCTGAACTCATCAAGGCCACACGCAAACGCCGTATTGCAGCAGGTTCCGGCGTGCAGGTGCAAGACGTCAACCGCATGCTCAAGGAGTTTGAGCAAATGCAGGACATGATGAAAAAGATGAAGGGCGGCGGCATGATGAAGATGATGAAACGTATGGCCGGCATGAAAGGTATGCCGCGTATGCCGTTTTAAGTATTTGCCTATCCATTTTGGCCCCTGGCCCTCATCGGTATTGTGCAGTCCGCTATTGAAATAATAGCAATTGACGTGCGGGCGCTGTTCCCGTGTATCCGCGCTCTCTCCGCAAAAGCGGCCTAGATCGCACCAACTTGGTGCAAATTTGATATGGGCGGGGTATCGTCACGCAAAAAAATGACAATATTTCAGAAATAGGCCTAAATAACCCCCTAAATCTGCCGTTATTACTGGTACGTTAACCTAGAAAAGTAACCAGAGGCGGCGCAAAAGCCTGTAGCCAAATGCAATTCCCTTCCTTCGATCGAGCTTCCGCTATGTACCCCGTCAGCGCAGACGCTGCGTCGGCTGGAGCCAACAGGGTGATTCCAGTGGCGCCAGTCAACCCGCCCGACCGGGTCAACCCTGCGGCCGACACTCCAAGGCAACAGTCGTCGCCCGGCACTCCGAGCGTAATTGACATGATTAGCCCCGCATTGAAAGCCAGTGTGGCGCAATCTGTTTACACCAGTGTGTCTGACCCGGCTACTCCGGGGTCCGAGGCGGCCACCGCCCAAAAAGACTGGACTATTCACCGACCGGCAGCTGACAAGGTGGAAGCCCCTCCGGCCAAGCCGATGTACCAGGTTCTGATCGACCACCTCAAAACCATGTGGACGGCCGGGGCCAGCGCTATTCAGATTGAACAGGTCAGCAACCAGCTGACACCACCACCCGTGGTGGCACCCACCGACGCACCGGGCACGCTGGCCAAAGAGTCCTTGGTCTACACGCCCAGCAAGATCCCCAAAGCCGCAGACGTTTGACCGTGTAGGGGCGCTTTGCGCGCCGGCCTGCTGATGCTCTACCATTGGCACCATGCACACCAGCGCCCTTGTTTTGTTTTCCGGTGGCCAAGACTCCACCACCTGTTTAGCCCATGCGCTTGAACGCTACCAACGCGTAGAAACCATTGCGTTTGACTACCGCCAGCGCCACAGCGTTGAGCTAGAGGCCCGGCTGGTGGTGCTGCGCGAAATCCGCCAACAGTTTCCGCAATGGGCGCACAAACTGGGCGACGACCATTTGCTAGACCTGGCCGTGCTGGGCAAGGTGAGTGAAACCTCGCTCACCCGCGACACCGCTTTCAAAATGGAAGCCAATGGCCTGCCCAACACCTTTGTACCTGGGCGTAATTTGCTGTTTTTGACCCTGGCTGCAGCGGTGGCCTACCGGCGTGATTTGCAGGTCATGGTTACTGGCGTGTGCGAGGCCGACTTTTCGGGCTACCCCGATTGCCGCGACGACACCATGAAAGCCATGCAACTGGCCCTGTCCTTGGGCATGGACAAGCGCTTTTTGATCGAAACCCCGCTGATGTGGATCGACAAGGCCGCCACCTGGGCGCTGGCCCATAACCTGGGTGCACGTTCAGGCGTACCAAATGGCGGGCAGGCGCTGGTAGACCTGATCATTGAACACACCCACAGCTGCTACTTGGGTGACCGCGAACACCGACATGCCTGGGGTTACGGCTGTGGGGAATGCCCTGCCTGCACCTTGCGTAAGCGCGGGTTTGCAGCTTACGTGGCAGCCGTTTGAGGCTGGGGTGGGCGCAATTGCTCGTGTCCCCCGCCCGCTGTGCGGGCTCCTCCTTTACCTCGCCATTGCACCCACCCCAGCCTCAAACGGCTTATGACGTGGTTTGCGCTGGTGAGGTTTTGATTGCGTAGCGTGCGGCTGCGCCTTCGCCTTCTGGCTGCGGCTCCAGTGTCCAGCGCTGGGTATGGAATGCCGCAACAGACGGTCGGTGTGCTATTGAAATAATAGCGCCTTGCGCATGTTCCACGAGGGCTAGAAGCCGTTTATACAGTGTATTTTCTGCAGCTTCATCCAGCGCGCTGGTGGCCTCATCCGCAAACACCCAAGCGGGTTTTTTGAGGAACACGCGCGCAATGGCCAGGCGCTGTTGCTCCCCGCCCGATAGCGTTTGCCCCCAAGCTCCGGGAGTGTCTAGCTGGTCTGCCAGCTGGGGCAGCAGCGCGTGCTCTAGGGCTTGCTGCATGTCGGCGTCGCTGTAGGCGGTGGCGGGCTGGGGGTAGGCCAGGGCGTCGCGCAGCGCTCCGTTGGGGAAGTAGGGCCGCTGCGGGATAAACATCGCGTTGGCCGGGCGCACTACCTGCCCACTGGCAAAGGGCCAGATGCCCGCCAGGGTGCGAAACAGGGTTGACTTGCCGCTGCCCGATGGCCCTTGCAGCAGCACGTTGTCGCCGGCCTGGGCGCGCAGTGTGGTGTTGTCCAGCAGCACCGCGCCCTGGGGTAGTCGGATGCTTAGGTTGGATGCACTGATTGCTACAGAATTCATAGCTTCCTGTGCATATTTTACGGGGGCTACCGCCGTTAAAGCCTCTTCAAAGCTGGTGAGACGATCCGTGGTGGCGCGCCACGCGGCCAAGCTACTGTAGTTGTCCACAAACCAGCTGAGCGAGTCTTGCACCCGCCCAAATGCGCTGGAGATCTGCATCAACTCGCCCAACTGGATGGCGCCGCTGAAAAACCGGGGCGCTGCCACGATGAACGGGAAAACCACCGCTGACTGGCCAAAAAAGCTGTTGAACCAAATCAGGTTCTTCTGCGCCTTGAGCAGGCGCAGGTAGTTGCCCAGTACGTCGCTAAAACGCAGCTCCAGATGCTTTTGCTCCACTGCTTCGCCCCGGTCCAGGGCGATGGATTCGCTGTATTCCCGCACCCGCACCATGTGGTGTCGAAAGTCGGCTTCAAGCTGCTGCTGCTGGAAGTTGAGTTTGATCTGGGGGCGGCCAATGTAGTGCGTGATGATGCTGCCCGCCAGGCAGTACAGCACCGCCATCCACACCATGAAGCCGGGAATGTCGTAACTCTTTCCGCCCAGGGTGAAGTCAAACGCGCCTGACAGCCCCCACAAAATACCCACAAAGCTAACCAACGTGACCACCGCATTGAGTAGCCCCATGCACAGGCCGATGGTGAGTGAGGTGAACTGGTTCACATCCTCCTGGATACGCTGGTCCGGGTTGTCTGGTGGTGGCGTACCGGCGGTCTGCGGGCCTGAAAACCGGGCCAGTTCCAGCCGGTAAAACGCTTGCTGGTGTAGCCAACGCTGCAGGTAGTGCTCAGTCATCCACTCGCGCCAACGCATCTCTAGCAGTTGCGTCAGGTAAAACCTGTAGACCGCCAGAATGATGAGACCAAAGGCAATAAAGACGAAGCGTCCCAACTGCTGCCAAAACACCGCCTGGTTTTTGTTCTCCAGCGCGTCGTAGAACAGGCGGTACCAATCGTTGTACACCACCAATAGGTACACACCCCCTAGGTTGAGTGCCACGATGGTGGCCAGCAAGCCGCGCGCCTTCCATTTTTGGTCCGACGCAAAGTAGGGCGTGGACAGTGCCCACACCCGCTGGGCAAAGTGTTTGAACGAGGCCCATTTGGACAGGGGCGTGGTGGGGGCGGCTGCAGCAGCAGGTTCCAAAGACACAGGTGGCATGGAAGTAATTTTTAAAGCAAGGCTGCGATCGTAGTCTTTTACGGCCGCGTAAACACCATAGGCCGGTCGGCTACCCCTGCACCGTTATGTGTGCATCAACCCATCCAACGACCGGTCCCAGCTAAAACCCGGAAACAACCGGTCCAGCTCCTTGGCACCAAGCCCCTGGTTGGCGCGCAGCACCTGCGCAAACACAGCGCGAAAGTCGTGGTGCACCGGCAGATCGCGCCCTTCGTGCAGATTGCCTTGGGCCAAACCGTCCCATGCGCCGTGCCAACGCCCGCCCCGCACAGAATTGCCCATCAGCCACAGCGCATTGCCATGCCCGTGGTCGGTGCCACGGGTGCCGTTCTCTTTGGTGGTGCGGCCAAATTCGCTGCACACCAGCACCACATCGCCCGGCTGCGAAAAGTCGCGGCGCAGTTGTACCAGCGTGGCGGCCAGATTGCCCAGGTTGTTGGCCAGTTGGCCGGTGACACTGCCCTGGTTAGCGTGGGTGTCCCACCCCCCTGCTGACAAAAAGCCCAGCTTTAAGTGGCGGTTTTGGCGCATCAGGGTGCCCAGGTGCTGGGCGTCCAATACAAGGCCTTGGGCCGAGCCTGCGCCGTTGTTGGCCGCCAGCATCTGCGCGCTGTCGGCGCCACTGGGGGCCATGCTGTCGCTGAGTGTTTGAGCGGTTTCCATGCGGCTCTCTGCCCCGGTGCGGAAGGTGCGCGACAGCGCGTCTTGCCCGCCATACAGTTTCATGATTGCTTCGCGTGTGCGTTTGTTACCCAGCGCGCCTTGCTTGGTGGCGGCTTGGCCTTTTGGAATCAGTTGCACCTCTATGGGCCCCGCCAAAATCAGCGGGTTGGCTTCACCAACGCCCAGTGCAATGGTGCCAACTGCGCGGGCGTCACCTGACGCATCACCGTCGGCTGTGCTGCGCGGGGTGCCGCCGCGCATACCTGCCAGGGTGTTCATCCAGCCGTCGGTGCCGCTGCTTTTGCCGGGCACGCCGGTTTCCCAGTGGTGCTGGGCGTCAAAGTGGGATCGGGTGGGGTCGGGCGATCCGGCGGACGGAATCACACCCAGCACACCTTCCTTCCACAAGGGCATCAGCGGTGCCAGTGCTGGGTGCAGGCCAAAGGTGGCGTCTAGCGCCAGCGTAGTCTGGCCGCTGCCGTCGGGTGGTGGCAGGGCGATGGTGGGGCGCAGGGTGTAATAGGTTTGGTCGCCATAGGGCACCAGAGCAGACAGACCGTCATAGGCGCCGCGCAAAAAGACGACTACCAGGCGGCCGTCTGCAGCCTTGCTACTTTGCGCCCACAGCGCCGGGCTGGCCCAGACAGCGCCAGCGCCAGCCAGGGCTTGCAACCAGTGGCGGCGTGTGAGGGGGGTGTTGGATGGATCGTTGGTGTGCGACATGGGTCAACCTCGGGTGTGAATGGGGGCGTGTTACTTGTACATAAAGTCGGGGCTGGCCAATATCAGTCCGGCGCGTAATGCGGGCTGCTCCTGTGCCACCGCGTCGCGGGTGGCGGTGCTGAGAAAAGGCAGCAAATAGTCCATGGTGGGGGCTTGGCGCGCCAGAGCCAACGCATAGTCAGCGCGGCGGGTCAGGGCCTCAGGTACCAGCCAGGTGGCGGCGTCAAACTTGTAGCCGTCGGGCGTTTGCCAGCCGTGCAGGGGTTGGCCCGCGTTGGCTAAGAAGCCCAGGCTCAGCAGATAGCGCCGCCAGGTGCTTTCGCTCGCCACCACCGGTTGGTCTTGCGCGCCCGTGTCACCGTCGGTCGTCGCCAGTGCCGAGCAGGCGTAATCCATCGGGGTTTTGAACAGGCGGTTGTCAGCCCGCCAAAAGTCGGGCGACTCCAATACCACCTTCATAACCGCGCGTATATCGCCTTGGGTGCTGGTGAAGGTTTGGCTCATACGTCGCACCAGTGCGTCGGCGGGTTGGTCCGCCACAAAAAACTGGGCCACGCGCAGACTGATGCGCCGCGCAGTGGCCGGGTGGCGCGCCAGCATGCGAATGGCCTCAATGCCCTCGGCCTCACCACTGCGCCACGCGCCGGCGGGGAAGGTCTTGCCAAGCACCGTCTTGCTACCTTGGTCGTGCATACGCGGCGCAAAACGAAAGCCCGACGCATCGCGCGGTGACACGGTCCAGCCGGTGAGTACGCGGGCCATCTCGTGCACATCGGTCTGGGTGTAGCCACCGTTGACGCCCAGGGTGTGCAGCTCCATCAGCTCGCGGGCGTAGTTTTCGTTCAGACCACGTGTTTGCCCGTTTTTGCCCAGGGTGCCGTCGGCCACGCTTTGGGCCTGGTCCAGGTAATTGAGCATGGCAGGGTGGCGGGCGCTGGCCAGCAGCAGGTCTTCAAACTTGCCCAGTGCGTTGGCGCGGATCACATTGACCACATAGTGGCCCAAAAACGGCCGCACGCTGCCTTTGCCCACGTAGACGTTGAGGTGGTTAAACCAAAACTCAGTCATACGCGCCAGCAGCGGGTTCTCCCACTCGGGTTGGCTGCAACTGGTCAGCCGCCAGGCATAGGCCTGCTGCGCCATGCGACGGCTGAAGTGGTCGGGCGCGGTATCGGTAGCAAAGTCCATGGGCCGCTCTTTGGGCGCGTCGCTGTCTTTTGGCCCCTGCGCTTTGGCCTGGGCACGCGCCTCGCGCTCTTGCCGAAAGCTGTCAAACAGCTGGGGCAATGGGGCGTTGAAATCGGCCCACTCGGGCACCATACGTGCCGTCTGCTGGCTGGCGGTGTAAGCCAGGTCCACCTGCTGCAAGGCCCAGGTCTGCGGGCTGCCTGCCATTTGCACCGCCTGGACCAAAGCGGGTGTGGGCCCGTACCCCACGCGGGACATGGCCCGCCACGATGCAGCGCTGGTGCCCAGTGGGGTGGCGGCGGCGTCACCACCGATGGCTGGCTGCGCCCAAGCATTAAAAGTGCCGCTAGCCCTCAGCAGGATTGCGCAAGAAGCTATTGATTTGATAGCGTTTCTGCGTGATGGTTGGGTTGGGTGGCGCGGTGCTGGGGGCATGGCAGATTCCAAAGCAGGGGAGATCATTGTGGGCTGGCTATGCCCTCAACGTAACCCGAAGAGCCAGCGCTGACTGTGTTCGGCCCACTTTACCCAGGCGTTACTTTTGATTGGTTGCGGAGAGGCCAGCCTAGTTCCGCACCCCACTAGCCACATGCCCGCTGGGCACATGCCGGGCGGCGGACTCGATGTGCCCAGTCTGGTCATCAAAGAAGAAGTCGGGCTCAAACTCGCGCAAAAACTCCCCCTTGTCCAGCCCACCCAAAAACATGGCTTCGTCCACCGCAATATTCCAGTTCATCAACGTGCGGATTGCACGCTCATGCGCTGGGGCGCTGCGGGCCGTCACCAGCGCGGTGCGCAGGCGCATCTGCGGCGTGGCCGCCTGTTGCAGACGGTTCAGCGCCACCAACAGCGGCTTGAACGGGCCATCGGGCAGGGGCAAGGCGGCGTTGTCGGACTCGTGCTGCTGAAAGGCGTTCAGCCCCTGGGCGTGGAACACACGTTCGGCCTCATCGCTGAACAGCACCGCGTCGCCGTCAAAGGCAATGCGCACTTCATGGGGGTGCGCCGCGCTGGCATGGGCCGACTGGGGATACACCTGCGCAGCAGGCACACCGGCCTCTAGCGCCGCGCGCACATCGCTTAAATGGGTGCTTAAAAACAAATTGGCCCGCAGGGGTTTCAGGTAGCGCCAGGGTGGCTCGCCGCGTGTGAACGAGCAGCGGATGATGGGCAGCGCATAGTGCGCGGCAGACTTCATCACCCGCAGACCGCTGACCGGATCGTTGCGGGACAGGATAACCACATCCACCTTTTGTGGTCCTTCGGCGTTAAACGCCAGCAACTTTTGCACCAGCGAGAAGGCCACGCCAGGTTTGGCCGGCACGTCCAGCCGTTCGAGCTGTAAGCGCATATAGGCTGTGTCGTCGCCTTTTTCAAAGACCTCGTTTTCTTCTTCAAAGTCAAATAAGGCGCGGCTGGAAATGGCCACCACCAGCTTGCCGTCCAGAGTAGCGCCCATGGTTAGCGCGCCGCAGCGGGGGTGGTGGCTGTGTCCGCTGGCTGGTCGGCCACCTCGTCGAACAATACCGACGCCGGTATGGTGAGCGACGCGCTGGCCAACACCACCGCCGCGTCGCGGGTAAAGGGGTGCAGCACCCACAGGCCGTCGGAGCCCTTGCGGTACACATCAGTGGCGCGGGTGTCGATGTCGATCAGCACGTATTCCTGGAGACTGGCCAGCTGGCGGTAGGCGCTGAATTTTCCGCCACGGTCGTAGGCGGCGGTGCTGGGGGACAGCACTTCGACGATGAGAGTGGGTTCGCGCTTGATCAACGGGTCTTGCACATCGCGCGGGCTGCACGTGACCACCACGTCGGGGTAGAAATAGCTGCTGGCGGCATCTGCTTGGACCTTCATGTCGGACATAAACGTGCGGTAGGGGCTGCCTTTGAGGTGTTGGCGCAGGGCCATGGCGACGTTGAGGCATACCGTGATATGGCCTTCCCCCGCGCCAGCCATGGCAAATACTTCGCCGTCCACATACTCGTGTTTTTCTAACTGCGCTGCCTCCCACGCCAGATATTCCTCAGGCGAGAATTTGTTTTTCAACACAGGATTGGCCATGGCGCAGTCTCCAGTCAATGGGGCAGCACATTACCGCTGCAAAAACATACGGTACACCGGATTGGCGGTTTCTTCTACAAACGGATAGCCCAGCGTCTCCAAAAATTGGACAAATGCCTTGTCGTCCGACTGGGGTACTTGTAGCCCCACCAAAATGCGGCCGTAGTCGGCGCCCTGGTTGCGGTAGTGAAATAGCGAAATATTCCACCCTGGGCGCATCAGGCTCAAAAACTTCATCAGTGCGCCGGGCCGTTCGGGGAACACAAAACGCAGCAGGCGCTCGTCTTGCGCCAGTGTGGAGATGCCGCCCACCATGTGGCGAATGTGTTCCTTGGCCAGCTCGTCATGGGTTAGGTCCAGGGTTTTGAAGCCGTTTTTGGTGAAGTTTTTGGCCACCTTCTCGGACTCACCCTTGGCCTGCGTGGTCAAGCCCACAAATACATGGGCCTGTGCTGCGTCACTGATGCGGTAGTTGAATTCGGTCACATTGCGCGGGCCACCGGGCAGCTCACCAATCAACCCACAAAAACGTTTGAAGCTGCCGCGCTCTTCGGGGATAGTCACCGCAAACAGGGCCTCGCGCTCTTCGCCCACCTCGGCCCGCTCGGCCACAAAACGCAGGCGGTCAAAGTTCATGTTGGCGCCGCACAAAATAGCGGCGTAGGTTTCGCCCTTGGTTTTGTGTTGGGCCACGTACTGCTTGATTGCGGCTACTGCCAGCGCACCGGCTGGCTCCACAATGCTGCGGGTGTCGGCAAAAATGTCTTTGATGGCCGCGCATACGGCGTCGGTGTCCACGGTCATGTAGCTGTCCACCAGCTCGCTGGCGATACGGAAGGTTTCCTCGCCCACCAGTTTCACCGCGGTGCCGTCCGAGAACAAGCCCACATCCGCCAGCGTGACGCGGTGCTTGGCCGCGACCGACTGGATCATGGCGTCGGAGTCGTTCATTTGTACGCCAATGACCTTGATGCGTGGGTCTAGCGCCGTGATGTAGTTGGCCACCCCCGCGATCAGGCCGCCGCCGCCAATGGCCACAAACACCGCATCCAACCGTGGCCCCTGCATCTGGCCGGCCTTCTGGCCTGATTTGGCGGCTTTGTCGGCGCCCAAAGTTTGCACTTGGCGCAGCATCTCCATGGCCACCGTGCCTTGGCCGGCGATCACGTCTGGATCGTCAAAGGGGTGTACAAAAGTCAGCCCTTCTTTCTTTTGCAGCTCCAGTGAGTGGACATAAGCGTCGGAGTAGCTCTCGCCAAACAGCACCACCTCGCCCCCAAACCCGCGCACCGCGTCCACCTTGACCTGTGGCGTGGTGGTGGGCATGACGATGACGGCGCGGGTGCCCAGCTTGCTGGCGCTCAGAGCCACGCCCTGAGCATGGTTTCCCGCTGACGCGCAAATCACGCCCTTGGCTAATTGCTCGGCCGTCAAGTGCGCCATCTTGTTGTAGGCGCCGCGCAGCTTGAAGCTGCGTACCGGTTGCTGGTCTTCGCGCTTGAGCAGCACCGTGTTGTGCAGCCGTCGACTCAGGGCGCGTGCGGGCTCCAGCGGGGTCTCATGGGCCACGTCGTACACGCGGGCGGTCAAAATTTTCTTAAGGTAATCCGTCGGCGTCAGGTTTGCTGAGCTGGGGGCCAAGGATTTGGAACTCATGGGGCTACACTCCGGTGGTCATCAAACATAGTATTTACTCCGCGCGGAGCAATCGAACTATATTGTAGGTTAAACTGAATTTGCCCCGCGCGGAGTAACTTGAAAAGGCGCGATATGGAATGCACAGTCAGCTGGACCGGTGGTTTAAATACCCGCTCGGGCATGGGTTTTGTGGCTGAAACGGGCAGCGGCCACACCGTCATGATGGACGGAGCCCCAGATAGCGCCAAGCCTGAAAATGGCGGCCAAAACCTGGCGCCGCGCCCGCTAGAAATGCTGCTGGCCGGCACCGGCGGCTGCACCGCCTACGACGTGGTGCTTATCTTAAAGCGCGGCCGCCACGCGGTGCAGGGCTGTACGGTCAAGCTTACCGCCGAGCGCGCTGAGGTCGACCCCAAGGTGTTTACCGCCATAAACATGCATTTCACCGTCACAGGCAAAGGCGTGCCCACGGCCGCAGTGGAGCGCGCCATTGCCATGAGCCACGACAAATACTGCTCTGCCAGCGTCATGCTGGGCAAGACGGCCCAGATTACGACCAGTTTTGAAGTGGTGGAGGCGTAAACCTGCTTTAAACCCGCTGCGCCACGGTGGTCATCACCTTGGCCGCCGCGCGCATCAGGTCTTTGACCGGTTGGGGTAGCTCCATGGCGCCAGCCGCCTGTGCGGCTTTGGCGTGGGCTAGCTCATCGTCGCGCATTTGCGCCACGATGGCCCGTGAGGCGTGGTCGCTTTCGGGCAGTTGCTCTAAGTGACTGTCCAGGTGGGCGCCCACTTGGCGCTCGGTCTCCACCACAAAACCCAGGCTCACCGCGTCACCCAGCCGGCCCGCCAATAGGCCCAAGCCAAAAGCCCCTGCGTACCACAGCGGGTTCAGTAGGGAAGGGCGCTCGCCCAAAGCCTCCAGCCGCTGTTCGGTCCAGGCGAGGTGGTCGGTTTCTTCTTGGCAGGCCTGGGTAAATTGGGCGCGCAAGACCGGGTTGCGCGTGCTTAAGGCCTGTGCGGTGTAGAGCGCCTGGGCACACACCTCACCGACATGGTTGACCCGCATCAGCCCCGCAGCGTGGCTTTTCTCAACCACGCTGAGGCTAGTGGGCTGGTCTGGCAAGGTGGGGCAAGCGTGAGTGGCATGCGGCTTGGCAAAAAGCGTGCGCAACGCGCCACTGGCGGCGCAAAGGGTGGAATCCAAGGTGTCCATAGCGGCAGTCTAGCCTGTAACGAAAGCCAGTGCCGTGAAACAAAATGTTGCAACCCGACAACGGAAAGCGACTAAACCGGGGCTTTTTGCCCCTTTTTGTTGGCAATGCTTTGCCAAAAGGGCGGCGCTCTGGTGCAATACAGATAACTTCCTGAAATGGGAGGTTGGCCCGAAAAGCCGAAGGAGTGGAATAGGTATAAACACTTACACTACTCCCTAGGCCCTAAGAAGCCTTCTGTTTAACTTATTTATGAGAAATCTGAAATGAAAAAATCACTCATCGCTTTGGCTGTTTTGGCCGCTTCCGGCGCTTCGTTCGCACAAGTTACCGTGACAGGTAACCTGACATACGGTTACCAGTCCACCACCACTGCTACTAACAATGGTGCAGCTACCAGTGAGCAAGCAGGTCTGGGTGCTGATACCACCAACGACAACTTGACATTCAAGGCTAAGGAAGATTTGGGCGGTGGTTACGCTGCTACTGCTTCTTTGGGATTGAAGACCGGTGCAGGCAATGGTGCTGCTGCTGGCAATGGTGGCGGCGCTACTTCTGGCGACACCACTTTGACCTTGGCTACGCCTGTAGGTGGTTTGGTTTTGGGTAACGTCAAGGCTGCTGAATACTTGAGCGGTGGCTTGGCTGGTGTTGACGCTTACTACGCTGGTTGGGATGGCAAGGTTCTGACCCCACGTACATACCGTGACTTCTGGGCGTTTGTTGTTCCAGTTGGTGCGTTCACCTTCGCCGTCGGTCAGCAAGAGCCATCGAATACTAATACCCTCGGTGCTGGCTATACAGGTGCAGGCAATGGTTCTAATCTCGGGACGCTCCTTAGCGGTACCGCCCTCACCAATCTAAGCGTAACTTACGCTGCTGGTCCTTTGAATGCTAATGCCCAATACTTGGCATACAAAAACTCCGGTGTTGATAACGCTGGTTTTGGCGGAAAAAACAAGGACACGACCCGCGTGTCTGCCAACTATGACCTCGGTATGGCTAAGTTGGGTGCTGGTTACCAAGTTTCTAACGTGACTGGTAGCGCTGGTCAAGCCAATCCAAAAGTTACTGACTGGTTGGTGGGTGCAAAGATTCCAATGGGTGCATCTTCTTTCGGCATAACATACACATCGCGCACTTGGGATGACATCAACGCGACTGCTACGACTCTCGGTCAAGGCGCTGCCTTCGCTAATGCCTCAGGTACTGGTTACTCGCTCGAGTACGGCTATGCCATGAGCAAGCGCACTTCGATCATCGCCAACTACGCACGTTGGACACAAGTGGCTTCCGGCGTGTTGCCCAACCCAGATGCATCGAATCAGTACCAACTGTTGTTGTCGCACTCGTTCTAATCCCATGCTGGCGCATGCCAGCGTGACGGTTTAACGTCAAACCCCGCTGCAGCGATGCAGCGGGGTTTTTTGCTTGGGTGAGCGTTTTTTGAGCGCGTGACCTAAAAGAAGACCGCAGACAACATGTCTATTTCGGCTTGGATGGCGCGTACCACTTGTGGAATAGATTCTGCAATGTCTGCTTCACTGCGCAACACATAGTCGGCGGTCAGCAAAAGGTGTTGAATGCGGTCACGGGGATCGTTCACACCACAGGCAGCGGCAAAATCGAGCAGTCCTTGCCGCGAAGAAAAAAACGATTTTTGCCCACATAAATCAAGGGCAAGTACATCCTCGGGTATGTAGGCTGTGGTGTTGACAATGTCGTAGGCGGGTGCCAACGCGCAGTCGTTACTGGAGGGGTCGGTATAGAGTAAGCCAAAGTTTTTGAGGTGTGCATCACCATTGCCCACAATACACGACAGAGCAACCATGTCAAAAAGATGCAGTAACGAGCTAGCCACTTTGTCGCCCGACGCAAAGACTTCGATCAGCCTAGCTACATGCCGGTAGCTGGTGGTGTATTTGTCATGCGAGGAAAGTCCGGCCAGCGCGGCCATGTCTTCAAAACCCAGTGCCGCGCCGTCCGCAGTGCGGTCAAAGCGGCGCATGATGAAAAGCTCTTTGTTTTTTGACAAGAAAAATTCTGGTACGGCAATGCCAGCTTCTTTGGCGATGGTCATGCACAGGTATTCATTGGCGGCCAGTCCTGGGTACTCGCTGCGTCCACTTTTAACGATAAGGTCCTGCGTGTGCACCGTCGCTTTGGAGTCTTGCCTATCCATGTCGGGTATTTGGGGGACCAGTACTTTGGGTTGAACCCCTGAGATTCCTGCTCTGAATATGTATTTGTTGACCAGTTCTTCAAAGAGGTTTTCGGTTCCGTCCCATTCCAAGATTTCGTTCAGGCGCTCACCTTTTGTCAGTTTGGGTTCGGATGGAAGCGTTGCACCGTTGGCGATTGCACAGTGACACGTCCAATGGGGCATTGCGCGCCCGTTAGCGATAACAGCAACATCGGGTCCAGGTTCACAATTTTGGCCAGCCGGTTGCGCAGCTCTTCCAGCATGAAGCCTTCGGGCAAATTCATCTGAAAAATCGGATGGAGCACGGAGTGGGCATACTGCGCCTTGCGAACCGGCATGTTCAAACTGATGCTGGCGTTGGCTGCGACCTCTGAATAGGTAAACAGGTATTGATCGCCTTCCTTGTTGAGGCTGCCGCTTTTCCCTTGTGGCGTCGAGATCTGTAGGCTGTGAAGAGGTTTCATTGAAAATGCTTCATTTCTTCTAGGGTGGGGCGAGACCGAGCCCCCAGTGTCAGTTCGTTACCTAAAGCGGCTGCCAATTTGGCGTGTCCGCCAATTGCGACCGAATCTTTGCCAGCCTCGATGGCGATGACCTTGAGCCGTGTGATACCCGCAAGGCGGGCGACTTCAGCCTGTGTTAAGCCGCGATTGAGGCGCAGGGCTTTGAAGCTTGCGCCTAATTTCTGAAGGTGATACGGTTGTTTCATGTATCGAATATAAAACATTCATGTGTAAATGTCTATTTATTGATACAATTCAACCACCCTTTCGACCGGCTTGTTAAGGTGCCTTAGGTGTAGCGTTTGCTACGCAAGTTGTGCTTCATCTCACGCAATAGCGGCTGCAAGGTGTCGCCTCCAATACGCAGCGCCACGCAGGTCACCAAAATGTCGATGATCATCAGGTGCAGCAGGCGCGAGACCATGGGGCTATAACGGTCAAACCCTTCTGGGTGGTCGGCGCTGAGGTGAATGTGGCCTTCGCTGGCCAGGGGCGAGCCGCTGGCAGTGATAACGATGACGGTAGCGCCATTTTTGCGGGCAATACCACACGCGTCCATCAGGTCGCGGGTGCGGCCCGAGTTGCTGATGACCACCACGCAGTCGCCAGGGCCCAAAATGGATGCACTCATTACCTGCATGTGGCCATCGCTGTGCGCAGTGGTGTTGATACCTAAGCGAAAGAATTTGTGCTGCGCGTCTTTAGCCACAATGCCCGAGTTGCCCACGCCAAAGAATTGAATTTGCCGCTTGGTTTGGTAGGCCGCTGTCAGCGCAGTTACGGCTTTCTCGATGGACACGCTGCTGGCCTCGTTGCGGTATTTCAGAAAGGCGGCCACGGTGTTGTCGATAACCTTGACCATGACGTCACTGGTTTTGTCGTCGGCGTCCACACTGCGGTGGATAAAGGGCACACCTTCGTTCACGGTGCCCGCCAATTTGCGTTTGAAGTCGGCCAGGCCATCGTAGCCCACGCTGCGGCAAAAACGCACCACCGTGGGCTTGCTCACGCGGGCGCGGTCGGCCAGCTCAGTGACGGGCAGTTTGGCAAATGCACGTGGGTCGGCCAGGCAGAGTTTGCCCACACGCTGCTCGGCAGGAGCCAGCGAGGGTAGGGCGGCTTGGATGCGGTCTAGCATCTGTGGCCCCCACGCTCCACCGCTGCGCGGGTCGCTTTTCTCATGATTCTTCAGCCCAGCAAAAACCGTCGCGCGCAATCATGGCGCTGGAGGCGCTGGGGCCCCAGGTGCCCGATGCGTACAGGCGTGGGCCTTTGCTGTCGCTGGCCCAGTGGTTGAGGATGGGTTCAACCCAGCGCCAGGCTTCTTCTTGCTCGTCACTGCGCACAAACAGGTTCAGCCGCCCGTCGATCACGTCGAGCAGTAGCCGCTCATAGGCACCAACCCGCTCTGAACCAAACCGTTTGTCAAAGTCCAGGTCCAGTTGCACCGGTGCCAGGGTTTGACCGGCAAACACCGCGCGGCTTTGGCGGTTTTCCTGGCCCTGCGCCATCAGGTGCAGCTCTAGTCCGTCCTTGGGTTGCAGGTGGATGACCAAGCGGTTGGCTACCTCAGAATGGGTGTCAAAGATGGCGTGTGGCGTGGGGTGGAAGTTAACAACAATACGCGCATCGCGCCCGGCCAAGCGTTTGCCGGTGCGGATATAAAACGGCACACCGGCCCAGCGCCAGTTGGCTATTTCGGCGCGCAGTGCAACAAAGGTTTCGGTGTTGCTGTGGGGGTCTACGCCTGCTTCCTCCCGGTAGCCCGGCACCTTGGCGCCGTCGATGTTGCCGCTGCTGTATTGGCCGCGCACCACGTCTTGCACCAGCGTCTCGGCGGTCCAGGGCTTGAGTGAGCGCAGCACTTTGAGCTTTTCGTCGCGGATGGCGTCGGCATGTGCGTTGATGGGCGGCTCCATGCCAATGGCGCACAGCAGTTGCAGGGCGTGGTTTTGCACCATGTCGCGCAGCGCACCGGTGGTCTCATAAAACGCGCCCCGGGTTTCTACACCCAGGTCTTCGGCAATGGTGATCTGGATGTTGGCAATGTGCTCGCGCCGCCACAGCGGCTCAAACAGCGCATTGCCAAAACGCAGTGCAAACAGGTTTTGCACCGCTGGCTTGCCCAGGTAATGGTCGATGCGAAAAACCTGGTTTTCTTCAAAAACCTGGCGTACTGTTTTGTTGATGGCGCGGTTGGATTGCAGGTCGTGGCCCAGGGGTTTTTCCAACACCACCCGCGTGTTGGGGGTGTTGAGGCCACTGGCGGCCAATTGCTCGCAAATGGTGGTGAACAGCCCAGGCGCGGTGGCCATGTACATGACGACCGTGTCGGCATTGCGTGCGCGCAAGCTCTCGGCCAAACGGGCGTAATCGGCCGGTTTGGACAGGTCCATACACACAAACTCCAAAATGTCCGCAAAGCGGGCGAACTCTTCGGCGCTGGGGCGTTTGGCCAACTCCACCTTGTCAAACCGGGCTTGAATCCGTGCGCGGTACTGGTCGCAACTGAGGTTGTCGCGCCCTACGCCGATGATGCGTCCCCCGGCGGGCAAGCTGCCGTGGCGAAAGGCCTGAAACAGGGCTGGCATCAGCTTGCGCCACGCCAAGTCGCCGGTGCCACCAAAGAGAACTAGGTCAAAACTCATAGGTTAAAAGTTACATGATTTGCGGTGTTGTAATGTAACTTTGTTTCACTCATAATTCAAGATCACTTTCAAACCTACTTTGGCACTGCCCGTATGACCACCCCGCTTACCCAACTCGCCGCGCTCAAACAATTCACCACCGTGGTGGCCGACACTGGCGACTTCAAACAGATGGCGCAGTACCAGCCACAGGATGCCACCACCAACCCCTCGCTCATTCTCAAAGCGGTGCAAAAGCCGGAATACGCGTCCTTACTCACAGACACGGTGGCACAGTACCGCAGCCACCCGGTGGACGAGGTGATGGACCGCCTGTTGGTGCGTTTTGGTTGTGAAATTTTGGGCATCATCCCTGGGCGGGTGTCTACCGAAGTGGATGCACGCCTGAGCTTTGACCTAGAGGCCACCGTCTCGCGCGGGCGCCGCATTGCCGAGCTGTACCAGGCGCAGGGCATTCACATCGACCGCGTGCTCATCAAAGTGGCCGCCACCTGGGAGGGTATTGAGGCCGCCAAAAAGCTAGAGCGCGATGGCATTCATACCAACCTGACGCTGCTGTTTTCGTTTTGCCAGGCGGTGGCCTGTGCGCAGGCCAAGGTGCAGCTGATCTCGCCTTTTGTTGGCCGTATTTATGACTGGCACAAAAAATCGGCTGGACCGGCGTGGGTCGAGGCCGACATGGCCGGCGCTAACGACCCCGGCGTGCAGTCGGTGGCCCAGATTTACCACTACTACAAGCAATACGGCATCGCCACGGAGGTGATGGGCGCGAGCTTTCGCAATATGGGCCAAATCATCGCCCTGGCGGGCTGCGACCTGCTCACCATCAGCCCAGACCTGCTTGCGGCCCTGGCTGCCAGCGAGGCGCCGCTGCAGCGCGCGCTGGGTGGGCCAGGCGCCAAACCCGCCGATGCGCCGTATGTCACGTTCGACGAGCGCAGTTTCCGCTTTGCACTCAACGAAGACGCCATGGCCACCGAGAAGCTGGCCGAGGGTATTCGCGCCTTCTGTGTGGACGCTGTCAAACTTGAAAAGCTGATGGCTGCAGCCTGAAATCTAAGGAGACCCCATGACCCGCACCCGCTGTGACCGCACCCCCGCCTGGAATCAACTGCACGATCATTTTGAGCGTGCTGGTAAAGCACTGGATGTACGCCAAGCCTTTGCCAGCGACGCGCAGCGTTTTGCGCGTTTCAGCCAGAGCGCACCCCATGTGTTTGCAGACCTGTCTAAAAACCGGATCGATGCCACCACCCACAACTTACTGCTGCAACTAGCCCAGCAATGCGGCCTGGTCGAGCACCGCAACGCCATGTTCGCGGGTGCCGCCATTAACACGACCGAGCACCGAGCGGTCGGCCATTTTTTATTAAGAAATCCGCCTCTAGCCCTCGTGCAGCCTGCGCAACCAGCTATTGATTTGGTAGCAAATAGTGGTTGGGGTGACGCGCAGGCCCAGGTGCACGCCACGCTGGACGCCACGCTGGCCTACGCCGAACGGGTGCGCGCCGACGCCAGCATTACCGATGTGGTCAACATTGGCATCGGCGGCTCGGACCTGGGGCCGCAGATGGCGGTGCTGGCGCTGCAGACTTTTGCGGTGCCGGGTAAGCGCTTTCACTTTGTGTCTAACGTTGATGGCCACGAGCTTGCCGCCGTGTTGCAGGGCCTCAAGACGGAAAGCACCCTGTTCCTGATCGCCAGCAAGACCTTCACCACCATTGAGACGATGACCAACGCCCACTCGGCTAAGGCCTGGTTTGCGGCCCAAGGCGGCCTTGACACCGCGCGGCATTTTGCAGCGCTGACCACGAACGTGGCGGCGGCGCAAGAGTTTGGCATTAGCACCACCTTTGGGTTTTGGGATTGGGTGGGCGGGCGTTATTCGGTGTGGTCGGCCATTGGCCTGCCCTTGGCCATCGCCATAGGCGCCGAAGGTTTTCGCCAATTTTTGGCGGGTGCGCACGACATGGATGAACACTTTCGCACCGCCCCGTTAGAAACCAATTTGCCTGTGCGCCTGGGCTTGCTCGATGTGTGGAACCGCAACTTCCACGGCTTTACCAGCCGCAGCATCGCGCCCTACCACAGCGCGCTCAAGCGGCTGCCCGCCTACCTGCAACAGCTGGAGATGGAGAGCAACGGCAAACGCGTGGACGCCAGCGGTGCGCCGCTGCCCTATAGCACGTCGCCGGTGCTCTGGGGTGAGCCGGGCACCAATGGGCAGCATGCGTATTTTCAGATGCTGCACCAGGGCACCGACGTGGTGCCGGTGGAGTTTGTTGCTGTTAAAAAGGCGCGCCATACGCTGCCCGGCCACCACACCCTCTTGCTGGCCAATGTGCTGGCGCAGGCCCAGGCATTGATGCTGGGGCAAAGCGACCCCGATACGGGGGGCGAGGGACCTCGATGTTTTACCGGCAACCGACCCAGCACTTTTTTCTTATTGGATGACCTCACGCCCACCAGCCTGGGCGCCTTGATTGCGCTGCAAGAACACCGTGTATTCGTCAGTGGCTCAGTCTGGGGCATCAACAGCTTTGATCAGTGGGGGGTTGAGCTGGGTAAGGTGCTGGCGAAGGATGTTGCACGCCGCCTTGGTAGTGGTGACGCAGACGGCCTCGATGCCTCCACCGCAGGCCTCTTAGTGCGTTTGCGCGAATAAGCCGAACAAGCCGTTTAACGGGAGAAGTTGTGTAAAGACCACGCGGTGCTGGTGATAGTTCGCTGACAGTTAGAGTTGCCCGTCGCCCCGATGTTCAACCACCCACCCAAGCACCCTACTGCGTGATGCATTCGCTAGCCCGACACCGCCTTCGATTACTCGGCCCATTCGCACTGGATTGCGACGGACAGCCCAGCGAACTGGCTTATGAGAAAGGGCGCGCGCTGCTGGCATTTTTGGCCATGGACCCCGGTCGGTCGCACCCGCGTGCCACGTTGGCAGCCTTGTTTTGGCCTGAGTTAGAACGCGCAACCGCGCTGGCCAACCTGCGCCTGGTGCTGCACAACCTGCGTCAAAAACTCACCAGTGTTGACCCGAATGCTGCGGCCCTGCAGATTAGCCGCGACGCCGTAGTGCTGCGTGCCGATGCCGACCTGGCCATAGACGCAGCACGTTTTGCCGCGACCACACCCGTCTGCACTGCACTGCCATCGCCCGAGTTGTGCGACACCTGTTTGGCCGATATGGAAGCGACGGTCGCCTTGTACCGAGGTGAGTTTTTAGAAGGCTTCTCGCTGCCCGACTGCCCCGAATTTGAAAACTGGTTGCAGGCGCAGCGTGAAGCCTTGCTGCAGCGGGCCTTAAGCCGTTTGACCGTGCTGGCAGACCACCACGCCCGCGTGGGTGCGCACCAGCGGGCTTTGCCTTTTGCCCGGCGTTTTCTGGAGCTGGACCCGTGGAACGAATACGGCTTGCGCCGCGTCATGCGGCTCTTGGCGCTGTCGGGCCAGCGCGACGCCGCTCTGGCCCGACATGACAAATGGTGTCGCATTGTGGACGATGAACTGGGCTTGTCCCCCTCGGACGAGACCCGTGCACTGGCCAACAGTATCCGCAACAATGACCGCAGCCTGGGCACCCGCCGCGCGACCGACGGCCAGCCGCCACGCCCTGCGGTGCTTGCGTTGCCCCCCGCCCAGCGCCGCCAAGTCACGGTGCTGCACTGCGCGTTGGATGTGGCGGACGAGGATGACCAAGAAGCCGCGTTGCATCTGTTAGCTGGGCCCCAGGCGCGTTGTAGCGAAATTGTCCGGGCGTATTCGGGCTATCTGGTGCAGGTGCACGGCGGCAGCCTGTTGGCCTATTTTGGCTACCCCCATGCCACCGAGAATGCGGTACGTCAAGCGGTGCAGGCCGGGCTCACGCTGGCGCGTGCCACCTATGCGGGGGTGGAAGCGCGGGTGGGTATTCATACCGGCATGGTGATCAGCGGCGGCGAACCCAATGTGCCAGACGCCATTGGTGCCACCTCGGGTCTGGCTATTCGACTGCGCCAAGAAGTGGGGCCGGGTGAGGTGGCCATCAGCGCCGCGACGCAGCGCCTGGTGGCGGGGTACTTTGCCTGCACCGACCTGGGACTGCGGTCGGTGGCCGGGTCGCGCCACCCGGTGGAGGTGTATCAGGTCACGCAAGAAAGCGGGGCTCAAGACCGCTTGCAAGCTGCAGAGACCCTCGCACCCTTGGTCGGCCGTGCACAGGAGTTAGCGACGTTGTTGACCATTTGGGGGGAGGCCCAGCACGGCATGCCGCGCAGTGTGTTGCTGCGGGGTGAGGCGGGTATTGGCAAGTCGCGCATTGCGCTGTCGCTGCGCGAGGCACTGCAGGCGCAGCCCATGGGCATCACGGAGTTGCGCTGCCTGCCTGAGTACAGCCAATCCCCATTTCACCCGCTGGTGGCGTTGTTCCATGCCATTCTGGCGTTTGGGCCCGACGATACACCGCAAGGCCGCTTTGAACGGTTGGCGGCTTACGTCGCACAGCATTACCCAGCGGATGACCCTGATGGGTTGCCTCTGCTGGCCAAGCTGTTGTCCTTGCCGCTGCCGGCGTCTAATTCCGCGCCTGTTGCATCACCGGCCGAGCAGCGTGAGAAGACGCTGCAAATCGTCTTTGACCGGCTCTACGCCTTGGCCCAACCCCACGCGCTCTTGCTGGTGGTGGAGGATCTGCACTGGGCCGACCCGTCGTCGCTGGAATTGCTCAACCGCATCGTGACCCAAAAACGTGCCGGTATAGTGATGGCGCTGTTCACCGCCCGCGCCGGTTTCAAGGCGCCCTGGCCCGACAGTGCCTGCACCACGCTAGACCTGGCCGCGCTCAATGCCGCAGAGGCGGGTGTTTTGGTCGACACCCTAATGCCTGGCTTGGAGCCTGCTGCGGTGCGCTCTATTGTTGAGCGGGCCGACGGGATTCCGTTGTTTGTGGAAGAGCTGGCCAAAGAGGTGTCTGCAAAGGTGGGCAAAGCGGAAAAAACGTCCAAAGATTCACCCAACCCCGACCGGTGGGCCATACCGGCTACCTTGCAGGATTTGCTGGCCGCACGGCTGGATGGCATTGGCGCGGCCAAGCCAGTGGCCCAGTGGGCCGCCACCATAGGCCGCGAGTTCCGGGTGGACCTGCTGCGCACCATTTCTGGACTGGACGAAGCGGCGCTTACCCACGCACTGCGCCAGTTGCACGATATGGGCTTGGTGCGACCCATCTCGGCTACCGTGTCCCAGTTTGGGCATGCACTGATCCGCGATGCGGCCTACCAGTCACAAACCCGAACTGAGCGCGAGGCCGTTCACCAACGTATTGCGACCGCGCTGCAGGCCGGTGGCGCTGAAAACCGCCCTGAGTTGCTGGCGCAGCACTGGGCTGCTGGTGGGGCTGTGCGCGAAGCCGCTACCTGTTGGCTTGCTGCAGGGCAACTGGCCAGCCAGCACTGCGCCAACCAAGAGGCCATATTGCATTTCAAGGCCGGACTTGGTCTGCTGGCTACCCTGCCGCTGGACGCGCCGCGCATACGCACGGAGTTGGCGTTGCAGATCGGTTTGGGAACGGCCTACTGCGCCACCCAGGGCTACACCTGTGCTGCAGGCGCCAAGGCTTTTTCGCGCGCCGTGGCCCTGTGTACCGCGCATGAAGGTGGGCTAGACATGTTTGTGGCCATCTGGGGCCTGTGGGCCAGCGCCAGCCTGCGGGTGGATTACGACCATTCGTTGGAGCTGGCGCAGCAGTTGCTGCGCATGGCTGAGCAGGGGGGCGACCCGGTGCAGCGCCAGCAGGCCCAATTCGCACTGGGTGTGACCCACTTCCGGCGCGGCGATATTGTGGTGGCCTATGGCCATTTTCAGTGTGTTGATGCGCAGTATGTGGCGGCCCAACACGCAGACCACGTGGCCGCGTTTGGCGAAGACGCGGGGGTTACCAATGGCTCCTACCGCTCGGCCGCCCTGTGGTTTTTGGGTTTGCCAGAGCAGGCTGCCGCCGTCAGTGTGCAAACCCTAGCCTATGCACGGCAATTGGGCCACCCATTCAGCCTAGCCTACGCGCTGACCTTCGCCATGTTTTTGCGCTGCCACTTGCGCCAGCCGCAGGCCGCCCTGGCCCTGGCCGACGAAACCCAAACTTTGGTGGACAAACATGGATTTGCCCTTTGGAAAATGGGTGCCATGCTGTGCCGGGGCTGGGCCATGGCACAACTCGATCAAGCAGAAGGGGTGGCCCTGATGCAGCAGTGTGTGGATGCCACGCACGCGGCCATGGGCACGGTAGAGGCGGTTGCCATGGTGCCGTTGGCAGATGCCTATGTGGCACGCGGGCAGTTTGACGATGCGCTGCGTGTCATTCACCAAGCCTTGGCGACGGCCAACGAAAAAGGCGATCACCACCAAGATGCGGAGCTATACCGCCTCAAGGGTGAGGCACTGTGGGGGCAGTCGCACACCCCAACGGCCCTGGTGCAATCTTTGTTAGAGCTGGCACTGGCCCGTGCCCAACAACAGCAGACCAAGGCCTTGGCTTTGCGCGCAGCCGTGAGTTTGGCGCGTCTATACCAACAAACGGGTGCGCTGGCCGAAGCTCGCGCGGTGCTGGGCACCACCTGCGCCGGGTTTACCGAAGGTTTTGATACGCCCGATATGTCGGACGCACGCCAACTGCAAAGCAGCCTCGTGGCAGGTCTGGTTTAGTTGCGCTGACGGGCCCACAGCGGCCTTGGGGCGCGGACGTGGGATGGCACACAGGGCCGTGCCGCTCCGACGGACTAACGGCCCTCTAACGGTGCTTCGTTATAAACCCGGCTGCAGCTTGCCAAGCGGGCTTGCACTGGTTCCCAACTTGTTCTACCAACCCTAACTACCGTAATACGGAGACACAACATGCGTCAAATTAAATTAACAATCACGCTGCTTGCTGCAGCAACCTTGGCTGCCTGCGGCGGCGGCGGCGGAACCGATACCGCAGCAGGCTCCCAAGCCTCTGCCGGCGTCACCATGGCGGACGTGCAAGCGTACGCAGACGGCAATATGCCCTCTCTCGCCACACCTGCAGGCGGCGTAGGCTACTTCCGCGGCGTGACATCGCAAGTGGTTTTCGGCGACAGCCTGAGCGACCTGGGCACCTATGCCGTCGGTACCGTGGCAGCCCTGGGTGGTGGCAAATACACCATCAACAACGTGGTCAATGGCAAGAACCGGTCTCTGAACTGGACCGAGTGGATGGCGTTGGCCTTTGGCCTGCCAGCACCCTGCGCGGCCCAAACCGGCCTGAACGGATTGGCCAGCCAAGGCTTTAGCGTGCCCGTGGTCAACCATGCAGGTTGCACGTCGTATGCCCAAGGCGGTGCACGCGTTACCAACCCTGTTGGCCCCGGCAACGCATTGCTCGGTGGTAGCAACGCGGTTTTGGGTCAGTTGACTGTGCCGGTGACCACCCAGGTTGCCAAGCACCTGTCCTTGAACGGTGGCCACTTTAACGGCAAAGAAATGGTTTATGTGTTGGCCGGTGCCAATGACGTGTTTATGCAGTTGGCCGGTTTGTCGGCGGGTGCTACTGCTGCGGCCACCGCAGCAGTCACCGCTGCCGTACCCGCACAAATCGGCGCTGACATTGCCGCTGGCACCTGCTTGCCCGCCAATGCCAGCACCACTTGCGTGAGCGCTGCCGTCGCTGAACTGAGCCCCACCGTGGGAGCCGCTGCTGGCGGTGCGTATTTCCAAACCAATGCGCCTGCCGCAGTGGGCGCCATGGGAGTCGCCGGTGCAGAATTGGCTAACCAGGTTAACACCCAAATGTTGGCTAAAGGTGCTAAACGCGTAACGGTCATCAATGTGCCAGACATCAGCAAGACACCGTTTGCCGCGACCCAGAGCACCGCGGTGCAAGCCTTGGTGAATCAGATGGTAGTGACGTTTAACGCCCAGTTGAAGGCCAATTTGTCTACTAGCGCTTCGGTGTTGTTTGTTGATGCGTACACCATCTCGCGTGACCAAGTCGCCAACCCAGCCAAGTACTTCTTGACCAACGTGACGACACCGGCTTGCGATTTGTCACCTGCGAAAAACGCATTGAGCTCGTCGCTGACATGCACCACCAAGAACCTGATTCCTGGTGTTGTGAGCCGCTTCCAGTTTGCCGACGGCGTGCACCCCACACCTTACGCACAGGGATTGTTGGCTGTAGCCGTGTCGGCCGCAGTCTTTCAAAAGGGCTGGTTCAACTAAGCCCGGCTTAGCCAATAAAAAACCCGCCAGATTCGCATCTGGCGGGTTTTTTTTGGCCGGAGGCTACAACGCCACCCGACGCAGCCCAGCAATTACATGCCCATGCCGCCCATTCCACCCATACCGCCCATTCCACCCATGTCACCGCCGCCCATGCCGCCGGCATCAGCCTTGGGGGACTCTGCCACCATGCACTCGGTGGTCAGCATCAAGGATGCGACCGACGCTGCGTTTTGCAATGCAGTGCGTGTCACTTTGGTAGGGTCCAGAATACCCATTTCGATCATGTCGCCGTAGGTGTCGTTAGCGGCGTTGAAGCCGTAGTTGCCCTTGCCAGCCAAAATCGCGTTCACCACCACAGACGCTTCACCGCCTGCGTTGAACACGATCTCGCGCAGAGGCGCTTCGATGGCTTTAAGCACCAGCGCAATGCCGTGGTCTTGGTCAGAGTTGGCACCCTTGATGACACCAGCAGATTGCTTGGCGCGCAGCAAAGCCACGCCGCCGCCAGCCACAATGCCTTCTTCCACCGCAGCGCGGGTAGCGTGCAGGGCATCTTCAACGCGGGCTTTCTTCTCTTTCATTTCGACTTCGGTGGCAGCGCCCACCTTGATCACGGCAACACCGCCAGCCAACTTGGCCACGCGCTCTTGCAGCTTTTCTTTGTCGTAGTCAGAAGTCGCTTCTTCGATTTGCACGCGCACTTGTTTGACGCGGGCTTCGATGTCAGCAGCAGCGCCAGCACCGTCGATGATGATGGTGTTTTCTTTGCTCACTTCGATACGCTTGGCGGTGCCCAGGTCAGCCAAAGTCACTTTTTCGAGCGACAGGCCGATTTCTTCAGCAATCACTTTGCCGCCGGTCAAGATGGCGATGTCTTCCAACATGGCCTTGCGACGGTCACCAAAGCCAGGGGCCTTAACAGCCACAACCTTCAGGATGCCGCGCAGAGTGTTCACCACCAAAGTTGCCAGGGCTTCGCCATCGACATCTTCCGCAATGATCAACAGAGGACGACCAGCTTTTGCAACTTGCTCCAGGGTAGGCAGCAGGTCACGGATGTTGCTGATCTTCTTGTCGAACAACAGCACAAACGGGTTGTCCAGCAAAGCGGATTGCTTTTCGGGGTTGTTGATGAAGTAAGGCGACAGGTAGCCGCGGTCAAACTGCATGCCTTCAACCACTTCGAGTTCGCTGTCCAGCGATTTACCGTCTTCCACGGTGATCACGCCTTCTTTGCCGACTTTGTCCATGGCTTCAGCAATGATCTTGCCGATGGTCTCGTCGCTGTTAGCAGAGATGGAACCGACTTGCGCGATTTCTTTGGAGGTGGTGGTGGCTTTGGAAGCCTTCTTTAGCTCAGCAACCAAAGCAGCCACTGCCTTGTCGATACCGCGCTTCAGGTCCATCGGGTTCATGCCAGCAGCCACGTACTTCATGCCTTCGTGCACGATGGCTTGTGCCAGCACGGTAGCAGTGGTGGTGCCGTCACCAGCGATGTCAGACGTCTTGGAAGCGACTTCCTTGACCATCTGCGCACCCATGTTTTGCAGCTTGTCTTTGAGCTCGATCTCTTTAGCGACAGACACACCGTCCTTGGTCACGGTGGGGGCGCCAAACGAGCGCTCCAACACCACATTGCGGCCTTTAGGGCCCAGGGTCACTTTGACCGCGTTGGCCAAAATGTTCACGCCTTCAACCATGCGTGCGCGGGCTTCGCCGCCGAAAATTACGTCTTTTGCTGCCATGTTATGACTCCAAATTTAAGTTAAATATGCTGCTAGCCCTCATGGAATATGAGGCTCTAGCTATAAATTCTATAGTGGGTTAATTACTTCTCAACGACTGCGAACAGGTCGTCTTCTTTCATGACCAACAGTTCGTTGCCGTCAACTTTGACGGTCTGGCCGCTGTATTTGCCGAACAGAACGCGGTCACCGACCTTGACGTTCATGGCAATCAACTCACCCTTGTCGGTTTTTTTGCCGGGGCCCACAGCCAAAATTTCACCTTGATCAGGCTTTTCAGCAGCGCTGTCAGGGATGACGATGCCAGAGGCAGTTTTGGTTTCGTTTTCAACGCGTTTAACAATTACGCGGTCTGCCAGAGGACGCAGTTTCATGGGGAATCTCCTTGGGTTTGAAACAGGGTAAACAGGCACCTACTGTTATTAGTGGGTGCAAAGTCGCTTGCGACGGCGGGTGCTGTTAGCACTCCGTGCCGACGAGTGCTAATGATAAGGCCATTTTTGGTGAATTCAAGGGCCTGCGAATGCCACTATAGCTAACAAGTGCTTTTAGGCGAGGCACAGAAACGGGCGTGGGTAAGCACTTGGTACCCTATTTCACAAATTGCTTGTCCAGCTTGCGCGCTAGGGTGCGGCGGTGCATACCTAGGCGGCGGGCTGTTTCCGAAATGTTGAAGCCCGTCTGGGCCAGGATCTCGTGAATACGTTCCCATTCCAACGTTTTTAAGGACGTGGAGCGGTTGGTCAACTCGACCTCGATATTGCCCGTGGCACGGGTGAACGCGGCTTCAATGTCGTCGGTATTCGACGGCTTCGCCAGGTAGTGGCAGGCCCCCAGTTTGACAGCTTCGACGGCGGTGGCAATGCTGGCAAAGCCGGTCAGCACCACAATGAGCATGTCGGCGTTGTGGGCGTGCAGCGTTTGTACGCAGGCCAGCCCCGAGGCTTCGCCGTTGAGTTTAAGGTCCACCACCGCGAACTCGGGGTTGCTGCTGGCCAGCAGCAACTTGACCGCGTCGTGGCTGCTGGCGCGCTGCACGGCGTAGCCCCGGCGTTCAAATGAGCGGGCTAGGGTGCGGGCAAATGCGGCGTCGTCTTCGACGATGAGCAGAGTGGGTCGTTCCTCCTTCGCAAGCGGCTTATCACACGGGTTTGGTTTGGGGTCTGGGTCCAAAAGTGTGTTGGAGGGGTTATCGTTCATCTGATTCCTCGTCGGTGCCGCCGTCTAGCACCAAGGCAGCCAGCGGCAGCCTGATGGTGACACAGGCGCCGCCTTCTGGCCGGTTGGCTGCGGTGACCACGCCGCCCAGGGTGCGCGCCACGTTGAGCACCAAAAACAGGCCCAGGCCGCCGCCGGGCCGACCTTTGCTGGAGTTATAAGGCTTGCCAAATTGCGCCAGTGTGGCGGGCACGAAGCCAGGGCCCCGGTCGGTGCAGCACAGCAGCAGGTCGTCGGCCTCGCGTAACACGGCCAGATGCAGCCACTGGCCGGAGGATTCGACAGCGTTGTCTAGCACATTAAAAATCATCTGTTTGACAGCGGAGTCTGACACCACGGACATGTCGTGGTCAATTTGGTTGTCGTAATGCAGCGCGGCGCGCACGCGGGTGCGCCGCCATTCCTCGACCAGATCGTCCATGAATGTGGTGATGGTGGTCGCGGCCGAAGACTCGCCACGCGCCTCACCAGCAGACAGCAAAATTCCGCTAACGATGGACTTGCAACGTTGCAGCTGTGTTTCCATTTCAGTAACCTCTTGCAGCAGCTCGGTGTCCGCGCTGAAGGCGGGCATGCGGCGCCAGTCACCCAAGATAACGGCCAGCGTGGCCAGCGGCGTACCCAACTCATGTGCCGCGCCACTGGCCAGAAGGCCCATGCGCACGATGTGATCTTCTTCCGCCGCACGCTGGCGAAAGGACGCCAGGTGGGCGTCCTGTTCGCGCAAGTTTTTGCCTATGCGGGTAATGAAGGTCACCAGAAGCGCGGCGTTCATTACAAAACAGATTAAGGTGCCCTGGATGTAAAGACTCAACAGGCCATTGTTATGGTCTGGCGCTAACGCCAGCGGGCGGGCAAACCCGGCCAGCATCACAAAACAGGTGGTGGTGATGCCAAATAAGCTCCAGACAAACGAGGGCTTGAGCAGCACCGCACCCAGTGTCACCTGCAGCAGGTACAAAAACACAAACGGGTTACTGGCCCCACCGCTCAAGTACAGCTGGGTGGTTAGCATAGCCACGTCCACCAGCAGCGACACAAACAGTTCACGGTGGCTGAACTTGCGGCGGGTACGCCAGCGCAGCAAGCTGACAACGTTAAAGGCCAGCAAAATGCCCAGCGCGGCTAACATCGTGCGCAAGGGCAACTCGATGTCTAGGCCGTAATACACGAACGCTATGGTGACGATTTGTCCGATCACCGCAATCCAGCGCAGCTGGATCAGCAGCAACATGTTTTTGCGGCCGGTGGCGTCGCTCAGCTTGCCCGACAGCCGCCCTGCTGCCCCTAAACGGTTGGCATGGTTTCGGGCGTTGGCCGAATCAATCGGGCGCGTTGGCGCTAGCGGCTTGGTCATGGTGCTTTCCATTTTGCACCGCCACGCCGATGGTTGTACTGGCTACCATCAAAGCCAGTGCATACCAGGTCAGTGCGTAGACGAGGTGATTGTTGTGAAAGGCGATGACGGTCAACCCACCGAAGGGTGCGTTGGTGCCAGCTGGTGATATGGCAGCGGCGGCATGTTTTGCGTCGGCATCGACGAAATAGGGGGCAACTCGGCGCAGGCCGCGCGCAGCCGCAAGGGCCACCACATCGCGCGAAAACCAGCGGTCGGCGGCAGGGTTATTGGCGCGCAAAAAGCCACCATCCGGTTCGGTCAAACGCAGTAGGCCGGTGACGGTAACTTCGGTCTTGTCACCTTGCGTCAATGCGGTGGGTGGCGCAGGTTCCCAGTGTGGTGCAACAAATCCGCGGTTAATCCACACCACGCTGTTGTCTGCCAACTGCAGCGGCGACAGCAGCCAGAAGCCGCTACCCATGCTGGTGACGGCCTGCACTTGTGCGTCCAGCCCAGGTAAGAAGTGCCCGGTAAGCCGCACATGGCGGTATTCGTCGTTGGCGGCGTTAACGCCTGGCCAGTCGCGCACGGCGGGCGCATCTGCGGCAGGTGCCGAGACGCGTTGGTTGACGCGCGCAATCAAATCTAGCTTCCATGCACGGCGCTGCACCTGCCAAGTGCCCAGCGCGACAAACCCTACAAACAGCACCAGCGCGCACAGTGACCATCCCCAATGAAGCGCACGTAAGTGGTTGTTGCGCTTCAAAGTGGTTGTCATGGCATGTTCTTCATATCGTGCACGGTGTACGGCATCATGTTAGCGTTAAGGTGATACATCACCCAGATAGATCCACTGAGCATGATGACCAGTAGCACAACGGTGAATGCCAGCGCCAACAGCGACCATCCGCCTTCAGAACTTGTGTTCATATGCAAGAAATAAACCATGTGCACCACAATTTGAACTGCCGCGATGGCCAAGATCACCAGCCCTGTGATGTTGGAGTTGGGCAGGACCTTGTGCATAACAAGCCAGAAGGGAATGGCGGTGAGTATGACTGCTAGCACAAAGCCGGTCATGTAGCCTTTGAAGGTGCTGTGGCTGGCACCGCCGTGGTCGTCGTCGTGATGGGTGTCGGTATGAGTATTGGTGTTGGTGTTGGTGTTGAGCGCAGAGGTCATGGCAGCGATCCCATCAGGTAAACAAAAGTGAAGACACCAATCCAGACCACGTCCAGAAAGTGCCAAAACATCGACAGGCACATCAGGCGGCGGCGATTTTCTGCCATCAGGCCACCACGCGCCACTTGCACCATCAGCACTATCAGCCAGATGATGCCAAAGGTGACGTGCAAGCCATGGGTGCCGACCAGCGTGAAGAATGCGGACAAAAATGCGCTGCGCTGTGGGCCAGCGCCGTCGTGGATCAGGTGCGCGAATTCATACAGCTCCAGCCCGATGAACACACAGCCCAGCAGTCCTGTGACAGCCAACCATGCCAACACGGGTTTGACCCGGCGGCGTTGCATTTCCAGAATCGCAAAGCCGTAGGTGATGGATGACAGCAGCAACATCGATGTGTTGAGCGCAACCAGAGGCAAGTCAAACAGCTCTGCACCCGACGGCCCCGCTGCGTAGCTGCGGCCGACCACGGCGTACACCGCAAACAGAACTGCAAAGATCAGGCAGTCGCTCATCAGGTAAATCCAGAAGCCCAGCAGTGTGCCGTTCTCGGGATGGTGTTCACCCGCTAGGTAAAAGCGCTGGCTATCGGTTACAGGTAAAGTAATTGCTGTCATATCAATTGACCGCCAAACGGTTGAGTTCCAAGGTGCGAATACCCTCGGTGCGGACCACCTCGTCTGCAGGGATGTAGTAGTCGCGCTTGTAGTTGAAGGTGTGGACGATGGTGACCACAATGGCGGCCACAAACATCAGCACGGCCACCGCCCACATGTGCCAGATCAATGCGAAGCCCAGGGCGGTTGCAATACCCGAAATGACAATGCCGGCACCCGTGTTCTTTGGCATGTGGATCGGTATGAAGCCGCTGGTGGGGCGCTGGTAATCGTGTTTTTTCATATCAGACCAAGCGTCGTTGTCATGCACCACGGGCGTGAAGGCAAAGTTGTAGGCCGGTGGTGGCGACGCGGTGGACCATTCCAACGTGCGGCCGTCCCATGGGTCGCCAGTGTGGTCGCGCAGTGCCTCGCGCTTGCGAAAGCTCACAAAAAACTGAATGAAGGTGGAGGCAATTCCTACGGCAATCAGTGCCGCACCAAAGCCCGCAATGATGAACCAGATCTGCAACGAAGGATCGTCAAATCGGCTCATGCGGCGGGTCACGCCCATCAGCCCCAACACGTACAGCGGCATGAATGCGAAGTAGAAACCGACAAACCAGAACCAGAAAGACATCTTGCCCCAGAACGCATCCAGCTTGTAGCCAAAGGCTTTGGGGAACCAGTAGTTGATGCCAGCCATGGCACCAAATACCACGGCGCCGATGATCACGTTGTGGAAGTGTGCGACCAGAAACAGGCTGTTGTGCAGCACAAAGTCAGCCGGTGGCACCGCCAGTAGCACGCCGGTCATGCCGCCAACCGTGAAGGTGACCATGAAGCCAATCGACCACAGCATGGGCACGTCAAAGCGGATGCGGCCACGGTACATGGTGAACAGCCAGTTGAAGATTTTCGCCCCGGTTGGGATCGAGATAATCATCGTGGTGATGCCGAAGAACGAGTTCACACTCGCGCCTGAGCCCATGGTGAAGAAGTGGTGCAGCCAGACCAAGTACGACAAAATTGTGATCACCAGCGTGGCGTAGACCATGGAGGTGTAGCCAAAAATGCGCTTGCCGCTGAACGTGGCTACCACTTCCGAAAACACGCCGAAGACGGGCAACACCAAGATATAGACCTCAGGGTGGCCCCAAATCCAGATCAGGTTGACATACATCATGGCGTTGCCGCCGAGGTCATTGGTGAAGAACGCGGTGCCGATGTAGCGGTCCATCGCCAATAGGCCGAGCACCGCAGTCAGCACCGGGAACGACGCCACAATCAAAATGTTGGTGCACAACGCCGTCCAGGTGAAGATGGGCATCTTCATCATGCCCATGCCGGGCGCGCGCATTTTGATAATGGTGACCAACAAATTGATGCCCGACAACAACGTGCCAACACCGGCCAGCTGCAGCGCCCAGATGTAATAGTCCACGCCCGGCCCCGGACTGAATTGAATCCCCGACAGTGGCGGGTAGGCCAGCCAGCCGGTTTGGCCAAACTCGCCGACGAACAGCGACAGCATCACCAGAATCGCACCGCTGGCCGTCATCCAAAAGCTGAAGTTGTTCAGGAACGGAAACGCCACATCACGCGCGCCAATTTGCAGTGGCACCACAAAGTTCATCAGGCCGGTGATCAAAGGCATAGCCACGAAAAAAATCATGATCACGCCGTGCACGGTGAACAGTTGGTCGTAGTGGTGCGGCGGTAAAAAGCCTTCGGAGCCATTAAACGCCAATGCCTGCTGCGCCCGCATCATCAGCGCGTCACTGAACCCACGCAAAAGCATTACCAGGCCCAGAACGCAGTACATGATGCCGATTTTTTTGTGGTCAATGCTGGTGAACCAGTCGCGCCAGAGTACACCCCATACTTTGAAATAGGTGATCGCCGCCAGCAGGGCCAGGCCGCCCAGAGCCACGGCGGCAAAGGTCGCTATCAAAATGGGCTCGTGGTAGGGAATAGCTTCCCAGGTCAGGCGCCCGAAGATGAACTTCGTTAGGTCGAATGTGTCGGTCATGAGATAAATGCTGCAGTTAATGCACGACGGGATAGTCGGTGGCGCGTTCGTCAATAGGCATCATGTTTTCCATGCATACCTTGTTTGCTTCTACGCAGCGGTTGACGATGGCCTTGTACAGGGTGGGATCTACCGAGGCGTAGCGCCGCACTGGTTCGCGCTCGCTGGGTTTTTCAAGCGCGAGGTAGTCGGCGCGGGTCAGCTGGTTGCTGCTGGCTTTGTTGGTGGCGACCCATTTGTCAAAATCGGCAGTGGCTAAACCATGGAACTTGAAGCGCATGCCATTGAACCCATGGCCGCTGTAATTGGCCGAGAAACCATCGAAAGCGCCAGGCTTGTTGATGATTGCGCTGAGCTTGGTTTCCATGCCGGGCATGGCGTAGATTTGTCCCGCCAATGCTGGGATGAAAAACGAATTCATGATCGACGACGCGGTGATCTTGAACTGGATTGGACGATCAATCGGTGCAGCCACCTCGTTGACCAACGCAATGCCCTGCTCGGGGTAAATAAATAGCCATTTCCAGTCCAACGCGACCACCTCAACAACCAAAGGCTTGACGCCTTCAGGCATGGCCCGGTTGGCGTCAATACGGCCCAGCGGACGGTAGGGGTCCAACGTGTGGGTGCTGATCCAGGTGATGGCGCCTAGCGCGATGATGATCAGCAGCGGCGCCGCCCAGATCACCAGTTCGAGTTGGGTAGAGTGGTCCCAGTCAGGCCGGTAGTCGGCTTGGGTGTTGGCTTTGCGATAGCGCCACGCAAACAGCAAGGTGAGCACAATCACCGGCACGATGATGAGCAGCATCAGTCCTGTGGAAATAAGGATCAGGTCGCGCTGCTGCATGGCGACGTCGCCCGAGGGGTTCATCAGCACCCAGTCGCAGCCTGATAGCGAGGCCACGGTTGGGATCAGCAACAGCTTGAGCCACCTGAGAGGGTTCTTAATGGTTAACATGCCACACTTAATGAAGGTTTTTTGGGATTCGGTGTGGAATTTACGCGGGAATACCCTCATTGACCATTGGACGTTTTGTCCTATGTCAATGTTTTGCTATTCATGAGAAGCTCTGCACTGTTGAACAAATCCAGATTCAGACAGAAATACGAGCCTGCATGACGCCTACTATCAACCCTCACGATCTCTCTGCGCCTGGCACTGCCCACCACCCGAGCGAGGCGGTTGCCGACGAACACACGATTGCGCCCAGTGAAATCGCGGTGGGCGTGATTTTGGGGCGCACCTCAGAATACTTCGACTTTTTCGTCTACGGTATCGCGTCTGTGTTGGTGTTCCCATCGGTGTTTTTTCCGTTTGCAGACCCGCTGCAAGGCACCTTGTGGGCGTTTGTGATTTTTTCGTTCGCCTTCGTCGGTCGCCCTTTTGGCACGCTTGCCTTCATGGCGATTGAAAAACGGTATGGGCGGGGCGTCAAGCTCACCGCCGCGCTGTTTTTGCTGGGTGTTTCCACGGCGGGTATTGCGTTTTTGCCTAGCACCGCCAGCTTGGGGTTTACCGCAGTGGTGCTGCTATCCCTGCTGCGCTTTTCACAAGGCATTGCGCTGGGTGGCTCGTGGGACGGGCTGCCATCTTTGCTGGCTATGCGCGCGCCCCAGGAGCGCCGGGGCTGGTGGGCCATGATCCCGCAGTTGGGTGCACCGCTGGGCTTCATGATTGCTGCGGCGCTGTTCTGGTATTTGGGCTCCCAACTGTCGGTGGCCGACTTTTTGGATTGGGGTTGGCGCTATCCCTTTTATGTGGCTTTTGCCATCAATGTGGTGGCGCTTTTTGCGCGCCTGCGCCTGGTGGTAACCCACGAATATGACAAGCTGCTTGCAGATAATTTGCTCGCCCCCAGCGACGTGGGTGAGTTGATCAAGGCCCGGGGCAGCAACCTTTTCATTGGTGCGTTTGCCTCTTTGGCCACCTACTCCTTGTTCCACCTGGTTACGGTGTTCCCATTGTCATGGATCAAGCTGTATTCCACCCAGTCGGTCAACGATGTGCTGATAGTGCAGATCATCGGCGGGGCCATCGCGCTGGTCGGTGTAGTGGCGTCGGGCTGGATTGCCGACCACTTTGGCCGACGCAATACCCTAGGCTCGCTGGCAATTCTGATTGGGCTATTCAGCTTCGTGGCGCCCACGCTGCTTGGCAATGGCGTGATGGGCGAGGACCTGTTTATTCTGGTTGGCTTTGCCCTGCTGGGTCTGTCGTATGGGCAGGCGGCCGGCGCGGTGACGTCCAACTTCGAACCCCAATTCCGCTACACCGGTGCGGCATTGACGTCCGACCTTGCCTGGTTGATTGGCGCGGCCTTCGCACCGCTGGTAGCACTAGGCTTGTCATCGCACTTTGGCCTAGGTTTCATGGGTGTATACCTGTTTTCCGGTGCAGTCTGCACGCTGGTGGCATTGCGGGTGAATAAAGTGCGTGAGCTTCGCGGTTAAGTCGGAGCTTGCTCCTTGTTTCATAGCAATATAGTCAATAAGCACGAGGGCTGTAGGCCATTTTTAGGCTGAATTTCGTTTCGGGTGGCGCGCAACGCCGAAGAAAATTATATTGATATCCCTGCTCGAATGTGAGTCACAAATGCAGGAAAGCTTGCGCGAAGTCCGCGGATTTGATAGCCCATGATAAGACGCCTACTTTTGCCCCCGGGCGTCAATCCATCCGTGCTTCCCCTGCTGCTAGGCAGAGCTATGCGCGCCTTTGCGGATGGTTATGTAGCAATCTTGCTGCCGGCATATCTGCTAGCGCTGGGCCTTGGCACTTGGGAGGTCGGCTTGCTTGCGACGACAACTCTGCTGGGCTCTGCACTGGCCACGTTGGCTGTAGGCGCGTGGTCTCATCGATTCCACCATGGCAGCTTGCTGTCTAGTGCTGCCATTTTGATGGCTGCAACTGGGTTCGCTTTTGCGGCGGGGTCAACCTTTTGGCCGCTATTGATGGTTGCATTTATTGGGACACTCAATCCCAGCTCC
Source organism: Burkholderiales bacterium (assembly GCA_038245855.1). Lineage (GTDB taxonomy): Bacteria > Pseudomonadota > Gammaproteobacteria > Burkholderiales > Burkholderiaceae_C > Allorhodoferax. The sequence continues at coordinate 90,011 of JBBRSA010000012.1, forward strand.
GGTGACGTCAGCTTGTTCTTGCCCTTGGAACATGCCCGATTGGCAGAGGCTGCCGAGGGAGAGGCTCGCACATCGCTGTTTGCGCGGTATAGCTTGCTGGGCTCCCTGTTTGCTGCGGTCGGAGCTTTGGCATCAGCCATGCCAGAACGTATATCCATCTGGACCGGCCTGTCATCATTGGATTCGCTGAGAGCCATGTTCGTGCTTTACGGACTTGTCGGGTGTGCCGTCTGGGTCCTGTATCGAGGCCTTCCCAAACCACATGAAGAGGAGCAGAAGGCTCCAACCCCGTTAGGGGCATCGCGCAAAACTGTGATCCGTCTGGCGGCCTTGTTTTCAATAGACTCATTTGCCGGCGGCTTGGTAGTCAATGCCTTGCTTGCACTTTGGCTGTTCAAACGCTTCGATCTGTCGTTGGGATTGGCAGGACAATTCTTCTTTTGGTCGGGACTTTGCGCAGCCGCTTCGCAGCTTGCAGCACCTAAATTGGCCAAGCGCATTGGTTTGCTCAATACCATGGTTTTTACCCACATTCCGGCAAGCCTGTGTTTGATCGGCGCCGCTTTTGCATCTGACTTACGCATTGTGCTTGCGTTACTGATCGTCCGATCGCTCTTGTCACAAATGGACGTTCCTGCCCGCAGCGCCTTTGTGATGTCGGTCGTCACGCCCGGTGAAAGGGCCGCTGCTGCCAGCTTTACGGCAGTCCCACGAAGCCTAGCCTCCGCTATGGGTCCCACAATTGGCGGGGCGCTGTTCGCCGTGGGATTGTTCGCAGTGCCTTTGGTTGCTTGCGGTGTCCTGAAAATCGCCTACGACTTGGCCATTTGGCGAAGTTTTCGACAGGCGGGCAATTGACTAGGTGCGTAGCGCCTGGGCATCGGGCTAGCGTTTCCCGGACGACTTACGCGGCGCCATGTCGCTGGCTTTCACGCCGACGTCTGCCTTCGCCTGCGCGATGAGTTCGGTGCAATGGCTTGGCTCCTTCTCGCCGAATTCCAAAAGCGGAATCAGTGCGCCTATACCCGCCGTCACGCTGCCCAGCGCTGCCGCAAGGCCGACGCGCGCAATGACGTTGCCCATTTCTGGGCGCACGACGGGGTGTTTGAGTGTTCCCGAAATATTGACCGGCCCCCGCAGCGACGCGAGGCTGAAGCTTTTGGATTCGGCAGTCAGGCGCACATTCAGCGCTTCGGTACTGAGGTTCACGTCCCCCGTTCCGTGCAAGTTCAATTTCGGTGTGTCCAGAACCATGGCCTTAATCTGGAAGTCGCCGTTGACTGCGTTTAAGCTGCCTACCATGCAGCGAATCGGCGTCGACCGGTCACCGCCAATCAGCCGAGCCAGCGAATTTGCAATGTCCAGATTCGACAGCCTGAGCGCTAATTCGCTCACGGTGCCACCGTCCATGATCAGGGCCGCTTCACCGTTTGCCGAGCCGAGCATCTGCGAGATGGCGTTTCCATTCATGTCCAGCTGAGCGCGCCCGCCCAAGGTGCCCGCGCTCACTGCGCCCATTTTTTCCGTCGGCATTAGCTTGTCTAGATGCAGGCCTTTGGCCACAATGTCTGCGTGCGTCGCTATGCGTTGTTGGCGCCCATCCATCCTGATCTGCATTTCCAGGCTACCGCCCGCGACCGAAAAGTTGAGCGGAGCGAGCTTGAGCGCGCCATTGTCCACGAACATGTGCGCTTCCATTTTTTCGAGCGGCATTTTCTGGGTCATGATCTTGAGGCCGTGAAACGTCACGTCCGCGTTCGCTGCGCGCAGTTTTTCTAGGCTAAATGGCTCCGTTGGCAGCAGCTTGTCGGAGGGCGGCAGTTTGTCTGCGGGCTTGTCGCCACGGTCAGCGCCGATAAAGCCGCCTAGATCGGCCATGTCCAGATTGTTTGAGAACAGATCGGCTTTGATGAACTGGGGCTTCTGGCCGACATCGACCGAGAAATCCCCACGCAAATCGCTTCTGCCGACGACACCCTTTAGCGATTGCAATGCCCACACGTCACCTGCATGATTAAGTACGCCCGCAATCTTGTACGCAGGCGTGGGCGGAAGCGGCACTCCCACGAGCCGATAGAGCTGCGCGAGGTCATTGCCTTCAAGCGTGAAGTGGACGTTTTCGCCTTTCAGGTGGAGCGGATCAATCAGCACGCCATCTGCGCTCACTTTCGTCGTACCCAGCACTGCGTGCATCGTAATCGGGTAGGGATTTTCAGCGCTGCGCAAGCTAAGCAGCGCCCCGCCGCGCGCGCTAACCGTCGATGGCATCCCTCTGAATCGGCCTTTTCCCGTCACCTGCGACATCGATTCCGGAGCATGCTGGTCGTCTAGGGTATTGACCTCTAACGTGAGGTCCGTATCTGCACGAGGATCGCGGTACGTCGCGTTGCCATGGTCAATGCGTAGCGCGCCAATCTGCGGCAATTGGGTTGGTTCGTTCTTGTCCTGGGCTTTGAATGCCCAATTGGACGTGCCGTCTTTGTCCACTTCAAATGCGATGCGCGGCGCCGACATGGCTACCTCGGGAAAGTTGAGGTGGCCAGCCAGCAGCGCGAGCAGATCCACGCTGAATTCCAGGCGTTTGATCTCAGCCATGTTTGGCGCGCCCCCCCACTGGGCATTGCCCATAACGATGTCATTGGCAATGACGCGTGGACGCAATCCGAGGTGCACCGTGAGATCGCCATTGATGGCGAAACTTCTGCCGGTGGCGTTGGTGACTTTGCCCGAGATATAGGGGCGCAGCAGATTCCAGTTAAGAAAATACAGCGCGACAAACAGGATGGCCAGAAAGGCGGTAATGCCGACAAGCCATTTTTTTATAGGTTGATGCATATTCATTGCGCCGTCGCAAGCTTCTTCGCCCGCGATCCCCGCTGGTTGGCATAGACCCATGTGTACTCCGCACCGAACAAGAAGATTTGCGCAGAATAGTAGACCCAGGCGACCAGCACGACGAGCGAGCCCGCCGCACCGAATCCTGAGGCCAGACTGTTTCTGCCTAGATACAAACCGATCAGCATTTTGCCAAGTGTAAACAGCAGCGCGGTCACGGCGGCGCCGGTCCAGACGTCGCGCCAAGGGATCTTTGCACGCGGCATCAACTTGTAAATCATTGCAAAAAGCAGGGTGAAGATGCCGAACGAGACCGCGATGTTGAGCATCTCAAAGAACACATTCCAGCCCGAAAACCAGTCGCTCCACCACTTGCTCAGGCCCGCGAGCACGGCGCTTACGACCAGCGATACGATCAGCAAAAAGCCCAGGCCCAGCACGAGCCCGAACGACAGCAGGCGCCCACGCAAAAGGTGCCAAATGCCCGACGCTTGCTTGGAAGCCGGTACCCGCCAGATTCGGTCCAGCGCGTTTTGCAGCTCCGCGAAGATGGCGGTCGCACCCAGCATCAAGATGGTGATGCCGACAATGGTTGCGATGATGCCTTGAGCCGGTGCGCGCGCGGCCTTGAGGAGGCCTTCCACAGCCACCGCACCGTCGTTCCCCATGATTCCGCGCAACTGCGCAACGATCTCTCCTTGCGCCGCTTCCTGTCCAAACACCATCCCCGCCACTGCGATCACGATGATGAGCAGCGGAGCAAGCGAGAAAAGTGTGTAGTAAGAAAGCGCGGCACCCATGCTCGGGGCATAGTCATCCGACCAGGCTATAGCCGCCAACTTGACCATTTGCCATTGTTCACTAAACCAGTTTTCTTGCGGCAACAGAGCTACCGGCTCCTGCGCCGTGCTCACGCGCGCGGGCGCAGGTGGCGGCAATGCCCGCGGTTTGTCCCTGCGCGCCCTCGCAAAGTACCCCAGCGCTGCAGCGCCCAAGACCAGCCCGCCGATCACATAAGGGGCGCTTTCGACACTACGCACCCCGGACTTCACCGCGTAACTCTGCACGACGCTTTCCGCGTTGGAGGCAGCGACGCGGGCTGCTGCCGATTCCAATTCCACCGGTGCGTCAGCCATGGCTCGGGAGCGGCAACGGTATCCATTTGTGTTCCATAACGACTCTCCATGTTCGGCGCATAGCAACCATTGATCAAACAAAGGAGCGTAGCGCGACATTGGAGCTTGCTCTGTCTGCCAACACACAGACGGACTTTATGGGCTTGGAGATCGGTCACAAACAATGCACCACGGTCGAGCGCACTTGCTGCGCGCCCAGCAGGCCATACAGTGCCAGGAAGGCGTAGTTAGCCGCAGGCAGGCTCGCCGCGGTATGCGTTTGCCGGGGGCCATCAAAAATCTCTTTTAAAAGGCAACGCAATCAAGAGACGGCCAGCGTCTCTTGATTGGCATAGCGGGTCAACTGTTGTTGATCCGATGGTTTTACGCGCTTGGGACAGTGGCTTCACTCGTTGATTTGATGTCCTCGGCGCCAGCACGTTCGTAAATTTCTTTGGCCGATTTTTCGTGCTTGGAATCATTGGTATGCACCGAGATCAGTGCATTGCCGCTTTTGATCTTGCCGTCGTAGCGCTTGGCTTCGTA
>JBBRSA010000013.1:0-93934 GCA_038245855.1 Burkholderiales bacterium
GTACGAGCTGGTTAATGGTTGGCACTTAAGCCTCCTAATGAAAAAACGTCCCTAAACGTTTGAAACTAACAGAAAACGTGAATCCCTTCGGAATTTCCGAAAAGCCTTCTAATATACCAGAACAAGGGTTTCCCCGCAATCAGGTCAGTGTTGGCACCCGCATCACGCATCCCAAACCGGGCCGAACTACCGAATCCACAGGCGCAGGGCGTCCCATGCGCGGCGCACAACACCGGCCTGGTCTACGGTCTGCAGCACCAGCAATGGCACATCCACCAAGGGCTGTCCACCCACCGAAACGCGCAAAACACCCGCCTGCTGGCCTTGCAAAAATGGCGCCACCATGGGCTCTGAACGCATGACCTGGGTGCTGATCTTGCCAGCACTACCTTTGGGAACCGCAACGACGATCGCCTGCGGACGGCCCAATTGAACGATTGACGAAGTGCCCTTCCAGACGCCGGGACTCACCACCGCTTGACCCGCTTCAAACAACTTGACCGCCTCAAAAGCGGTAAAACCCCAGTTGAGCAACTTCTGGGATTCGTTGGCGCGGGCATTCTCATTCGCAGCCCCCAGCACGATCGCCACGAGCCGCCGAGCCCCCGTGGTGGCGGGCTCTTCAGGCGATTGCGCCGTGCGCGCCAAATTGTGAAATGCCCGCTTGGCCGTCGCCACCATGCTGTAACCGGACGCTTCGGCATACCCAGTCTCCAAACCATCGACCGTGGGGTCGCGCAGCAGCAACAGATTGCGATTGCTGTCGTTGGCGGCGGGTGTGCCGGGGTAGCGGTAAGACTTAATTGCGTAGTAGGCAACACTATCTGGGAAGTCGCTCAGCAGGCGCGTGGCCAAAATTCCGAGGTCCCGCGCGGTCGTGGTCTGGCCTGGCTCGGCCAAGCCCTCAACATTTTTAAAAGTGGTTGATTGCATGCCGAACGCTTTGGCCTGCTCGTTCATCAAGTGGACAAATCGCTCCGAAGTGCCCGCCACCGCCTCAGCCAGGGCCATCGTGGCATCGTTGCCCGAGCGTACAACCATGCCTTTGATCAGGTCTTCCACCGGCACTTGCATGCTGGTGTTGATGAACATGCGCGGTCCCTGCATTTTTGCGGCACGGGCGCTGACGGGCACGGTCTGTTGCAAGTCAAGCTTTTTGCTCCGCAAAGCATCAAACACCAGATAGGCCGCCATCAACTTGGTCAGGGAGCCGGGCTCTACTGGCTTATCCGCATCTTTAGCGGCCAGGGTTTGGTTGGCCGTTACATCCAGCAACAGGTATGACCGCGCGGCGATCTCTGGCGGCTGCAGACTCTGTGCAGCGGCTGGAAACCAAGCTAAGGCAAAAAGAACGGCTACGAATAATTTCATGGTGAGTAGATGCGCAAAGCGCTTTATGCTTTATGTCTGTTGGGCAGCGACGGCCTGCAGGTGGCGCACCACCAGACTGCGCAGGAGCGTGAGCTGCCCGTGGAAAAAATGGGCCACGCCGGGCACTACGGTGACTGGCAAGGCCTGCGGACGCGCCCAGTTCATTACGTCGGTCAGCGGGACCGTGTCGTCCTGCTCCCCGTGCAACACCAAGGTCACGGCGTGCAGCGCAGGGGGCACGGGCGCCACATCAAATCGGGTGACTGCCGTACCCACCAAAATGAGAGCGCGCGGTGCCTGTGCGGGGTCTAATGCTGCTAGCGCGTGGCTAACCACCACAGAGCCAAATGAGAAGCCCGCCAAGGCCAATGGCGCGGGGGACGGGCCCGCGGTCTGGCGAATGACCGACAGCAGGTCTTGCAACTCACCACGGCCCTCGTCGTACCCACCCTCACTGGCACCCACACCGCGAAAATTGAAGCGCACCGCGCGCCATCCACACTGCACAAACGCACGGGCCAGGGTTTGCACCACTTTGTTGTCCATGGTGCCGCCATACAGGGGGTGGGGATGGGCGATCACGGCCACACCCTGCACCACAGCACCCGGCGCCAGGGTCGGCTCATCGACCAACGTCTCTAAGGCGCCCACAGGGCCTTGAAGCGTCAAACGGCGGGTCTGGGCGTTCATGCAGATGCTATCAAGAAAAGAGTGGCTTGCGCCCTATTGGCGAGGGCCAGAGGCAGTTTTTATTCAAAGAAAAATGGGCGGAGGGGCTCTAGCGCCCGATGTCAGGCGGTACACGCAAGCGCTCCACTATCTGGCCATTCTTGAGGTGCGAGTCAACAATCTCGTCAATGTCGTGCTCGTCCACATAGCTGTACCACACGCCCTCGGGGTACACCACCGCAACCGGCCCGGCGGCGCAGCGGTCCAGGCAGCCAGACTTGTTAACGCGGACTTTACCCACGCCGTCGAGCCCCGCCTCGCGCACACGCTGCTTGCAGCGGTCAAACCCTTCTTGGGCCCGGTGCTGGGCGCAACAGTTTTCGCCGTTTTTGCGCTCATTCAAGCAAAAGAAAATGTGGTGCTGGTAGTAGGCACCAGTGGCAGGGGCGTTCTCGGTCATGGGGGGATTTTACTGAATGGGGTCTCGCTGCCCGATCAAGGACAGCACATAGGCCAGCGTAGCATAAGGCCACAGCCAGCCCAGCCATTGGGCCAGGCCATGAAAACGAATAAAACGCCCTTGCTCCCAGGTTTGCAGGGTTTGGGCAAAGTAAGCCCCCTCCGGCGCCTGGTTCAGCACGCTCAGCAACACCCCCAAAGCCAACACAACCAATGCGGCACTGGCGCGCCACGGTACAAAAACCAAGGCCAAGGCCAACCCAATGGCTACCAACATGCCCGCCTGCGTGGGCAGGTCCAACCACGCCCAGGCGTGGGTCGGGCCCCAACTCAGCGCCGCCGACAGCGCCGTGGTTGCAACACCCACGGCCAGCGCTGTCGCCGCCATCGCAGCGCGGCGCCAGGGCACCCGAATGACACAAAAGCCAAGCAAGAACGGAATCAATACCCCCAGCGCCACGCACAGCATCTCGGCTCCCGGCACCAAGGCGTGCAGCTCTACATTGCGCACCGGCATCCACGCCAGCAAGGGTGTGCCCTCCAGGTAGGTCGACAAGGCGTCGATCAGCCGCTCCAGCACCTGACCCAGGCCAAACGGAACAGCGGGCGGAAACAACAGTGCCATGGGCCACAAGGCCAGCAACACGATACCGCCACGGGCATGGGGCACAAACCAGCGCGCGCGCACACGGCTCCAGCGGTCGATAACGCCCCAGCGCTCCAAGAGCAGCGCACCAACTGCCCCCAAACCAGCCCCGGTCATGTTCAAGAGCAGGTCTTCACGCGAGGGCACCCGCGCCGGCAGGTAGGACTGCAAAGATTCCATCACCAGCGACAGCAGGGCACCCACCAACAAAGGCACTAACACCGCATGGCGAACGCGCCGGGTGCGCAGGGCGCTGAGCGCCAGCAAGCCACCCAGGGGCAGATAACCCACAATATTGACCCACACGTCAAACCAAGTCCAGTAGTGTGCGGGCCGTGCCGTGAGAAAAAACCAGGGTGCAATGCCTTGGTCACGCCAACCGGCAAACGGAGAAAGACTGGCATACACAATCAGGCCCGCATACACCAAAGCGAGGGGCCAGGCTGCCGTTTTATGCATTGCCGCGCTGTTAAAACGGTTTAACAACCACCAAGACGACCGCCGCAACCAGCATCACAACGGGCGCTTCGTTGAACCAACGAAACCAAACATGGCTATGGGCCACGCTGCCCGCTTCGAACTTCTTGAGCAGCACACCGCAGGCATGGTGGTAACCCAGAACCAAGGCGACGACACCCAGCTTGGCATGCAACCAAGCTTGCCCGCTGCCAATGCCGTAGCCCAACCACAGCCACAAGCCCAGAGCCACGGCAGGCACTGCCAGCAGCGTCGTAAACCGGTACAACTTGCGCGCCATCAGCAGCAGGCGGTTGCGCTCAGCCAGAGAATTGGTGGGGACCATCGCCAGATTGACAAAGATGCGCGGCAGGTAAAACAGGCCGGCAAACCAACTGGCGACAAAGACTATGTGAAACGACTTAACCCAAAGCATGCACGCAGTTTAGGTCAAAAAAAACCCCGACACGAAGGTCGGGGTTGCAAGCCTATTAGCTGTCACACATCAAGGCCCTGCTCAGGGAGGAAAAGCAGGAGGTGGCAAGCCACCCAAGGCAGAATTTACCAAAATTAGAGAGGCATTACAAGTATTTATTGCATTAACCCTATTTTTTATCCAGCGCAAAAGGCTCGGTCAACCGCCCAATTGGCCCTGTCCGTGGAATAGTGCACAATTTTCGCCATGACGCCCTACGCCCCATACCCCCTTGGCCGCCCGCGCCGCTTGCGCCGCGATAGCTTCACCCGCAATTTAGTGCGTGAAAACACGCTCACACCGCACGATCTGATTTACCCGGTCTTTGTAGTAGACGGCACCGGCCAGCGCGTACCGATCGCATCCATGCCGGGGGTCGAGCGCTTGAGCCTAGACCTGCTGCTGCCGGTCGCCGAGGAATGTGTGGCGCTGGGCATCCCGGTGATGGCGCTGTTCCCGGTGATTGACCAGTCCCTCAAAACCTACGAGGGCCACGAGGCGATGAACCCGGACGGCTTGGTGCCACGGGTGGTACGGGCGCTGAAGAAAGAATTTCCCGATCTCGGCGTCATGACCGACGTGGCGCTAGACCCATTTACCAGCCACGGGCAAGACGGATTGCCCGACAAGCGCCCCAGTGAGAACGGCTACATCCTGAATGACGAAACCGTCGCCGTACTGGTGCAGCAAGCCCTCACCCAAGCCGACGCGGGAGTCGACATCGTCGCGCCCAGCGACATGATGGACGGCCGCATTGGCGCCATTCGCGCTGCGCTAGAAGCCAAAGGCCACATCCACACCCGCATCATGGCCTACAGTGCCAAATACGCATCGGCGTTTTATGGACCATTTCGTGACGCAGTAGGCTCGGCCAACAACCTGGGCAAGAGTAACAAGAAGGTCTACCAAATGGACCCCGCCAACACCGATGAGGCGCTGCGCGAAGTGGCGCTGGATATTGCCGAAGGTGCTGACATGGTCATGGTCAAACCCGGCATGCCGTACCTGGACGTGGTGCGCCGGGTCAAAGACACCTTCAAGGTACCCACCTTTGCCTACCAGGTCAGTGGCGAATACGCCATGCTCAAGGCCGCTGCGCAGAACGGCTGGCTGGACCATGATGCGGTGATGATGGAGAGCCTGCTGGCTTTCAAACGCGCCGGGGCCGACGGCGTGCTGACATACTTCGCCCGGGATGCGGCTCGATTGCTACCAAATAGATAGCGACTTGCGCACGTTATTCGAGGGCTAGCGGCCCATTTGGCATAATAAATTTAGGCTAGGGCCCCATGCGTATCTTTCATATTCAAGGCAGTGGCGTCACCGAAACGGACAACCTGGACGCCACCATCCAAATGGGCGTGCCGACCCAGGGTTTTGTCTGGGTGGCGTGCGGCCGCAGCGAATTTGAAGTGGCGCAGGGGCAGGTCCAGTCACTGCTGCAGTCCCTGTGCGGCCTGCAACTGGTCGACCTGCATATCTCCGACCTGCTCAACAAACAATTGCCTTCGCGCTACGACTACACCTCGCAATACGATGTGCTGGTGTTTCGCCGCTTGGCCGCCGGTACGGCTGACGGCCTTGCCGCTGAGCCAGCCATCGGGACAGCGCGCCCCCGAGGCGGGCCGCCGATTTTGCGCCGCATTGACACCAACCCCGTGGGTTTTGCGGTATTTGACCGGGTGCTGGTCACGGTGCACCCCACGGACTGCGCGGTGCGCGACACCTATGCGGCCAAGCTGGTGCAAACCCACGGCAGTGACGCCCGCGCAGCCAGCGCCCGCCTGCCCACCAGCCCTGCGGACCTGATGCTGCGCATCATCCACCAAATGGTGGATGCCTTTTTGGAACTGCGCCGCGAACTCACCCACCAGCTAGACCACTGGCAGTCCGAATTGCTCAGACCCCAAACCCGGTTCAACAACTGGGGCGCACTGATGGACGCGCGCCTGTCTCTGCACCATCTGGACGAAATATGCGAAGACCAGCGCGCCGCCGTGCAGGCCTGGATTGAATCGCTCAAGACCTGGCCAGACGCCCAAACGCCCCTGGCCCAGCGCGACCACGACCTGCTAGAAGTGCGCAGCCGCGACGTGCTGGAGCACATTGAACGGGTGGTGCACCATGTGCGTAGGCTAGAGCAAAGCGCCGAGACCGCAGTGCAAATGCACTTCAGCGTGCAGGGCAGCCGCACCAACGACATCATGCGTACCCTGACGGTGTTGACCGCCATCTTTCTGCCGCTGAACCTGATAACCGGCTTTTTTGGTATGAATTTTGAATCGCTGCCGCTGATCCACCAGCAAACTGGCCTGTGGTGGGCGCTGGGCGCCATGGTGGTGATCGCTGCGGCGCTGTCGCTCTTGTTCTGGCGCAAGCGGTACCTGGCCCGCAGCCCCCGTTAACCGAGGCCCCATGGACTTTAAACCGCTTGTCACGCTTTTGGCCATTGTGAATCCGCTGGCCATCGTGCCCTTCTTTATCCACTACACGCAAGATCTCTCACCCGCGCAGCGCCGCCGTACAGTGGTGATTTCGTCGTTCAGCTGTTTTACGGTGATTGCCGTCTGTGCGCTGGCAGGGCTTCATATCCTTGCGTTTTTTGGTATATCGCTGGCCAGTTTCCAGGTGGGCGGCGGCATGCTGCTGCTGACCTCGGCCCTGAACATGCTCAACGCCCAACCGGCGGAGGTCAAGCCCAGCTCCAATGTTCTCGAAGATGGCGCCGAAAAGGCCGCCATCGGGGCGAGCATCGCGGTGGTACCGCTGACCATCCCACTGCTCACCGGGCCCGCCACCATGTCGACCGTTGTGATCTACGCGCAAAAGGCAAAAACGTTTTTTGAGCTCAGCACGCTCGTGGGCTACGGCTTGGTGGTGGCCGCCGCCACGGCGGTATGTTTCTCTTTGGCAGAGCCTATCTCGCGGGCGCTAGGCAAAACCGGCATCAACGTGATGACACGGCTAATGGGTCTGATCTTGGCCGCACTGGCGGTCGAAGTGATGGCCGACGGACTGGCCAAGCTGTTCCCCGTGCTGAGGCCGTTAGGTTAGCGCGCCCCGGCAGTCAAGGTTTAACGGCGCTTGGGGCCTTGGTAACTGGCCGCGTGGCCTGAATTTGCGCAACCCAGGCATCTATTTCGACAATCGCGGCATCGGCTGCGTCAGCCAGAGCTTGCACGCCGCCCACCGCGTCTGCGGTACGGGCCGGGCGCTGGACCACAAAGCTGCGCTGGGCCACCAGTTCTTGACTGCCTATGCGGGCACCCGCCTGGGCCAGGGTAGCCCGTATCCGCAACAAGGCGCTGCTGCTGGTCGCGCTGTCGAAGAGCTGGCTGAACTCTTCTAACTCCACATGCAGGGTCATCACGGGCGCAGGCAGCAACATACCCAAGTCTGAGCCGATGACGGCGCGGCGTTGCCCAAGCTGTTCGCTCAAGTGCTGGTGCAACAACTGTGCCGGGGCCATACTCCAGCGTGCCTGCGCATAGGGGCGCAGCTGTTGGGCGTCGCTGTAGGCCAGGCGGTACATCACTGCCAAACCGTCCAAAGCGGCCGGCGCTTCGACCGGGGCTAAGGCCATCGCGGGCAATGCCGCCGTGCCAGGGGCCGGAAGTGCTACCGCGCCGGGACCAAAGTCGTACACCAAGGGGCGCGGCGGTGTTTTCAGCACCGTGCAGGCCGACAGGCTGAGAATTAGCAGGCAAAAAAGCCATCTAGCCCTCGTGGAATATGCGCGAGAAGCTATGATTTTTGTAGTAACTTGGTGCATCTGGGTATCCTGGTTCAACGTGGCTTGGGCGGGCTAAAGCCGGCTTCGCCCGGCCCCGGCGCAGCGGCACCCCGCCCCAAGATGAGTGACTGCGGGTTGTCATTGACCCCGTCCACCGTGCGGTTGACCTGGCGCACGGTGCGGGCAGTTTCGTCGGCCACCCGGTTCAGGCGTGGTAGCAAAGTGGCGTTGAGCGACTGGTTGGTGGCAGCCAAGGCATCGGCGCTGCGGGCGATTTTGTCTAGCGTGCCGCCAGGCTCGTTCATGCGGGCGTTCATAGCCTTAAATTCTTCGGCTGATTTGCGCATGGCGTCGGCGGCCAGACCCAGCCGCTCAGAAGAAGACTTCATGGACACCAAGGTGGTACCGGCGTCCCGCGCCAGCTGCGGCAGGTTCAGGTCCGCGCTTTGTGTCTGCAGCACGCCGTCGGCCCGCTGCGCGAGTTGGCGCACGCTGACCGCCGCCTGGCCCATCTGGGCAATGGCGTCAACCATGACTTTTTGGTTTTTCGGATCCAGCAGCTGGTTGACCTTGGTGCCCACTTCGACAACCTGGTCCATCAAGCCGGTGCCTTGCTCCGACAGGCGTGAGAAAACGTTGGCGCGCATGGGGATATGCGCCGGATTTCGGTCGGACGTGTCCAATGCCTCTTGCGACTTGCCCGAATCGTCCAGCTGCACATAGGCCAGGCCCGTGATGCCCTGAAAACCCAGCGTGGCGTAGGTGGATTTGGTGATCGGAGCATTGGCGTCCACGGCCAAGCGTACCCGCACACTGCCCACTGTTTTTTGATCGAGCTGGATGTCGGTGACGCGCCCGACCAAAACGCCCTTGTAGCGCACCCCCGCCTGGGGTTGCAGGCCGGTTACGCCATGCGTACTGACGAGCTCATAGGTACGGCGTTCGGTTGTGTCGCGGGTCAGCCAAACAGCCAAACCCACCAATAACGCCGCCACCATGATGACAAAGGCGCCGGCCGCTAAAGCATGTGCTTTGTTTTCCATAAGTCTCTCGTTTTTACCCGGCAACCGGGGGGGAATGCAACAACTCCATGGCCCGCAGGCCACGCCCACCCAGGAAGAATTCACGCACAAAGGGGTGGTCGAACTGCACCACCTCTTTAGGCGGTGCATGGACAATGATTTGTTTGTCAGCCACCACTGCAACCTGGGTGCTGATCTCGTAAATGGTATCAAGGTCGTGGGTCACCATCACCACCGTCAGGCCCAGGTCTTGGTGCAAGGTGCGCAAAAGGCGGCAAAACCCATCGGCACTGTCCGGGTCCAGGCCGGCGGTGGGCTCGTCGAGCAAAAGCAATGGGGGGTCCATGATCAATGCACGGGCCAAAGCCACCCGCTTGATCATGCCCCCCGACAGGTCCGACGGCATTTTGTTGGCATCCATAGCGTCCAGCCCCACCATTTGCAACTTGACCATCACCGCGTCGCGCACCAGGTCATCGGGCAAGCCACCCAATTCACGCAAAGGGAAGGCAATGTTTTCCATGACAGTGAAAGCCGAGTACAAGGCGCCGTTTTGGAACAACATCCCCATGCGGCTGGCCGACCCGCACCCGGTCATCTCGCTGGCCGGTCGGCCCAACACGCTTACGGTGCCGCGCGCGGGCATCTCCAAGCCGAGTATTTGACGCAGCAACACCGTCTTGCCGGTGCCCGAGCCCCCCACGATGGCGAGCAACTCGCCCTGTTCGATGGTGAGGTCTAGGTCTTGGTGAATCACCGTCTCGACCCGACCGGCAAGAAACGTGCTCCACAACTTGCGGATCTCGACGATGGGCACAGGCGTTTGCACGCTGGAGCCTGTCATATGCCCACGTCCTTGAACACGATGGCAAACAGCGCATCCACCAAAATCACCATCGTGACCGCCGTCACCACCGACGCGGTGGTGCCCTCACCCAAACTCTGGGTATTGGGCTTGATGCGCAGGCCGTAATGGCAGGCGATGAGCGCAATCATGACGCCAAACACGGTAGATTTGCCCATGGCCAGCCACAGGCTCGACACCTGCACCGCCTTGGCCAAGGCGGTAACAAAGTAAGCGGGGCTCAGATCCATCGCCAAGTCCGACGCCACCATGCCACCCAGCAGCGCCGCCAATGTGGTCCACACGGCCACCAAGGGCATAGCCACGGCCAGCGCCATGGCCCGCGGCATCACCAAACGAAAACCCTGTGGAATGCCCATCACCTTCATGGCATCGAGTTCTTCGGTGACCCGCATGACACCAATCTGGGCTGTGATGGCGGAGCCCGACCGACCCGCAATCAAAATAGCAGCCAGCACCGGCCCCAACTCGCGAATGAGCGCAACGCCCAAAATATTCACAATAAAAATGTCAGCGCCAAATTGGCGCAACTGGCGCGACATGAGGTAAGCCAACACCACACCAATCAAGAAGCCGACCAAGGCGGTGATGGGTAAGGCGGTGGCACCAATGCGGTACAAGTGGCCCGACACATCGCGCCACGGTCCCTTGCGCGGCGCGCGCAGCAGCTGCAAGCCGTCGAGCAGCAACTGCCCCATTAGACCGACGGCATCGGTCACATGGCTTTGCATTTGCAAAACCCATTCACCCAAGCCCAAAAACTGGTCCCAAAACGTCAGGCGTTTGGGTGGTGGTGGCGTCACCGTGAAGTGCGCCACACGCTCCAACATAGTGCGCTGCACTGGTGTTGTCTGCACCGTTTGGGGCCACGCCCGGCCCCAGGCGTTCCACAGCAGCTGTGCGCCGATGTGGTCCATGCGTTCTACTGCGCATAAATCCCACACACAGGCGCCGCCCGATTGCAAGGGCGCCTTGAGCGCTATTTGAAGCAACGCCCATTGCTGCCCCGCGGCCAAGTCGGCCGCTACCCAACGCCCCTGCAGCCGGGCCGTGGTGCCGTGGTCAGTGGTTTCTATGGCGAGGTGGGGCAGTTGGTCCTTCACAGGAACAGGCTCTCAAAGTGGACGGTAGCGCATGGTACCCGCACTCACGTAAAAACGGCCAGAGGGCAATGCCTTGGCCGTTGTTAATCTGCGCTTGGGGCTGACCGTTCAAGACGGGCTGTACACCAATGATTCCCGCTGGCGAACCGTGGGCGATACACCACCCAAGGACGAACGGTCGGTGTCGACTTGGAACAACTGCTCTGTCTCGTTAAAACCGGTGGATTCAATGGGCTGCTCGCCCAACATGGTCGTGCGAAATTGGGCCAAGCTGGGGCGATTGTCTGGATCGATCACCCAGTAGGCAATACCGCACTGGCTGAGCAAGGCCTTTTTCACGGCCTGGTTGCGGATGGACTGGCCACCTTCACCCCCGACATCGACACAACCGACAATCTTGCCGCGCTGGTTACAAATGGCAAAGGTGCAATAGATGCCGTTGAGCTTCTTGTACCAGTGCTGGGCTTCTGCGGCGCTGCTGGGCGCCGTCATGCGTGCGATCGGCAATTTCAGCAAAATTTGGTGGTCGTACATGGCGCCGGTCAGCCAGATCCACAGGCGCTTTTCACTACCGCTCACCACGGGGCGGACCGTAAGTGGCCAAGTTTTAGGAACGCTTCGGTGCGCACGCCCTGCAATCTCGTCACGCAAAAAAAGCAGTGCCGCGCCAAGCGCCATTCCGAGTAAGAGAGTAAAGGTCATGCTGTGTCCGCCTAGTAGTTGCGTCAAATTCTGCCCCGCAGCGAGCCAGTTGCTCGCCACGTTTGCAGACGGTTTTTCGTCAAGGTGTGCAAAGTATAGGCAGACTTGGCACGATTTTTTGGCGGCTGCCAGTGCCTGTGGTCGATTGGCGCAGTAAGACCAAGCAATGGCACACAAAGCACCGCGCAGGCAAAAAAAAGCCGTACACAGTACGGCGTTGGGCCCTTGCCGGGCGCCTGGGCCAACTAGGCCCATTGTGGTGCCCGCTCTATTGCGAAAGCATCACTGCGGCGCGCATCTTGGTGGCCACTTCGGTGGTCAGTGTCTTGATCTTGGGGTCAATCGCGGCCCGGCTGGCATCGGCCACCTTTTCGCCATAGGTCTTTTCGATGGTGGGCAGCAAGGCTTCAAACTTTTTCTTCACCGGCGAGTCCAAAAACGCCACCAATTGACGCAACTCCTCGGCAGAGAAGTTCGCCATCAATATCGGCGCGACGGTTGGCTCCTTGAGTTTCAGCGCGTTGGCGCGTGCAATGGGGGTGGCCTCGTCAATGTATTTCTGCACATCCACGGCGATGGACTTCATCGTGGCCTCTTGCTTTTCATGGGTCAAACGGCCCTGCAAGGCTGTGTTGGCCTGACGCATGGCATCGGCACCCTGGCGCTGCACCAGCATGATGGGGCTGTCTTCAATGTGAAACAGCGGCAGCACGTGCTGCACCAATGCCTTTTTCTCGTCGTCCGCCCCTGCGGCGTGGCTGAAGGATGCGTGGGCCAGTGTGAAAGCCGCCATCGCGGCGATAAGCAAAGTACGTTTCATGGTTTCCTGTCAGTTAAAAAGGATGGGTGATGCCAACACCGACATATTTAATCGTCATGTCGCCAGCGACATCAAGGCCAGCATAGGGGTTATAGACCACGTTAAAGAAGTTGGTGCAGTTCAGGTTGCAACTGCTATCGGCTGGGTTGTTGAACTTACCATACAAGTAGCTGTAGGTGAAATCAAGGTGCGTGCCCTTTTTGGTCACATACCCCACACCAATACTCTTGCCAATCATGTCAGGCAAAGGTGCTGTCATGCTGATCTGGTTGCTCGGGAAGGAGCTCTTTCGATCTTCATACCCAAGGCGCAGCGTCAAGCGGTCGGTCGCCATATATTGCAAACCCATACCCCAACTCCACTTAGACTGCCCGCCCAAAGGCATGCTGATTTGAGATGGATCGGACTGGCCAAACATACGCAACATCTTCAGCATATCGATTTGTTGGTCAAACTTTAGCGTCAACTTGTCCAGCTTTGCGCCCTCATCCCAACTGGCATCCAAATTGACTTGGAAGCGTTTGACGGGTTTGATTTTGAGGCCAAATTGCACGCGCTGCACAAATGGAAATGTAGTGCTGAAGTTGCCGGACTGGTCCTCGCGGATCGACGTTGGAATGCCCACCATAGAGCCCGCAATGGGGCCCAACAAACTGGCGTACATACCTTCCACAAACTTGCGCAGCATGGGGTCGGTGTGCATGTTGTAGCGGCCAGTAATGTGGGTGTCAGAGCCCCCTTGGTAAACCGCACCCAAGGCGAACCAGTCTTTGGGCTCCCACAATACACCAATGTTAATCGTTGGGTCCATCGGGTTGGTACCGTCAATGGAAAGCGAAGCCACCCTGTTAAACGGCCGCAAGCGTCCTTCTTGCCCACCACCACACAGGCCAAAACCAAAAGAGTCCAATGGGTTGCCGTTGTCACCACACCATGCATCTTGCAATTTGCCGGTAATCCCCAAAAACGTGTTGGGCGCACGCATATCCAGATTGATCGCAAGGGCTTGGTGGGCGATCGGCACGCCGAATCCGAAACTAAGCGTGTCACTGGCTTTGTAACCCACCGAGGGCGACGCGTAGACCAAGCGCTGCATAACCACTTTAGTGCCGGCAAACCTTGCAGGATCATTGGGATCTTGGCTGCGATCCATCATGAAGGCCTGCGTCAAGTAGAGCCCCGTGGCAAAGGTGAGCGGGGAATCGGGGGCGTTGTAACTGAAGCTTTTGCCAGCACCAGCCAAAATTGGTAACTTTGCGTTCGCCCCGATAGCTGGTATGTAAACCGTCCCACGAACGGGGCCGGTACTGGTGCCAGCGACCGGATCATCCTTAAAGCCCCCCACATCGAAGCCGTCGGGTTTGGTAAACGTTGCCCGCGGGGCTGCGGATGCAAAGATGATATTGTCTGTCTGCCACTTGCCGTGAAGTCGGGTCAAACCTGCAGGATTGAAGTGCATGGACTCGATACCTGGCGGATCCGCCGTGACCGCATTACCCAAAGCCATGGCAACCGGGTTGATACCGATATTTTCGGCCAACATGGCAGTCGCCGAAACGCTATACAGCGCCAAACCAGCCACCGCGGCTGCGGTGCTCAGCACCCCCAAGTGCCGGGACGCTCCCGGTGATTTGCTGTGCACCATCACACGCCGATCAGAAGTTCAAAGGCATGTTCATGCCCAAGCTGAAATCGGGGCTGTCAGACGTTAACCCCAAGCCCACCGTGAAGTTCAAGGTAGTCAACGCCGAGACCCGCACACCCAGACCAAAATTCAACATGCCCGAAGTCTGACTGGCCGTTTTACGGTCGAAAGCTGCACCCGAATTAATATCGGAGTACACCAAGCGCGTGCCACCCGTGATACTCTGCTGAAACGACATGGTGGTCGTGATGTTGTACGACAGGGCATACGAGAAGCCCGCACCCCAGCTAAAGGTCTGCCCAGGGTAGACATCGGTGAGTTTGTTATTGGTGCCAGGCACCATTTGTTCTAGGCCTTTGGCAGGCAGGCTCAGCGTCACGTTGGCCGAACCGAAAATAGCCACCGGGTCAACCACTTTAAAAATATTCAAACCCACGGTACCGCTGGCGCTACCGGAACCGGTTGCATCATTTGAGTTAATACCCACATAAGGGCTGCGCCCGGTGGGTAGGCTCACACTGGCGCTGAGCGTCATATTGGGGGCGCTGCGGGAATTGGCCAGGGGCTGAAAGCGTGCGCCCACCGAGATGTCGCCAAACCGGTTGGTAAACTGGTTGTCGGTCTCGGTATAGGTGAATTTGCTAACCAAAGGCACGGAAATATTGGCGGTCAAATTGTCTTTGACGCCGTAGTCCGCAGAGATGGTGTTGCGAACGGTATGACCCCGCGTGGTCAGCACAACCAACGTGCTGGGGTCGACGATTTGATGCCCAATGTAAGAGTAGTTGATATCGTAAGTAATTGCCCGTTTGTGCTTGCGCAGCATGGAATACTCTTTGCGAACGGCGGTAAATGTTTCGGCCAACGCTGTGGAACTGTCAGCGTCGCCCTCTTTTTTACCCAGTGCATCGCGGGTTGCCTCTGGCGTGGCGGGGCCGTCTTGGGCATGCACGGCAGCCGGGGCCAGCAAACAAGCCAGTAAAACGGCCACCAGGCATTCGACCTTGAAAAAGTCAGAGCGACGGGGGCTGAAAGGAGTAGTAAAGGGTGTCATGGCGTGGGTCTGCGTGGCAGCTATTTACGAAGGGAGAAGGTCCCGAAATTGGATTGAATGGCGCGCTGGAGGTTGTCGACGCGGTCCATCTGCGGGAACATGACTTCAGGACGAATCAGGTCAACGTCGACCACACCGAGCTCTCTGTTAGTCAGCGCGAGTTTGTCAATGGGCTGCTGCCCTTTGGGCGGGGAGATGATAAACAAGGTGCCGTTTTCCCAATGCTCGGTAAATTCGGCCATCGAGAAAATGACCTGGCCCATGGCCGGATCAGCAAGGAATACTTTACCGTCCCGAATGCCACGAAACACCACAAAGTGCTTAAAACCAGCGTAGTCAATGGGCACAATCGCCGGGACTTTGAGGTCTTGAAGGTCAGCAATCGTGCCGCGAAATCCATTACCCTCGGCGCCTAACGTGGCCAGATAACGCTTCATGTCTAGCAAAGAGAAGCCGCGGCGGGCGACGATCTTCTCGCGCTCACCGTGGGCCATCATGCCCTCCATCGCGTCTTTCTCAGAGACATCAATACCCAGGTAGCTATCAATCACGGTGACCAAGGCGGCCGAGCCGCAGCTGTAGTCATACGCCTGATGCACGATGTTGCGAAACTTCAAGACCGCTTGTGGCTTGATGGTTACCGGCAGAGACGCCACGTTCGGGCTGATCTGCCCCACGGGCAAACGAAACTGCTTTTCCGGCTGCTCGATCGGCTGCTTGATGGTCGTGCCGACGGTGCCGCTGATAGCCATTGCGAGCGTCACTAAAAGAATGGGCCACATAAGATGCTTTCAATGGACGACTATTGCGCCCAGATCAAGAAATGACCCGTCATGGCGCCCGCGCCATTGAGTTGTACGCCGCCCAAATTTTGGTTCGCCGGCAAGGTTGTATTGAGATCAGTTTGCACGCCCGACGATTTGAAACCAAATTTGGCAAAAGAGATGTAGCCTGGCATGCCGACATCGATATATGTCGATCCGGCAACATCTGGACGTTGTTTTACGTCGACAGTGATGCCGGCCGCCAGCATGCTGCCACCCACATCGTTCAACACTGCATAGGTTGTCACGCCATCGACATTGAAACTGTGGGCCACTTTGGACATGTTCACGTTCAAGTCCATGATGATTGAAATGCCGTCACCGCCGGTGACCTCCGCCAGTTCGTCCGTGTTCATGGGCTGGGGCATCGCCATGGCGGCGCCACAAAAAGCCAGCGCAACAATAGCGAAGGCGATACGCATGGCGCGTGCGGCTTTAAGAATTAGGTTCTGGTTCATATCAATGTCCTGCATGGAGCTTCATGTCAAGGTATTGGATTTGCATACTGCCAATACTGCTGGCGCCCAGATTCAGTGTGCTGGAGGCCGCAAGTGACACGGGATCGATGTAGGTGGCGGCGCTGTTGCGGAAAGTGATGTTGTCAATCACCACTTTGCCAGCGGGTGATTCGGTGTCCAGATTGGTATTCCAGCCGATACCGACATGCAAATAAGACTGCCCGCCTTCAGTCACCGCATTAAAGATGCCGGGCTGTGCAGTCACATCGGCTAACACCCAAGGCGAAACACCATCTGCGCCGCTGATGTGAACGCCCTGCAGGCGCAACTGGTTGGTAACGCCAGCGTCGTCCGCATTGGTGATGTCGCCACGACCGTTGGGGCGGATCAACAAGCTACCAATGTCCGTACGTACCGTGCTGCCCCACACAACACCTTCTTGACCAGACACCGAAGGCGAAGTAATGGAGACTGACCCGCCACGGTTCTGCAAGTCTTGCACCACCAAGGAGCCGCCATCAAAAACGCTACCTGAGGCACCCACCGACCAGTCGGCGGCGAACTGCCACTTCAGCAGACCGTTGGCATTGAGCGGCGCGGTCCACTTCACCACATCAGGTGCGCCGACGCGGGTGGTCACGTTCATGGTGTAAGGGTCTGAAAACGTGGCTGCTGGGTCGTCCGAGCGCGACAAGGTCAACTTTTTGAGCGCGATGTACTGACCGGCTCCGTCATCGTAGGTGACCGATACATCACCCGTCAGCGAGAAATTTTGCAGGTTAAACGCGACGCCCGCACCGCGAACTGCCTGGAGGTCGGCATCCGCCAAGGCGGTCATGGCCGAGGCACTGTGCAAACCCATGGCACCAAGGGCCAGGATGCAGAGTTGAAGCGTGGATGCAAGCTTTTTCATGGCGTATTCCTTACTTGCATTACCACTTGACGGGTGCAGCGGGGCGCAGCTGATTGGCAGGCATGTCGCCAATCGTGCCGGTCACGCGGTCGGTAAGGTTCAGCCAAAAACCGGGCTGGGCGGTCTGCGAGACGAGGCCACTCGTTGCCGTGTAGGCAACGGCTTGGCTCTGCACACCAATAAAGAAGTCACGTGTTGGACCGGTTGCATCGCCGAGCTGGAACTGACCGATAGTGGGCAAAACACCACCAGCATCCGTTCGCGTGCCATTGACAACCAGAGGCGTGCCAGCGGTGCCGTCGGCATTGATGATTGCGGCATTCAAGGAACCACTGATAGAGCGAATTTGGGTACCCAGGTAGCCACTGGCACTGCCAAAGCCCAGACGCATGCCCACCACTTGGCGGCTTACGGGGTCAGCATTGTTGTAAACGAATTCGAAATAGGGGTTGGTGATTTTGACTACGCGGTCTGCATTGGCGTCGCCACCGGGCGGCACGATCAATGGGTTACGACCAAATTGCAATGCCTGAATGTCAATGTCTGCACCCGTTCCGTTGGCGGCCGCTGCGTATTGACCCAGACGCAACTCTTTGAAGTTGGCACTGAGGCTGATGTCTGCATTGAGGGTGATACGGGAGAAATCCAGGCCGCCCGAGCTGGCATTGGTGAGGTCGAGCATGGCCTGACCCCACACACCGCCCATTTGGCTATCGTCCAAAGCGACGGGCTCCGCATGTGCAGCAGTTGCACACACGAGGGCAGCAATAGAACACAGGAGTTGGAGAGTCTGCTTAGTCATAGTGAGTTCAGTAGTTAGGGCAGTAAAAAAACGACAGCATTAGGTTGGAAGAAAGCCGTCCGGCGCAGTGCCCGACTGTTTTCTCGCTTTTCTGACGGCGCTCTGGCTAGCCGCGTCGTCACCAATGATCTGTTTAGTTAGTTTTTGCCCCAACTACGCAAACTCTGCTTTATTGCTGGGACGAATGCAGTGTCTTCGGTTTGGCGCGTTTTGGCATTGATTGCGCAGGCCAATCTATTGACCTGTCGCGCCACCCGAAAGACCAAAAATGGCCTTGGAGACCCATAAATAGGCACCAATCGGGCTTCAAACATGACGCAAGTCAGTGACTTTGCGTGCCACAACAAGGCCGTGGCACGCCCGTGGTGAAGGCCAGGACGACTAACTGTCCTTGTCGTTGTCTTGGCGGGGGTCTTGCGCGGAGCGCGGGTCTTGGGACGAGCGTCGCTCTCGGTCTGCCTGGCGGCGCTGGGGCAGGATACGGGCATCGACGCCGCGTTCTTTGTGGTCGCCGCGGTCTTTACCCAAGCCAATTCCACGGGCCAAGCGCTGGATCGCACTACGGGCGACCGACTGGGGCGCTGCTGGCTTCGGAGTGCCCCCCAAACCCGACTGGCGCAGTGCGTTGGGCGTGCTGCCAAACCAGCGCTTACAGGCCCGGTAAAAATTGCTGGGATCCGAAAAACCCAGGGCGTAGGTGATCTCGGTGGGGTTGAAGTCTCCCTGCTGCATATACGTTTCGGCCATTTCCCGGCGCAGGGCGTCCAGCACAGCCACAAAGTTGGTGTTTTCGTCGGACAAACGGCGGCACAGGGTGCGTTCACTCATGCCCAATTGGGCGGCGATGGCTTCGCGGCGCGGCTCACCTTTGCCCAGGCATTTGACAATTTCACTGCGCACGCGGCTGCTGGTCACGCCAAACTGGCGCTTGGATGCCTGCTCGGCAATGCGCTCAGAGAGCTCAAAAATCGCCGGATTGGCGGTCGGGATGCGACGGCGCACGCTAGATGCACACACCTCTACCATGCACTGGTGGGCACCAAACTCGACCTCGCACCCAAATGCGTCCAACCAGGGCTTGGGATTGGCCGGTTGCGGTGCGGGGTAATGGAGCTTGAACAGTTTGGCGCGCTGGCCCGTGACGATGCGGTACCCCGAGATCAACATGGTCACGTAAAAGTCAAAAACCGCGGAAGGCACGGGGCGTTTACCCGGCACCATACCCAAGGTGACCAAAGTGCGGTCGGGCTGGGTTTGCACATTCATCGTCACCATGGGCCAGAAAGTTGGCACATACCGCGCGGCCACCCGCAAGGATTGCTCGGCAGTCGCTGCCGACAACACCACGTGGGACAAAACGCTCAAGGGTTTTAAGGGGTGACGGGCCATTTTCAGACCCGACGCCAGGTCGCCAGAGCGAACGATGGCCAGCTCAAACGCCAGACCGACCGCATCGCTGAGGGCACCACCGATCAGTTCGGGGCAGGACGAACTGATCCCCGCGTCGGTCAACAGCGCGTTTCCGTCCAGGCCGAGGTGTTCAAAACCCTCAATGAGGGTTCTGCGCCAGCCCAATTCGGCCAGCGACTGAGAATTGGTAAATGGTTGTGAATCCATTGTGTAGATTGCTTGCGTTTGAATGCGGCGGTCTGCGACCCGAACGAACTTCCCACAGGCACTGACTTTCCAGCACCACTACTGCGGAGTGTGCGTAGTTTATCGCTTGACCGTGTAGGCCCGTGTAAAGCCACCCGCCACACCCGAGCGAGGCATACCACCACGCTCGACCAGAATGCTATAAATTAAATAGCTATTACATCAATGCAGACGAGGGCTAGAGCCATTTATAACCATAAAAATAATCCCAATGGATTGTGTGCCACCGCAACCGTCACCATAAATCCCAAACACAACAACGCGGCAATAAAACACAGCAGGCGCACCCGGGGGCTGCGGGCGCGCTTGAGCGCGTAGCTTCCCAAGACGACATACACAAACAACAGACCGATTTTGGTGGTGACCCATCCAACCTCCCAGGGATTGAGGTGCAGCATCCGCAAGAGCAGCAGTGCGGCCCCCAGCAGCGCCGTGTCGATTAACACGCTCATCCGGCGTACGGGCGGCTGCA
The DNA here is from genome assembly GCA_038245855.1 of Burkholderiales bacterium. Taxonomy (GTDB): domain Bacteria; phylum Pseudomonadota; class Gammaproteobacteria; order Burkholderiales; family Burkholderiaceae_C; genus Allorhodoferax. Next base: position 20,146 of record JBBRSA010000013.1, read on the forward strand.
TGGCCCAAGGGGCGCTCAGCATGACCGCGATGCCGCGGGCCGCAAAAAGGGTGCCGCTGAGCGCCACCAGTGCAATATGGGCCGATCGAACGGACGGGTACAGGTCCAATAGAGTCATTCGCTGATCCAAATCAAGTCTTCACCATGCAAGCAGGCCACGCGACCTTGCCACAACCAATCTAAATGAGATACACTCTCATTTAGATTGGTTATTTAACGGTCAATCATGTTTCCTATTGAATGGTGGTCCGCCCATGCGATTAAGCGATCTTCCCACAGGTGCCCATGCCACCGTGACCGGTGTCCAAAGTGATTCCCCGCACAGCGCGGGCGTCACTCTGGAGCGTCTGGGCGAATTGGGGTTTATCCCCGGTGAGCCGGTGCAGTTGCTGCGCCGCGGACCCGGCGGCCGCGAGCCACTGGCCGTGGTGGTCGGTGAGTCGCTGTTTGCCCTGCGTTGGCTCGAAGCCCAATGTATAAAGGTGAGTCCGTTGTGAACACCGCCGCGGCCGTATCTGCCTCCCCCAGCGCCCCGTGGAACGTCGCGTTGGTGGGCAACCCCAATTGCGGCAAGACGGCGTTGTTCAACCTGCTCACCGGTGCGCGCCAGAAAGTAGCCAACTACGCTGGCGTAACCGTGGAGCGCAAGGTTGGCATCGTGCGACTTTCAAACGGCCAGGTGGTATCGGTCATTGACTTGCCCGGCGTCTACAGCCTGAACCCGGCCACGATCGATGAAGAGGTCACCCTCGCCGTTATTGAAGGTCGGCGCGCCGGGGAAGCCCCACTGGATGCCATCGTCGCGGTGGTAGACGCTACCAATTTGCGCATGAACCTGCGTTTAGTGCTGGAACTTCAGCGCCTAGGGTTGCCGATAACCGTGGCACTCAACATGGCAGACGTGGCGCGCGCACGCGGCTTGGTGATTGACGTGCCCAAGCTCTCCGCCGAGCTGGGCTGCCCGGTCATCGAAACCGTGGCGGTGCAGCGCCATGGACACGTCCAGTTGCTAGAGCACCTAGAGCGTCGGCTGTTTGCCACACCCAGCGCCCAGCAGGCTAGCCCAGTTGCTGGCGCGGCCAAAACCAGGAACGCCCCGCCGCGCAGCAGCGCCGAAGTGCAAAAGGAAGTGCGCCGTATTTTGGCTGTTGTGGCGCCACAGGCGATGCAGTTCCAGCGCTTTCAACACCGTATCGACGCGCTGGCCATGCACCCTGTATGGGGTTTGATGATTCTGGCGGCGGTTTTGTTTTTGGTGTTTCAGGCGGTCTTTTCATGGGCCACCGTTCCCATGGGCGCGATCAATTCCGGCATGGCCGCAGTGGCCGAATGGACCACCACCCACATGGCGGACGGCCCACTGCGCAGCCTGCTGGTCGATGGCGTGATCGCCGGCGCCGGTGGTGTACTGGTGTTTTTGCCGCAAATTTTGATTCTGTTTTTCTTCATCTTGCTGCTGGAAGACTCTGGCTACCTGCCCCGCGCCGCGTTTTTACTGGACAACCTGATGGGCAAGGTGGGCCTGTCTGGGCGCGCCTTTATACCGCTGCTGTCGAGCTTTGCCTGCGCTATTCCCGGCATCATGGCCACCCGCACCATTGCCAACTGGAAAGACCGCCTAACCACCATCATGATCGCGCCGCTGATGACCTGCTCGGCCCGTCTACCGGTGTATGCCTTGCTGATTGGTGCCTTTGTGCCCAACCGCAATATTGGCATCTTCAGCCTGCGGGGCTTGACCCTTTTTGGCCTCTACGTCGCAGGCGTGGTGTCGGCGATGGCGGTGGCCTGGGTGTTCAAGCGCGTCTGGGTGAAAAGCCGCTACCAGCCGTTGATGCTGGAGTTGCCGCCTTACCGCCTGCCTAACCTGCGTAATTTGGGTCTGGGCCTGTGGGAGCGGGCACGTATTTTTATCAAACGCGTGGGCGGCATCATCTTTTCCCTGATGGTGGTGTTGTGGTTCTTGTCGACTTACCCCGGCCCACCAGCCGACGCGACCGGCCCGGCCATTCAATACAGTCTGGCGGGCATGCTCGGCCACGCGTTGGAACCTGTTTTTGCACCGATCGGTTTTAACTGGCAAATCTCTTTGGCGCTGGTTCCCGGCTTGGCTGCCCGTGAAGTGGCCGTGGGCGCCCTGGGTACGGTGTACGCATTGTCGGCGGCTAGCGATTCGGTCGCAGACACACTGGCACCGGTGATCGCCTACAGCTGGTCGCTCGCCACGGCCTTCTCGCTGTTGGCGTGGTTCGTGTTTGCACCGCAATGCATGGCGACCCTGGCCGTCGTCAAGCGCGAAACCAACTCTTGGCGCTACCCGGTCATCATGGCAGCCTATATGTTTGCACTGGCGTACCTGGCTTCGTTTGTCACCTACCGCGTGACCCTGTGGTTGGGAGGTTGATAGTGATGACAGTGCAAAACATCGTTGTATTTTTTGTCGTACTGGGCAGCAGCATGTATGCCGCCGGGACGCTAATGCCCAATACATGGCGCCGCGCCATCGCGACCCGATTGCTGCGCTTGCCCCTCCCCGTTTGGCTGCGCAGCACGCTGCAGCGGGCCACCACGTCGGGTGGCGGTTGCAGCGGATGCGGCGGGTGTGACACCGCGGCAGTACCCAAGCCCTCCGCCCACGCAGTGCCAATAGAAGCCCCCACGCAGGTGATTCGGTTTCACCCGCAGCGCAAGGCCTAAGAAGGCTCCAACAGCCGCCACCGTTAAGCGCGTCCGCGTCCTTTGGCTTGGTCCGCTTTCGCCAGCGTCCACTTCACCAGCTCACACCACGCAACGGCTACCGCCACCATGCCCAGCCCCACACCCAGCAGTGGCGCCGGGGGCAAGGAAAACGCAAATATGCTGCGCAGGGTCGGTATACCCATCACCGCACCCAACAGCACCACGGTAAGCAGGCTAATCCAGACGAAGGCTGCGTTCGAACTGCGGCCAAGCCGCCACGCCGTGGCACCCCAGGACCGGTTCACATGGATAATGCCCAGGTTGGACAGCACCAGCACCATAAAGGTCAGGGTACGCGCCATGTCGTCAGATTGGGTGATTGCGCGGGTCACGGCGTACACCCCCACCAGCAGCAGCAGCAAGCCCATACCCTGCAACAGTCCACGCGTTAGTACCTGGGCGTCGAAAAGCCGCGTGCCGGGGTCGCGCGGCGCTAGCTCCATGGCATGGGGCTCCAATGGCTCGGCCTCAAACACGATCGAGCAGGTCGGATCGATGATGAGCTGCAAAAACAGCACATGCACTGGCAGCAGCAACAAAGGCCAGCCCATAACCACGGGCAGCAAAGACAAACCCACAATGGGCACATGCACCGCCACCACAAACACGATCGCCTTGCGCAGGTTGGCAAACACGCGCCGCCCATACCGCACGGCATGCACCAGGGATGAAAAGTCGTCTTTGAGTAGCACCAGGTCTGCGGCCTCACGGGCCACATCTGTCCCACGCGCTCCCATGGCGACACCGATGTCGGCGGCCTTGAGCGCTGGCGCGTCGTTGACGCCGTCACCCGTCATGGCGACCACATCGCCGCAGGCGCGAAACGCCTGCACCAAGCGCAACTTTTGGTCGGGCTGCACCCGGCAGAAGACACTGGTGTCGGCCAGGCGGGGGCGCAGCGCCGCATCATCCATGGCCGCCAACTCGGTGCCCGTCAGCACGCCACCGCCCATGGGCAAACCCGCTTGGCGGGCAATCGACAGCGCGGTAGCCGGGTGGTCGCCGGTGACCATGACCACGCGGATACCCGCACGGTGGCATTGGGCAATGGCATCGGGAACATCGCGGCGCAGTGGGTCTTCCAGGGCCAGCAGCCCTAAAAAGCGGAAGTCAAAGTCGTGCTGGTTGTCTGGCAGTTCGCGGGCATGAAAAGTAGCCTGTGCCACACCCAGCACCCGCAGGCCCGCGCTGGCCATACGCGCCACTTGAATGGCAATAGCAGCGCTGCGCTCGGGACTCAAGTGGCACAAATCCACAATCGCTTCGGGCGCACCCTTGGCGGCTATCAATCGTTCGCGCAGATCGGGCGACTGCCAAACCCGCGACATGGCCAACATTTCGCGCGATAGGGGGTAGTCGTCCACCAAAGTCCAGTCGGCGTGTAGGTGCTCGGTGCCGGCCAACAGCCACTGGCCCGCCTCGCCAATGGCGGTCTCCATGGGGTCAAAGGCCTGGCGGTGGCTGGCCAACACCGCGTATTCCAGCAGACCATGTAATTCTTCTTGCAGCGGGTCGTTTAGATGCTGCACGGTATCGAATTGGGCTTCGTCGCACCACAACTTGCGCACTGCCATGCTGTTAGCGGTGAGGGTGCCGGTTTTGTCCACACACAGCACGGTGGTGGCACCCAGCAATTCGATGGCGGGAATACTGCGGGCCAGCACGTTCTCACGCGCTAGGCGCCACGCACCCAGCCCCATAAAAATGGTCAGTACCACCGGCAACTCTTCGGGGAGGATGGCCATGGCCAGCGTCAACCCCGCCAGCAGACCGCGCAGACCATCACCCGTAGTCCGCCAGCACGCTCGCCAACGCCAGCCCCACGGTAGCGACACGGCGCACCACACGCTGCATCTCACGCTGCACCGGCGTGGCCTGTGCCTCGATGGAGGCCAGCGACTGCCCAATGCGCCCTAACGCACTGCGCGCACCTGTAGCCACCACCTGGGCCGCCGCATTACCTTGTGTGACCAGGGTTCCAGAAAAAAGACGCCGCAGCGCATCCGCCTCGGGCCCGCTCTGGGTGGTTGCAACGCCGTCGGGCCCCACACGGGAGGCCCATTTGTGTACCGGGGCTGACTCGCCGGTGAGCAAAGACTCGTCCACCATCAGGTTGGACGATTCCAACAGTTCCAGGTCAGCTGGCACCCGGTCGCCCTCGGCCAGCAAAACACGGTCGCCACACACCAGATCACATCCTGGAATGCGCACAACGCGCCCGTCGCGCAGCACCAGCGCACGGGGGCTGGCCATACCCCGCAGCGCAGCCAGCGAGCGCTCGGTGCGGCGCTGCTGGAAATAAGTGATGCCGATGACGACCACCACAAAGCCCAGCAGCATCAGCGCCTCATTGCGGTCGCCCAGCACCAGATAAACGGCGCCGCACGCAACCAGCAGCAAAAACATGGGTTCGGTCAGCACCTCACGCAGCACATGCAATGCACCGTAGGGCTTAGACGCGGCTAAAGCATTAGGTCCATCGCGCACCAAGCGCGCATGGGCTTGGGCGCTACTCAGCCCCTCTGGCGCTGCCGACTCAAGCGCTGGGGCTTGGGGATGTGGGGTTGGCTGCGACATTGCGTTGGGCAAAAACGATGGGGGCTTACGGCTGCGCGTGCAACGGCGGCACCGTATGGTCACGATCAGGGCGGTGCCAAGGGTCCACATGGGTCATCAGGTTGAGCACCCGGTGGCGTTGCAGCACGCGCTCGCGGGCCAGCACGGCAATGTCGTGTCCCTGCTCGACAGTAAGTTGGGCGTCCACTTCAATATGGGCATCTGCCACCACCATGTCACCCATCTTGCGGGTGCGTACATCGTGCACGCCGCTTACACCTGGCGTTTCTTGCAGTGTGTTGCGGATGGCCTGCACCTCTTCTTCGTCCACTGCACGATCCATCAAATCGTGCATGGCACTCCATCCAAAGCTCCAACCCATTTTGGCGACCATAAAACCGACGATGGACGCGGCAATCGGGTCCAGCAGCGGGTAGCCCGCCAGATTGCCAATAATGCCCAGTGCCACCACCAAGGAAGATGCTGCGTCTGAGCGGGCGTGCCACGCATTGGCCACCAACATGCCCGACTTAACCCGCTTGGCCACCGCCAGCATGTAGCGAAACAAGAGCTCTTTAGACACCAACGCCACACCCGCCACCCACAGGGCGGCAGTGTGTACCTGCTGCACCGTGTCGGGCGACTCCAGCTTAAGCAAGGCTGACCACAACATGGCCCCGCCCACCATCAACAAAATCAAACCCAAAATCAGCGAGGCTGCGGTCTCAAAACGCTGGTGGCCATAGGGATGGTCTTGGTCGGCGTCTTTTTGGCTGTGGTGGTTGGCAAACAGCACCACAAAGTCGGCCACCAGGTCGGACAGCGAATGGATACCGTCAGAAATCAAGGCTTGGGACCTGGCAAACACCCCTACCACCAGTTGGAGCACGGTCAACACCACATTGACCGCCACGCTGACCCAGGTGCTGCGCGAGGCCGCTTGGGCGCGCTCCGTCGGTGTGTACTGGGTGTCTTCGGGGTCGTCAGAGGGGTAAGGGAAGTTCATGGCAAATATTAGGACGCAAGTGCCTCTATCCTAGTCGCCGCGTTCATGGCACTCTTAAGAAAGCCCTAAGACACTGGCGGCAAGCTCGGGACTAAGGCGACTTCATAGGACAATCCAACCCATGCGCATCCTCCTTGTTGAAGACGATCCCCTCTTGGGCGATGGCCTGCGCGCCGGACTGCGCCAACTGGGCTTTTTGGTGGATTGGGTGCGCGACGGCGAAGCGGCCGAGCGCGAACTGCATACGCATGCCTACAACGCCGCTGTATTAGACCTGGGTCTACCGCGCAAAGATGGGCTCGATGTGCTGAGCGCTGTGCGCCAAGCCCATATCACCACCCCTGTGTTGGTGCTCACCGCCCGCGACACCGTGCCCGAGCGTATTTTGGGGTTGGATCGGGGTGCAGATGACTACGTAGTCAAACCGGTGGACCTGGACGAGTTGGCCGCCCGCTTGCGCGCGCTGGTGCGCCGCGCCCATGGCCAACCCCAAGAATGCCTGAGCGCACAAGATGTAACGCTAGAACCCGCTGCACGGACCGTACGGCAAGCGGGTGTGGTGGTGGGTTTATCTACCCGAGAGTTCGATTTGCTGCACACGCTGATGCTCAACGCCGGACGGGTGCTCTCGCGCGAGCAACTGGAGGCGCACCTGTACAGCTGGGGCCAAGAGGTAGACAGCAACGCGGTGGAGGTGCACATCCACAACCTGCGGCGCAAGCTGGGCAGCAGCCTGATTCACACCGTGCGCGGTGTGGGCTACATGCTGGTGCGCGAAGCGCCAGCGCCTTGACAACAACCCGTTCTTGCCCAATAGCATCGCCATGACAAGGCCCCTGCGATCCCTGCAAAACCGCTTGTTAACCGGGGTTCTGGGCATGGTGGTGTGTGTGTGGTTGGGGACCGCCCTGATGACCTGGGTGGATGCTCGCCACGAGCTGGACGAACTGCTCGACAGCCACCTGGCCCAGGCTGCAGCTGTTCTGGTGGTGCAGCAGGCGCCAGAGATCGAAGACGACCACCATGGCGAGGCCTTTGATGCGCCCACCTTGCACCGCTATGCCCCCAAAGTGGCGTTTCAGGTTTTCCACGGGGGGCAACTGGCGCTGCGTTCGGCCAACGCGCCAGCCACTCCCCTGTCAGAAGCGGGCAAGACTTTTCAAACCGGGTTTGAAACCGTTCACATCAACGGCACCGCTTGGCGCGTCTTTGCCGCCCACGGGGCAAAAAACCATGTACAGGTCTACGTGGGTGAAGAGCTGGCTTCACGCAACGATATTTTGTGGGCCGTGTTGCGCAGCACCCTGTGGCCCATGGCTGTGGCACTGCCACTTTTGGCCCTGGCGCTGTGGTGGGCGGTCTCCCGTGGCGTCGCACCCTTGCGCGAGCTCGGGCGCGTATTGGCGCAGCGCAAGCCCGAAGCCCTTGCCCCCGTGGTGCTGAAAGGCGCACCGGCCGAAATGGTCCCTATGGTGGACGCCCTCAACGCCTTGCTGGCGCGCATTGGCACACTGCTGGAATCCGAGCGCCGCTTCACCGCCGATGCGTCGCATGAACTGCGCACCCCCATTGCGGCTATTCGTGCCCAGGCCCAGGTGGCATTGGGCGAATCAGACGATGCCTTGCGCCGCCACGCCCTCAAAAATACCCTCGCAGGTTGCGACCGGGCCAGCCGCTTGATCGAACAACTGCTCACGCTTTCCCGGCTGGAGGCCGCGCAAGCACCCACCGTGGCCGACGTCGACCTGAGCGCCCTGAGCCGCCAGGTGGTGGCCGAGCTGGCTGCCAAGGCCGTCCACAAGGGGCAAACGCTAGAGCTGGACGCACCCGCGCCGTGCCACATCTTCGGCAACGACACACTGCTGGCCGTGCTGGTGCGCAATCTGGTGGACAACGCCGTGCGCTACAGCCCGCCGCATGCGCAGATTCAGGTGCGTGTGGCACAGCAAGCTGAACACGTCGTTTTAACGGTGGAAGACAGTGGCCCGGGCTTAGACGATGCACAGTGCGCCCGCTTAGGGGAGCGCTTCTTTCGCGTGCCGGGCAGCCTGGAAGGCGGCAGCGGCCTGGGCTGGTCCATCGTGAAGCGCATTGCAGCGGTGCACAAACTGCAAATCCACGTAAAACGGTCCACCGCGCTGGGCGGGTTGGCAGTGGAAATCGGCTCCCAGGACAACAAGCAGCTATGAAATTAATAGCTGCTTGCGCATATTTCTAGAGGGCTAGAGGCCGATTTGGCATATAAAAATCGCCCTTAGGAACCTAAAAAGGCCGCGTAGCGTTTGGCGGTCTCTGCCGGCTGTTCCAGCATAGGCAGGTGGCCCACGCCAGGCACGATGGACACGGTGGTTTTGCTGGCCGTTAAATACCGCTGGAACACGGGGATGGCACTGGGGTCAAGCACCTTATCCCGCTCACCCCACAACAACAAGGTGGGTGCGGTGATCTTGGGTAGATAAGGCGCCAAGTCTAGGTTCTGCTGCTGCAGCTCGGCAAACACCTGGCGGTTGAACTCGCGGTGCTCAAGCGCCTTATCGGCCAAACCATTCAGGATGAAACCGGGAATGTAGGGCGGGTCTTCCATCACCAATTTAAGCACGCGTTTGTAGTCGTCTCGGTCTTGGGGCAGCATCTGGTTTTTGCCCGCATACAAGTCTTTCATAAACTGGGTTTGGGTGGGCGCATTCACACCAGCTGAGTCAAACAGCCCCAGACTCAACACCTCTTGTGGGTACTGGGCAGCGTAGTAGGCGCCGATATAGCCACCCATGGAATTGCCCACCAAATTAAACTGTTGCACACCCAAGGCCTGCATCATCGCGTGCAGCCGCTCACTTTGGGCCGGTATGCCGTAATTGTCAGCGGGGATACGGCTGCTGTCCCCAAAACCCGGCAGATCCGGGATGATGACGTGGTAATTGCTAGTGAAGTAACGCGCGAATCGGGTCCAGTTGCCCGAGTCCGCCGTAATGCCGTGCAGCATGACGATGGCGGGGCCCTGGCCGCCTTCGAGATAGACGATGTCATGGTCCCCCACATGGATGGACTTGCGCTCTAGGCGCGACACCTTTTGCTCAAGCCGCAAGGCCGATTGGGCAATCTCGTCTTGCGAGCAAGCAGTGGTAAGGCTGAGTACGAAGACTGCAGACGCAGCAATAAAAAGTCGACGCAACATGGTTTGGTAGGTTTGGTAGGTGGGTAAAAAAGTCGTCACAGCGTGATGCTGATTGGCCCGAGTATCGCACCGCTGCGGCGCAATGGGGGGGCCAACGGAGGGTACATTAGGCACGGTTAATGACCCACTTGCGAAGGAACTCCACATGCCGATTCCATGGCTCGTCGTGCTCCAGGCGGTCCCCTGGACCGACGTCCTCAAAAATACGCCACGGGTTGCCGAGGGGGCCAAAAAGCTCTGGAACCGCGTCAGCAAGAAGTCTGCCGAGCCCAGCACCACGCTGGGGCTGCTGGAGCCGATGGACGCGTCGGACACCCTGTCTGTTGCCCAGCTTCAGGCGCGCGTTGCCCACATTGAAGCCGCCACGGTCGAACTGCACTGCCAAATGCTGGCCTCGTCTGAGCTGATCAACACCCTGGCCGAACAAAATGCGCAGCTGGTAGCCCGTATAGAGGCGGGCCGCGTGCGTTTGCGCTGGCTGACCCTAGTGACCGCACTGTTTGGCGCCATTGCGGTGAGTGCACTGCTAATGGTCTGGGGGCGTTGAACCCGGCTACCTGTTCCAATAGATACTTGGCCTGATGCGGTTGGAATTCCTACCTGTCCTACCTGTCCTACCTGTCCTACCTGTCCTACATGTTCACTCGCTTTGCCTCTAACCTGCTGACCGCCCGCAATGCGCTGCTGCGGGTGTTTCGCATTTCCGACTGGCAGATCACGCTGTTGTGGTCGGTGGTGGCGGGCTTGCTGGGTGCTGCGGCGACCGAGTGCTTTCGGCTGCTGCTGCAATCGCTCGATACGCTGGTTTTCGGACCGCACACTGGTATGGTGGACCTTGCGCGCAAACTGCCCTGGTTTCTGCGCATCGCTGTGCCGACGCTGGGCGGGCTGGCGGCGGGTGGACTGCTGATACTGGCGCGTCGTCGGGAGGAACAGAAGGCCTCGTCGGACTACATGGAAGCCATTGTTCTGGGCGACGGCCACATCCCCGTGGCACAGGCGCTGATCCGTAGCGGCTCCTCGCTGCTAAGCATTGCCAGCGGCGGCTCCATCGGACGCGAGGGCTCGATGGTGCAGCTCTCAGCGCTGGCGGCTTCGTTGCTCGGGCGCGTTCTGCACTTTCCCGTGGAGCGCCTGCGCCTGCTGGTGGCCTGTGGTGCTGCAGCGGGCATTACCTCAGCGTACAACGCACCCATCGCCGGGGCGTTTTTTGTGGCCGAGATCGTACTGGGCACCATTGCCATGGAAAGCGTGGGGCCGATCATGGTCGCCTCGGTGGTGGCCAACATTGCTATGCGCAGTTTTCCGGGCTACCACCCTCCCTACGAAATGCCGACCTTTGCCGACATTTCTGGCGCCGAGGTGTTGCTGTTTGCCCTGATGGGCGTCTTGCTGGGCACCGCCGCGGCGCTTTTTTTGCGCGGGTTAGAAGGCGGCAAGCGCCTGTTTTTGCGCGTGCCGCTGCCCCTACCGCTGCGCATGGCGCTGGGCGGACTGGTGGTGGGGCTGATATCAGTGGCCGTCCCCGATGTCTGGGGCAATGGCTACAGCGTGGTCAATGGGGTGCTGCACAACCCGGGGCCCTGGTGGATTTTGCTAGCGTTGCTGGTGGCCAAGGTGGTTGCTACGTTCGCCACGGCAGGCTCGGGGGCGGTGGGCGGTGTGTTTACCCCGGCGCTTTTTGTGGGCTGTCTGGTGGGCAGCCTGTTTGGGCACGGGGTGCATGCGCTGTGGCCGGTGGCCACCTCGGCGTCATCGGCCTACGCCATAGTGGGAATGGGTGCGTTTTTGGCCGCAGCCACACAGGCACCGCTGATGGCAGTGCTGATGATTTTTGAGATGACGCTGAGCTACGAAGTCATGCTGCCCCTGATGGCGGCAAGCGTGGTGGCCTACTTTGTGGCGCGCTCTATTGAACATGGCTCGATGTACCAGATAACGGTGCAACGCCGAGAAGCGCACGATGCGCGCACCCGGCTGCGCGGCCTGCAGATGCGCGAACTGGTGCAACCGGCGCAGACGGTGGTGCGGCCCGATGCAGACCTTGCCACCATGAGCCGTTTGTTCCTGCAGTTTCCGGTGAAATACCTGTACGTGGCGGATGCCCGCGAGCGATTTCTGGGCGTGGTGCCACTCAAGGCGTTGAGTGCGGCGGTAGAAGAAGAAAAACGCCGCCAGGCTGCAGCGCAAGCGCCTTCAGCCGCCGCAGAGGGCAATGCCAGCACGGGCCCCGAACCTGCGCCGCGGGAGCTGACCCACCAACGCGCTGCCGACCTACTGAACAGTGAAATCGAGCCCCTGCCCGCCGACATGGAACTGGGCCAGGCGCTGCAGCATTTTCTGGAGCACCGTGGCGAGCGACTACCCGTGGTGGAAAGCATGACCAACCCGGTCCTGCTGGGCGTGGTGGCCAAAAGCACATTGCTAGCGACCTATGTGCGCCTGAGCGAGCAAAGCCCGGCGGCATAACGTTCGGCGCCAGCGCTGCAGAAGGCAGTGCGGCAGGCCGGTAAACACACCATCCTTTTCAGGGCGCCTGAAACAATAAAGAATCACGAATACGTAAACAAAGTCACGAAATTGGCGGGACCAATAGCCCTTTCGGACTATTGGCGATGCCCTGCACGCACTTTATAGTTGATAACAGCATTTTCCAGTATCAAAGGTCCAACATGACATTCACACCTCAGTTCACTAAACTCGTCGTCACTGGCGCTTTATTGAGCGCAGCCGTAATCGGCAACGCACACGCCACATCGGTTCAGGTGAGCGAGGTCGCATTAGGGGCCGGAACCCACAGTGGCGGCTTGGTGCTACCCGTCCAAAGCAGCGCTGCTAATTTTTGGACCGGCTTTCAAGAGATCAAAGTGACCAGTGGCGCGGGGTCTAATTCGTTTCAGGCCTTTTGTATCGATCCATTCCAATGGTCTTCGCATACCCCTACAACCTACGACAAAACCACCTTGAGCCCCACCTTCAGCGCCGCCAAGGTAACGAGTATCACCAAGCTGTTCAATTTTGGTTACGCTGGCGCGGTCGGCAATAACTTGAATGCAGCCGCCATGCAACTAGCGTTGTGGGAAGTAGCCAACGACGATGGCAACCTGCTGACCGGTGCCGTCCACAAGACTGCCAGCACCAACGCGGCATTGCTTACGCAAACCAACTTCCTGCTGAGTAACTATGCCGCCGCTAGCGCAACGTCGCTGTACAACTTCACCTTCTATAAGAGTTCCGGACAACAAGACTTTGTAACGGTCAGCGCCGTTCCCGAACCCGAAACGTATGCCATGCTGCTGGCGGGCTTGGGCATTATGGGTACCGTGGTACGCCGTCGCAAAAGTAAACAAGCCTGATTGGGTTCATTCTCAACCCCCCGAATCCGCACGGCGCACGTCACCCGGTGCCTTGCCAAACCATCGCCTAAAGGTGCGGCTGAAGTTGGTGGTGTCGGTGTAGCCCAGGCGGCCCGCAATTTCTTCCACCGTGTGGTGGGTATGGCTCAGGTACCACAGAGCCCGCTGCTGGCGGGTTTGATCCAGCAGGGTCTGGTAGCTGGTGCCATCGCCCTTAAGGCGACGAATCAACGTGCGCTCCGACACATGAAACACGGCGGCCACGTCGGTCAGCGTGGGGTAGTGGCCCTCGCGGCTGTTCAACAATTCACCCACCCGCTGTGCCAGTGAAACGTCTTGCGACTGCGCCAGCAACTGTTCGCACTGCTGGCAGGCCTGATCGTAGGCTTTGGGGTCGGCCGTCATACTAGGCTGGGTGAGCGTGGCGTTGTCCAAGCGGAAGGCAAGGCGGCGCGCGCCGTAGCGGACCGTTCCAGCACACAGGCGTTGCACCTCTTCGTGCCAGATTGGCTGTGCAAACGGCAAATTCACCACGATGCGTTCCATGCGGCTGCCCACCACCGCCTCGGACACACGCACCATAGCGGCAAACATCATGCTGGACACAAAGGTGCGCGCGTCACCCAGGTCCACCCGCTCTATCAGTTCCATGACCGCGCCACCGCTTTCGTGCGCCAGGCGGTACTGGATGGCGCCATAACGCAGCCCGCCAAAGCGGGCCACGGTTTCCCAGGCCTGCATCAGGTCGCGGCTGGCAATGGCGGCAAAACCCAGCGGGCCGTGCGCCGATATTTGCACCGTGGCGCCCACCTCCAGCCCTAGGCCGGGGCGACCACTGGCCTGCAGGGCTTCGGCGACGAGGCGCTGAATGTGGCGGTGGTCCAGCAGTTGCTCTGAGGTAGCCATCTCGCTCCACGGCCCGATGCCGGCTGCTTGCAGTACGGTGTCCACATCGACCCCGTGGCGGCGCAGGGTGGCGCACAACATGCGCACATAGGTGGGGTGCACTAGGGGTGTGTCGGCAGTAGGGGTGATTTGATTCACGACAAGTTTGGCAGTAAATGACGATCGGATGCCCATATTAACGGTGTTGCCAAACGGGCGTGCGGGCCACACTCAAGGCTTCAATCGACAACCGTGACCGAGGATTTCCCTATGAATGCCATCACAGCCCCAACGGCAGAGTGGAGCGACAAACGCTGGCTCTGGCTCTTGAGCCCATCAATACCGGGCGTTTTTACCCTGACGCTGATCGCCTACGCCCAGACCGGGCTGTGGTGGACCATGCTGTTTGCGCCGGTGTTTATCCACCTGGTGATGCCGGTGTTGGACCGCTTGTTTGGTGAAGACTTCAGCAACCCAACCGAAGCGGTGGTGGAAGTGCTAGACAAAGACATTTTTTACCGCATCTTGGTGTGGGCTTTTGTGCCACTGCAAATTGCCGGCACTGCTTATGGTGCGTGGCTAGCAGCCACCCACCCGATGCCCTGGTATGCCTTTGTGGCCCTGGTGGTCACGGTGGGTGCCTTCAACGGCGTGGGGTTTGCCAATGCCCACGAGCTGGGCCACAAAAAAGAGTCGCTGGACCGCTGGTTGTGCAAGATCGCCTTGGCGCCCACGCTGTATGGCCATTTTTATGTAGAGCACAACCGGGGCCACCACAAGCGGGTGGCCACACCGGAAGACCCGGCCAGCTCGCGCTTGGGCGAAGGGTTTTGGTCGTTTCTGCCACGCACCGTGTGGGGCAGCCTGCGCTCGGCCTGGGAGCTAGAGAAAGAGCGCTTGAACCGCCAGGGCAAGAGTGTTTGGAACGTGCGCAACGACAACCTGCAGGCTTGGGCCATGTCGGTGGTGCTGTACGGCGTGTTGCTGACTTGGCTGGGCTGGGGCGCCCTTGCGTTTTTGCTGCTGCAAAGCGTGTACGCCGCGTCGATGCTGGAGGTGGTGAACTACATTGAACACTATGGCCTACTGCGGGCCAAAAATGCCAACGGCAACTACACGCGCTGCGAGCCGGAGCACTCTTGGAACAGCAACCACCTGATGGGCAACATCATTTTGTACCACCTGCAGCGCCACTCGGACCACCACGCCCACCCAACCCGGCGCTACCAGGCCCTGCGCCATTTTGCACAGGCGCCGCAGTTGCCCAGCGGTTATGCAGGCATGGTGACGTTGGCTTACTTCCCGCCACTGTGGTTTGCCTTGATGGACAAGCGGGTGGCCGCACACTACAACGGCGACCTGACCCGTGCCAATGTGCAACCGTCGCAGCGGGCCAAGATGTTCGGTCGCTGGCACCACCCGCAGGCCAGCCATGCGGCAAAAGTGGCTGCATGAGCGCGGTAGCCAGCGATTTACAACAGTGGGAGTGTGGGAGCTGCCATTTTGTTTATGACGAGGCCCAGGGCTGGCCCGACGATGGTATTGCACCGGGCACCCGCTGGCAAGACGTTCCGCATGACTGGCGCTGCCCGGATTGCAGTTCGTCCAAAGACGATTTCATGAAACTGAATTTTTAAAAATTTGCTGGCGATAAGCTTTCAATAATGGTGGAGCAAGCAACCCGCACCTTTTGAAAGGAATCACCATGGAGTGGTTTACCCAGCACAAGAGCCAGTCGCGCCTGGGCCAGATTCTGGTCAAGAAGAAGCTCATCTCCGATGCGCAGCTTCAGGACGCAATCAACCGCCAAGCCAGCACCGGTGAGCGGCTGGGCGACATTCTGACCGCGTGGAATGTTGTTAGCAGTCAGCACATTCAGACCGCCTTGCGGGCGCAGCGCAATCTGCGTCTGGCAGCCTCGGTGGTCACAGCCATGATGGCACCCTTGCAGGCCTACGCCGCAGCGCCGGCCCCCACCATAGAGAATACCCAGTTCGAAGCCGTACCCAAACCGCACACAGGCATGGTGGCGATGGATGAGTCTGCACTGGGCGGTGTCTCGGCCCAAGGCTTACAGCAGGATTTGCTCGACCTGGTTGACAAACAATCGTCTACGCAAAAAAGCGGTGCCGAGGTGTTGGGCACCATGGCCAAGCTGATGAACCCGATACTGGGTTTTCTGGACTCCGACATGAGCATTACAGACGTGGTGTACGACCCCAAGAAGGCGGCAGCCACCACCAACCCAGATGGATCTATTACCCTTCGCATGCCCAGCTCCATTGGCGAGATCAGTTTCAAGAACATCCGCCCCGTAGCGGTCGGTGGCATCGGTGGCCCCAGCATGGGCAGCATCACACTGCGCAATATCCAGTTCAACGACACCAAAGTCACCATCTACCACCGGCCTTAAAACGCTTCGCAATGCCCCCACCCGTTGCGCATTCGCCGCAGCGGGTCGCCTCCCCCGCACACAGTGGCAACTCTGCCACACCAACTCCCTCCCTGATTTTTGGCATTTGTAACGTAACGGTTGCAAACCGTTTTTGGCGTCCTTCCCTCGAACAAAACCCGTAAACGGGGCTACTTGCACCGCAGTCTGTAGTGCGTGTTTCACTTCCTTACAAATGCCGCGACAAACCCAAAAAATAAGCGCTCAACAATGAAATTGAAGCGCTAGACCTAGTCCAAAGAACCCGACGGGCCGACGCTGAAAACAGTCACCCCAGTGGTTCGCATTTTTTGGAAGACAACACCATGACATCTCTGAACAAGCAACAGCAGTCTCGCCTTGGCCAGATCCTGGTCAAAAAGAATCTCATTTCGCAAGAGCAACTCAGCCAGGCCATTACCCACCAGAACAGCACTGGCAAACGCCTTGGCGACATCCTGACAGAGTGGGACGTGATTTCGCACCACCATGTGCAAAGTGCGCTGGGCGTCCAACGCAAGCTGCGTATTGCCGCCTCTATCGTGACCGCCATGTTGGCGCCACTGCACGCTTACGCATCCACCCCCGTGCCCAATGCGCTGACCACCCAAAGCGACACCGTGCAAAAACCAGCCTCCAAGATGATGGCGTTGTCTGACGATGACATGGCAGGTGTATCCGCCCAAGGGTTGAATGACAAACTCTTGGAAATCGTCGCCGATGCAGGCCGCACCAAAGACGGCGCCGAGGTTCTGGGCACGATTGCCAAGGTGTTTAACCCCATTCTGGGCTTCCTGGACTCAGATACGACCGTTAGCGGCGTTGTGTATGACCCCGCGCATTCCAAGGCGGTGATCAACGCCAACGGTTCTATCACCTTACCAATGCCGGTTTCAATCGCGGAAGTCAGGATCGCCAATATCCGCCCTGTCGCGGTGGGCGGCGTTGGTGGCCCCAGCATGGGCACCATTACCTTGCGTGACATTCAGTTCAACAACACCAAGGTTACGCTGTCACTGCACCCTTAAGCGGCACTCACATCGACCACCACTGCAGTGCACCGACGGCGTCCAATACGCCGTCAACGGTTTGCAGCGCGGCCTTAGCGTATCCAAGGTGACGATGACTTCGCGCTGAATCATCCCCTGCAAGCGCTATTAGCGCTAACCTGACACGCCGACGCATTGACATTGCAAAGCCCTATTGGCGCGTCTAACCGGCAAGTAACTGCGGCCCCTCTTTTGCTGCCAACTGCCGGTGTTGGCCACGATCGTACAGGCGCAATTCCGTGCGGGCATCAATCGCGTGGGTGGGGTCTACAATTCCCCTTCAATTGGTCTGTGGGTAGGCGCTTTCACCATCGCCCCGGGCCACAAAGGACGCACGATGCCGAACGATTTTTCATCGACCAGCAACCCCAAGCAGGCCCCCAGCAACCCCGATAAAATAGCACGTATGCGCCAGTTGGCGCTGGAATACCACGAATTCCCCAGCCCCGGAAAAATATCGGTCACAGCCACCAAACAACTGGTCAACCAGCACGATCTGGCTTTGGCCTATTCACCAGGTGTCGCTGCGCCGTGCGAGGAAATTGTCAAAGACCCCAATAACGCCTTCAAATACACCAGCCGCGGTAATCTGGTCGCTGTCATTACCAATGGCACGGCGGTTCTGGGGCTCGGCGACATCGGGCCGCTGGCGGCCAAGCCGGTGATGGAGGGCAAGGCCGTTTTGTTCAAGAAGTTTGCCGGTATTGATGTGTTCGACCTGGAAATCAACGAAAAACACGACCTGGACAAGCTGGTAGACATCATCGCGTCTCTGGAGCCGACCTTTGGCGGCATAAATCTGGAAGACATCAAAGCACCCGACTGCTTCTATGTGGAACGCAAGTTACGTGAACGCATGAACATTCCAGTGTTCCATGACGACCAGCATGGCACCGCCATTGTGGTAGGCGCAGCGATTTTGAACGGCCTCAAGGTGGTAGGCAAAGATCCAAAAAGGGTCAAATTGGTTACCTCGGGTGCGGGTGCGGCCGCACTGGCCTGCCTGGGGCTACTGGTGAAGCTTGGCATTCCACGTGAAAACATCTACGTTACCGACTTGGCTGGCGTGGTGTACGAGGGGCGCACCGAGCTGATGGACGCGGACAAGATCGTCTTTGCCCAAAAAACCGATGCGCGCACGCTGCGCGAAGTGATTGTGGGCGCGGACATCTTTCTGGGCCTGTCAGCAGGTGGCGTACTCAAGGCCGATATGGTGCAGACCATGGCGGCCAAACCGCTGGTGTTTGCTCTGGCCAATCCGACGCCAGAAATCTTGCCCGAAGAGATCCATGCGGTGCGCGACGACGCGGTGATCGCCACCGGCCGGACCGACTACCCCAACCAAGTCAACAACGTTTTGTGTTTCCCCTATATCTTCCGGGGCGCTTTGGACGCCGGTGCGTCGACCATCACCACGGAGATGGAAATTGCGGCCGTGCACGCGATTGCAGACCTGGCCCAGGCCGAGCAGAGTGAAGTAGTGGCGGCCGCTTATGTGGGCGAGCAGTTGGCTTTTGGCCCTGAGTACCTCATCCCCAAACCCTTTGACCCGCGGTTGATGATCAAGATCGCGCCAGCGGTGGCCCAAGCCGCCGCCAACAGCGGCGTGGCCTTGCGGCCCATTGCCGACATGGACGCCTACCGCGACCGCTTACAAAGTTTTGTGTACGCCTCCGGCACCACCATGAAGCCGATCTTCACCGCAGCCAAGAAGGCACTAAAAAAACGGGTGGCGTTTGCCGAAGGTGAAGACGAACGCGTGTTGCGCGCCGCCCAGATTGTGGTCGACGAACATCTGGCCTTGCCTACACTGATTGGACGGCCTGCAATCATTGCGGAGCGTATTCGCAAGTTTGGACTGCGCCTCAAGGAGGGCCGCGACTACAGCGTGGTCAATGTCGAACACGATGAGCGCTACCGCGATTTTTGGCAAACCTACCACCGCATGACCGAGCGCAAAGGTGTGACGGTGCCAGGCGCCAAAATCGAGATGCGCAGGCGCCTGACCCTGATTGGTTCCTTGTTGCTCAGTAAAGGCTACGTTGACGGCTTGATCTGCGGCACCTGGGGTACGACCGCCTTGCACTTGCACTACATCGACCAAGTCATCGGCAAACGGGCGCCCGACAACACAGGAGCCTTGTCCGACGTATCCATCTACGCATGTATGAATGGCCTGATGTTGCCTGGACGGCAGGTGTTTTTGGTGGACACCCATGTTAATTACGACCCCACGGCGCAAGAATTGGCCAAGATCACTGTCATGGCAGCCGAAGAAATGATGCGTTTTGGCTTCAAACCCAAAGCCGCACTGCTGAGCCACTCCAATTTTGGCAGCAGTAACGAGCCCAGCGCCGTCAAGATGCGCAAAACGCTGGATTTGGTGCGCCTGCAGGCGCCTTGGCTGGAAATTGATGGCGAAATGCACGGCGACGTCGCGCTCGACGGGGCGGCCCGCAAGTTACTTATGCCCAGCAGCACCCTGCAAGGTGACGCCAACCTGCTGGTATGCCCCAATATTGACGCCGCAAATATCACCTACAACCTGCTCAAGACCGCTGCGGGGGGCAATATTGCCATTGGACCGGTGCTATTGGGCGCTGCACAGCCGGTTCACGTGCTCACCGCCAGCACAACGGTGCGCCGCATTGTCAATATGACCGCCCTGACGGTGGCCGAAGCCAACGCAACCCGCTGAACTTCAACGTAAAGTTAGCACCCACTTACCGTTAAATATTTCTAGAGTGACCCTTCCTAATCTCTGGACAAGGGCTTGCTTTTTATAAATAGATACGCGACACTCACCCGCTTGAGACTATCGGGTTTACCCGGAGTAATTTAAAGGGTTTTAAGGTGCGCAAGGGAGTGGTCAGGTTAGCGCTTTTAAGCGTTATGTTGTTTCTGGACTTTACCGGTGCAACTGTACACGCCAGAGAGTGGAACGCAGCCGAAGTCAGGGCTTCGATTGCGGTTCGCGAACTACCACCCCAAGGGCAAGACATCTACCAGCGAATACGCCAAGGCGGTCCGTTTGCGTCTGAGAAAGATGGCGTGGTGTTTGGTAACCGTGAACGTTTACTGCCAACGAATAAGCGCGGCTATTACCGCGAATACACCGTGAAAACACCGGGTGCACGCAGCCGAGGAACCCGTCGTATTGTGTGCGGTGGTCCAACCATCGAACCCGATGACTGTTATTACACGGCCGATCACTATGCGAGTTTTCGCAAGATCGTGCCTTGACTTGAGTTTTTTTACTTTAATAAGGAGAAGCGGGTATGGATTTACCACTTCGAACCGTTAGACCCAATATCGTTCAGTCGATTCGTGCTTTCCGGGTGGCAGACTTGCAAGAGGCTGCCCAAGGCTTGGGGCACCATTTTCTATACGCCAATTTGGCCAATGCCCAAACGAAGCAAGATGTCTTGGACCTGATCGGCCAGCAGTTCACACTGCCGACCACCAGCGGCAAGAATTTCGATTCTTTGTACGACAGCATGACGGACCCGGTGCATAAATCAGGGGTTCAGCCCGGATTTATTGTGGTGCTGGAGCACATTCCGGCCAATACCAAGTTCGACAAGGAGGCGCGCGAGCAGTTGCTCGACATCTTCCGAGATACGGCGGACTACTGGGGGGATCGAAAGATACCCTTCCGATGCTTCTATTCTTTTCTGTAGCCCGTTCTGCACACACCAGCCAAGCAGAACGGGCGAAAGAGGCAAACACCGCACAATCATCGGCGGTCACTGGCATCGAAATGGCAACGGAAACCGGCGAGAAAATGCCCACAGACAAACTGTTGGACATTTCTCCATTGGCGCTGCGCATGAGCAGCCCATTCAACGCCAGCTATTGGCTCACGGCGGCCTAAAGTCGCCTGACAACGGCGCGCCTTGAACAGGCGCATAGCGTCAAGGCAGCAGGCGAAATGCTTCGCGCCTGCTGCCTTTTTTCGCATTCCGTTCGTGTGGGTACATGGTCGTGCGCCAGACGCTGCGCGGGTGTGCTGCCGTTATGGCCGTGCTCAGGCTAGTTGCTGAACCAAGTCCACATAAGCGGCAACGGGCACCTCTTCGGCGCGACGCTGCACGTCAAAGCTGCCTGCAAAGTCTTTTTCGGACAACCACCGTCCCAGTGTGTGGCGCAACAGCTTGCGACGCTGGCTAAACGCCACCTGCACCATTTCACTCAGCAACGCCACATCCAGATCGGGTGGTGTGACCAATGGCACCATGCGGACCACCGCGCTGTCGACACGGGGGGGAGGATCGAAGCTTTGTGGGGGCACGGGAAGCACGTTTTCCATGGCGTAGCGCCACTGCAGCATTACGCTCAAACGCCCATAGGCGGCCGTCGAGGGCCGGGCCACCATGCGGTCAATGACCTCCTTTTGCAGCATGAAATGCTGGTCTTCAATCGCATCGACATCTTTGAGCAGGTGGAACAAGATGGGGGTTGAGATGTTGTAGGGCAGATTACCAACCACCCGCAACCGGCCCGAAGTCGGCCCAGCCTGGGTTCCATCTGCGGCATTAGACGTCTGCACGCTTTCCCTAAGCTGCCCAAAGTCCACCCGCAAGACATCGGACTCCACCACAGTCAACTGGGGGTGCGCGCGCAAGCGCTGCGCCAGGTCGCGGTCGAGCTCGATCACGGTCAAATGCCCCAGGCGCTCGACCAAGGGCTGCGTCATCGCTGCCAAACCAGGACCAATCTCAACCATGGGCTGGCCCGGCTTGGGGTCAATAGCCCGAACAATGGCATCAATGATGCCGCCATCGGTCAAAAAATGCTGGCCAAACCGTTTGCGTGCAATGTGCTTCATAGGCGCACCATGCTCACTGGACTGGCTCGCGGATTTCTACGAACGCACGGTCACGCACCTCTCGAGCCCAGGTGGTGTAGGCTTCTTGATAACGGCTTTGGCGCAGTTGGTTACGCACCAATTCTCGGATTTCACGTGGCTCCATATTGACCCGTCGACGTTCTACGACTTCAATCAGGTGTACACCAAAGCGCGACACCACCGGGTTACTCATTTCGCCTTCGGCTAAGCGGTTCAGTGTTTCTTCAAATTCGGGCACGTACATGCCGGGGCTGGCCCAGCCTAAATCGCCGCCTTGCGCGGCGCTACCATCTTGCGAGTAAGCCCGCGCCAAATCCTGGAAAGTAGCCCGACCGGACTGGATTTGCTTCTTGAGATCCGTCAACAGTGCGATCGCTTTTCCTTGGGTCATCTCAGGCGACAAACGCAGCAAGATGTGCCGCGCACGGGTCTGCAGAACCGTACGTGTTAGCGTTGCCGGCTGGCGGCGCTCAATGACTTTCAAAATATGAAAACCTGCGGCAGACCGCACGATGTCAGAAACCTGCCCCACCGCCAATTTCTCGGTTGCTTGGACAAACGAAGGCGGGTACAAGTCGGCGCGGCGCAACCCCATCTGGCCACCGTTGGTGCGACTGGCCGCTGAAATACTTTGCACCCAGCGGTCAAAGTCCTCGCCACCGCGGATACGGGCCAGAATTTTCTCCGCCTGCCGATACAGTCCCGCCAGTTGTTCAGAGCTCGCTTTTTCGGGTGTAGCCAGCATAATTTGCGCCAAATTGATCTCTTGGGAAAACGGATCTGCATGGTTGGCGAGTTGCTCCTGAATGGCGCGATCCACATCGACGTCACTGACCCGAATGCGGGCCTGCACGTCGCGTTCATGCAAGCGCTGCAGAATCAATTGGTCGCGCAATTGCTCACGAAATAACGCCACGCTGATACCGTCTTTCAGCAATTGACGGTGCAAGGTGGGCACATCGACTTGTTTTTGGCTCGCCACATCGGCTTCGGCCTGCTGAACTGCGGCGTCATCCACGCGAATACCGGTTTCGTTCGCCAATTGCAACTGGGCTTTGTCGTTGATTAATTGCTCTAGTACTTTGTGGCGCAACTCCTCGGGTGGCGGAACGGCAATTCGTTGGCGCTCCATATTTTGTGTCGCGCCTTTGACCGCGTTGGTCAGCTCGGTATGGGTAATCGGCACCGAATTGACTACCGCGACGATATAGTCTGCCGCTTGCGGCGTTTGGGCGTGCACCCCACCAAGCACCAGGCTAAAAAGAAATAGAAGGACGGCCGTCCCAGCGCGAAATATCATGGTCACTCAATCGTAATTGCTGAAGCGGCTGCTAGAGCCGAAGGATTCACGCAAACTCTGGTAGCGTGAAATATTGCGTTTTAAAGTCTCTTGGGGGCTAGAGCCCCAACCCAAGCGGGTAAATCCGACGAACTCTATCTGAAACATCAAACTGTTCGTGGCGGTTGACACGCTGGTCTGAACCCGATCCAGAACGACACGCCCCAACCAGCAGCCTGCATCGTACTCGACACCCAGCACTGCGTTGACCAAGCTCTGATCCATCACGCTGTAATTCATGCGGCCCACCGTGTAATAACGACCTTCGCCTTGCCCCCTGCCAGCCCCCAGATCCACACCACGATCACCCCACAGGTTATTGAGAGGCCACTGCCAACTGATATCGATTTGCTCACTGACGTTAAGCTGGGTCCGATAGGCTGCGTTAATCACGCGGTAAGGGCCAGGGCTGTATCGCATGCCCAGCGTAGAGCGGGTCGATTGATCAGTTTCTGCGTTGTATTGCACCGTCGAATCCAATGCCCAGCGATCATTGATGTTGACAGTCGTCCCGATCAAAATGTCGCTAAGCCCCACTTGCGCAGGCGCTAGACCGGGTGTCAGTGTGACCAGCTGTGGTTCAAACCGCAAGCGCTGCGCCACGCCAAAGCGCGCCAACTGCGCACCGGTGTCTCCGTCTAGAAACCGGGTAGCCAAACCCATTGTCAACAGGTTGTTATCCGATATTTTGTCGTGACCTACAAAATTGTTTTCAGTAAAAATAGTTGCCCAATTGAAGTCGTTAATGCCTGTGTCGTAGTTCGGCAGCATGCTTTGATCGTGATAAGGCGTGTACACGTAAAAGGCCCGTGGCTCTAAAGTTTGAACCAGGTTATGCCCCCAAAGCAGGGTATTGCGTTCGTAGACCAAGCCACTGTCCAGACTGAACGTGGGCACAACACTGGCGGCTGAGCGGTCACCATTGGACAGTGCCGCATCAAATTGGTACGCACTGCCATGCAGCTGCAATTTGGGCGTGAGATATCCTGCAGGCCCTAATACCGGACGACTGACCTGCAACAGGCTGAACGTGCGCTGTGCATTGGGCTGTAGCGTCAGCGAAGGCTCGCCCTGAAATTGGGTGTAGTCTGCATCAACAGACCAATCAAACCCATTTACATTGGTCAAGGCATAACGGCCCGTCAACTGCGGGACGCGGTCGTACGGCGGGATGATCGGCGCAGCAGGGTCCTGCAGGGTCTGCCATCGGAACACCTGCAGCCCCATGGAAAAAGGGCCCTGCGCCCAGTTAGCCCCGACAGAACTGGGCAGTAGGCGCTGGGTCAGGGTGGCGCTGCTGTTGGGGAAGTCGCGCCAATAGGCGTCGTCACTCACCCTGTTAATGTTGGCATTGACAGCGATATTGCCCACTTGGGGCAGCCCGGTCGCCACACTACCCGTATGCAGGTAGCTCAGCCCCCAGCGGTCGCTATTAGTCAACGGGTCTGAGGCCAAGTAATTGGCCCGAACCGAGCCGGAATAGCTTGGTTCCAGGTAACGAAATTCGCCACCCATGTCGACCCCCCTGAGCGACATGAAGGTGGGGGTAATGGTGGCGTCCCTATTGGGGGCGATGTCCCAGTAATACGGCACCACAGCCTCAACCCCGTTAACGGTACTCACGCCCACGCTGGGTGGCAGAAAACCCGACTTGCGTTTGTCACTTAACGGAAAGCTAATGGCAGGAACCGGCAGCACGGGCACACCCTTGAACCGCAATACACCGCCATGGGCAACGCCTTCCTCTGCGTCAGTGTCCAAACTGATGCTGGCCGCCCGCAAGACCCAGTCGGGCATCCAATCGGGACCGGGTTTACGCCTGCAGGTGGTGTAGGTGGCGTCGGTGATGATGGCATGGTTTTCGTCCACAAAGTCGGCCCTGGACGCCTGCCCATGGGCGCCATTTTGCAAAAAGTGGTAACGCGGTTCGTTAAAAAAACCTTCAAACGCATCGACTTTTAACTCCAGCAACGGCCCCTCGTAGACGTTGCCAGAGCGGTTGATCAGCACATTACCCGTAGCCTTCGCCATGTCTTCGGGCTGGTTGTACTCAAGGCGGTCCGCCCGAATGACCGTGCCTGCTTTGCGCATCTCCGCATTGCCCTCAATCACCGTCTCTAGTTCAGGGCGGCCGCTGATCCGATCACCTCGAAAAAAAGTGGGCGCCTCAGTGGTCTGCGCAGGGTCTATGCTGTCCTGCAGGCGTGTACTGGCCTTGAGCGGAAGCCCCTCTTCGACCGGCACCGCCGCCAGTGGTTGCGTCGTCTGCGCACGCAGGGACCCAACGCCGCTCACCAGACAGCCTATCAAAGCCAGGCTCGGCGACAAGCGTCGAAGGTGGGGCAACCAGTCTGCCGGGTTGCGCTGGGGGACTCGCATGGGGACCAAAAGTGCAATCAAAAAAATAGAAGGCCACGCGCAAAGGGGCGCGTGAACCGGGGTTTGTAGCAGGGCTTTGTAGAATCGATTATCCATGAGCGCCATTACCCCCACGCCCCCCACCCCACAGTCCGTCAATACCTCGCTGCCGCTTACATGGGCCTGCGCAGAGCGCCACGCTTTTTTTGACGCTTGGCTAGCCCGTATCCAAGAACACCACCGACTGGTGCCCGCAACCCTGCGCCTAGCGTCTGCAGACGCCAGTTTTCGGCGCTATCTGCGCGTCGACAGCCCCCTAGCCGCACCGGCCAGCAGCTTTGTCATCATGGACGCACCACCAGACAAAGAAGACTGCAAGCCTTTTGTACAGGTAGCGGGCCTGATGCAGCAGGCAGGGCTGAAAGCCCCCGAGGTGCTGGAGTGGGACCAAGCCCATGGCTTCATGCTGCTCACCGACCTGGGCGCGCAAACCATGATGCAATGTATTGCGCCCCAAGAGCCGCCACCGCTGCCCCTGTATCTGGAAGCGGTGGACACGCTGATTCAGTGGCAGCTGGCGTCCCGCCCCGACGTACTGCCGCCCTATGACCAAGCACTCTTGATGCGGGAACTGGCGTTGTTTCCACAGTGGTACATCCAGGCGCACCGGCAAGTGACGCTCACAGGCGCCCAGCGCAAAACCCTGGACAGCGCATTTGCCGCCATTGTGAAATCCAATTTGGCGTGGCCCAGCGTCTACGTCCACCGCGACTTTATGCCGCGCAACCTGATGGTGGGGCCCGGCGGTGTGGCCCGCGTGCATGACGAGAAGCTGGGCGTGCTGGACTTTCAAGATGCCGTCTACGGCCCCATCACCTACGACGTCGCCAGCTTGATGCGCGACGCCTTTTTGAGCTGGGACGAGGACTTCTGCCTGGACGTGACCATTCGCTACTGGCAAAAAGCCCGCGCAGCCGGTTTGCCCGTGGGCGATGACTTTGGCGACTTTTACAAAGCCGTGGAATGGATGGGTTTGCAGCGCCACCTCAAGGTAGCAGGGATTTTTGCCCGCCTGACCCTGCGTGACGGCAAGCCCCAATACCTGGCGGACACACCCCGCTTCATTGCCTACATACGGGCCACCTGTGCACGCTACATGGAACTCAAACCCCTGCTACGCCTGGTTGAAAGCATTGAAGGCATAGAAGTACCCAATGACTACGCGTTTGGGCGAACTTAGCGTCAAATAGGCCTCTAGCCCTCGTAAATACTGCACAAGCAGCTCCTGAATTTATAGCATCTTCATGCCCCGCTTTTTTGTTCCTGCACCCCTGGCGGCCGAAACCCCGCTAGATTTACCCAGCGGGCCGGCGCGCCACGTCCAGGTGCTGCGCCTGCAGCCGGGTGACACCATTACGCTTTTTAACGGCGAGACCGATGGCGAGTACGACGCAACCATCCAGCACATGGGGCGCAGCGATGTGCAGGTACACATCGGAGCGCACCACCCAACGCACCGCGAGCCACAGCGCGCAGTACATCTGGCCTTGGGCATGCCCGCCAATGACCGTATGGACTGGTTGGTTGAAAAGGCCAGTGAACTCGGCGTCGCCAGTATCCAGCCGCTAATGACGGAACGCAGTGTGCTGCGCCTGGGTGGCGAGCGGGCCGAGAAAAAAGTTGCCCATTGGCACAGTGTTGCTATTGCGGCCTGCGAGCAATGTGGCGGCAACCGGGTGCCGCGCATCCATGCGGTGCAAACCTTGGATGCGTGGCTCAAGACCCTTGCGGCGACGGATAGCCCTGCGCGCCTGCTCCTATCGCTGCGTGATAGCGCTGCGCCCCTGCGCAGTTGGGTTGAAACCAACGCCCCCCAAACGGCTACTTTTTTGTCGGGCCCAGAAGGCGGGCTGAGCGTCCATGAAGAGACTGCAGCGCTGGCAAGCGGTTTTATGCCTTTCACTCTCGGCCCCCGTGTGCTGCGGGCGGAGACGGCTGCACTGGCCGCGTTGATGGCGATACGGGTGTAAGGCCCGCATCCGATCAAGAGTAGTATCTGTCTGGTGTGAGCCCTCCACCTTTTTGGAGCGGGCGCGGGCATACTAGCGCGCTTAACTCCACCCAACATTCAACTATTCAGGAGAGATGAATTGATATCTGAAGCCATGCGTAACTCGATTCGCGCCACCGGCCTTGGCGCCATCATGCGCGGTGCCGGCCTGATAACCCGCTTCATTCCCATTCCCCAGCCCACCTTATTGGTGGGCCCTGGCTCCAGCGGTCGGTTGGGCCAAGCCGTTGCCGGTTTTGGCCACGAAAAGATTCTCATCGTCACCGACAGCATCATCTCCAAACTGGGCTTGCTCAAGCCCCTGACCGACGCACTGACCGCAGGCGGCGCGCAATATGTGGTGTTTGACGAAATTACCCCCGATGCCCCCATCCCCTTAGTTGAACGCGGCATCGCGTTTTACAAAGAACATGGCTGCGACGCCATCATCGCGTTTGGCGGCGGCTCCTCCATGGATGCCTCCAAAGCCATAGCGGTCGCGATTTCCAACCCCAAACCCCTGCGCCAACTGGCGGGTTACCTCAAAGGCCTGCGCGCCCCGGTTAAGATTTATGCCGTTCCCACTACCGCAGGCACTGGCTCCGAAGTGACGGTAGCGGCCGTTATCTCCGATCCGGAAAAACATGCCAAGTTGGTCATTGTTGACCCCCGCATGGTGCCCAAAATGGCGGCCTTGGATCCCAGCCTGATGACGGGCTTGCCGCCCCACATCACTGCAGCCACCGGCATCGATGCTTTGACCCACGCCATCGAAGCCTACATTGGCAACTGGACCACCCCCTACTCCGACGGCATGGCTCTGTCGGCCGTTGGTTTGATTTTTGAGAACCTGCGCACCGCTTATACCAATGGCAAGAACCTGGAAGCGCGTGAAAAAATGGCGCTGGCTTCCACCTACGCCGGCTTTGCCTTCACCCGCGCCAATGTGGGATATGTCCACGCCATTGCCCACCAGTTTGGCGGCCTGTACCACACGCCCCACGGCCTCGCCAATGCCATCATGCTGCCGCATGTGCTCAAGTACTCGCGCCCCGCCATCATTGAGCGTTTAGCGCAATTGGCCGTGCGCGCCAAAGTGGGCACCGAGGACGAGCCGTCGTCTGTATTGGCGCAAAAGTTTCTCGACGCGGTGGACCAGCTCAACCAGGACTTGGGCATCCCCACCTACCTGAAAGCCCTGCAAGAGTCCGACATTCCCGCGCTGGCCAAGGCGGCCTGCTTTGAGGCACATACCGGGTACCCCGTGCCACGCTACATGTCCCAAACCCAGTGCGAAGCCCTGATTCGCCAAGTACTGCCTCCACACGCAGGCCACAAAACAGTGCGGGCCGTGCCGGCGCGCAAAGCCAAAAAGTCCGCTTAAACGGCAAGTGCAAGGGCAGCGTGCAGCAGACCCTTGCCGAATCATTTGGCTCAGCGCGCAAGCACTGAGCCCAGTCACACGGGTGTAGTTGTCTTAATTTGAGGAGCGGTTTGATGAAAAAAGTAGTAACAGTGACGCTAGGCTCATCCAAGCAGGATTTTGAATTCAAGACCCAATTTTTGGGTCAATCCTTCACGGTGGCCCGCATGGGAGCAGACCGTGACACGGGCAAAGCCTGGGAGTTGATGCGCCGCCAACAAGCCAATGCCGACGCCATTGGTTTGGGCGAAATACCCGACCATTACCACGTGGGTCTGCGCACTGTGATGAACAAAGAAACCGAGCGTCTGACCAATGTCGTCACCCGCGTGCCAGTGACCACTGGTGCCACGCTACGCCGCCTGTTGCAAGTGCGTGCCGTGCGCCATGTGCAAAAAGAGTTGGGCAGCTATTTCAACAACAATTTGGTGCTATTTCTCTCTGGCATGCGCAACTACGACATGGCCGTGGCCATGTCCGACTACACCAAGAACCTGAGCTTTGCCGACGCCATTTTTCAAACTGGCGCACCCACCATGCTGACCTCGTTGGAACAGCTGGAGCTGTATGCCAAGGGCAGCGAACTCATGCTCAACGGCAAGTCCGGCGAGTTACTGGAAGCCACCCTCACCGGCTTCAAAAACAGGCGGGTCGCCAGTGTGGTGGCCAAATCGCACGTCATCGTCGGCACCTTTGCCGAAATTGAGGCCGTGGGCAACCGCAGCAACCTAGAAGGCAAGACGCTGATTACGTCGGCAGTGGACGACGGGCGCCTGGCGTTTTTCGCAAAGTGCAAGGTCAATCTGGTGGTAGACGTGTCTCCCATGCTGTTCGACAAAGTGGTGGGTATCAACACCATTGAGGCCATGATTCTGGCCGTTTTGGAGAAGCCCACCGAGGAAGTGTCCGACGACGATTTTTCTGAAATTTTGGACGAGCTCGACATCCAACCGCGCATGCTGCACCCCACTGGCAATTTCCGCAACATCCGCCGCTTCGCGTTTGTGGTCCACCCTTTGAGCCAGTCCTATATCCAAAAAGGCCTGCCTATTCCAAAGGCTACACCGAAGTTTGTGATGGACCGTATCGAGACCTTGGCCGCGCACATGCCGCCCATGGTCTATTGCAAGATGAGCAACATCGTCTCGCCTACTGGTGCCGAGGCCGAAGGCTGGTTAATTTCGGTGGGGGGAACCCCCAAAGAGATGCTGTCGCGCAGCCCCGAGTTCACCTACCGCCGTTTGTTGCACGCAGCAAAAATTGCCGAAAAAATGGGCGCGCAGATCATGGGTCTGGGCGCATTCACCAAGGTCGTGGGTGACGCAGGTGTCACCGTGGCGCGCCGCTCGGATTTGCCCATCACCACCGGCAACAGCTATTCCGCCTCTGGGGCGCTATGGGCCGCCGCCGACGCCATGCGCCGTATGGGTTTGTTGACCATCAACAAGAACAAAAAAATCATGGCCAAAACCATGGTGATTGGTGCCTCGGGCTCCATCGGGTCGGTCAGCGCACGCCTCTTGGCCATGTCTTTTGATGAGGTCTATCTGGCAGGCCGTACGCTCTCCAAGCTCGAAGACCTGAAAGTCTCAATTCTGAAAGAGACCCCCCACGCCAAAGTCTTCACCACGGTCGACTACAACGACCTGTTGAGTGACATGGACATGATCGTCACCTCCACCTCGGGTGCCGGCAAAGAGATTTTGGACATCATGAAGGTCAAGCCCGGCTGCGTGATTACCGACGTGGCCCGTCCGCTAGACTTGCCTGCCTCGGACGTTGCCAAACGCCCAGACGTGCTGGTGATCGAGTCTGGCGAGATCGATTTGCCCACCAAGGTCAAAGGCCTCAAAAGTATTGGCCTGCCACCCAACGTGGTGTATGCCTGCTTGGCTGAAACCATTGTGCTGGCGCTCGAAGGCCGCTTTGAAGTGTTCACTGTGGGCCGCGACACCGAGTGGGAGAAGGTCAAAGAGATCTACAAACTGGGCCTCAAACACGGCATGAAACTGGCGGCTATTTCGGGCGTCAACGGCCCGTTCACCGACGAAGCCATTGCCAAGGTGGTGACCCTGGCCAAAAAGGCGCGTCTGACCTGGGATGCCGGCTCAACCAGCGCCCCAGCAGCCAGCAAGAAGGCCGCCAAAGCGGCCCCACCCAAAGCCGCAAAGCCCAGCACCAAGCCTGCCGCCAAAAAGGCCGCTCCAGCCAAAGCAGCAGCGAAAGCGGTGAAAGCACCCGCAAAGAAAGCCGCAGTCAAAGCAAAACCCGCCAAGGTCACTAAAACCACTAAAGCCCACCAAGCGGCTGCGACGGCGTAAGCCAATGCCAACCCCCTCTGTTCGCCCCTAAAGCGGATGCGGCAGGGGACTATCAAATAAAAGCGCCTCCAGGCGCTTTTATTTTGCCAACTACACTGCCACCATGAACCGCAACCTCTGGCTGCTGGCGCTGTGCCAGGGACTCTTTTTGACTAACAACGTCGCCTTCATTGCCATCAATGGCTTGGTCGGTTTGGCGCTGGCTCCCTATGGGTGGATGGCTACCTTGCCCGTCGTGGGTTATGTGGTGGGTGGGGCGCTAAGTACGCCGTTGGTCGCCTACACCCAGGCGCGTTATGGCCGGCAAATTTCGTTTCAACTTGGGCTGCTGGTGGCCCTGCTGTCGGCTGGGGTGGCGGCTTGGGCGGTAGTGGGGAAACACTTCTGGGTCTTGGTGGGTGCCACAGTTGTAGCCGGCTATTACAGCGCCAACGGCCAGCTATACCGTTTTGCTGCGGCGGAGTTAGCCTTGCCAGCCGCCCGAGAAAAGGCCGTGTCGCTGGTATTGGCAGGCGGCCTCATTGGCGCCATTGCCGGGCCCAACCTAGCGGCGCGTTCACGCACGCTGCTAGAAGTGCCATTTGCCGGCGCCTATGTGGTGCTGGCCATCGTGGCGGTGTTGGCCATGGTGCTCATGGCATTTGTTCGTTTTCCGGCAAACGTGCCTGCACCCGTCGGCGCGGATGGTGGGCGGCCTTTGCGCACCATCCTGCGCCAACCCGCCTTCGCAGTCGCTTGCGCCAGTGCAGCCTTAGGTTACGGCGTGATGAACCTATTGATGGCAGCCACACCCCTGGCCATGCAGCAATGTGGTTTGGCATTTGAAGACACCGCCCTGGTTTTGGAGTGGCACGTGATTGGCATGTTTGCGCCGGGCTTTTTCACCGGAGGGTGGATCAAGCGTTGGGGCGCCCTGCCGGTGATGGGTGCGGGCGTGGTGCTGAATTTGGGCGCCATTGCGATCGCACTCACGGGGGTTGAACTACACCAGTTTGCGGTAGCGCTATTTTTCCTGGGCGTAGGCTGGAATTTTCTATTCACCGGCAGCACCACCCTGGCCCTGGGTGCCTACCGGCCCGAAGAGAAAGACCGCGCACAAGCCGCCATCAATTTTTGCGTTTTTACGGTCATGGCAATTACCGGTTTTGCGTCGGGTGCACTGGTCACGACCCAGGGTTGGACCTTGCTCAACTGGCTGTCGTTGGCTCCGGTGCTACTCACTGGCGCGGCACTGCTGTGGTTAGCAGCGCAACGCAAAAACCATGCGGCCAACGCACTCAGACAAAGGGATTAGGGCCCTGGCTGCGTTGCACCATCCACACCTCTAGCTGCTCTACGGTGACAGGCCTTCCCAGGTAGTAGCCCTGCAAGGTGTGGCAACCGCTCTCACGCAAGAACTGCAACTGCTCTTGCGTTTCAACACCTTCAGCCACCACATTGAGGCCCAAGGCCGTGGCCAGGCCCACGACACCTCTGACAATGGCGCGCGAATCACTGTCAGTGGCTGTGTCGCTCACAAACGAACGGTCGATCTTGAGTTGGTTGGGTTTTAAGCGCTTGAGGTAGGCCAGCGACGAATAGCCAGTGCCAAAGTCATCAATTGCGATACCCACGCCCAGCGCGCGCAGGCGCTCGATGATGCGCTGGCTGGTGTCGGTCTCCTGCATCAACACACTTTCGGTGATTTCCACCTCCAGGTCTTGCGGGTCAATTCCACTCTCGGCCAAGGCGGCCTGCACACTGTCCAACAGGCGGTGGTCACGAAACTCCAACGCCGAGACGTTGACCGCCATGACGCCCACATTGAGCCCACGCGCTTTCCACTGCGCCATTTGGCGGCACGATTCGCGCAGGGTCCAAACACCCATTTCTGCGATTTTTCCGCACTCTTCGGCCAGGCCAATGAAGGCCCCTGGGTAGAGCAAACCGTGCTTAGGGTGCTGCCATCGCACCAGAGCCTCTACACCCACCAGTTCGCCCGTCTGTGCGTCGAGTTGAGGCTGGTAGTGCATGACCAGCTGGCTGGTGGCAATGGCAGCACTCAGGTCGTGCTCCAGCTCCAGATTAGCCTGCAGGCGGGTATTAAGCTCGGAGTGAAAAAAACTGTAACGCGCCCGGCCCAATGCCTTGGCCTGGTACATGGCGATGTCGGCACTTTTAAGCAGGGCCTCGTAATCACCCGCATCGTCTGGGTACAGGGCAATACCGATGCTGGCGGAAACATGGGCAAACGAAGCGCCCACCGGCACCGGCGCCTCTACCGAACGCAAAATACGATCGGCCATTTCACCCAGTGCTTCCCAATTCGTCACGTCGCGCGCCAAGACTAAAAATTCATCCCCACTTTGGCGCCCCACCACATCGACCTCGCGCACAGCATGGCGCAAACGCTTGGCAACCTCTACTAACACGGTGTCGCCCGCTGCATGGCCCATGCTGTCGTTAACGACTTTGAACCGGTCCAAGTCGATAAACAAAATCCCAAACCGCTGCTGGTGGCGGTGGGCCTGCGGAATCTCGCGCTGGACCAGGTCCACAAACAAGGTGCGATTGGGCAGGTCCGTCAAATGGTCGTACAAGGCCAGTTGTTGCAACTGGGCGTTCTTGCTCTCAAGCTGCCCAAACAGCTCGCCCAACTGGCTGCGCACTTGCACCAGATGGCGCCCCAACATGCCCAACTCGTCATGGCGGGTCCAGGCAAACGCGGCCTGCGCCAGATGGGGGCCCCGCTCCAGCAGGGCCGACGCTTGGGCTTTGAGCCGCTCCACGGGTTTAAGCACACGCGAAACCAGTAGCGGCATCAGTACCGCCAGGCTGGCCAATACCTGCGCGGCCACCAGCCACAGCATCTGGCTGCGCCGCTGCTGCAGCAAAAGGTCGCCAAAGGTGGCGTCAAACCACACGGTCACCGTGCCCAAAGACTCCCCCGAGCGCTGCACTACATCTGAGCGCCGATTCAGTCGCCCGGCGGCCGTTTCAGCGTCCAGTGGGCGGGTATAGCCTTTGCGCGTGCGTACGCGCCCCTGTGCGGCGGTGAGGCCTTCGTCCACCCGCACCGCCACCACCAAAGGGTTATCGAGCAGCCGCTCGGACGCCTCATCTAAGGCTGCGCGGTTTACCACCCACAAAGGCTCGGCGATGGAAGCGCTCCCCATGGCCAGCAAAGATGTCTCGGCCTGCGCCAACAGTTCACGCTGGGACTGTTGCGCGAGCTGTTGCTCCACCGCAAGCAGCAGCAGGGCGGGGGATGTGACACCCAGAACCATCACAATTGCCACGGTATACCGCAACGGCAAGCCCTTGCGCCAACGTCTCAAAAAATGGGTGGGTCGCTTCATCGCATGCATCAAAACAGCCGGTCCAACCAATTCTGCAGGGTCATGTACACCGGCGCCGCGTCGCGCTCATTAAATATCTCATGGTACATAGGCTCAAAACATACCGCCTTGACTTTGGCCCTGGGTGCTGCTGCGGCGAACCGCCGACTACCCGCTGGATCAACCAAACGGTCGTGCCCTGCATACATCAACAGCGTGGGCACCTTCCATGTGGGCGCGGCGGCAATCACCTGTGCCCCTGTATTGGCAATAAAACGGGCCAGTCGTGCGGAGATGCGGTCATGCACCAATGGGTCGGCAAGGTAAGCGGCCACCACTTCGGGGTCGTGAGACAGGTACTTGGACTTCAGCCCGTTGCCCATTCGCAGCCCCGGTGCGATGCGGGGAACCACCCGCAGCAGCCATTTTTGCCACCGGTTCAAGCCCGGATCCAGTGCGGGCGACGACAGTATGAGGGCATCCACCGGCCGAATACCCAGCGCCACAAAACGCGCTGCCACAACACCACCCATGCTGTGGCCCAGCAAGATGAGAGGCGTGTCTTTGCGCATGCGAGCGCGGGTGCTGTCGACCATGTCGGTTAAATCGTCCAGCAAGTGGTTGTCGGTGGGCAGGCCACCGCGCACACCGGCGGATTCGCCATGGCCAAACTGGTCGTAACCTCGCACTGCGAAACCCCAGGCGTTGAGGTGGCGGGCCACATAGTCGTAACGACCCGCGTGCTCGCCCAAGCCATGTACCAAGATCACGGTGCCACGCAGCGGAATGCCGGCCTCCACCGGCCAGTCTTGCACCACCACATGGTCACCCGCACTGGCAACAAAAGTGGACAAAACAGAATCGCGTGCTTGCTTTGGCATGGACTCGGCAGTTTAGGGGAAACGGGCGATAACCTGGGCCACCGCTGCGGTCAACTTCTTGGCATAGGGAATGTGCAAAAACTCGTTGGGGCCATGGGCATTGCTCTTGGGCCCCAGCACCCCACACACCAGCATTTGCGCGCTGGGGAAGCCTTTGGACAGCATGTTCATCAGCGGAATGGTTCCACCCTG
Organism: Burkholderiales bacterium; assembly: GCA_038245855.1. Classification (GTDB taxonomy): domain Bacteria; phylum Pseudomonadota; class Gammaproteobacteria; order Burkholderiales; family Burkholderiaceae_C; genus Allorhodoferax. The sequence goes on from JBBRSA010000013.1 coordinate 56,073, forward strand.
GCCGATGTAGGCACAGTCCGCCCCAAAGTGCGCCTGCGACGCCGCCTGTAGCGCATCGTCAAACCAGGCGGCATGGTTGGGGGCATTCCAACCGGTGGCGCCACCCGCATGTTCGAATGTGACCCGAGCTTGGTAGGGTGCGTTGTCTTCCAGCAGGGCCTTGAGTTCTTGCACGGCGACATCGGCCTGCACCAATGGTGGCAGGCGCAGGCTGAGTTTGAAGGCGGTGTAGGGGCGCAGCACGTTGCCCGCATCACCAAAGGCCGGCAAGCCCTCTGCCCCGGTCACACTCAGGGTCGGCAGCCAAGTGCGGTTGAGCAAGCCTTGCACGGGGTCGGTGGTGGTGGGCAGGGTAAAGCTGGTGGAGCCCGCGCAGTCGTAATGGGCCCAGGGAAACCGCTTGTGGATCTCGTCACCCAATATCGCGGCGGTGGCCTGCGCCTGGCGCATGCGGTCTGGCGGGACTTCGCAGTGGAAGCTGGCGGGCAAGAGCCGACCGGTGGCACTGTCTTCTAGGCGGTCCAGCACGTGGCGCAGGATACGAAAGCTTGACGGCACCAAACCACTGGCGTCGCCCGAATGCACACCTTCGGTCAACACCTCTACTTTGAGTACACCACTGGCCATGCCACGCAGGCTGCTGGTCACCCAGAGCTGGTCGTAGTTGCCAGCACCCGAGTCCAAGCACACCACCAAGCCGACATCGCCCATGCGGGGCTTAAGCGCGTCAATGTAGGGCAGTAGGTCGTAGGAGCCGCTTTCTTCGCAGGTCTCGATCAGGCCAACGATACGCGGGTGGGCCACATTTTGGGATTTGAGTGCTTGGATGGCGGCAATCGCGGCATACGCTGCATAGCCGTCGTCGGCACCGCCACGCCCGTAAAGCTTGCCGTCCTCTAGCTTGGGCGTCCACGGACCCAGATCACTGCGCCAGCCAGAAAATTCAGGCTGTTTGTCCAAATGCCCGTACACCAGCACGGTCTGGGTGGCCGTGCTCTGGCTGGCTGCCACTTCAAAAAACAGCACCGGTGTGCGTCCGGGCAGGCGCACGATCTCCAAAGTGAGACCACTGACCTTTTGCGATTCAATCCACGCTGCCGTCTGCTGCACCACTGCGTCAATGTGCCCATGGGCAGCCCAGTCGGCATCAAACATGGGCGACTTGGCTGGGATACGAATATAGTCTTGCAACTGGGGGACGATCTGCGCGTCCCACAGGGCACTAATTTGGGATTGGGCTTGTTCCGCGTTCAAGGCACAAGCGGGTACACGGGCATTCATGCGACTCTCCTGGGGGGCCAAAGGGGCAAATGGGCCACCATCATGCCACGGCAGCAGCCACTGTAGTACCCCAGCTTTCCCCCATCAAGGCCACGCCTGAATCACGCTCTGTTTGACGCGCGGAAAGACCAAGGCGTCGCACGCAACAATCACCAAGGCAACCGCATAAATTTGTGTGCAAAATAGGCCGCTAGCCCTCGAATTGATTGCGTCAGCAGCTATTAAAAACAGAGCAAAACTGGTTTGCTACTGATGCGCTAGAGCCAGCTTGTACACCGAAGTCCCAGCCAGAAGATTGGGTATAAAGCGCACCACTCGTCCCTCTTGCAGGCCAAAGCTGTCGAGCACTTTGAGCCCGCTGCGTTTGGCCAAGTCGGCCAGGTCGGCGTGGGTGCCCACGCGGATGTTGGGCGTGTCGTACCACTGGTAGGGCAGGCGCCGGGTCACCGGCATACGCCCAAGCAGAACGCTTAAGCGGTTGGGCCAATGGGCAAAGTTGGGGAAGGCCACAATGCCCACGCGCCCCACCCGGGCGGTCTCACGCAACATAACCTCGGCATTGCGCAGGTGCTGCAGGGTGTCGATTTGCAGCACCACATCAAAACTGGCGTCTCCAAACAGGGCCAGGCCCTCGTCCAGGTTGAGCTGAATCACGTTAACGCCGCGCTGCACGCAGGCCAGCACATTGGCGTCGGCAATCTCAACCCCGTAACCGGTGCAGCCACGGGTTTGCTGCAGATGGGCCAGGAGGGCGCCGTCGCCACAGCCCAGGTCCAGGACTCGGGAGCCCAGCGGCACCAACTCAGCAATGGCGTGCATGGTGGATACGCTACTCATACCGACACCTCCAAGCCTTGGGCCACACGGTCAAAATACGAGCGCACCACACCCATGTAGCGGGGGTCGTCCAGCAAAAAGGCATCGTGCCCGTGGGGGGCGTCGATCTCTGCGTAACTCACGTCGCGCTGGTTGTCCAACAGGGCTTTAACAATTTCGCGGCTGCGCTTGGGTGCAAAGCGCCAGTCGGTGGTGAAGCTCACCAGCAAAAACTTGCAGGCCGTGCGCGCCAGGGCTTTGTTCAGGTCACCACCATACTGCTGGGCCGGGTCAAAATAATCCAGCGCCCGGGTGATCAACAGATACGTATTGGCATCAAAGTATTCGGCAAACTTGTCACCCTGGTAGCGCAGGTAGCTCTCGATCTGAAACTCCACATCCTGGGTACTGTATTTAAACGGACGCACGTTCGATGCAGCGCCAACTGTGACCTCGGCCTGCACCGCATCCCTTAACTGGCGGCCGAATTTGTCGTTCATCACATCGTCACTCAAGTAGGTGATGTGACCAATCATGCGGGCGATGCGCAGCCCGCGTTTTGGCACCGTATTGTGGGCATAGAAGTTACCCCCATGAAAGTCGGGATCAGTGACGATGGCGCGCCGGGCCACCTCATTGAAGGCAATGTTTTCTGCGGTCAAGTTGGGCGCGCTGGCCACCACCACCGCGTGGGCCACGCGGTCAGGGTACTGCAGCGTCCAGCTCAGGGCCTGCATGCCGCCCAAAGACCCGCCCATCACCGCGGCCAGTTTGGTAATACCCAGCACATCAAGCAAGCGGGCCTGGGAGTTGACCCAGTCTTCCACCGTGAGCACCGGAAAATCGGCACCATAGACCTGACCACTGCCGACGGGTGCGTCGGGGTTGGGGTGCATGGGGCCGGTAGAGCCAAAACACGAGCCCAGGTTATTGACGCCGATAACAAAAAAGCGGTTGGTGTCCACCGGCTTGCCCGGGCCAATCATGTTGTCCCACCATCCTTCACTCTTGTCTTGTCCGGCATAGACACCGGCCACGTGGTGCGAAGCGTTGAGCGCGTGGCAGACCAGCACCGCGTTGGATTTCTCGGCGTTGAGCGTTCCGTAAGTCTCAAAACTGAGGGAATAGTCCCGCAGCGAGGCGCCACTCTGCAGCGGCAAAGCCTGCGCGAAATGCTGTGACTGTGGTGTGGCAATCAGTGTCATGAACCAACCCAAATTTCCATAAAAAAACCCAGCGCCGCAAAAAACGAGGCCGGGTGGTGGGTTCGGTCCGTCTTTAGCTGTATTTATTAAGCGCCCGCAAGCTGGAACAAAGTGGCGCTGGGGTTGAGTATAGCAACGCAGGCCTTGGGGCGGCAGTTCGGCAGGGAAGCGCCCTTTTTATGCGTACAGGTGAAGACTAGGTGCCAGGCACCGGCGTCAGGTATTAGCCTTGCGTTTGAGCCAACGCATGAGTCCGCCTAGCAGAGGGATTTTTTCATACAGCTCTTCGGCTGCATCCCAGTAGTCGCGGTGCAGGGTGATGCGCCCGTCGGCGTCCAGTTGCAAATGCGAGCCGCCCACGATGCATTGGTCTACATCAGTGTGAAAGCGCCGAAAGCGAAAACGAAACTCCCATGTCAAGAAGCACTGCGCACCATCGACGATGCGGTGGGTGATGACAAAGCGGGGCGCCTCCAAGCTGACGTACATGTGGGCAAAAATGGCCTGAATTTCACCTAAACCACGCACGGCGTTGAAGGGGTCTTTGAAAGTGGCGTTCGGGGCATAGATGGCGCCCAGTTGGGCCACCCGCTCGGGGGTCAGGCGCTCAAAGGTGTGTACGACCACGTCCACCGCAGCGCGTGCTGCGGCCTGGTCCAAAACGCTCATACGGCGGGCAGTTCGTTGCGGGTGCGCACAAAACTCTCAAAAGCGGCTTCGGGCAAGGCGGGCGACCAATGGTAGCCCTGCCCAAACTCACAGCCAAAACCTTTGAGGCTTTGTAAGGTGGCGGCGTCTTCAACACCTTCGGCTACCACTTCGAGCTTGAGGCAGTGGGCCATTTCGATGACAGCGCGCACGATGCCGTCTTCCAGGGGACTATCGGACAACTTGCGCACAAAGGACTGGTCAATCTTCAAGCGGTGCACCGCAAAACGCTGCAGGTAGCCCAGGTTGGAGTAACCGGTTCCAAAATCATCAATCGCAAACTTGATGCCCTGCGCACCTAGGCGTTGCAAAACATCACTGACATGGTGGGCGTCGGCCACCAAGAGCGACTCAGTCAATTCCAGCTCAATGGCCGACGGGGGTAGCTCGTATTTTTCCAAGGCATTGGCCACCCCGCGCTCTACGTCGTCGCGGCGGAACTGCAGGGGCGACACATTGATGGCCACCACCAAATTACCCAGCCCCCGTTGGCGCCAGATTTGCGCTTGACGACACGCGGCGTCCATCACCCAACTGCCCACCTCGTTAATCAAACCGCTGCGCTCGGCCACCGGTATAAATTTGATCGGCGGAATAAAGCCCAACTCAGGGTGTTTCCAGCGCAGCAAGGCCTCGGCCCCGACCACCTTACCCGTGATGAGTTCAATTTGCGGCTGGTAATACACCTGCAGCTCACCGTTGCCCATTGCGGCGCGCAGGCCCGACGCCAGGTGCAGGTGCTCCACCACGTTTTGGTTCATCTCCGGGTCAAAAAACCGGAAGGCATTGCGCCCGGCGTCTTTGGCGCGGTACATAGCCAAGTCCGCACACTTGAGCAGGGTGTCGCAATCTGCGCCGTCGCGCGGGTAAACCGCCACGCCGACGGAGGCGGTAACCATTATCTCGATGCCGCTGAGAATGAATGGCTGGGCCAACTGCTGAATGACTTTGTTGGCTGCGGCCGCAATGGAGGACTCGTCCACCACGTCGCCAATGACGAGCAAAAACTCGTCACCACCTTGGCGGCTGACCGTGTCGCTGTCACGCAGCACCGCATGCAGGCGGTCAGCCACCTGGCACAGCAACTGGTCGCCTGCCATGTGGCCCAGCGAATCGTTTACCGACTTGAAGTTGTCTAGGTCCAAAAACAAGACCGCCGCCATAGCGCTGTTGCGCTTGGCCAGCGAGATCATCAGCTTCAGCCGGTCGCGGGCCAAGGCCCGGTTGGGCAGGTTGGTCAGGGTGTCGCGGTGGGCCAACACTTCAATGCGGGCATGCGACTCCAAAATATTTTGCTTGTCCGACTCCAAGCGCCCCAGGGCGTCGCGCAAGTCGCTGGCCAGCAGCCAAACCAAGAAGGCCGTTACGCTCAGTATGGCGGCCAAATTGATGGCGTGCCCCCCAAAACGGATTGGCACGGCATGAACCAGTATCTGCTGGGTTTCCAGGGTATAGATGCTTCCCAGCACCAGCAGCATGACCGTCAGCAAGCTGACAAACAGCCGCCGCGAGCCAAACATGCTGGCGAACACCAGCAGACCGGGAAATGCATACACCGCGCCATCAAACAGGCCATAACCCACAAACGCGATACCACTCAGGAGCACGAGCAAAGTGCCCAGCATGACGCGGGTGGCCAGCGCCAAATCTCCGCGTTGGTTGGCCCGGTAGGAGACGCCCATCGCACCCATGGCCAAGGTGAGCAGAACCACCTTGGCATAACTTGCATGGAGGGCACTGGTCACCAGGGCGACGCTGGTTGCTGCAAATATTGCCCAGAGGATTTGCTGCAAACGATGGGCCTGCAGATTAGGCAAGGCACCATGGTTTGCGGGCGAATCAGCTTGGGGCACAGACATCGAACGGAATCCTCTTTTTCAAGTAAAGAACACTCCACGCGCTATGCACGCGGGGTCATATCTACCAATGTAACCGGCCTATCAGCAAGCTGCCAGTAAAAAAATTAGACGGTTGGATTCAAGCGACGGGTCAGCGCAAAGTAGACGCTGTAGGGCAACACCCGCAGAAGCTTCAGGCCCAGGGTAAAGCGTTTGGGGAAATGGATTTCAAACGCACCACGCGCCCAACCTTTTAGGATGGCAGCCGCAGCCTGTGCAGGGCTGAGCAGCGCCGGCATCGTGAAGGTGTTTTGCGCGGTGAGAGGTGTTTCCACAAAGCCGGGATTGATCAACGACACCCCCACGCCGTGGCGTTGCAGGTCCAGGTACAAAGTTTCGGCCAAGTTAATTAACGCCGCCTTGGTAGGTCCATAAGCCAAGCTATTGGGCAGGCCCCGGTAACCGGCCACGCTGCCCACTAGGCTGATATGGCCGCGCTGCCCGGTTGCTGGGTTGAGCGGCTGGGCGCGCAGCTCTGGCACAACCGCGTCGAGCAGGTTCAAAGCACCCACGTAATTGACTTGGTTGTGGCGCAGCATGTCGTCCAGATCAATTTGGCCGGCGTCCATGGCGCGGTAATAGCCGGCGCAGTACACCACGCAATCGAGCGGGCCCTGGGCCAGGGCAACTTGGGTCGCGGCATGCACGGCTTGGGCGTCGGTGACGTCCAGCGGCAGGGCGCGGGCGCCTGGGTGCGCCTTGACAAAGGCGGCCAGCGCGCTGGCGTTGCGGGCGGAGACCACCACCCGCGCCCCGGCCGCGTGCAGGGCGTGCGCGGTGGCAGCGCCAATACCGGTGGAGGCGCCCACCAGCCAGACGGTGCGCCCCGCCCAGTTTTGCATGCGGGGGTTCAGTGCCATACTATCAATTTAATAGCTGCTTGCGCATATTTTACGAGGGCTAGCGGCATATTTATCTCTTAAAAAATGACAGGGTGACCTCACCCAGGTGCACACCGAGCTTGCGCATGGAAGCCTTGTTGAGCATGACCCGGTCGTTCATCAGGTACATCCAGTCGTCGAACTGCACGTTGATCACCCGGCCGTCTACCGGCAGCGCCAAGGTGTAGTGCCAGTTGAAGGCGTTGCCGCTTTGCTGGCCCAGAGCCTCGCCCACCACATCGTCTGCGGTGCCGGTAAAGCGGCCATCGGCCAGCTTTTGCAGGCGCCAGATGCGGCGCTGTGTGGTGCCGTCGGAATAGGCGAAGGCTTCGTCGAGCACGCCCTGGTCGCCAGTCCAGCGGCACTCCATCACCACCGTGAAGCGTTTGACCACCTTGCCCGAGCGGTCGGTGAAGATGCCGTAGGCGTCTAGCGTGCCGTTGAAATAGTCGCGCATCTCCAGCACCGGGGTCTCTTTGGCGTAGTCGGTCACCGGCGTGCTACTGCAGCCCGACAAGCCGGCTAGAGCGGCCGCAGCAGCAAGTAGCAAGGCGCTGCGCGCCAAAATTGAGCGTCGTTTCATACCGCGTTTTCCTTGTGTGTTGGCCCGCCAACGGCAGGCGATTTGTCCATCCATAAATACAGAGCCCCTGCCGCCAGCGCCTTAAGGGCGCAGGGCAGCAGGCAATAAGCCACGGTGAGCACCTGCAGGGCGGACTCACTGCGCGCGCCGGGCACATAACCCAGCCACGCCAACAGCGGCAAAGCCACACCAGCGGCCAGAGCCAGGTTGAGCTTGGTGGCAAAGTTCCACCAGCCAAAGTAGGTGCCATCGAGCTGGCCCCGGTCACCACCGTCGGCAATCACGCCGGCCAAGAGTGCGGGCGGCAAAGCCAGGTCGCTGCCCAGCGCCAAGCCCGAGAGCGCACACACCCACAAAAACAGCCCCGCGTCCCCCGCGCCCACCTGCGTGGCACCCAAAAACACCGTGATGGACAAGACCATGCCCACCAGCCAAGCGTGACCCAAACCCACATGCCCCACCAAGCGCAGCCACAGCGGCATGGACAGCGCGCCGCATACAAAATACAGGCCCAGACTGGCGGCCTGCAAAGCGGCACTGCCTTGCACCCGGTCTTGCACAAAAAACAGCACCAGGGTTGCCGGTATGGCACTGGCAATGCCGTTGAGCAGGTAGACCAGCAGCAGCTTGCGAAACGCCGGGTTGCGCCACGGGCCCCAGGCACTTGCCACGCTCCCCATGTTGGTAGCGCTGGCGGCTGTTTTTGCACTGTCCGCAAGGGCGGCCATACCCGCTAATGGGCGTGGCGCATGGGTCCAGGCCCACCACCCGAGCACCAAACTGAGCAGCAGCAGTGCCAACATGGCAGGCACGCCCAGCACCGACGAAGTCACCGCAGCAAGCACCACCCCCAGCAAGCCCAAGCCTTCACGCCAGGCAACGATGTGGCTGCGCTGGCGCTCGTCGCCCCCCAGCCGCGCACCCCAGGACTGGTGCGCCACAGCCAAGGCGCTGTAGCCCAGATAGGTGAGCACCAAACTCACCCCGGCCCACCACAGCAAGGCGTTGGCACCCTGCACCTGTGGCAAAAATAGCAGACAAAAACCCAGTGCCAGCACTGCGCAGGCCGCAGCCCCAAAGACCCACACCGCAGATAGCGAGCGGGCAAATAGCCGGTCAACCACCCGGCCGAGCCAGGGGTCAACCACCGCATCGAACAAACGTGCCACTAGCAGAACCGCACCCAGTGCTGCTAGTGGCACACGCCACTGCGTGGCGTATAGATTGGGCATCAGCACGTACAGCGGCAAGGCGCAAAAAGCCAGCGGAAAACCCAGCAGCCCATAACGCAACCCTTCGCGCACGGACAACACCGTGCTCACGGGGGGCGGGGCGGTGGCTGTCATGGTGTGGCGGCGCCTGGCTGCGTGATGACGGCCACGGTTTGCGCCCGGCTGAGCAAGGCACTGCGCATGGTTGGCTCAGAGGTCTGCTCCGACAGCCAGATGCCAAAGAAGACTTTGGCAAACGCAGGGTCGGCAATCGTGCCCAGTGGCCGCCCGTCACGCAAAAACACAGCGCCCACACCCGGCTGGTTGATGCCGGTGATGCGTTCCCGTGCCTTCACGTCGGGGAAGACGGCGCGCATTTGCGCCTCCCACCGGGTCGCTTGCTGTGCATCGAGAGGGCCCTGGCGGCGCATCTCGGCAATGGAGCGCTTGGCGATGTCGGCACCGGCAAAGTCCCGCAGGTAGCGCAGCTCTAGCGCAAAGGCGCTTTGCGCATACTGCGCGGCGCTAAAACCGGGTTCCACCCACAGGCTGGCTTGGTACACATCGAAGCCCCAAAAGCGCAAGGTGGCTTGCCCGGCCAGGCTGGCAGAGGGCAATACGCGAGTCACTTCAGCCGGTCGCTCAGCCGCCCACAATGGAGTGCCAAACAGGCCTATAGCCCCCGCCAATACTGCGCAAACAGCTATCTTTTTCATAGCGATCTCACTGCCCTGACAGGGGTTTGCGCAGCGTGTACTGCATGAGGTTGATGTCGCCAGTGTCAAACGCGGCTTCGCAATACGCCAGATAAAAGTCCCAGATGCGCATAAACCGCTCGTCAAAACCCAGCGCTGCGACTTGCTCTTTGCGTGCATGGAAGGCATCGCGCCAGCGGCGCAGGGTTTCGGCGTAGTCCGGGCCGAAGGCGAACTCTTGCACCACCTCCAGCCCCGCGGCCTCGGTCTCGCGGCGAAACTCGGCTGGGCAGGGTAAGCAGCCGCCAGGAAAGATGTACTGCTGGATAAAGTCGGTGGATTGGATGTAGCGCTCAAACAAGGCGTCGTCAATCACGATGCTCTGAATGCAAGCCCGCCCACCGGGCTTGAGCAGACGGCTCACGGCCTTGAAGTAGGTAGGCCAATAGGTGCGGCCCACGGCTTCGACCATCTCGATGGAGCAAATGGCGTCAAAGGGGGCGTCGGCAATGTCGCGGTAGTCTTGCAAACGCAGGTCGGCTTGCGCCCCGGCGCCGGTGGACACACCCAGGCGCTGCATCCGGTCGTTGGCATAGGCAAGCTGCTCAGTACTGAGGGTCACGCCCACCACCGAGGCACCCAAGCCCACCGTGGCTTCTTCGGCCAAAGCGCCCCAGCCGCAGCCAATTTCTAGCACGCGGTCACCGGCTTTGACGCCCGCTTCACGCAGTGCGCGCTGCACCTTGGCCGTTTGCGCCGCAGGCAGGGGGGCGCTAAGGTCGCCTTGGAACCACGCGCTAGAGTAGTTCATGGTGTCGTCCAGCCACAGGCGGTAGAACGCGTTGCCCAGGTCGTAATGGGCGTGGATGTTTTTGCGGCTGTTGGCTTTGCTGTTGTGCTGCAGCAGGTGTTTGATGCGGTACAGCAAACGCCCGCTCCAGGTGCCAAAGATGACCGCGTCCACCGCTTGGCGGTTGACGCTAAAAAGCTTAAGCAGCGCGGTCAGGTTAGGGGTGCTCCAGTCCCCGGCGATATACGACTCGGCAAAACCAATGTCACCGGACTTGAGGGCGGCGGCAAACACGTTCCAGTTGTGCAAGGTCAGGTGGGCGCGGGGATGGTGGTGACCGGGTAATGCGTTTTGCTGCGGGTGTTCACCAAAGCGCCGCCGCGAACCGTCGGGCAACTGCACGGTCAGCTCCCCATGGGCTAATTTTTGCAGTAGGCGCAAACCAGTGCGGGCGGTGACGGGTGCGTCATTGGGCAACGTGATGGGGGATACAGCGGGGGCGGTGGCAATGGCGGTGTTCATGGTTAGATCCTCGTGGGCTTAACGGGTTACGAAGTTGCTAGGGGGCGTTGGCTTATGGATGAATGGCACCTTTTTCCACCACAGGCGCAGCGCCTGCATGTGGATGTGCAGCACCACACCCAACGTCATGGCGGGGTTGCGCCACAGGGCGCGGCGCAGGCTGCTAGCCGTGATGGGCACCAAGGTTCCACTGACGCTGGTTTGCAGCAAGACGGCGTCTTCACCGCTGACCTTCATGTCACCGTCTTCGTCGCCGTCACAAAAGTCGATGCGGGCCACGGTTTTTTCAACGCCCGCCTGCGTGGTGCGCATAAAGCGAAAACGGTAGTGCCCTTCGACCTTGCAAAAGGGCGATACGTGAAAGACCTTGCTGGCCCGCAGCTCTTGGCCGTAGTGGGGCGCGTCCAGCAAATAACAATGGCGCTCGCCAAAGGTGTTGTTCACCTCCACCACGATGGCGCGCAGTGCGCCGCCCTGGTCGCTTGGGGCACGGTGGCAGTACCAAAAACTCACCGGTTTGAAGGTAAAGCCCAGCACGCGTGGGTAACAGTGCAGCCAGACTTCGCCAGTGGCATCCACAATGCCCTCGCTGCGCAGTAATTCGTCCAACCAAGCTACGGCACCGCCTTGCTCAGGCGCGCGTCCGTCGCCGTGGTCGGTTTCAAAAAAGCTCAGCGCGCCGGATTGGTTGATTTGCCAAGGCGCCTTTGCCTTTGTATGTACTGCGGCAACCTTCTGCTTAAGGGTGCGCATAGGCAACATTAAAAAGTAGGTGGGGTAGGCAAAGGCGTTGGCCACCGGGCGCAGACGCTGGTGGCGCACCTGGCCAAAGCCCAGCATGGCCACAGGCGGTGCAGGCGAGGTTGCTGTGTTTGTGCGGGCTGAACCGTTCATGCGCCAACCTCCTGCGCGCGCCAGCGCGGTGCCGGTGCCGACTGTACCGCTGGCCCCGGAATATTCACTTTTCGCCCGGCATCAGCCAAGAGGCGCGACGCCGCAGCCAGACCGGCTTTGAGGCCGTCCTCATGGAATCCATAACCCATCCAGGCACCGGCAAAGTAGCACTGCCCTTGGCCCTGCAGGCGGTGCATTTCAGCCTGCGCGGCTACGGCGAGCATGTCGAAAACCGGGTGGGCGTATTCGTAAGCGCCCAGAACATGGGCCGCATCAATTGGGCGCACCGGGTTGAGTGACACCACCACCGGCTGGCGCCAGGGCAGGGGTTGAAGGCGGTTGATGAGGTAATGCAGGCAGACTTGGCTGCGCTCGGTGTCTTGGCCTGCCGCACGCTCGTAGTTCCAGGCCGCCCAGGCGGCTTGGTTTTTGGGCAGCACAGAGGAATCTGTGTGCAGCACGGCGGTGTTGGCCTGGTAGCGAATGGCGCCCAGGGTGGACTGGGCCAAGGCGCTGGGGACGTCCAACATGGCCAGGGCTTGGTCGGAATGGGTGGCGATGATGACTTTGTCAAACCACTCCACACCGGTGTCTAGGGTGACGTCGACACCGGCGTGGTGCCCGTCGCGCGCGGCTACCTGCGTGATGCGCCGCACGGGGGTATTGAGCCGCTTGTCCGCAATGCGGGCAACAATTTTTTCGACATAGTGTTTGGCGCCGCCCTGCACCGTCCACCACTGGGGGCGGTTGGCAATTTGCAGCAGCCCGTGGTTGTGGCAAAAACGCACCATGGTGGCCACGGGGAACTCCAGCATCTGGGCGGTGGGGCAGCTCCAGATGCAAGCCATCATGGGCAAAAAGTACCAGTCGCAAAACGCAGGGCCAAAGCGGTGCGCTTGCAGAAATTCACCCAGTGGTTGTTGCAGCTCAGCCTCGGTGCCGCTTTTGGCAATGCGGGTGGTCAGGGCATTGAAGCGCAACAAGTCGCGCAGCATGCCCCAAAACTGGGGTTTCACCAGATTGCCCCGCTGGGCAAACAAGGCGTTTAGGCTGGTGCCACTCCACTCCAGTGGCGTGCCACCGTCGTGTTGGGTCGATTGCACCGAGAACGACATCTCCGACTTGGCCGTGGGCACACCCAACTCTGCCAACAAACGAATCAACTGCGGGTAGGTTCGCTCGTTCAGTACCAAAAAGCCAGTGTCTATGCCATGGCTCACCATGCCTTGGGGCGTGGGCAAGCTGACATCGACGGTGTGGGTGTGGCCACCGTAGTAGCTGCCCGCCTCCAGCAGGGTGACCTGCGCTTGGCCCTTGAGGGCGTGCGCAGCGGCTAAACCCGAGATTCCCGAACCGATGATGGCGACTTTGAGCGACATAGTGAATTTAATTACCGTTTAGTATTTATTGAACTGTACAGTATTTTTATAGTCTTTGCATTTATTTCAAGACTTAATAGACTACAATTTACCCATGGTCACCCGAAGCGCCCCAAAAATCTCATTCAAAGAACAGATGCTGCAGGCGCGCGAAAGCGCCATCATTGCGGCCGTCAACCGCCTGCTGGCCGAGAAAGGCTTTGAGGCCATGACGGTGGACGAGGTGGCGGCCGACGTAGGCATTGCCAAGGCCAGCCTGTACAAACACTTCGCCAGTAAAGAAGACTTGGCCGCAGCCGCCATGGTGTCGGTAATGCACCGGGCGCAGGCGTTTTTGGACACCCTGCCACCCGATGCGCCGCCCATAACGCAGCTACGCACGGTGGTAGCGTGGACCATGGGCCTGAAGCTGGTCGGCGAAATGCCGTCTCTGCCGAGCCAAAATTCAACCCTGCGCACCGCCCTGATGGGTAACAAAGACTATATGAATGGCCTGATTGAGGTCAGCGACCGGCTGGGCGAGTGGATCGAAGCCGCACAAGCCAATGGCACCCTCAACCCCCAACTGCCCGGTATTGCCGTGCTGTACACCCTGTTTGCGCGCGCATGTGACCCGGTGCTGGAGTTCCTCAAAATGGGCGGCCAGCACAGCAACGACGAAATCATTGCTTTGGTACTCAGCACCTGTTTTGATGGGCTCAGTGCGCGCCATGCACCGATATAAACGGTTATGGCCCGATTTTTGCTTTAGTTTGGTGCATTTAAAAAACCTGCCTTTTCACGCACCAACCTAACGCATTTTTCGAGGAACCAAATCATGGAAGCACCAAAACAGGGCGCAGATGTCCTGTTCATCCTTTTAGGCGGCATCATGGTGCTGGCCATGCACGCCGGCTTTGCATTTTTAGAGCTGGGTACCGTTCGGCGCAAGAACCAGGTCAATGCCTTGGTCAAGATTTTGGTGGACTTCTCTGTCTCCACCGTGGTGTATTTCATCGTGGGCTATGGCGTAGCGTACGGCACCAGCTTTTTTGTGAGCGCCGACGTGTTGGCGGCAAAAAACGGGTATGAGCTGGTCAAGTTCTTCTTTTTACTGACTTTTGCGGCGGCGATCCCGGCCATTATCTCGGGCGGCATTGCCGAACGTGCGCGATTTTGGCCTCAATTGATCGCAACAGCTGTCATCGTTGGTTTTGTGTACCCATTCTTTGAAGGTATTGTGTGGAACCACCATTTCGGAGTCCAGGCCTGGATCAAGGGATTGACGGGTGAAGAGTTCCACGACTTTGCCGGCAGCGTGGTGGTGCACGCCGTCGGCGGCTGGATAGCACTGCCCGCCGTGATCTTGCTGGGCGCCCGCAGCAACCGTTACCGCAAAGACGGCGCCATATCAGCCCACCCGCCATCCAGCATTCCCTTCCTTGCGCTGGGCGCTTGGATTTTGACAGTCGGCTGGTTTGGCTTCAACGTCATGAGTGCCCAGACGCTGGACAAAATCTCGGGCCTAGTGGCGGTGAACTCACTTATGGCCATGGTGGGCGGCACCTTGGCCGCACTAGTGGCCGGCAAAAATGACCCCGGCTTTGTGCACAACGGCCCACTGGCTGGTTTGGTGGCGGTGTGTGCAGGCTCGGACCTGATGCACCCATTGGGTGCACTGGTGGTGGGCGCTGTGGCAGGCACCGTTTTTGTGCTTATGTTCACCTGGACCCAAAATAAATGGAAGATTGACGACGTACTGGGCGTATGGCCCCTGCATGGTTTGTGTGGCACGCTGGGTGGCGTGGCGGCCGGCATTTTCGGTAGCAAAGCGCTGGGTGGCTTGGGTGGCGTGAGCTTCACAGCCCAATTACTGGGCACCGCCATGGGCGTGGTTTGGGCACTAGTGGGCGGTATTGTGGTTTATGGCGCCCTCAAAGCCACCATTGGTTTGCGTCTGAGCCAGGAAGAAGAGTACGACGGCGCCGACCTGTCCATCCACAAAATTAGCGCATCACCCGAGCGCGAGGCGAACTGGTAAGCGCCAACTGTTCACGGGCAATATTTAATGCCTGATCGGTGCCTCGTGCCGCAAAGTGAGCTGGGTTACAGTGACCGACTGCATTAGCTGTCACTGTTTCCCCCCACACGCGCACCCATGGCCCTCAAAAAATCCGAACTCTATTCTTCCCTTTGGCAAAGCTGCGACGAACTGCGTGGCGGCATGGACGCCAGCCAGTACAAAGACTACGTGCTGTTTTTGCTGTTCGTCAAATACGTGTCCGACAAATACGCCGGCCAGCCCTTTGCCCCCATCACCATCCCGCCCGGTGCCAGCTTTGCCGACATGGTGGCCCTCAAAGGCAAGCCCGACATTGGCGACCAGATCAACAAGAAGATCATCGGCCCACTGGGCTTGGCCAACAAGCTATCCGACCTGCCCGACTTTGACGACCCCAACAAGCTCGGCTCTGCCGATGAAAAGGTAGAGCGCCTTAGCAACCTCATCGCCATCTTTGAAAATAAGGCGCTGGACTTCTCCAAAAACCGGGCCGATGGCGACGATATTTTGGGCGACGCGTATGAATACCTCATGCGCCATTTCGCCACCGAGAGCGGCAAGAGCAAGGGCCAGTTCTACACCCCGTCTGAGGTCAGCGCCATCATGGCCCGCATCATCGGCATCCATGAGGCCGCTACCACCAACAACACCACCGCTTACGACCCCACCTGTGGGTCTGGATCGCTACTGCTGAAAGTAGGCGACGTCGCCACCGCGCAAATCACCCTCTACGGGCAAGAAAAAGACTCTGCCACGGCAGGCTTGGCCCGTATGAACATGATTCTGCACAACAACCCCACGGCATTGATCGAAGGCGGCCACAGCACCCTGGCCAAGCCGAAATTTCAAGACGGCAACAGCCTCAAAACCTTTGACTACGTGGTGGCCAACCCGCCGTTTAGCGACAAGCGCTGGAGCACTGGGTTTGACCCGCTCAACGACCCCGCCGAGCGCTTCACCGCCTTTGGCGTGCCCCCGGCCAAGCAAGGCGACTACGCCTACCTGCTGCACATCGTGCGCTCGCTCAAAAGCACCGGCAAGGGCGCTTGCATCTTGCCGCACGGGGTGCTGTTTAGGGGCAATGCCGAGGCCGACATTCGCAAGAACCTGGTGCGCAAGGGCTATATCGTGGGCATCATCGGCCTGCCTGCCAACCTGTTTTATGGCACCGGCATACCGGCCTGCATCATCGTGCTGGACAAGCAAGAGGCCCATGCCCGCAAAGGTATCTTCATGGTGGACGCCAGCAGCGGTTACATGAAAGACGGCCCCAAAAACCGCCTGCGCGACCGCGACATTCACAAAATCTGCGACGTGTTCACCAAGCGCACCGACGTACCTAAATACGCCCGCATGGTCAGCCTAGCCGAGATTGAAAAGAACGACTTCAACCTCAATCTGCCCCGCTACATCGACAGCCAAACCGCTGAAGACCAGCAAGACATTGCCGGCCACCTGCAAGGCGGCATCCCCACCGCGGATGTTGACGCCCTGCAAGCCTACTGGGCCGTGTGCCCGCAGCTGCGTGCCAGCTTGTTCCAGCCCAAGCGCCCCGGCTACCTGAACCTGGCGGTGGACAAGGCCAGCATCAAGCCAGCCATCTACGGCCACCCCGAGTTCACCGCCTTCATTGGCGGCATGAACACCCTGTTTGCCCAGTGGCAAGCTACCACCGCCACCACGCTCAAAGCGCTAGACGTGGGCTGCCACCCCAAGCAGGTGATTGCCACACTGGCCGAAAACCTGCTCACCCACTACACCGGCAAGCCACTCATCGACCAATACAGCGTGTACCAACACCTGCGCGACTACTGGGCCACCGTCATGCAAGACGACTGTTATTTGATAGCCGCCGATGGCTGGAAGGCCGAGACCAGCCGCATCATCGAACGCGACAAAAAGGGCAAAGAAAAAGACAAGGGCTGGACCTGCGATTTGGTGCCCAAAGCCCTCATCGTGGCCCGCTACTTTGCCAAAGAGCAAGCCGCCATCGACCAGCTCAGCGCCACCCTGGACAGCACCGCCGCCCAGATCACCGAGCTGGAAGAAGAACACAGCGGCGAAGACGCCGTGTTTGGCGGCTTTGACAAAATCAACAAGGCCAGCATTGCCGAGCGCCTGAAAGAAATCAAGGCCGAACAAGGTGCAACGGACGCCCCAGACGCCAAAGACGAAACCGATGTGCTGAACGCCTGGCTCAAACTCTCCGCCGCCGAGGCAGATTTGAAGAAGCGGCTGAAAGAGCTTGACGCCTCCCTAGACGCCGCCGCCTACGCCCACTACCCCAAGCTCACCCAGCCCGAGGTGCAAACCCTGGTGGTGGATGACAAATGGCTCGCCACAATCAGCGCCGCCATCCACGGCGAAATGGACCGCATCAGCCAGGGCCTGACCCAGCGGGTGAAAGAGCTGGCCGAGCGCTACGAGACACCCATGCCGCAGATGGTCAGCCGGGTGGCGGAGCTGGAAGCCAAAGTGGCCGGACATTTGGCCCGCATGGGGTTTTAGCCATGACTCCCCTGATTGCCAACCTGCCTGCGCTACCCCACCTGGGCGATATTGAAACCAAACCGGTGCTCAAAAAACTCGCCCGCGCCCACCAGGCACTGGCCGAGCTCAAAGGCGTGGCCGCCAGCATGCCCAACCAGCGCATATTGACCAGCACCTTGGCCCTACAAGAAGCCAAAGACAGCTCTGAGATTGAAAACATCATCACCACCCACGACGACCTGTACCGCAGCGACAGCGCCAAAGGGCTCTTCATCACCTTGGCCGCCAAAGAAGTGCACAACTACGCCGACGCCCTGCGCGCCGGTTTTGAGCGTGTGCAGCAAACCGGCCTGCTCACCGTCAATGACATCCTGAGCATCCAAGCTGGCATTGAAGAAAACCGCGCCGGGTTTCGCAAACTGCCCGGCACCGCACTCAAAAACGACCAGACCGGTGAAACGATTTACACCCCGCCCCAGCACCCCGACGACATCACCGCGCTGATGGGCAATTTAGAGCGCTTCATCAACGAGCCCGATCTGTGCGACTGGGACCCGTTGACCAAAATGGCCGTCATCCACCACCAGTTTGAAAGCATTCACCCGTTTTACGACGGCAATGGCCGAACCGGGCGCGTCATCAACATCTTGTACCTGGTGCAGCAAGGCCTGCTGGATACGCCCGTGCTGTACTTATCCCGCTATATCAACCAGCACAAGGCCGACTATTACCGCCTGCTGCAAGCCGTGCGCGATCAGCCGCACAGCAGTAACCCGTGGGAAGAATGGCTGCTCTACATGCTAGACGGCGTAGAGCAAACCGCACAACAAACCACCCGCCTCATCGTCCAAATCAAAGCGCTGATGCAGACCGTCAAAAACCGCCTGCGCGCCGAACTGCCCAAAATCTACAGCCAAGACCTGATCAACAACCTGTTTCGCCACCCGTACACCAAGATTGATTTTTTGGCCGAAGAGCTGCAAGTCACCCGCAAAACAGCGGCCAAGTACTTGGAAGAATTGATTGGCATCGGAATGCTGACCAAGGTCAAGTTGGGCAAAGACAACTTCTACCTCAACGATGCCCTGTACCAACTCTTGGGCGACGTGGGCAAGCGCAAGCTGGGTGACACATGAGAACGAAACAGCTAAATTTGACCTACGCATAAAAAATGTAGGTAAATAATTCAATTTATTACCTACGTTGATGCTAACGTGTCACCAAAACCGCCAATTCGCGTGCATATAGAACCCTCCTCCCATGACCCACTCCGACCGCGTACCTGCCGCACTGCAGGAAAAATTCGATGCAGTAAGCGCCGCCACCGATGCCTTTTGTGACCTGCGCCTGAACGACGAATACAAAACCATGATTCGCCTGGCGCTCGCCGCGCTGTGCCGCAAACGGCCCTCCCCGCTGCTCAAAGGGCAAGACAGCGCTTGGGCTGCAGGCGTGGTGCAAGCCGTGGGTTCGACCAACTTTTTGTTCGACGCCTCCCAAACGCCCCATTGCAAAGCCACCGATATTCACGAACATTTTGGTGTGAGTAAAAGCACCGGCGGTGCCAGATCCAAAGCGGTGCAGGATGCGCTAAAAATGGGGCCAATGTCGCCCGAATGGACCCTGCCCAGCCGCATGGAGAGCAACCCCATGGTTTGGATGCTGCAAGTCAACGGACTCATGGTCGATGTGCGCCACATGCCGCTAGAAGTACAGGAAATCGCCTTGGCGAAAGGCTTGATTCCGTTTATTCCGGGTAGGAAAGAAGCCAAGCCATGAAAAAAACCAAGGGCACGAAAGCTGACATTAGCGCGCAAAGGGCCGTTGTGAATCGAAAGGCTTTCGGCCGATCCAAGCCGGGCGTACTTTTTCCGGCACCAGAAACTTTGTTGCACATGCCAGCGGATTACGGAGAATTTTTGACTGAGGTCAAAAATATCGTTGCCCGCGAACGGATTAAAGCCGTCATGACGGGTTTTTCACCACGCAGCCTCCTGCACATGCGCCAGTTTTCCGACGCATGGCCTGATCGGACAATTGCGCAACGCACCGTTGCGCAATTGCCCTGGCGCAGTAACCTGGTAGCCAACCTCAAGCCCAGCCTGCCCAGCGTGGCAGATATTGAGGCTGAACTCTCCAGGGGCGTGGCATGAGCGTTGAACTGAAGGCGGGGTACAAGCAGACGGTAGTGGGGGTGATTCCGGAGGATTGGGACGTTAAGCCTCTCTGGTCACTTGCCGAGAAAATCATGGTCGGCATCGCAAGCGCTGCGACGCACGCCTATCGAAACCGTGGCATTGTGATGTTCAGAAATCAGAACATCAAACCAGGTTATCTTGATGATTCTGACATTCTTTACATAGCAGAAGACTACGAAGAAGCTTTCAAAAACAAGCGACTTAAATCTGGCGATCTTCTTACTGCTAGAACGGGTTACCCAGGCACCACCAGTATTGTTCCAGCGCGATATGACGGTGCTCAAAGCTTTACGACACTGATTACTCGCCCGCGTAAGAACGCCGTCGATTCTGGGTATCTCTGTTGTTTTATTAACTCGGAGGCTGGTCAACTTTTCTTCGATCAAAACCAAATCGGTGGCGGCCAAAAGAATGTGAATGCTGGCTCCTTGAAGCTCCTTCCCGTTCCCTTACCGGCCACCGTGGTGGAACAAGAAGCCATCGCCGAAGCCCTGAGCGACGCAGATGCCCTGATCGAATCCCTGAACCAACTCATCACCAAAAAGCGCCACCTCAAACATGGCGCCATGCAGGAGCTGCTCACCGGCAAGCGGCGGCTGCCGGGGTTTAGTGGGGAGTGGGAGGTGAAGCGGCTGGGTAGTCTTGGCGATTTTTTCTCAGGTGGTACGCCAAATACCGCAATTGCAGAATTTTATGGAGGTGACATTTCCTGGATTACGTCAAGCGACTGCAATTCCGGTCGGGTTGCTAGTGTCGAGGGACGACTGACTAAAGCCGGAGTTGAAAATTCGGCCACTCAATGGATTAAGCCTGGAACAGTACTGGTTGCACTTTACGGTGCAACTGCCGGTGTTGTTGCGATCTCCGAAATCGATGCAACGATCAACCAAGCGGTATTGGCAATCAACTTGAATGGCGGTAGTCCAGAGTTTTTGTTTCAAAAGTTAGCGGCTCTAAAAGAATGGATCATCGCTACATTTACCCAAGGTGGCCAGCCAAACCTTAGCGGGAGTATCGTGAAATCCATTGAGATACCAATGCCAGCCCCAGCAGAACAAACAGCCATCGCCTCCATCCTCAGCGACATGGACACCGAACTCGCCGAGCTGGAATCCCGCCTCGCCAAAGCCCGCCAGATCAAGCAAGGCATGATGCAAGAGTTGCTGACCGGCAGGATTCGTTTACTATGATTTTTATAGCTGCTTGCGCACGTTCTACATGCGGTAAAGCCCATTTTGTCTGCTATTTCAGAGCCACCGGGTCTATTTCAGCACCCAACCGGGCACAGCCCACAAACAAGCCATGAAAGAAAACCAGCACATTGAGTGGAAAGAAGTCTGGCGCGATGACTACCTGCGCTGGGTCTGCGCCTTTGCCAACGCCGAGGGAGGCACGCTGGTGATTGGCCGCAATGACAGCGGCACAGTGGTCGGCCTGAAAGACGCGGCCAAGCTGCTAGAAGACCTGCCCAACAAAGTGCGCGACGTGCTGGGCATCGTGGTAGACGTGAACTTGCTCACCGAGTCCGGGCTGGACTACCTAGAAATTGTGGTGCCCGCCTATTCCAACCCCATCAGCTACAAGGGCGAGTACAGCTACCGCAGCGGCAGCACCACCCAAACGTTGAAGGGCGCGGCGCTGGACCGGTTCTTGTTGCGCAAGCAGGGGCGGCACTGGGATGGCGTGCCCGTGCCCTTTGTGGCGGCGGCTGATCTGGATGCCAAAGCGATGGCCTACTTTCGCACGCAGGCGCTTAGAAGCAGGCGCCTGTCCACTGCAATACTGGAAGAGCCAGACGCTCAACTGCTCGACAAGCTGCACCTGACGGAGGGCAGTTACCTCAAACGTGCAGCCGTTTTGCTGTTTCACCCGGATGCCGAACGCTTTGTCACCGGCGCGTACCTCAAGATGGGGTTCTTTGAGAACAATGTCGATTTGCGCTACCAAGACGAGGTGCATGGCGACCTTTTCACCCAGGTCAACCAAACCATTGAACTGCTGCACGCCAAATACCTGAAAGCATGGATTACCTACGAAGGCCTGCAGCGCGTCGAGACCTTCCCGGTGCCCGAGACCGCGCTGCGCGAGGCGGTGCTAAATGCCGTGGTGCACAAGGACTACGCCATTGCCACGCCGATTCAGATCAGCGTGTACCCCGACAAGCTGATGATCTGGAACCCCGGCCAGTTGCCACCCGAATGGACCATGGAAAAGCTGATCGGCAAGCATTCGTCGCTGCCGTTCAACCCCGACGTAGCAAATGCGTTCTTCCGGGCTGGCAAGATCGAATCGTGGGGGCGGGGCATTGAGCGTATTCAATATGCTTGCCAGCAAGCGGGTGTGCCCGCGCCCGAACTGCGTCTGGACCATGGCGGTTTATGGGTAGTTTTTAACTTTCTACCAGCGACGGCTGTTAGCACGCAGGTAGAAACGCTGGTGCAAACGCGGGTAGAAAAGCCAATCCAAACGCCAGACCAGATCATCAAGCTGCTGCGCCAACAGCCCGATTTGACACTGGTAGCCGTGGCGCAGGCGATTGGCAAATCCACCAGCGCAGTAGAGCGTGCAGCGGCCAAGCTGGTGCAGTCTGGTCAAATCCGCCATGTAGGCCCCACCAAAACCGGGCGCTGGGAGGTGCTTGATGGCAAGGCATGATGCAAGAGCTGCTGACCGGCAGGGTTCGTTTACTATGATTTTTATAGCTGCTTGCGCACGTTATACGAGGGCCAGAGGCATTTTCGCTATGAATTTTGGTGCGTGATGGTCGTTTGGAAATGAACCAATTTGTCAATACAATAGCATTACAAATAAGCTAACCAAGGGGTCTGACATGACGACTGCACACGATGCGGATGCCACCATCCAATTCCGCATGAACTCCACCATCAAAGATGGCGCTTTTGCCGTATTGCGTGAAATGGGCATCAGCCCGTCAGAGGCCATGCGGGTGTTTATGACGCAGGTTTACAAGACCCGCACACTGCCCTTGGTCATCGCCGCCGACCCGGTCGATGCGGAGCAACCCAGCGAACCGGGCTACACCGAGTGGCTGCACGCGCGCCTGCAAAAAACCATTGATGCCCTGGACAGCGGCGAGATGAAGAGCTACTCCAACGACACGGCAAAGGCCGTATTGCATGCGCGCCTGGAAGCGCGTCGCAGCAAGCTCAATTTGCCCACATAGCCTGGGCGCGTCACACCGCTATGGCGATTCAATGGTCTGAATTAGCGCTGCAAAGCCTGGAAGAAATCATCATCTGGTACGAACTGGAGGCGGGGCGGCAGGTGGCAGATTCCGTTCAAAACCGGATTTGGCAGCAGGTCGAAAAGATAGACGCTTTCCCCATGAGCATCCCCGCCAGTGAGATAGTGCCCGGCACCCGCAAGCTGGTGATTTCAAACCTGCCGTATGTGGCGTTCATTCGCCAGCGCGACGGTGCCGTGTGGGAGGTGGTGGATGTGGTGCACACATCACGACAACTTCCAAAAGCTGAGTAAGGTATGTTGCAAGATCTGCGGACTGGAAGGATTCGTCTACTATGGTTTTCATAGCTGCTTGCGCATGTTCTACGTGGGTTAGAGGCACTTTTCGCTATAAAGTTAAGCAAGCAACGGCATGCTTACCGAGCAAACGAAGTGTGGCCGCTCCGCCTCTGGTGACCAGTTCCGACATTTACGACTATGTACTGTGATTTCTAACAATTTATTCGTATGTATACTATCAATACGGTATAAATAGGTATAAATAGGTATAAATAGGTATAAGTAAGTATAAGTTGCTAGAGATTGAAAAATGGACAAAATCAAGAACCCGTTTTCCCCAGGTGCTGGCTCACCACCGCCAGAGTTAGCCGGGCGCGATGGCATTTTAGAACTTGCGCGGGTGCTGCTGGGGCGGGTGCAGGCGGGCCGCCCCGAAAAGAGCCTCCTGCTCACCGGGTTGCGCGGCGTTGGTAAAACGGTGCTGCTCAATGAGATGGAGCGTTTGGCACAAGGCGCTGGCTATCGCACCATCTTGGTAGAGGCCCACGAAGGCAAGTCCCTGGCGGTCCTGCTAGCACCCCATCTGCGGCGCTTGTTGTTTGATCTGGACCGTATCGCGGGCGCGGGTAACAAGGCGCGGCGAGGTATCGCAGTGCTCAAGAGCTTTCTCAGTGCCATCACGATCAAGGTCGGCGACTTGGACATTGGACTGGACATCGAACCCGAGAAAGGCGCAGCCGATAGCGGCGATTTGGAGGTGGACCTTCCTGCTTTATTTACTGCAGTGGGCGAAGCTGCGCAAGAGCGTGGCACGGCTGTGGCCATTTTGATCGACGAAATTCAATACTTCAGTTCGTCCGAACTCAGCGCTCTCATCATGGCAATGCACAAAATGCAGCAACGGCAACTTCCGCTGGTGCTCATTGGCGCAGGTTTGCCCATCCTGCCCGGGTTAGCAGGCGAGTCTAAGTCGTACGCAGAGCGGTTGTTCAGTTTTCCAGATGTTGGGCCACTCCGTGAGGCCGACAGCATCCGCGCACTTCAAGAGCCTGTGCAAGCCGCAGGTGAGAGTTTTGAGCCCGCCGCACTGAACGAAATTTTTCGCATGACCCGTGGCTACCCTTACTTCTTGCAGGAATGGGGCTACCAAGCATGGAATCATGCAGCGTCCTCGCCGATTAGTTTGCAAGCAGTGCAAGAGTCCAGCGCAACGGTATCGCAGCGTCTGGATGAAAATTTCTTTCGAGTGCGATTTGATAGGCTGACGCCACGCGAAAAGAAGTTCTTGCGTGCCATGGCGGATTTGGGCGTTGGGCCTTATCGCTCTGGTGATATTGCCGATATTTTGGGTACAAAGATCAACACACTTGGTCCGGTACGAGCCAGCCTTATCAAGAAGGGAATGGTCTTTAGCCCCGCCCACGGAGACATGGCATTCACAGTGCCGCTGTTTGACGAATTCATGCGCAGGGCCATACCTGAATTTGAACGGCATGTAGCCACTTAACCATGGCTTCGAAAAGGGAGTGCACCACATGAGCGACATCGGCAAACCCGAGCGCCAGACGCAACAGCGCGTCATCCAACTGTTTCAGCACGAATTGGGCTACCGCTACTTGGGCGACTGGACTGACCGGCAGGGCAATAGCAATATCGAAGACAGCCTGCTGACCGCTTTTTTGCTGGAGAGTGGCCACAGCGCCGCCCAAGCCAGCCGCGTGCTGGAAGCCCTGCACCGCGAGGCCGACAACCCCAACCGCAGCCTGATGGCGAACAACCAGGCGGTGTACAAGCTGCTGCGTTACGGCGTACCAGTCAAAGTAGCTGTGGGCGAGATGACCGAGACGGTGCCGCTGATCCACTGGCACACGCCCGAGGCCAACCACTTTGCTATTGCCGAAGAGGTCACCTTGCGCGGTGGGCACGAGCGTCGGCCTGACCTGGTGCTGTACGTCAACGGCATAGCCATCGGCGTGCTGGAGCTTAAAAACAGCCGCGTGGGCATTGGCGAGGGTATTCGCCAAAGCCTGTCGAACCAAACGCCCGAGTTCAATGCCTGGTTTTTTAGCACCGTGCAGCTGGTGCTGGCTGGCAACGACACCGAAGGGCTGCAGTACGGCTGCATTGGCACGTCGGAAAAGTTCTTCCTCAAGTGGAAAGAAGACGAGTTGGACAACACCGGTTTCAAGCTAGACAAGTACCTGCGCAAGATGTGCACACCAGCGCGGCTGCTGGAGCTGATGTTTGACTTTGTGTTGTTTGATGGCGGGGTCAAGAAGCTGCCGCGCGTGCACCAGTACTTTGGCATCAAGGCGGCACAAGCCCATGTGCGCGAGCGCAAGGGCGGCATCATCTGGCACACGCAGGGCAGCGGCAAGAGCATTGTGATGGTGCTGCTGGCCAAGTGGATACTTGAGAACAACCCCAATGCAAGGGTCGCCATCGTCACCGACCGTGATGAGCTGGACAAGCAAATTGTGCGGGTGCTGCGCGAGGCGGGCATGATCTCTGCCAACGACGACGACAGCAAAATCCGCGCAGGCAGCGGCCGCGACCTGATGGCCAAGCTGGCCCAGCCCACGCCGCGCCTGCTGTCTACGCTGGTGCACAAGTTTGGCCGCCGCGATGTGGACGACTTTGACGCCTTCATCAAAGACCTGGAGAGCCAGCCCAGCCAAGCGGTGGGCGAGCTGTTTGTGTTTGTGGACGAATGCCACCGCACCCAAAGCGGCAAGCTGCACAAGGTGATGAAGGCCATGATGCCCAACGCGGTGTTCATGGGCTTTACCGGCACGCCCCTGCTCAAAAAAGACAAGCAGACCAGCATGGAGGTGTTTGGCGGCTACATCCACACCTACAAATTCAGCGAGGCGGTAGAAGACAAGGTGGTGCTGGACCTGGTGTACGAAGCGCGGGACATTGACCAAGCCCTGGGCTCAACCGACAAGATTGACGCCTGGTTTGAAGCCAAAACCAAGGGCCTGAACGACTGGCAGCGAGACGAGCTCAAGACCCAGTGGGGCACCATGCAAAACGTGCTCAGCTCCCGCTCGCGCATGGCGCGGGTGGTGAGCGACATTGTGTTTGACTTCAGCTGCAAGCCGCGCCTGAGCAGCGAACGCGGCAATGCCATCTTGGTGGCGTCCAGCATTTACGAGGCGTGCAAATACTTCACGCTGTTTCAGAGCACGCCGCTCAAGGGCAAGTGCGCGGTGGTTACGTCGTACAACCCGATGGCGCAAGACATCACCAAAGAAGAAACTGGTGCCAACACCGAGACCGACAAGCAGTTTTTGTACAACACCTACACGGCGCTGCTCAAAGGCGTGGACGCCCTGCCGGGCAAGAGCAAGACCGAAACCTACGAGGAACACGCCAAGGCGCTGTTCATCAAGCAGCCTGCCCACATGAAGCTGCTGGTGGTGGTGGACAAGTTGCTCACTGGCTTTGACGCTCCGCCCTGCTCGTATCTGTACATCGATAAG
This sequence comes from Burkholderiales bacterium, assembly GCA_038245855.1. GTDB lineage: Bacteria > Pseudomonadota > Gammaproteobacteria > Burkholderiales > Burkholderiaceae_C > Allorhodoferax. Next base: position 82,633 of record JBBRSA010000013.1, read on the forward strand.
TCCATGCAAGACCACGGCTTGTTTCAGGCCATTTGCCGCACCAACCGGCTGGACAGCGAAGACAAAGACTTTGGCTACGTGGTGGACTACAAAGACCTGTTCAAAAAGCTGGTGAATGAAAAAGGCACGGGCGCTTTGCAGGTCTATACCTCGGAGCTGGACCACAGCACCGGCGGTGCTGACCCCGAAATTTTGCTGCAAGACCGGCTAGAGAAAGGCCGCGAGCGCCTTGACAACGCTATCGAGGCATTGGCCCTGCTGTGCGAGCCGGTCATGCCACCCGGTGGCGAGCTGGAGCACATTCATTACTTTTGCGGCAACACCGAAGTACCCACCGACCTGCAAGAGCGCGAGCCACAGCGCGTGGCGCTGTACAAGGCCACGGTAGCGCTGGTACGTGCCTTTGCCAATTTGGCCGACGACCTGGATCCAGCAGGCTACAACCCCACCGATGTCAGCCGCATCAAGGGGCAGCTTAAAAAATACTTGGACATACGCGAGACCATTCGCAAGGCCAGCGGCGAGACGCTGGACCTGAAGGCCTACGAGGCCGATATGCGCCACCTGATCGACACCTATATTGAGGCCAGCGAGCCACGCAAGATTTCGCCGTTTGACGGCATGGGCCTGCTGGAGCTGATCATCAACACCGGCATCGGCAACGCCATTGGCAGCCTGCCCGATGGTTTGAAGGCCGATAAAAACGCGGTGGCCGAGACGATTGAAAACAACGTGCGCAGCAAGATCACCCGCGAACACCTGAACGACCCCAACTTCTACACCCGCATGTCGGCCCTGCTGGCAGAGATCATCCAGTTCCGCAAAGAAAAGGCAGACAAGTACGAAGAGTATTTGCAGCGCATTGCCGAACTGGCCAAGCAGTTGGGCAAGGGGTTTGCGGACGGCGTGCCAGAGCCTTTGACCAAAAGCCCGGCCCTGCGGGCGCTGTACAGCAACCTGAAGCCACCCACGGCAGCGCCGGGTGGTGCCCACCATGCAGCAGAGGCCGCTGCGCCTTACGCGGTGCCGGGTGATGCCGTGCTGGCGCTGGCCTTGCAGATTGATGCCACGATCAAAAGGGAGCGACCCAATGCTTGGCGTGGTGTACAGACAAAAGAGAACGTGATCAAGACCGCGCTGTACCCGCTCTTGGGGAGTGTCGACGAGGTGGAGCGCATCTTTGCCGTCATCAAGCAGCAAGCCGAATACTGATGGCCTCACGCTTTATGCTGGGCAGCATTGCGGTGGAGGTGGTGCGCAAGGACATTAAAAACATCCACCTCAGCGTCTATCCGCCCGAGGGTGCGGTGCGTATTGCGGCACCGCTGCGCACGCAAGCGGACGCGCTACGCGTGTTTGCCATCTCCAAGCTAGGCTGGATCAAACAGCAGCAAAAGAAGCTGCGCGAGCAACCCCGCCAAACACCGCGTGAGCACCTGGACGGCGAGACCCACTATGTGTGGGGCAAACGCTACCAGCTGGCCCTGCGTGAGCTTGAAGCAGCCCCGACCGTGACCCTGAAGCACCGGCGCCTACAGCTGCAAGCGCGCCCAAGCGCCACTCCAGAAACCCGCCAGGAGGTATTAGCCCACTGGTATCGCGAACAAATCCGCACCGCTTTGCCCGCCTTGCTGGCCACATGGGCGCCACGCTTGGGTGTGCGCGTGGGCCACGTTTTTGTGCAGAAGATGAAAACTAAGTGGGGTAGCTGCAACCCCACCAGCGGCAACATCCGTCTCAACACTGATCTTGCCAAGAAACCACCGCAGTGCCTGGAATACATCGTGGTGCACGAGCTGATTCACCTGCTGGAGCGGCACCACAACGGGCGGTTTACAAGGTTGATGGATCAGCATTTGCCGGACTGGCGGCAGCGGCGCGTGGTGCTGAATGGGGCACCGCTGGGGCATGAGGACTGGGGGTATTGAATGCTGACAACTGAGCTTTCTACGGCACAGATGCCGCAGATATAAGCTGCCCTTGGGCGCGAAAAGTTGACGCTTTCGCGATGGGGTCTAAAGCTGTCTCAGCCCTTATTGTCAGTGAACACGCGCGCCAAAAACCAGTCCGGTTTGCACCGCTTGGGGCAGCCAGGCCGCAAAGTCCAGGTCGGATGCGGCGTCCAATGCGTCGCCCAGTGACTGGTTTTCTAGCAATGCCTTGAGCAGGGGCGCCTCGCCCACCAGCGCTTGGCGCACCGAAGGTTTAAAGCCCGCGCGCCACACGACGGCCGACTGACCGATCCGCTGGCGCACCAAGGCACCGACTTGGGCCATGTCCGCTCTATGCGCGGCGTGCGCCTCAACAATGCTGACAACCGGCCACACGCTGGACAACACGGTGCTGCCTGGCGCCAAGCACAGCGCCAGCGTGACTGGGTCTTCTGTCGTAAGCAAGGCCAAGGACGGCAAGTCTGCCACCCCATCGGCTGCCGTGGCACTGCAGTGCACAGCCCACTCCAGCGCAGCGACATCGCCCAGGTAGGGCTCGTCTTGCAGGTCGGCACTGGCGGCCAAGAACTCTGGCAGTTGCGCGCCCCACAGCGCTACATCGCCGCACACCGGTGGGTGGGCATGCCACAACGCGCGGGCCAGATCGGAAAAACTCTCACGCCCCACCAGCTGCGCCACCACCGGGTAGGCGGACTGCAGGGCCCGCTCGGCCAACGCGTGGCCATTGGATTGATAGACTTTTAGGCCTCTAGCCCTCGTATCTATTGCATAAGCCGCTAGCATTTTCATAGCGTTTGGTGTCAGCTGCGCAAACAATGCGTCCACCAAAGCCTGTTGTTGTGCAGCTAGGGTTGTCATGCGGCCACCTACTGCAGACTGTTGGCAGGCACCGCAGCACCAAGGCTTTCCACCGCAATCGACCGAGCGCGCTGCACTTCGTCCAGCAACACGTCCAGCGCGGGAATGGCCGTGTCCCACTCAATAAGGGTGGGTACTGGGCCAAAACACTGCAGGGCGTGGCGGTACAAAGACCATACGGCGTCGCACACCAAGCTGCCGTGGTCGTCAATCACGATGTCGCCATGCTCGTCGCTGGCATGGGTGTGACCAGCTAGATGAATCTCGCCAACTGCTCCCGGTGTGATGGCCTGCAGCCAATTGCGGCATGCCTGCAGCGGATCGTCCGTGCGGCCCGCCTTTTGGGCATTAAGCGCATTGACATAGATATTGTTCACATCGACCAGAAGCTGGCAACCGGTGCGCCGTGCCATTTCGGACAAAAATGCGGCTTCGTCCCAGGGTCGTTCGCCGACAGGAACCGGGAGCGCAATATAGGCGGACAGGTTTTCCACAAGAATCGGCCGCTTGAGCCGGTCTTGCACGTGTTGGATGTTGGCGCACAAAACGTCCAATGCCGCATCGCTAAAAGGCAAAGGCAACAGGTCAGCGGCGTGCACCACACCAGAGCCAAAGGGCGCACGGGCAAAACTAGCATGGTCGCTCACCCGCACCGGGTCTATGCGCTGAACCAGGTTGGCGAGTTGGTCCAAATGCCAAGGGTCCAGCCCCACCGCAGAGCCCAAAGACAGGCCCACGCCATGCAAGCTGATGGGATAACGTGCGCGCCCCTGCGCTAACACCGCCAGAGCGGCACCACCACTGCCAAAGTAGTTTTCCGAGTGGACTTCCAGAAAATCCAGGCTGGGCATGCGCTCCAGCATCTCGGCATAGTGGGGATGTCGCCAGCCCAAGCCCACCGGTGGCGCTGGCAAGTGCGGCGGGTTAGTTGCAGAGCTGGGCATGGCGGTGCTTGAACGGGTCAACCGCAATTAGCCTTTTTTCAGAGCCTTGGCTTCATCCATGGTCAAGCCCTTCATGTCTTTGCAAGTACCTTTGGCCACATATTTCCATTCCATCTTGTCCATATCGACTTTGGACTGGCCAGCGCACGAGTGGGCGCCGGAAATGCTGGCACAGTCATTTTGGCCCGCTTTGGCAATACCAAAACATTTCTCTTTTTCCTGCGCGGCCGCGGGCACGGCCACCATAGCCAGCGACATCACAGCGGCGGCTGTTGCCGCGATCATTGCGCGTTGGTTCATTTGGAAACTCCTTCAAGATTGGTAATTGAGATCAAGCAGACCGGTCCTCGCTCAACACGCGCCGTTTGGCTGGTCACACGTTAGTCTGCCGGTATGGCGCATTCTTACAGCGAACGACCAATGCCTCGTTTTTATGCAGGTGTGGCGTTGCCCACCTGTCACCCATGCCAAGCCGTACACTCCAACACCATTAGCCGCAACCCGGACCTACAACGCTCCATGACGCACTTTGAACAACAAATCGTGGTTTTGCGGGACTACCTCTTCAAATTTGCACGGCTGCAGTTGCGCAACGACGCCTGGGCCGAAGACGCGGTATCCGAAACCATATTGGCGGCGCTAGCCAAACCCCAAGCGTTCACCAACCGTTCGCAGCTCAAGACCTGGCTGGTTGGCATTTTGAAACACAAGGTTGTCGATGCGCTACGCCACCACGGCCGCCAAATCAGCGGATTGGAGACAAGCGCCGATGGCGACACCGACCCACTCGACTTCATAGCGTTCAAAGCAGACGGCCACTTTGCCGAAGCCCCTGCCGACTGGGGCAACCCGGAAGCGCAACTCAATAGCCAACAATTCTTCCAAGTGCTGGAGGCCTGCACCGACCACCTGCCAGCCAGCCAAGGGCGTTTGTTTTTGATGCGGGAGTGGCTGGAGTTGAGCAGCGAAGAAATCTGTAAGGATCTGCAGATCACCCCGACCAACCTGTATGTACAACTGCACCGCGCCCGCTTGCGTCTGCGCGAGTGTCTGGAACTGAATTGGTTTATGAAAGCGCCCGCATGACGTTTCCCCTGATGAGATCCTGCCGCGAAGTGGCTGCCATGCTGGTGGCACGGGAAGACCGCGCCCTGAGCCGGGCAGACCGCATCGCAGTACGCATCCATTTGATGATGTGCGACACCTGCCCACGCTTTGAAAAACAAATGTTAACCATGCGCAATGGTTTGCGACAGTGGCGCAATTACACCGGCCCGGAAGAGACGACTGCCGCCAACCACCCTGCAAAATAAATATTTTTGCCTACCGGAAAATGCCGGATAATAGTTCAGTATTGCCGAAATATCGGTGTACGGGTTTGCGGTGATTTGCCAGTTTCGCGTCTGCTTTAAGTCTTCATTGGTTTGTTGATTGCGGGTTTGGACTCCATCGCGTTTTGAGTTATTTAGAGGAGTCCTTAATGGGCAACAAACTTTACGTAGGCAACCTGCCTTATTCTTTCCGTGACGAAGACCTGCAGCAAGCTTTCGCTGCACACGGTTCCGTTTCCAGCGCCAAGGTCATGATGGAGCGCGACACTGGCCGCTCCAAGGGTTTTGGCTTTGTGGAAATGGGCAGCGACGCTGAGGCACAAGCTGCTATCAACGGCATGAACGGTCAGCAATTTGGTGGCCGCGGTTTGGTCGTCAACGAAGCACGTCCGATGGAAGCACGTCCCCCCCGCACTGGCGGCGGCTTCGGTGGTGGCGGCGGCGGCGGTGGTTACGGCGGCGGTGCTGGCGGCGGCGGCCGTAGCGGCGGTGGTGGTTACGGCGGCGGTGCTGGCGGCGGCGGTGGTTACGGCGGCGGTGCTGGCGGCGGCCGTAGCGGCGGCGGCGGTGGTTACGGCGGCGGCGGCGGTGGTGGTGGCCGTAGCAGCTACTAAGCAGCGAATCGAGATTTATCTCCAACAAAAAAGGACCTTTGGGTCCTTTTTTGTTGGGTATTTGTTATTTTTCGTCGCTGCGGTGTTTGCGTGGTCGGCCCGCTAGCGCGCGGTCAAACACCGCGTTCGGCAGCACACGCAGCAATTTGGTCACCCATCCCATTTGCCACGGAATCACGCGGTAGCTGGTGCCCGCCTCAATCGCATCAAATGCTTTGTCAGCAAAGACCTCTGCCGGCATCAAAAATGGCATCCCGTAGCGGTTTTTCTGGGTGAGCGGTGTGTCAATGTAGCCAGGGCAAATGGTGACCACTTTGACGCCGCTGGGGCGCAACTCGCCGCGCAAGCTTTCGCAATATCCAATGACCGCGGCCTTGCTTGCGCAATAGGCGCCATGCCCAGGCAAACCCCGAATACCGGCCGCGCTGGCCACGCCAACCAATTGCCCGGCCCCGCGTTGGATCATCGGAGTAATAAAGGCATGAAACGTGGCCGCCATGCCAGTGTTATTGGTGGCGAAGGTGCGGGCCATCACATCCAGATCAGCGCGTACTGCGGTATCCATACCAACGCTGATGCCGGCGTTGGCCACCACAACGTCGGGCACGCCCTGCTGCTGCAAGCACTGCTGCGACGCGGTGACGATGCTGTCAATGTTGGATACATCCGCGCCATATATCTGATAACGCGCAGAAGCCAAGCCCTGCGACTGGGCCCACGCTTGGATGTCGTCGACGCGTCGGGCCACCAGTGCCAGCGAATAGCCCGCTTGGTAAAACCGCCAAGCCAAGGCCTGGCCAATTCCACTGGATGCGCCGGTGATAAAGATCAATTTAGACATAAAACTTTCGTTGTTCCGTTACGGAGACTGGGGCGGCGCCAAAATACCGCGCACGTGACCTTGGAGGTCAAGCACCTGCTCCACGTTGTCGAAGTCGAGCGTATCGGCGCTAAACCGGTCCCGCCCGCGTATTAGCTCAACCGGTTTATGCGACTTGACCTGCTCCAAATTCATGAATGCGTGTAAAAACTCACCTCGGTATTCCATACGTGGTGTCGGCTTCCCCGATGGATCGATCTGCGCCTCCCGCACTACCACCGCATTGCCGATTAACTGCACCTCAGAGGTGTCTTCATTGGTCAGGCCCTGTAACGCCGTGGCCGTCGTTAATCGACCTTGGGCATCCACCGAGCGAATGCGGATGTTGTCGATTTCCAAAAACTGCGTGTCGGGATAGTGGTGCGCCTTGTCGCCCAGCACTTCAGTGCGTACGCGGCCCGTTGCATCGTAAGAGCGTACAGAAAATTCACTCATGAAATAGTCCGGGGTGTGCCCCACGGTCCGCTTGGGTGCGGGTCCGCTGGAGGTCGGCGCAATACGCACCAACCAATAGGAGCCTAGGGCCAGAACAACCATAAACACCAGCGGCACGTATAGCAAGAACCTATCCCAAGCATCTTTCAGGAATCCCATCACCGGCTGAACTTTTCCAGCATCCCACGGTAACGACCCGTGGCGACCAAAAGGGTGTCGCACAATTCGCGCACCGCCCCTTCACCGCCGCGCGCCTGTGTCACCAAGGTCGCAATAGTTTTTACTTCCCAATGGGCATTTGCTGGCGCAGCACTGAAGGTGCAGCGCCGCATCACCGGCAAATCCGGCCAGTCGTCGCCCATGGCTGCCGCCTGCGACCAGTCACAACCCAGTTCAGACAAAGTTTGCTCCGCCGCAGGGTGCTTGTCTTCGGTTCCAAAGTGCGCGTGCACAATGCCCAAGGCCTGTAGCCTCAGCCGCAGCGGCAACGAATCACGCCCGGTAATGATGACCGGCGTAATGCCAGCCTCTTGCAACATTTTCAGACCATGCCCATCCAGGGTATTGAACCGCTTCAGAGTCTCACCAGATTCTGAAAACAAGAGACCGCCATCGGTCAAAACACCGTCCACATCAAAAAAGACCACCTTGACGTCCTGCGCCTTCAGCAACAGGTCCGGCGCAACGTGGATGGCCGGTACCAACAGAGGCAGGGTCCGATTCTTCATATCACTTTGGCACGCATTAAGTCATTGCTGTTGAGGGCGCCACACAAGCACCCGGCGGAGTCCACCACCAACACGCTGGTAATCCGCAGACGCTCCATTAAATCGGCCGCGTCGACAGCCAATGCTTGAGTATCGATGGTGCAGGGCGCGCGGTGCATCACTTCGCCCGCGGTTTTAGCCCGCAGGTCTACGCCCTGCTCGACCAGTCGGCGCAGATCACCATCAGTAAATATGCCAACAACATGGTCGTGTGCATCCACCACGGCAGTGGCGCCAAGCCCTTTGTCACTCATTTCCCGCATTAAAGCGCTAAAAGTTGCATCCGGCAGCACCCTTGGCACGGCTTCACCTAAGCGCATCACGTCGCTTACATGCGTCAGAAGTTTGCGCCCCAGTGCGCCACCGGGGTGGGAGCGTGCAAAATCTTCGGCCCGGAACCCGCGCGCATCAAGCAGAGCCACCGACAGTGCATCACCCAACGCCAATTGGGCCGTCGTACTGGCCGTCGGTGCAAGATTGAGGGGGCAGGCCTCTTTGTCCACCGCGCTGTCGAGCCACAGGTCGGCATACGCCGCCAGTGTGGAGTTCGCACTGGCAGTCATCGCCACCACTTTGGTCCCCAAACGCTTCAAAACCGGCAGGACCACTGCCAACTCTTGCGATTCACCGCTGTTTGAAATCGCCAAAACGAGGTCGGCGGCGGTGATCATGCCCAGGTCGCCGTGGCTGGCCTCTGCAGGATGAACAAACATCGCAGGGGTTCCAGTTGAGGCCAGTGTCGCGGCAATTTTTCGACCCACATGGCCACTTTTGCCCATGCCCATCACCACGACCCGCCCTTGAATACCCAAAATCATGGCGACCGCTTGCGCAAATGAGGCGCCGACCCTTTGCTTTAAACCCAAGACTGCGGCTGCTTCAATATCAAACGTTTCGTGGGCCAAGGCAATGGCGCGTTGCGAAAACGACGGTGGCAGCGGCAGTGCGGTGGCGGTCATACGATCCATTTTATAGAGTGAAGCGACTCTTGCTAGTATTAGCCCATGTCCGCACTCGAAATAACTCTCCTTTATTTGCTGGCAGCTGTGCTGGGCGTTGTGGTGTGTCGCTCGTTCAAACTGCCACCCATGCTGGGTTATCTGGCTGTGGGCGTTGCAATCGGCCCACACGCGCTGGCCGTTTCCAAAGATGCAGAGGGTGTGAGTCGTCTGGGCGAATTCGGCGTTGTGTTTTTGATGTTTGTGATTGGTTTGGAATTCAACCTGCCCAAACTGCGCGCCATGCGTCGGCACGTTTTTGGTCTGGGGCTACTACAAGTGGTGGTCACGATTGTGCTCGCGTCCCTGTTTACCTTGGGTCTTGCAAAGCTTGCGCCCGACATCTGGTATGTGTCATGGCAAGCGGCGGTGGCACTTTCATGCGCCTTGGCGATGAGCAGTACCGCGATTGTGGTCAAACTTATGTCCGAGCGGCTGGAGATGAACTCCGAGCATGGCAAACGCGTCATGGGCGTTTTGCTATTTCAAGACTTGGCCGTGGTTCCGTTGTTGGTATTAATCCCGGCGTTGGCGGCACCAGGCGAACACCTCATGATGGCCCTGGCACTTGCGGCGGTTAAAGGCACCGTGCTGATTACATTGCTCTTAGTGGGCGGGCAGCATGTGATGCGCCGTTGGTTGACGCTGGTCGCTCGTCGAAAAAGTGGGGAGTTATTTGTACTCAACCTCTTGCTCGTTACCCTCGGGCTTGCGTGGTTGACAGAAATGGCGGGGCTGAGCCTTGCATTGGGCGCGTTTATTGCCGGCATGCTGATTTCGGAGACCGAGTTCAAACACCAGGTGGAAACCGACATCCGGCCTTTCCACGATGTTCTCCTGGGGTTGTTTTTCATCAGCATCGGCATGCAGTTGGACTGGCGCCTCATCATGGAGCGGTGGCCATTGATCTTGTTGCTTTTGATTGCACCTACCTTTTTTAAGGCAGTCGTAGTCACGCTATTGTCCAAGGTGTTAGGCGCGACAGCAGGAGTGTCATTGCGCACTGGCCTGTATCTGGCGCAGGCAGGTGAGTTCGGCTTTGTCTTGTTAGCCCTGGCGCATGACAACAATCTGGTAGCGCCCGAACTGCTCAATCCGATATTGGCCGGAATGGTGTTGTCGATGCTGGCGACACCCTTTATCGTGATGTACAGCAACACAGTCGTCATGAAGTTGGTGGCCAGCGATTGGCTGCAGCAGTCCCTGCAAATGACCAACATCGCCCGTAAGGCCATTAACACCAGCCACCACGTCATTATTTGCGGATATGGACGCTGCGGTCAGAATTTGGCGCGTATTCTGGAGCGAGAAAAGATCCCCTACATGGCGCTCGACCTTGACCCCGACCGGGTCCGGCAGGCTGCCGCTGCCGGGGACTCAGTCGTATTTGGCGACGCCTGCAGACTGCAATCACTCATGGCAGCAGGTTTGGCGCGAGCGAGCGCGGTCGTTATTACGTATTTGGACGAGGCTAGCTCACTCAAAGTGTTGGCGCGCATTCGGGCCCACGCCGCCCAGGTCCCGGTGATCGTGCGCACACAGGATGACCACAATCTCGATGTCTTGCGGCAAGCGGGCGCGACGGAAGTTGTACCCGAGGCCATTGAAGGGTCTCTGATGCTCGCCAGCCATGCACTGGCCTTAGTGGGCGTACCGATGCGCCGGGTGATCCGGATTGTGCAAGACCAACGCGACGGACGGTACAGCCTGCTACGGGGATACTTCCATGGCGCGGATGACAATACCGTGGACGAACTCCAGCATGAACGTTTGGCAAGCTTCACCCTGTCGAAATCTGGCAAATCACAGCCTCGGCGTCTGTCCTCATTTTCATTGGCGGCGCTGGGGGTGCGCGTGTTAAGTCTGCGCCGTGGTGACGGCACCGTCGCTGGCATAGATGATGATCCGGTGGTCGAGGTCGGCGACACCTTGGTCCTATCAGGGAAAGCAGAGGCCCTTGCACTTGCTGAGCAACGGCTCATCAAGGACTAGCGCCAGACCAGGCCAAAGCGACAATGGCTTGTATTGCTGAACCTAACAACCCACTCACGGACCTAACATCCATGCAGCACCTCAACATTAACCAGTATTTGCGCGACCATATTCGCACCGTGCCCAACTGGCCAGCACCCGGCATTCAGTTTCGCGACATCACGCCCTTACTGCAAGACGCTAAGGTATTTCGCGTAATGATTGATGCCTTTGTGCACCGCTACATGGATCCATCCATGCGCCCGGACGTGGTAGCTGGGCTGGACGCAAGAGGATTTATTCTGGGTGCGGTCGTAGCCTACGAGCTTAATGTCGGATTTATTCCGGTCCGCAAGAAAGGTAAATTACCTTTCACTACCGTTGAAGAAACCTACGAACTCGAATATGGAAGGTAAGCGCTCCATGAACCCCATCTTGTCAGGCGCCCACAAATTGCGCACGCTTGCCCCATCACTTTTAAGATGGAGAAACAAGCATGAAGATGGCGACACATATCTGGGAGCAGCACGTAGCGGCAGCGAGCCAGCAAAA
>JBBRSA010000014.1:0-92471 GCA_038245855.1 Burkholderiales bacterium
CAGTATTTTCCAATTCAGGTATGAGCCTGAAGGAGGCTTGATTCGGTAGCCTTCTGCGTCTTGACCCGACCGGGTTAAAAGTGGAAGTTTACGGACTTTGGTTTGTGACTTCTGATTTGCATTCATGCAGGCCCCTGCCAGGCCGCCGGAGCCCCCCCCGGCGCGCATGTTTTTTTGCATTCGTTGTTGTTTCGCTCTGCGTCGATTCAAGCCTGCAACTTGTGCTTTGGCTTATTGAACAATTCAAACAAATCGGCTTTGGCCTTTTGCATCTCCTGGGCCGCTTGCAGATCGGTTTTGTTTTTGGCCTGAGCAAGCAGATCCTCAAGCGCGATGCCCGCTTTGAATGTGACCAAGCCCTTTTCATTGAGCTGCACCAAGCGCTCCAGCGGAGTCTTTGCATCTTTCGCCTTGTAGGCCTTTTTGACCTTGCCTTTGTCACTCACCATCTCGGTGGCAAACAGGCAAGGACGGTGCAAATTGAGCCACGAATTGAACACCCCCTCGTAGAACGCGTTGATGGGTTTTGCGTACTTCTTGGGTATGTGGCTGTAGCCCATGTGCTTACGTACCACGCTGGCATTCTTGCTCTCGGCCAAGGCGTTGTCGTTACTGTGGCGAGAGCGTGATTTGGTCTGCTCAATGCGTAATTTCTCCAGCATTTTGGCCACTTTGTGGTTGATGTATTCCGATCCGTTGTCCGAATGGAACCCCTCAATTTCAAACGGGAACTGTGCGATCACCGCCTCCAGCACGGGCAGTGAGAATGCCTCACTGATACCCTCTACGCAGGCCTGTACCTGCCTCTGGCTGACGCTGTCCACGCAGGTGATGTGATAGACCCCTTTGATGCCATCCAGATCGCCCTGATGCACGCTGTCAATGCGTACCCAACCTGCACGTCCGTTGGGGCGCGGGGCCTTGCGCACGCCAATGGGGTTGCACACCGGGCGGGTCTTGGTAAAGCACATACGCAGTTTTTGGTAGCCAGCAGTTTTGCGCAGGTTGTACAGGTGCGATACCGATAAGCCTGCTAGGCGCACGTAGTCCTTGTCGCCGTACACGGTGTAGGCTCGGCGCAATAGGTGGGCGATGGCTGGGCCGCAGACATCTTCATGGGCGCGGTCCATCTGCACGAGTAGCTCAACATCGCTGCTGGTGTACTTGCGGGCAAAGGGGGCAGCTGGTGCGCGGTAGCGTTTGGTCAGCGGCACCGATGCCAAGCGGTTCTCTTCCCAGCGTGCCACCAGGCGGGTGATCTGAGGGCGGCTGTAGCCACTGGTGCGGCGAAGGTAGGCCAACACCACGCCACGCTCTGCCCTCGCCCGCCTGGGATAGTCAAAACGTTTGAGAACGCGGCTGATGTGTTGGTAGCGCTCAGCATCGCCAGCGCCCGCAGCTAGCGTGAATTTGACCTCGGGGGTTGCGTCCAGAAATTCCTGCAGTTGCGCAATGGTGCGCAGCTTTGTCTCGTCCATGTTGATCACCATCCTTGGATGATCAAGCCAAGGGCAGCTGGGCCAGAAACCTACCCCTTCAGGCTCATTTCTGGTTGGAAATACGGGGGCCGTTCAGGCTCATACCTCGTTGGACAAGGCTCCAGCTTGCGCTGGATTTGTATACGTGCGCTAATGTCGCGCAAGATCACCGTGTACACCTTTTCGCCGACCACCAACACCTGCGAGATGGAAGCCTCAATCGGGAACTCTTCGCCGTTGGCACGCACCCCACTGAGTTGCCCCAAGGCTCCCATGCTGCGCATGGACGCGCCGGTGGCCGAAAAACTGTCGACATGCTGGCGGTGCTTGGCCCGCAATGCCAGGGGGATCAAGCAATCGAGTGGCTGGCCCAACATGCTGGCGCACGTATAACCAAACATCTTCTCGGCTGCGGCATTGAACACCACAATACGCTGCTGGCTGTCTAGGCTGATGATGGCATCCATAGCCGATTCAATGATGCCGGCCAGACGTTCTTGGCTTTCGCGCAAGGCGATTTGCGCATGGTGGTTTTGGGTTTTGTCGATCACGTAGACCAAGCGCCCTACTTGGCCATCGCCCAGCGGGAAGCGGACCGATTCGTAAACAACGCGCAGCGCAACGCCATCGTGTCGGGTCACCGTCCATTCGTCTTTGAGATCGGTTCCATCGGTCAAGAATTGCTTGTGCAATGCCAGCATACGGGCCTGCTCATGGGGGGCAAAAATCATCATGAAATTGCCACCCAACAAATCATCATGGGAACAGCCATACAACGCACAGTAGGCGGGGTTGACGACGCGGTACCGACCGTCGAAATCAATGACGGCAATACCGATGGGCGCGTTCTGAATGATCAAATTAAACAATACAACCCCCATTACTCGTATCTAAAAAATCGAGTTTTATACCATTGTCGTCAAGTCTGCCGTCGATCGCCCTCAGGTTGTGTGCAGCGTATCCGAAACCACGTCGTTATCAAGGGCATAAGACTGGAGATTGCGCCACGCGCCGCTTGCCTGCCACTGGTCCACCCAGCCCACCAGTTGCTCTGCCGGCATGGGCCTGGCAATGCCATAGCCTTGGGCTAGGGAGCAACCGAGCTGCAGCAATGCGGCACCATGGGCTAGCGTTTCCACACCCTCAGCAATCACTGGGCGGTGAAATGCGGCTGCCAAACGGATCACGCCCTCCACAATATCTTGGTCTTCTGGGTCGGACAGCATGTCACGCACAAAACTTTGGTCAATCTTGAGCATGTCCACCGGCAATTTCCGCAAGTAGGTGAGCGACGAATATCCGGTGCCAAAATCATCCAGTGCAAAGTGCACACCGAGTTCACGACAGCGGTTCAAAATGTCTATCGCCTGATCCACATCGTTCAAAGCAGCGGTTTCCAGCACCTCCAACTCAAAACTCGACGGCGGCACCTGGGGGAACTGCGCCAGCGTTGCACGCAAACGGTCGTAAAAGTCGGGGTGTAGCAAATGATGGGCACTGACATTGGCGCTGACCGTAATCGGCAGTCCGCAGGTGTGCCATTGGGCGGCCTGGGCCAAGGCATTTTGAATCACCCAATTACCCAGCGGAATTTCTAGGTCACTGCCGTTGATGTAGGGTAAAAAGTCGACTGGGGCCAGCAAGCCACGTTCGGGATGGCGCCAGCGAATCAGGGCCTCAGCACCAAACACTTCGCCACTGCGCAAATCGACCTTAGGCTGGTAGTACAAAACAAACTCGTGGCGTTGTAAGGCCAAGCGCAGCACTTCCAAGTGCTGGCGGTGCACCTGTGCCTTACGGTCACTCTCTGGATCAAACAGGTGGTAGCGATTTTTTCCCGCTTCTTTGGCGATATACATCGCCTGGTCAGCATGACGCAGCAGCGTGTCAGCATCCGAATGGTCTTGCGGATACAGACTCACCCCAATGCTGGCCGACACGCTAAAACGCTGGCTGTCCACCACCACCGGCAGCGCAGCAGCCTGCAGCACCCGCTCCAGCACCTGCGAACATTCTTCGGGCGACTCAATATCGGCCAACAGCAGCACGAATTCGTCACCACCCAAACGGGCCAAGGTGTCGTCACCGCGCAAGACGTGTTTAAGGTTTTCAGACACGCCAATCAGGAGCTGGTCTCCTGCCACATGCCCATATTGGTCGTTAATCGCTTTGAAGCCATCGAGGTCCAGAAAACTCACCGCCAGTGATTTGCCCGTGCGCCCGGCATGCAATATGGCCTGATCCAGCCGATCCGACAGAAGCCGCCGGTTGGGCGTGCCAGTCAGGTGGTCGTAGTGGGCCATGTGGTCCAGTTCGGCCTGGTGCACTTTGAACTGGCTGATGTCGGTGTGCGTGCCCGACATCATCAGGGAGCGACCGTCTGCACTGCGTGAGACGACGCGACCACGGCTCAATATCCAGAGCCAGCCTCCCGCCTTGGTGCGCATCCGGTACTCTATTTGATGCGTGAACGACTCGCCGTGAATATGGCGCTCAATGGAGGCCATTGCCGGGGGCAAATCATCAGGATGAATCAGTGTCTCCCAGTTTTCGATCGAGACGTTTCTCTCACCCGGTTCATAGCCCAGCATGGTGTCACAACGGGCGCTGATATCCATCGCGTTGGTCTGTAGGTTCCAGTCCCAATACCCTTGGTCGGAGCCCTCAATCACCCGCGCCAGCCGCTGCTCGCGCTCCAGCAACAGAGCCTCGGCCACCTTGCGCTCTTCGATATCGGCGATCGTGCCCACCATCCGCAAGGACTCACCGGCCGCATCGCGCAGCACCACACGCCCCCGCACCCGCACCCACTTCAGCGCCCCGGAGCGCGCCACGATGCGGCACTCAAAATCCATCCCCTCGGTGTCGCCCAACTGGTGCGCCTCAATGTGGCGCATCACCGTTGGCAAGTCTTCGGGGTATACCGACTTTTGGAAAAACGCAAAGCTGCCATCATCTTCCTCGGCACAGGCGCCCAGCAGTGCGTAGTATTGCGGCGAACGGTAGACCCGTTTGCTGGTGGCATCCCAATCCCACAAGCCTTCACTGATGGCGTCAATGGCCAGGCGCAGACGTTCTTCATTGGCTTGCACTTGCAAGCTCATCAATTTGCGCTCGGTGATGTCATGCACGCTGCCGTACAAACGGGTAATGCGTCCATCCGGCGCACGCGTCACCTCACCCCGAACGACGATCCAGCGATGGCTGCCATCGGGGCGCACAACCTCGGCATCGCATTTGTAGGCCTGCCCCGTCGTTAGCGATGCTTCTGTGGCTGCAGCCAAACAGCTCCAACTATCGGGCATGAAATACTGCTGCACGTCAGGATAGACCGCAGGGGGCAACTCTTGACTACGGCCATAGATGCGGTAAACCTCCGGCGACCAGGTGTGTACACCACTTTCCAAATCCCATTCCCAACTACCCACACCCGCCAGATGCTGCGCGGCTTGCATGGCTGCCTCGCTGGCTTGCAAGGCGGCTTCGATGTTTTTGCGTCCGGTGATGTCGCGCGCAATGCCAAATACGCCCTTGACCTGACCCAAGGCATCAAACACCGGTCCTTTGGTGCTCAGAAACACCCGGGGTTGCCCATCGGGCATGGTCAGATTTTCTTCATGCGTTTGGGTTTTACCTCCCGCCACGATGGCATGGTCAATGGCCTTCAGAAGCTGGGCTACAGGTAATGGAAATAGTGCTTGATCGTCCCGTCCCACAATGGAATCGGGCGCTTGCCCAGTTAGCTGTGCCACGGCGGTATTGGCCATCAGATAGCGCCCATCCAGATCTTTAACGAACACGCAATCGGAAGTACCTGAAACCACCGCATCCAACAGGCGACGACTGGCCTCGGCCTTGGCCTGCGAACGTCGCAGAACTTCACTCAAAAAACTCACGGCCATGCCATTCAGAATCAGCAATGCCCACTGCAGCAGGTCGACACTGCTGCTAATGCGCCAGTGGTTGACAGGCGGCAAAGCCCAATAGCCCACACCCAGCGCCGCCACGGCGGTAGCGACCAAGCCGGGCCACAGTCCCCCCAACATGGCGCTCAAAATAATGGGCAACATGTGCAAAATCAACATGGTCTGTTCGCCCACGCCCATGCCCAACTGCATGACCAGCATGGCAAGGGGTAGCAACACGGCAAACGCGTAGATTAGCCAGCTGGGGCGTTGCTCCTGCTCTGGCCCCTCTGCCATGGTGCTCAGTACCGACTGCGTACGCCGCACATTGGCTGGAGGCACCGTGCGCAATGCCACAAACAACAAGGCCGACGTGGCCAGCACAAAGAAAACGCCCTTGGCGGTGGACAACCAAACGATGGAATCCACATCGGTAAACAAGCCCAATAAGTGGTCCGACAAAAATATCCACGCCAACGCCAACAGGGCGTAGCTAACAGTAATCGCCAGAATGAAGCGGCCGCGCGGCGTTTGGCTCATCGATATAGCCCTTGCATAAGGATGTTCATAGGACACCACCCGCGAGGTACTGCTGTGCAAAGGCCACATACCACGCTAGGCACGCGGGGTTGGCCATGGCGTCATGATTCACCACTTTATCCAAGGACTGGCCCAAGAGCAACTTCTTGATTGGTAGCTCTAGCTTTTTGCCCGACAGGGTGCGGGGAACAGCATCGACTTGAAAAATAGCGTTGGGCACAAAGCGCGGGCTAAGCGCGGTTTTAATGGCTTCATTCAGTGCATCGCGCATGACGGCATCCAACGCCACGCCCTCGCGCAACACCACAAACAGCGGCATGTAACTGTCACGGCCCAGGTACTCCAGGTCCACCACCAGACTGTCGGTGACCTGGGGCAGTGCCTCAATGGCGCGGTACAACTCACTGGTGCCCATGCGCAGGCCGTAGCGGTTGATGGTGGCATCGCTGCGGCCATAAATCACGCAGCCTTCGCCGCCCTGCGACTTCGTCCCCACCCGCAGCCAGTCGCCATGGCGCCAGACGCTACCCGCCTCTGCATTCAAGTCGCCACCACCGGGCTTGCGGCCGTGGCCTGCGGGGTACATCTCAAAGTAACTTGCCCGGTAGCGCACATTGCCGGTATCGCCCCAAAAATACAGCGGCATGCTGGGCAAGGGTTGGGTGCAGACCAGCTCACCCACTTCGCCCAGCACGGGCGCCCCGGCTTCGTTCCAGGCCTCGACGGCGCAGCCCAGCAAGCGGCACTGCATGACCCCCGGCTCTTGCGGCAGCTCGTGGTTACCGCCGATAAAGGCGCCGCAAAAGTCAGTGCCGCCAGATATGTTGCACCACCAGATGGGCTCCCCCGCAGGGCGAAGGACGCGGAACTGCTCGGTGCCCCAGTGTTGCACTTCCGGTGTCAAGGGAGAACCGGTGGAGCCCAAGGCGCGCACGCGGGAGAGGTCGCCGCAGGTGCGCATGTCCAGCCCCGCCTTGTGGCACCCAGCGTAAAAGGCGGCGCCCGCACCGAAGAAGGTGACACCGGTGTCAAAGGCAAAGCGCCACAGGGTACCCCAGTCGGGTTGGTCTTTGCTACCGCTGGGATTGCCGTCATAAATCACACAAGTGGTGCCGCTGAGCAGGCCACTCACCTGGACGTTCCACATCACCCAGCCGGTAGAGCTGTACCAGTGGTAGCGCTCGCCCCAGTTGTTGGCGCTGTAGCTGCACCCAACGTCGTTGTGCAGGGTATTGAGCGCCAGCGCTACCAGCACCGTGCCGCCGTGGCCATGCACGATGGGCTTGGGCAGCCCAGTAGTGCCGCTGGAATACACAATCCACAGCGGGTGGTCAAACGACAACCAGAGCGGCTCAAAGCTAGAAGCTTGTGCATCATTTCGGGCTGTAGCCCTCGTAAACGTTGCGCAAGCAGCTACGAAATCAATAGCGTCTTGACGCGTGTGCTGCACCCCCAGGTTGTCGTGCAAGATGACATGGCGCAGGCTGGGCAATGCCTTGACCAGCGCTTGCACCACGTCCATGCGGTCCAGGTCGCGCCCGCCATAGGTGACGCCGTCGCATGCGATCAGCACCTTGGGTTTGATCTGTGTAAAACGATCCAGCACGGCGTTAGCGCCCATATCCGGCGCACAAATGCTCCACACCGCGCCAATACTGGCGGTGGCCAGAAACGCCACCATGGCCTCAGGCGTATTGGGCAGGTATGCCGCCACGCGGTCCCCCGCCATCACACCCTGGCTTTGCAGGTGCAGTGCCAGCGAAGCCACCTGGCGGCGCAGCTCGGGCCAACTCAGTTCGCGGTGCAGGCCTTTTTCATTGCGGCTGATGATGGCCATGCAGCCCGCCGCATCGGCCGCCGCCACATGGCGAAACACCTGCTGTGCGTAGTTGGCCTGCGCACCGGGGAACCACACCGCCCCCGGCATCACGTTCTTGGCCAGTGCGGCCGTGTGCCGCGTAGGCGACTGCAGGTCGAAGTAATCCCAAATGCTTTGCCAGTAGGCGTCTAACTCGGTCACCGACCAGCGCCACAGGTCGCCATAGCTGTCAAAGCGCAAACCACGCTGCGCTAATAGCCAGTCTTGGTACAGGCGGATTTGCGGGACGTTGGCAGGTGGTGGAGCGGCGATAGGCATGCGGCAATCTTGATTCAGGGCAAGGGTAACAGCGTTTTGCCACCTTTGCACCCCTTAGGCAGAGGGTGCAAGGGGCTGCGATCTGGGTGTGCTGCATGGCAGCAAATGACGGGGGCCTGTCACTTGTACGCGGGGTGAGAAATACTGGCATTGCAACGCCAACAGATTGGCGCACGCAGCCACCGTGTAGTGCCATTCACAATGGGACACTGAAAGGCTTGGCGGGTGCTCCAGGCCACCTATTGCATCCGCCGATCTGCACTTGAGCGCGCCGCCCTATCCGGTCGCCAAGCCCGCCTGCGCGATTGACGAAAATGCCACACCACCATGACTGACTGGATAACGTTTCACTGGACTTTCCTGACCATCCCCATTGTCGGGGCCCTGATTGGATGGTTCACCAACTGGTTGGCCGTGGTCATGATGTTCAAGCCGCTGGACTTTGTGGGTGTTGGCCTGCTGGGCTGGCAAGGCATCATCCCCGCCAATGCCGGAAAAATGGCGCACACGCTGATCGACAACAGCCTGAGCAAAATTGTCAGCCAAGAGGAGTTGCTCAGCCGTATCGACGTCGACCAATTGAGCGACGCGATGTGCGAGCGGCTGGAGCCGCATGTGGAAACCATCATCGATGACGTGATTGAATCCATCACCTTGCGCGGCCTTGGCGCCACCGGCTTTGTGTGGAGTGTGGCGCCCCAGTGGCTGCGCGCCAAGGTGTATGCCCAGGTGCGCAACAAGCTGCCCAACGTCATCGACCGGTTTCTGGTCGACGCGCGGGGCAAAGCCAGCGAACTATTGGACATCAACGCCCTGATTGCCGAGCGGCTGACGGTCGAAAAGAAGCTGCTGGTCGAGCTGTTTCAAGAAGCGTGCGACAAAGAATTTTTATTCATCGAGCGCAGCGGCTTCTACTTTGGTTTGCCCATGGGCATACCGGTGATGTTCATTTGGGGCGCGTGGCCGCTGTGGTGGGTGCTGCCGCTGTTTGGCGCATTGGTGGGTTACGCCACCAACTGGCTGGCCTTATACATGGTGTTTAGGCCGCTACGTCCGGTGCGTATTGGGCCGTTCACCTTCCACGGTATTTTTCTCAAACGGCAGGCCAAGGTGGCGGCGGCCTACGGGCGCTTTTTTGCCGAACACCTCATTACCGCCGAGGTGCTGACCACCGAGGTGCTGCGCAGTGAAAAGTCGATCCAGCGCATTCAAGAGTTGATTCAGCGCGAGGTCGCGTTGACGCTGGATGAAGTCGGCATGCAGTTCAAACCGCTGGCGGTGTTGTCCATGGGCATCAAGCAGTACCGCAGCGTGATTGTGTTTGTTAGTGAACGCACCTTTAAGCTATTGCAACCACTGGACAAGGAGTTGCTCAGCGGTATCGACCGTGCGCTGCAGATCGAGTCCACCCTGTCGTCCCGCTTGGCCGCCCTGCCTGCGGAAGACTTTTACGAGCTGTTGCACCCGGTGGTGGAAGAAGACGAGTGGAAGCTGATTGCGATTGGTGGTGTGCTGGGTGCTGTGGCCGGTACGCTTCAATGGTGGCTGATGTAGGCGCGTGATGGCGATGCCTTCCCCGCACACCCTAGACGCTGTATTGCGCCAGGCTCGGGAAGCGCTGGCCCAACCCCGCTACACCGGCGGGGCGCTGTTCAAGTCGCGGTTGGCGACGCTGCAAATATTTCAGGGGCGGCGTATGCGCCAAACCCATACATCTTGGCAGCTACACGCTCCCGACGCAGCCCTGCTCACCTTCATCGTGGACGAGGTCTACCGCGGCATTGATCTGTCGTCGCTGGACGGGCGCTTGGGCACTGCCGCACGCGTGTTGGAAACGCTATTCAACGACCTAGAGTTGGTCCACGCTGCTATCGCATTTACCGCACTCACGTCTTCGCTGGACGATGAACTGGTGCAGTTGCTGGGCCCTGCACTGGATGCCAGTGCACTGGCTGAGGCCGACTACCTGGCGGCGCTTGCACGCCAAAACAAGATGGCAGACCGGATGGACAAGCGGCTGCGCCAAGGGCAACATTTGGTTGCCTTTAGCACCGAACTCATCGGCTTGCTGGATGACCCCAGTGCCTGGCGCGCCATCGTCTTGGCCAAGTACCCGGCCCGGCTGGCAGGGTTTGGCACGTTTCACACGCTGGTATCGAACGGCATTTCTGCCATGCAAAAGGTGGACGATGCCGGGGTAAAAATTGCCGCGCTGGTGGCGGACGAAGCGCGCTACTTTAGCGAACTAAAGTAGCGCCAAACTCAATGGGCGTGCGTTGGCTCTAGGTCGGACAGCATTTGCTCGCCAGTCAGTTCGGGCGCTGCACGACCGTTGAAATACTGGCCCATGCCGGCTGCCTCGTAATGCGGGCGCATGCGAGGGGTTAGCAAACCGATTTCACGGATATTGGGCACCAGTCGCATCATCATGATGTTGCGAAAGCGTTGCATGCCGGGGGAGTTTTGCACCAACTGGCGCCACTGGCTACGCGTAACGCGGGTGCCTTCATACCAGTCGTCATACACCTCGTAGGCCATGAAGCGGTTGCGCATGAGCAGGGCCACTTCATAGGCCCAGTCTTCGCGCTCTTGGTGTTCGCGGGTGGTGATGTGGTCCGCAAAATGGGCCTTCAGTGCCAGCACACCGTAGTGCACGTGACGCGCTTCGTCTTGGATCACATATTTCAGCAATTCTTTGAGCAGTGGCTCCCGCGTGTTCTGGTACAGAAACCCGAACGCGCCCAGCGCCAGACCCTCGACCATAATTTGCATGCCCAAGAATTTGATGTCCCAGCGTGCGTCGGTCATGAGGGCGTCGATGATGACAAACAGGTTGTCATTGATGGGGTACAGTTTGCCCAGCTTCTCGCTGATGTAGCGGTGAAACACCTCCACATGGCGGCCTTCGTCCACCACCTGGGTGGCGCCATACAACTTGCCGTCAAAAAATTGCACCGCTTCGGTCACCTGCGCCGCAGCCATCAAGGCCCCTTGCTCGCCATGCAAAAACTGCGACAGCATCCAGCTGGAGATGCTGTGCACCATTTTTGTGTGCTCGGACGCGTTCAGCGCAATGCCCAGTTTTTTGGCGACCTCTAGGTCGATCATGTCCAGCGGGGCAATCGGCACCAGCGGATTCATCGGGTCCACCGCGGTGTGCCACGGCAGACTGGAGCCGTTCCATTGGCCCAGCTTGGCACGCTCGTACAGTGCGTGCATTTCGGGGTGGTCGTGCGGATACGTCCAATTGAAATGCGCGGAGTGGTTGGCCTGCATGTCTGCGGTGTCGCTGAGTTTGCCGGATTTGAGCAACAGGCCGCGGATGGCCGACGGGGCCATGGTGCGCATGATGCGTGGGTTTTTCATCGAGGTAAAAATATCCGCCGTTTCGATCATTTCGTCGACGCGGTTTTTGACCCGTGTGGGCAGGATATGGCGGATGCGGTCGATGGATTCAAACATGGTGGGTGTCTCCTTAAAGGCGTAGGTGAGTGATTGGTGTGTGTGAAGTTTTTAAGGGCCGTATTAGTCAATTGACCGCTGTCGGCTGGATTTCAAAGTGCACTGCGCTGCAGGGGTAGGCGATACATGCCAGCGCATAGTTCTGCGCCCGCTCAGCGGGCAGCAAGCAGTTCGGTTCGGCCATCTCCACCGTGCCGGAGGTGATCCGCACGCGGCAGCGCCCGCAGCCACCCAGGGTGCACGAGTACGGCACGGGGGCACCCGCTTCCAGCCCCGCCTCCAGCAAGGTTTGGCCGGGTTGAGCGGTGGCCGCCCAAGTCTGGCCGTTCAGGCTGGCTTGCACGCGTTGCGGCGCAAACTGGCTGACATCGAGCGGGCGATCGTTGGCAGCAAAGCGCTCTTGGTGCAACCGCTCGGCCGGCACACCGCGCGCCAGCATCTCCTGCTCCACGGCATCCATCACCGGCTGCGGCCCACAGGTAAAAACATGCAACTCTGGCAGGGTGGCATTAATCTCGATGCGGTCCAGCACGCTGGCAAGGGTGCTGCGATCCAGTCGCCCCACCTCACCAGTCCAAGTGCGCGGTGTTTGCTCCAGCACATGGGTGACGCGCAGGCGCTCGCCGTATTTCTGCACCAGCTGGTCGAGGGCCTTGCGAAAAATAATATCGCCCACCCGGCGGTTGCCGTACACCAGTTGGATGCGGGTGTGCGGCTGCTGCGCCAGCAGCGTGCGGGTGATCGACATCAACGGGGTCATACCACTGCCCGCGCCCACCAGCAACACGTGCGCCGCAGTGCCGTTGACCGGGTCGACCGTGAAATGCCCACTAGGCCCCAGCACGCGCAGGGTGTCGTTGGCCTGGATGTGCTCGTACAACCAGTTAGACACCTTGCCGCCCGCAACACGCTTGACGGTAATAGTGGCTTGGTGGCCCTGATGGGCCGCGCTGGATAGGGAATAGGCACGCCGGTGTTCCTGCCCATCCACATCCACCACCACGGTGAAAAACATGCCCGGAAGAAACGCAATGGGATGCCCGTCCGGATGGGCCAGCACCAGACTGATGGTGTCGCGTGTTTCGCGCACCCGCGCGCGCACGGTGAGTGTCATCGGCGCCCAAATGGCTGCAGGGCGTTCTGCGGGACGAGCCTCAGGGGTTGGCGTGCCCTGCGCACTGGCCAAGGGGTAGGTGCGCGGCGCACCGGCTTTGGTGTGCCGCTGCGGCTGGCGCAGGCCAAGGGTGTGCAGCGCCAGTTGCATGGCGTCGCGGCGCAAACTGCCAAGGGTTCTCAGTAAACGCATGTAGGTTACCGGGTAGTCAATCGATGACCGCAGTGTCTTGCGAATGCGCGGTGCGCAACACCGCTAAGATCGGCATGTAATCGTCATTTATTGCCAAACTTGCTGTGAATCAAATCATCCCCACGGTGGACACGCCCACGGTCCACCCCACGTATGTGCGCATGCTGTGCGCCACGCTGCGCCGCCGCGGGGTGGATGTGGATGCCGCGCTGCACGCTGCGGGCGTGGCACCGTGGAGCGAAATGGCGACCTCCGAAACGCTGTTGAGCCAGCGTGCCATTGACCGCTTAGTTGCCGTTGCGCTGCAGACTAGCGGATGCCCGTGGCTGGGGTTGGAGGTAGGCGCAACGGTACAGATATCGACCCACGGCACCTTGGGCTTTGCGGCCATTGCCAGCCGTGATTTGCTGCAAGCACTGGAAACCGTGGTGCGGTTTGGTGGGCTGCGCTACGGTGCCATTCGCTACCGCATGGTGCAAGAGCCGGGCGGTGTGGCCTTGGTGCTGATTGAGCGGGTGGACCTTGGCGCATCGCGCACGTTTATCGCTTGCATGATCATGGCTGCCCTGGTGCGCATGGCCGATGCGGTGGTGGGGCACCCGTTGCAGCAAA
Organism: Burkholderiales bacterium; assembly: GCA_038245855.1. Taxonomy (GTDB): domain Bacteria; phylum Pseudomonadota; class Gammaproteobacteria; order Burkholderiales; family Burkholderiaceae_C; genus Allorhodoferax. Next base: position 13,441 of record JBBRSA010000014.1, read on the forward strand.
TCGTGGTGGATTTGCCTTTTTCCCGTCCAACTTGGCATGGCGAGGTGGAGCGGCTGTGCGCCGGACAGGTGCGCTACGACGCTGGGCAGATGGCCTTCCATCTGGATGCCGCAGCACTCACCCAGCCAGGCCTCACCGCCGACCCCAACGCCTATGCCCAGGCCTGCTTGCGGTGTGAGCAACTGCAGGCGCAAGCCGAGTCGATTCCGTTGACGCAGCGGGTAGACGATTTGCTGGACAACTGCGAGGGCCATTACCCCACGTTGACGCAGCTGGCCGAAATATTCCACCTGTCACCGCGCACCCTGATTCGCCGGCTCAAGTTAGAAGGCAGCAGCTACCAGAGCCGTTTAGACCACGCACGCCAGCAGCGCGCCCTTTGGTATTTGCAGCATACCCACCACACGGTCGAAGAAATTGCCACCCGCTTGGGCTACACCGACACCACCAATTTCAGCCGCACGTTTAGGCGCTGGTTTGGCCAGGCTCCCGGGGCGGTGCGCCAAGCCGGGCTCAGTCTTCAAAATACCAGTAACCCGCGTTGACCCATTGCGTCAAGGTGCTCACAAAAGTGGGGTCTTGCAAGCCGGTGCGCAGCTGCGCATGGGTGAGGCGGCTGTGGTCGCATAGCGTGCGCACCAAGTCGTGCGCGGCAGCGCCCAAGGCGTAACGCTCGCCATCGACATAACAAACACCCTCGCCCACCGTGGCATCGACATAAAAGCAGCGCAAGCCGCCCGTGCGCAACAAGGGTTGCTGCTCTAAGGTGTTGAGCACATCGGCCTCGTCCATCGGGTCTCCCAACGCTTGTAGGTCCAACTGGCACTTGGTTTTGGACAAGAAGCTGCCGGCAAAGTCAGCCACCAGGGTGTCGTCGCTGAGTATGGATTGCAGCTGCGCCTTAATCCGCGCAAAGTCGCTGGCATTGATCTGGCCGGGATGCGTGGATATTGGGCGAGCGGGATCACTAAACAGTGTGGTGCCTAGTTCTTTGTCGATCACATAGTCGGCCAAACCACTGAGCATGTCGCTGGCCGACTTGCCCCTGAAACCGACCGAGAAGCTCATAGACGCCTCTAGCGACACACCGTCGTGCGGAAAGCCCGGTGGAATGTACAAAATGTCGCCGGGCAGCAGCTCCACGTCGATGATGGCTTCAAACGGGTCCACATGTAGCAGCGCTGCGTGCGCGGCAAACTGGCGGTGCTCTCCGCGCGCACCCACGCGCCAGTTGCGCCGCCCGGAGCCTTGGCAGATGAACACGTCATACAAATCAATATGCGGCCCCACACCGCCTTGGGGCGTGGAGTACGAAATCATCACGTCGTCCAACCGCCATTGGGGGATAAAGGCAAACGGCTCTACCAGCGTGGCCACGGCGGGCGACCAGTGGTTGACCGCTTGCACGATCAGCGACCAGCCGGTGGTGCCAAGGTGGTCATAAGACTCAAACGGGCCAAACTCGGCCTGCCATTTGCCGTCGGTCTTGAAGACACGACGCGATTCCACGTCCTCTTCACACGCCAAACCGGCCAAGTCTTCGGGGCTGATCAGGTCTTGGAACTGCGGAAACCCTTGGCGAATGACCACCGGCTTTTGCTGCCAGTAGTGGGCCATGAAGTGTTCCAGAGAGAAGTCGGTGAGGTGCAGTATGGGCATGTGGGGTTCCTTATTCGGCAATCTAACAGGCGCCCGCCCTGACCGGCTTGCGACAGGTCAAGCCAGCGTGGCGCGGTATAAAGTCTTTTTCAATCACACCTGCATCTGACATGACCGCCACAACCATCTGGAAAAAACCCGTCACCGTTGAACTACTCACCAGTTGGAGCGTTAACACCGCCACTTCGCACTTGGGCATTGAATTCTTGGAGATCGGCGACGATTTCATCAAGGCCCGTGTGCCAGTGGACGAACGCACCCGCCAACCCTATGGCCTGCTGCACGGGGGCGTGAGCGTGGTGCTGGCCGAAACGCTGGGCTCGTGCGCAGCGGTGTGTGCCAGTCCCGAAGGCTGGCGCGGCGTGGGCCTGGACATTAACGCCAACCACATTCGCGGCGCCACCAGCGGTTGGGTCACCGGGACCGCCAAACCGGTGCACATTGGCCGCACCACCCAAGTTTGGCAGATCGAGTTGCACAACGATGCAGGCCAACTGACCTGCATCTCCCGTATCACGATGGCGATGCTGGGGCCGGATAAGGTCTAACTTGGCCTCCAGCCCTCGTGGAATATGCGTAAACAGCTATTAAAGTTATAGCGATTCACTTGACGTATCCGCCTGCGCCAGCTTCTCGCTCTTCCAGTACACGTCATCACCCACCGAGCCATCGGTGCGGTGGCGGTTGAGTACACGCGAGAGCACAAACATCAAATCCGACAGACGATTCAGGTACTGGCGCGGGGTGTCTTTCAGGGTGTCCTGGGCTTCCAGCGCCACCACCGCGCGCTCGGCACGGCGCGCCACGGTGCGGCACACATGGGCCTGGGATGCCGCGCGAGTTCCCGCTGGAAGGATGAACTCTTGCAGTCGCGGCAAGGGCGCGTTGTGCTCGGCCAGTGCGGCGTCCAGCGCCAGCACGGCTTCAGGCTTAAGCAGCTCATAACCGGGGATGGACAGCTCGCCGCCAAGGTTAAATAGTTCGTGTTGAATGGCTACCAGCAGGGTGCGCACGGCGGCCGGCATGTCTTCACACAACAACAGGCCGATGTGGGAGTTGAGCTCGTCCACATCACCCATGGCGTGCACACGCAGGCTGTTTTTCGAAACACGGGTGTTGTCACCCAGGCCGGTGGTGCCGTTGTCGCCGGTGCGGGTGGCAATTTGGGTAAGGCGGTTGCCCATGGTGTGCTCCAAGTCAGGTAAAAGTGCCTCTATCCTAAACCGCAACCCACACCAAGGCGGGAGCAGGGCTGCATAATCCCCCGCGCAGTCTGCCGCCATTTACCCCACCGGAGCCCTCCACCATGTTGCCCCTACTTGTGGCGATCTTTGTCATTGCCTACGCCGCGATTGCGCTGGAACACCCCTTGCGCATCAACAAGTCGGCCACCGCGCTGATCGCGGCGGGCACGCTGTGGACGATTTACGCCCTGGCCTCGGGCGGTACACACCAGGTGGCGGACGAACTGAACACCTCGTTGATGGCCACGGCGCAGATCGTGTTCTTCCTGATTGGCGCCATGACCATTGTGGAGGTGGTGGACGCGCACGATGGCTTTGACGTCATCACCACGCGCATCAAGACGGTGCACCTGTCCACACTGATGGGGTTGGTGGGCGTTGTCACCTTCTTTTTGAGTTCGATTTTGGACAACCTGACCACCACCATCGTCATGGTGTCGCTGATGAAAAAGCTGCTCGCGGTGCGTGAAGACCGGCTGCTGTTTGCCGGCGTCATCGTTATTGCAGCCAACGCAGGGGGTGCCTGGACCCCCATTGGAGATGTGACCACTACCATGTTGTGGATTGGCGGGCAGATCACCTCGATGGCAATCATGCAGTCCGTTTTCTTACCTTCACTGGTGAGCCTGCTGGTGCCACTGGCGCTGGCCACCCTAGCGGTGCGGGGCAGGCCGGTGGTGACACCACCGCGCGACGACCACAGCACGCGCATACGCAGCCGCCCATTTGAAAAAAACCTGATGTTTTGTCTGGGCTTGGGCGTTTTGGTAGCGGTGCCGGTGTTCAAAACAGTCACTGGCCTGCCGCCCTATATGGGAATTTTGTTGGGGCTGGGCATTGTGTGGGCCGTGGGGGACCTGATGCACCGCAACAAATCAGACGACGACAAAGCGCAACTGACGCTGGTGCACGCCCTGACGCAAATCGACATGGGCTCTATCGTCTTTTTTATTGGCATTTTGCTGGCCGTGGCCACGCTGGAGCACACCCAAGTGCTGGGTGATCTGGCGCAGTGGCTGAACCACCGTGTGGGCCGGATCGACGTGATCGTGCTGATCATCGGCATGGTCAGCGCGATTGTGGACAACGTGCCGTTGGTGGCGGCAAGCATGGGCATGTACCCCCTGGCGCAGCACCCTGTCGATAGCTTTTTGTGGCAGTTCATGGCCTATTGCGCAGGCACCGGTGGCTCGATCTTGGTCATCGGCTCAGCCGCTGGCGTGGCCGCCATGGGGCTGGAGAAAATCGACTTCATCTGGTACGCCAAAAAGATCAGCGGCTTGGCGCTGCTAGGCTACTTGGCCGGTGCGGCGGTGTACCTGACGCAGTACCACCTGACACACTGACGCACACGAGGCATTCCTGACAAACCTTGTCAGCAGCGTCCAGTACGATGGGGCATGAACGACACCACGTTTGACTACATCATCATCGGCGCAGGCACAGCCGGTTGCCTGCTGGCCAACCGGCTCAGTGCCGACGCGTCCAAACGCGTGCTCTTGATTGAGGCGGGGCGCAAGGACGACTACCACTGGATCCATATCCCCATGGGCTACCTGCACTGCATTGGCAACCCGCGCACCGATTGGCTCTACCAGACAGAGCCCGAAGCGGGCCTTAATGGCCGTACGCTGCGCTACCCACGTGGCAAAACGCTGGGCGGAAGTAGCAGCATCAACGGCATGATTTACATGCGCGGCCAGGCCCGCGACTACGACCAGTGGGCCCAACTGGTGGGCGATGCCAACTGGGGTTGGGCGCAGTCGCTGCCCTACTTTTTGCTGCATGAAGACCACTACAAAGGCGCGAGCGCTTTGCACGGTGCGCGCAATGCAGCGCCGCAGTGGTCGATGAACCGCGATAGCCTGTACGGCAAGCTACTGCGCCACCACAAGGCCGGGGGCGAGTGGCGGGTAGAGAAACAGCGCCTGCACTGGGACGTGCTCAACGCCTTTGCCACGGCTGCCGTGCAAGCCGGCATACCGGCCACCGATGACTTCAACCGGGGCGACAACGAAGGCGTGGGCTACTTTGAGGTCAACCAAAAGGAAGGCTGGCGCTGGAATACGGCAAAGGCCTTTTTACGCCCCACCTGCTACGCGCGGCCCAACTTTGAGTTGTGGACCGGCGCCCACGTCGCCAAGCTGGTCATTGAAGCGGCGACTATTACATGTGATGCGGGTCAAACGCTGCGCTGCACGGGCGTGCAGGTATGGGACGGCAGCACGATGGTCACCGCCACCGCTCACACCGAGGTGCTACTGTGTGCGGGTGCCGTGGGTTCGCCGCAGATTCTGGAGTTGTCGGGACTGGGCCAGGCCGAGCGTCTGCGCGCTTTGGGTGTGCCGGTGCTGCAGGACTTGCCGGGTGTGGGGGAAAACTTGCAAGACCATTTGCAGATTCGCACTGTCTTCACCGTGCACAACACCTGCACCCTCAACACGCAATCCCACTCGCTGTGGGGCAAGACCAAAATTGCACTCGAATACGCCCTGCACCGCACCGGCCCCATGAGCATGGCGCCCAGCCAGCTCGGTGCATTTACCCGCAGCGACCCTGGCCAGCCCCACCCCAATCTGGAGTACCACGTCCAGCCCCTGAGCCTAGACGCTTTTGGCCAGCCCCTGCACACTTTTGATGCGCTGACCGCCAGCGTGTGCAACCTAAATCCCACCAGCCGGGGCACGGTGCATATTCAGTCGTCCGAGTTCTTGGCCGCCCCCGCCATTGCGCCAAACTACCTCAGTACCGAGGCAGACAAAAAGGTTGCCGTCGACTCGCTGCGCACCACCCGGCGCATCATGGCCCAACCGGCGCTGGCTGCCTACCAGCCACAAGAGCTAAAGCCTGGCGCGCAGTACCAAAGTGACGCCGAACTGGCACAGCTGGCGGGCGACATTGCCACCACCATTTTTCACCCGGTGGGAACCACCAAAATGGGTATCGTGGACGGCCCCGACATGGACCCCATGGCGGTGGTCGATGGGCGCCTGAAAGTGCGTGGCGTGGCCGGCCTGCGGGTGGTGGACGCAGGCATCATGCCCCGCATCACCAGCGGCAACACCAGTGCCCCCACGCTGATGGTTGCTGAGAAGGCAGCGCAGTGGATCATGGAAGACGCAACAGCAACGAAGGGTTAATCCGGATGACGGCGAAGCAGCCCGCCCCTAAAATCAACGCGGTCGACATGTGGTGGCAACTGCAAAGCGTCAAATGAAGAAGGGCCGAGGAGACGGCTTCGAACAAACAAAAACTGCACCCTCCTTGGGATGCAGCTTCCCCAAAAAGCACTGACTGGTTCAGTGCTTTTTTTTGACCAAATCACCCGTTGGCCCTCATAGAAAATGCGCAAGCAGCTATATAAATCATAGCAATTCCATCTGATGCCGGCGGCATGAGGGCTAGCGGCCTTTTTTGGTACCTATTGCAGCACTGGCACCCGGTGCAGGTGGCTCTGCCATCGGAACGCGGGGCCAGGGTACGTCGGCGGCCAACAGGGGCTTGCCAATGGGCGCGGTGGCCAGACCCTTGCTCACGGCCAGCAGATCCTCGGGGCTCGGGTATTGGCCCAAGAGCCAGTAGTCAAATGCACGCCGTGCGATGGGTGCTGCTGAGGTGGAACCGAATCCGGCATTCTCCACAATCACGGCCAGCGCAATTTTTGGGTCATCGGCCGGTGCAAAGGCAATGTACAGCGAATGGTCGCGCTGGCGCTCTTCCATCCGGCTGGCGCTGTATTTTTCGTTCTTGCCCAGCGTCACCGCTTGGGCGGTTCCGGTCTTGCCACCGCTGAGGTAGCCCGCACCGGCAAACACGCGACTCGACGTACCTTGCTGTGTAACAGCCACCATGGCACTGCGCACGATGTCAATATTCTCTGGCTTGTAGCCCAGATCTTGCGGCGGACTGCTGGGCACGGGCACCCGCACATGGGTGGTGGCGTCTTGCGTGGCAATCACCAACTGCGGCTTGTGTTTGACGCCACCGTTGGCTAACGTGGTGACAGCCTGGGCCAGCTGCAGCATGGTAAAGCTGTTGTAGCCCTGACCAATGCCCAACGAAATGGTTTCACCGGCGTACCACTTTTGCTGCGCAGGGCCGTAGCGTTTGAAATAGCGCCTCTTCCACTCTTCACTGGGCAACACACCGCGCACTTCGCCGTTGATGTCAATGCCGGTGATCTGCCCAAAACCCAGGGGCTTCATGAAGTCATGCATTGCGTTGACGCCCATTTCACCGGCCAGCGAATAAAAGTAGGGATTGCTGGAATAGATGATGGCGGAGCGCATGTCCATGATGCCAGTGCGGTCCCCTGTTGCGCTGCCAAAGCGGTGCCCACCGAACATAAAATAACCAGGGTCGTTAATCAACGTGGTGGCCGAGCGCGTGCCCGTTTCCAGCGCGGCCAAAGCCATGAAAGGCTTGTAGGTGGAGCCTGGCGGGTAGGTGCCCCTCAGGGCCCGGTTGAGCAGCGGTTTGTCCGGCGACTCGTTGAGCATTTGCCAGTTTTCCTGGTCAATACCTTCCACAAACAGGTTTGAATCAAAGGTGGGTTTGCTAACAAAGGCAAGCACCTCGCCGGTCTTGGGGTCCATGGCCACCAGCGCGCCACGGCGCTGGCCAAACATGTCTTCAATCAGCTTTTGAAGCTTGATGTCAATCGACAGAACTACCACATTACCCGGCGTTGACGGGGTGCTGGCCAACTTGCGTACCGCCCGCCCACCCGCTGACGTTTCCATCCGCTCAACTCCGGTGGTGCCGTGCAACTGACTCTCGTAACTTTGCTCAACACCGAGCTTACCGATGTAATCGGTGCCCCGGTAATTGGCCTGGTCATCGTCGTCTTCAATTTTGGCTTTCTCAGCCTGGTTAATGCGTCCGATATAACCAATTACATGGCTGGCCAACTCACCATAGGGGTAGTTGCGAAACAACCGGGCTTTAATCTCGACACCCGGAAAGCGAAAGCGTTGTGCAGCAAAACGCGCCACTTCGGTGTCGGTCAAGCGGGTTCGGATGGGCAGTGATTCGAAACTCTTGGATTCCTCCATCAACTTCTTAAAGCGTCTGCGGTCGCGGGCGGTGATGTCCATCACACGGGACAGTTCGTCAATCGTCTGCTCAAGGTCCTCAATTTTGGACGGTGTAATTTCCAGCGTGTAGGCTGCGTAATTGCTGGCCAGAACCACGCCGTTGCGGTCCACAATCAAGCCCCGATTGGGCACGATGGGCACGATGGATGTGCGGTTGCTTTCTGCCTGGGCACGCAGGTCGTCGTGGCGCCAGACCTGCAGGTAGACCAAGCGGCATGTCAGCAGAAAGAAGCAAAAGAGCACCAGTGCGCCGATTGCAAAAACGCGGGTGCGAAAGCGCGCCAGGTCGGCTTCGACGTTGCGCAGCTCAATCATAGGGGACGGTTAGCGTCCGGATCGGGGGCGCGGCGCTGGGGCGCCAGCAGCACAATTGTGGCCAACGGCCACAACAAGGCCTCCAGCACCGGCGCCAAGGCCATCCAGAACCCAGGAAAGGTGCCACCCGCAAACATGCGTAGCACCAACTCTACCCCGTGTGCCACCAGAAACAACGGAAACACCTGCGCGGCCTGCGACATAACGGGAAACCACAGCAAACGGCGGTGGATCGTGATGGCAAAAAAGCTCAGCACCGCATAGGCCATCGCATGCTGGCCCAGCAAACCGGCCTGGTGCACATCCATCAGCAGACCCGCCACAAATGCCAGACCAATACTCACCCGTTGTGGCTGGTGCACGGTCCAAAACACCAGCACCACGGCCAGCACATCAGGGGTCCAGGCAGCGCGCCCCCACAAACCCATGTTTTCTACCATGTTGACAAGCAACGCGGCAACCAAGCTTCCCCATACGAACAAGGGGTTAACCGGCATCAGCAATTGCTGGCCAGGCCGCATGATCATGGCGCGCCCCTTCGGTGGGTGGTGTAGCTCATTTCGCAGCTCCGTGTTTGGTTGGGGTGGTGGGCACCTCAGCCTCTGGGCGTGCGGGGATTTGGCTCTCCACCGGTTCGAGTAGCAGCACATACGTTGCCCCCGAAACCGCCGCCAGCGGCACGCAATCAATGCGGGCAAACACCGCGTCCACACGGCGCTCTACCTTTTCGACCCGCGCGACCGGTAAGCCCGGTGGGTACACCCCGTCGACGCCGCTGGTGGTGAGTAAGTCACCCACCGCCACATCGGCATTGGCCGCCATATAACGCAACTCCATGGCGTCAGCCCGGCCGGAAACGTCGCCAAAGGCAACGCCGCGTGCGCCGGTGCGGGTGTTGAGCACCGGAATGGCGTGGTCTCGGTCGGTGATAAGTGTCACCTCACTCACCAAGGGGTAGACCCGAGTGACTTGCCCCAACACGCCAGACTCGTCGAGCACCGGCGAGCCCAGTGCCACATGGCTGGTCATTCCCTTGTCGACAATGAGCTTACGGCTGTAGGGGTCGGCTGCGTCGTAGATCACCTGCGCTGCCATCGAATTGGACTGAAGCCGTTCGCGCAGCGCCAACAGTTTGCGCAGCCGGATGTTTTCAAGGTTCAGTTGCTCAACCTGATTAGCCCGCTGCGACTGCACACTGCGCCGCTTGAGCGCAGCTTCCTGCTCGGCTTGCGTCGTAGTCACCACCGCGAAATACTGGGCACCCGCTTCAAACAAGACCACCGGGCGCATCGCCAGCCACTGCACCGGATAGAGCGCGGTGGCCAGCACCACGCGCAAAGGCTGCATCACCCGAAAGCGCGCGTCAGCCACCATCAGGAAAACTGCCAAGGCGCTGCACACGACGAGTTTGGACAAGGCCGACGGGCCTTGCCGAAAGAAGGGAGGAGGTTCTCTGCCCAGCGCACCGAGTGGCATCGCTGTATCTACCGCTTATTCGCTGGTAAAAATGGCGCCCAGACGCTCCATCTGCTCCAGCGCCGTGCCGCAACCGCGCACCACGCAGGTCAGCGGGTCTTCGGCCACCAGCACGGGCAGGCCGGTTTCTTCGGCCAGCAAACGGTCCAGGTCACGCAAGAGTGCGCCACCGCCGGTTAGCATCATGCCGCGGTCGGCAATATCGGCACCCAACTCAGGTGGGGTTTGCTCCAGCGCGTTCTTCACCGCCGAGACGATGTTGTTCAGCGGGTCGGTCAACGCTTCCAAAATCTCGTTACTTGATATGGTGAAGCTGCGTGGCACGCCCTCAGACAGGTTGCGACCGCGCACTTCCATCTCTTTAACTTCACTGCCGGGGAAGGCCGAGCCAATGTTCTTTTTGATGTTCTCTGCCGTGGGCTCACCAATGAGCATGCCGTAATTGCGGCGGATGTAGTTGATGATGGCTTCGTCAAACTTGTCACCCCCCACACGCACAGAGCCTTTGTAGACCATGCCGCCCAGGCTGATCACACCGACTTCGGTGGTCCCGCCGCCGATGTCTACCACCATGGAGCCACTGGCCTCACTGACGGGCAGGCCAGCACCGATGGCAGCTGCCATGGGTTCTTCAATCAGGTACACATCGCTGGCGCCCGCGCCCAAGGCGGACTCACGAATGGCGCGGCGCTCAACCTGGGTCGATCCGCACGGCACGCAAATGATGATGCGCGGGCTGGGCCGAAAAATGCCGCGTGGGTGCACCATTTTGATGAACTGCTTGAGCATTTGCTCGGTGACGGTGAAGTCGGCGATCACGCCGTCTTTCATCGGACGGATAGCCTCGATATTGCCAGGCACTTTGCCCAGCATGGCTTTGGCTTCTTTACCAACCGCCTGAATGGTTTTTTTGCCCTGGGGCCCACCCTCGTGGCGAATGGCTACCACCGATGGCTCGTCCAAAACGATACCTTTGCCGCGGACATAAATCAGAGTATTGGCAGTACCCAAGTCGATTGCGAGGTCGGTCGAAAAATACCGACGGAAAGATTCAAACATCACACATCCTCTGGGGCATGAAGGGCACTTCGACCCCGCATCACCCCGGTTTTATCGTTGAAAATAGGGGGATTTGACGTCAAAACCTACAGTTTTGCAGGCCTTGCGTTAAAGGCAGGATAATAACCCATAGCCTTTGGAAAACCAGCCCACAAGGGCGCCATCAGGCCCTATTTACCTTTGGTTTCAACTCTAAAAGCACCATGCCCCTGACATCCACCGATATCGCGCGCATCGCCAACTTGGCACGCCTTGAACTCGCACCTGAGCACAGCGCGCGCTTACTTACCCAGATGAACGACTTTTTCTCGGTCGTGGAGGCCATGCGCGCGGTGGACACCAGTGGCATCGTGCCGTTGGCGCACCCCGTGGTAACACTGACCGATTTCGCCCTGCGCCTGCGCGAAGATGTAGTGAGCGAACCCAACACCCGCGAAGCCAACCAACGCAGCGCACCGGCGGTAGAAAACGGGCTTTTTTTGGTACCCAAGGTGATTGAATAATAAAAAACCGACCATGACCGCACCCACATCCTCAGAACTCCACACGCTCAGCGTGCACGCCTTGGCCGAGGCGCTGCACAGCAAGCAGGTCTCTGCCGTAGAAGTCGCCACCCACTTCTTGAGCCGCAGCCGCGCCCATGCCAACCTGGGCGCCTATGTGGCTATTGACGAAGAAGTCACCCTGGCCCAAGCCCGCGCTTCAGACACGCGTATTGCGCAGGGCCAAGGCGGCGCACTCGAAGGTGTGCCCATCGCGCACAAGGATATTTTTGTGACCCGCGACTTCGCCACCACGGCGGGTTCGCGCATGCTCAAAGACTACCGTTCGCCCTTTGACGCCACCGTAGTGACCAATCTCGCCCAAGCCGGTGTGGTGACCCTGGGCAAGGTCAACTGCGACGAGTTCGCCATGGGCTCGAGCAATGAAAATTCGGCCATCGCAGCCGTGGGCCATACGCAGGTCGAGCCGGTGCGCAACCCATGGGACCGCCAGCGGGTTCCCGGTGGCTCATCGGGCGGCAGCGCCGTGGCTGTTGCAGCCCGCCTTGCGCCTGCAGCCACCGGCACCGACACCGGCGGCTCCATTCGCCAGCCCGCCGCTTTTTGCGGCATTACGGGCATCAAACCTACCTATGGCCGCGCGTCGCGCTACGGCATGGTGGCGTTTGCTTCCAGCTTGGACCAAGCTGGCCCCATGGCGCATTCGGCACAAGACTGCGCGATGCTGCTCTCGGCCATTTGTGGGCCCGACCCCGACCGTGACTCCACCTCGCTGGACACCCCTGCGGAAGACTTCACACTGCGACTGGCGGACTCTGTCGAGGGCTTGCGCATCGGCATCCCGCGCGAGTTTTTTGCCGATGGCTTGGCTGACGATGTCCGCACCGCCATTGATGCCGCGCTCAAAGAATATGAAAAATTGGGTGCCACGTTGGTGACCATCAGCCTACCGCGCACCGAGCTGTCGATTCCGGTGTACTACATCATTGCGCCCGCAGAGGCCAGCTCCAACCTGAGCCGCTTTGACGGCGTGAAGTTTGGCCACCGTGCCGACAAATACACCGACCTGGCCGACATGTACAAGAAGACCCGGGCCGAAGGTTTTGGCGACGAAGTTAAGCGCCGCATCATGATTGGCACCTACGTACTCTCGCACGGCTATTACGACGCCTACTACCTGCAAGCGCAAAAGATTCGGCGCATGATTGCCAACGACTTCCAAAGCGCCTTCACCCAGTGTGATGTGATTGTCGGCCCTGTGGCTCCCACCGTGGCGTGGCACATCGGCGCCCACAAAGACCCGCTGGCCGACTACCTGGCCGACATCTACACCCTGCCCGCTTCGCTGGCCGGTTTGCCTGGCATGAGTGTGCCAGTCGGCCGCGCGCCCACTGGGGCTGACAAGGGTATGCCCATTGGCATGCAACTCATTGGCAATTATTTGCAAGAGGCCCGCTTACTCAACGCGGCGCACCGCCTTCAGCAAGCCACCGACTGGCACACCCACACGCCGGAGGGCTTCTGAAATGAACGAGACCGTGAACACATTTGAAGCACAACAACAGGGCCGCCCGACCGGCCCGCTGGTGTCCGGCTATGAAGTCATCATCGGCTTCGAGACGCACAGCCAGCTTTCGACCGCCAGCAAAATTTTCAGCCGCGCCTCCACCGCCTTTGGCGCCGAGCCCAACACGCAGGCTTGCGCCGTGGACCTAGCGCTGCCCGGCACGCTGCCGGTCATGAACAAGGGTGCGGTTGAGCGCGCCATCGAGTTTGGTCTGGCCGTGGGCAGCACCATAGCGCCGCGCAGCATTTTTGCCCGCAAAAACTACTTCTACCCAGACCTGCCCAAGGGTTACCAGATCAGCCAGTTTGAGATCCCCGTGGTGCAAGGCGGCAGCGTGGAATTTTTCATGCCCGCCGTGAATGGCGTGGCCGAGAAAAAGACGGTGCGCTTGGTGCGCGCCCACCTAGAAGAAGACGCGGGGAAATCCCTGCACGAAGAGTTCATTGGGCAAACCGGCATTGACCTGAACCGCGCCGGTACACCGCTGCTGGAAATCGTGACCGAGCCCGACATGCGCTCCAGCGTGGAGGCGGTGGCCTACGCCAAAGAGCTGCACAAGATCGTCACTTGGATCGGCATTTGCGACGGCAATATGCAAGAAGGCTCTTTCCGCTGCGACGCCAATGTGTCGGTGCGCAAGCCGGGTGAACCCCTAGGCACGCGGCGCGAGATCAAAAACCTGAACAGCTTCAAGTTCATGCAGCAGGCCATCGATTACGAGGTGCGCTGGCAGATTGAGCAGATTGAAGACGGCAAGGCTATCGAGCAGGCTACGGTGCTATTTAACCCGGACACCGGCGAGACCCGCGCCATGCGCACCAAGGAAGACGCTGCCGACTACCGTTATTTTCCCGACCCTGATTTACCACCGCTATGTATTTCAGAGCAATGGATCGAGCAAGTACGAGGGCTGATGGCCGAATTGCCTCGTGTAATGGCTGAGCGCTTTGTGCATGACTATGGGTTACCAGAGTACGACGCCACTCAGCTCACACAGAGCAAGGCCATCGCCAGCTACTTTGAAGAAACTGCCACGTCCTGTGGTCAGGCCAAGATAGCTAGCAACTGGATCATGGGTGAGGTTAGCAAACGCTTGAACGTTAGCGGTCTAAGCATTAAAGAATGTCCGGTCTCCGCTGGGTCGCTGAGTAACCTAATTTCGGCAATCAACGCAGGGGCAGTAAGCAATAGTGGCGCTCGTCAGATACTTGACGAGATGTGGATATCCAGCAGGGCCAACACTACCGGTGTTATGTCTACCGAGGAGATCAACGACATTATCGAAGCCAAAGGCCTCAAGCAGATGAACGACACCGGCGCACTAGAGGCCATTGTTGACGAGGTGATCGCTGCGAATGCCAAGAATGCCGCCGAGTTCAAGGCCGGCAACGAGAAAGCGCTCAACGCCTTGGTGGGTCAGATCATGAAGGCCAGCAAGGGCAAGGCCAATCCGCAGCAGGTCAACGACTTGCTACGCCAAAAACTGGCCTGAACATGGGTGGGGTCGGCCGCTCCTAGCGGGAGCTGGCTGGCGCCATTTGCGCCCACAAATCGCGCAAACGCGCCAACTCTTCGTCAAACCGCTGGTTGACCCGAAGGACCTCGCCCTCCTGGTCGCCGATGAAACGCTTTTGGACCGCCTGGCTCTGCAGGTTTTCCTCTAATTGACGGCGTACAGAGGCAGGCGCTTTGGTAGGGTCACCCTGGTAGAACCCCATTTCGTCGTCAATGGCAACCTTTTGCCGCACCAACTCGGTCAGGCGCATTTTGGCCGCCTGTGTTACCACGGCGATGCCATTGAGTGCTTCGGTGCGTTCCTTGTCGTGCGCTGCCTTGTTGGGATAGCGGGTTAACAAGGCACGGTCGCGGCGTTTGTCGTCAACAATACGGCTGCGGGCGTCCTCCTCTTTGCGCGTTTGCTTCTCCAATTCAACACGCTCGCGGTCGGTCAATGTGGGGCCGATGCGCATCTTCACCGTACCACTGGGATTGAGCACTTTTTGCTCCCGGTCGGTGCACTCAGGAATGGGGCGGTCTGCCGTCAGCTTGCGGCCTTTGGCGTCTACGCAGGTGTAGACACCCGGAATCACCTGGGCCCAAGCAGGCACCACAGCACCGGCGCCCAACAAGCCAAGTAATACCAATCCGCTAACTGACCATTTCATAGTTACCCTTCGTCAACGCCATAGTGCTGACGGTATGTCAGCACACGCTGGTGCTCCACAGCGGATGCACCGGCACCGCGTTGCTCCAGATAGTGCATCAAATCGCCCAGCTTCGCAATCGCACAAACCTGCAGGCCCAGTTGTCTTTGCACAAACTGCACCGCGCTGTAGGGGACATCTTGCCCGTTTTCTGTGGCTTTTTCTTGGCGGTCCAGCGCAATCAGCACCGCGTGCGGCGTGGCGCCCGCCGCCTTGATGATGGCGATGGACTCGCGCGCCGCCGTGCCGGCCGACATCACATCGTCCACAATCAGTACGCGGCCCTTTAGCGGGGCACCCACCAGCGTGCCGCCCTCACCGTGGTCTTTGGCTTCCTTGCGGTTGTAGGCAAACGGCACATTGCGCCCGCGCCGCGCCAGCTCGACCGCCAGCGCGGCGCCCAACGGAATGCCTTTGTACGCAGGGCCAAAGACCATGTCGAATTCAATGCCACTGGCAATCAAGCGCTGGGCATAAAATTTGGCCAAACGCCCCAGCTTGGCGCCATCGTCAAACAGGCCCGCGTTGAAGAAGTAGGGGCTCATGCGTCCGGCTTTGGTTTTGAACTCTCCAAAACGCAGCACCCCGCACTCCACCGCAAATTGCACAAAATCCAGGGCCAAAGCGTCATGCTTAGGGTCTTGTTCCGACATGAAAAATTCCTTGTTTCAACTCACCAGCCTCAACCTCAACGGCATCCGCTCCGCCACCAGCAAGGGGCTTGAAGCCTGGCTGCTCCAGACTCAACCCGATTGTATTTGCGTGCAAGAGGTCAAAGCCCAGGCGCCCGACGTCCACGGCAAATTTGAGGTCCTAGCAGGCCTCAACGGGTATTTCCATTTTGCGCAGAAGAAAGGCTACTCAGGCGTGGCGGTGTACACCCGCCACGCGCCCAGCGATGTGGTCATTGGGTACGGTTCTGCCGAATTTGACACCGAAGGCCGCTATGTCGAGCTGCGTTTTGACACACCAACACGCAAACGCTCCATCATCAGCGCCTACTTTCCCAGCGGCTCGTCGGGCGAAGAGCGGCAGCAGGCCAAGTTTCGATTTCTGGCCGAGTTCTATCCGCACCTGATGGCTCTTAAGGAAGAGCGTGCGTTCATTTTGTGCAGCGACGTCAACATCGCCCACCAAGAAATTGACCTGAAAAACTTCAAAGGCAACAAGAAAAACTCAGGGTTCTTGCCCGAAGAGCGTGCCTGGATGACCCAGCTATTGGGCGACGGTGGCTTGGTCGATGTGTACCGCCAGCTGGAGCCGACGGCAACGGACGATTGCTACACCTGGTGGAGCAATCGCGGCCAAGCGTATGCCAAAAACGTGGGTTGGCGGCTGGACTACCACCTGGCAACACCAGCAATGGCCGCCACGGCTAAGACGGTGGCGATCTACAAGGGTGAAAAGTTCTCAGACCACGCGCCCATCACGGTGGGCTACGACTTGACCTGGTAACGCACGTGCCCCCTGAGCAACCGCAGCGTTACCCGCTAACGGCGACTGCGGGCACGCTCGTACAGTGGCATAACCCTGGGTAAATTGGCCTCGATGTCGGCAATGCGCGACGAACCCGATGGGTGGGTAGACAGCCACTGGGGCGGGGCCGATCCGTTGGTGGCCCCCATCTTTTGCCACAGGGTGACGCCTGCCCGGGGATCGTAGCCTGCGCGGGCGGCGAGTTCCATACCCACCAGATCGGCTTCAGACTCGTCTTCGCGGCTGAATTGCAGCGTGAGCAACTGCGCGCCATAGTTGGTTACGGTCTGCCCCAGTTGTCCAAAACCAAAAAACTGGCTCAGCAAACTGGCGCCAATGCCGGTAGCGGCGTTTTTGCCCATGCGCTCACGGGCGTGCTCGCGCAGGGCGTGGGCAATTTCGTGACCCAGGACCATGGCGACCTCGTCATCGGTGAGCTTGAGCGTTTGCAAAATGCCGGTGTAGACCGCGATCTTGCCGCCGGGCATACAAAACGCATTGATCTGCTTGGAGCCGATCAGATTGACCTCCCAATGCCAGGTTTTGGCCCTGGCATTCCATTCACCCGTCAGCGGAATGATCTTGGCCGCAATCGCCCGCAGGCGTTGCAACTGGGGGTCGCTCTTGGGTGCGAGGGCGTGCTTGTTGGCCGCCTCCTGCAGCATTTCAGCGTATTGCTTGCCGGCCGAACGCTCTACCGTTTCTGCCGACACCAGATTGGCAAATGCAGAGTTGCCACCCACATCAACCCCATCGCGGGCGTGCGCCTGGTGCAGGGCGGTACTGCACGTCAAAACAGCGGCGAACAGCAGCGCCGGGGCACGGCGCACAAACGATCGAACACCGGGGTAGAAGACGCTGAGAGATAGTGGTTGCATAACGGTATTATTCCTTGATGCACACTCCAACGCCCGATACCCCTGCAATGGCTGACAAGCCGTCCTGGCTTGACACCCTGAAGGTCTATCTGGAGCCTGCGTCGCTGCGGATGCTGTCTTTGGGATTTTCAGCCGGACTACCCTTGCTGCTGGTCTTTGGCACGCTTAGCTTTTGGCTGCGTGAGGCCGGTATAGACCGCACCACGATCGGCCATCTGAGCTGGGTGGGGCTGGCCTACGGCTTTAAGTGGGTCTGGTCACCGCTGGTCGACCGCATGCCGGTTCCGCTGCTCACCCATTGGCTGGGGCGCAGGCGCAGTTGGCTGCTGCTAGCGCAATCTGTGATCGTTGCAGCCCTTGTGGTGATGGCCATGACCGACCCCAAGCAAGCGTTGTCACCCGTGGTGTGGTGTGCGCTGGCGCTGGCCTTTGCGTCCGCCACCCAAGACATTGCGCTGGACGCCTTTCGGATCGAATCGGCCGCTGCGGATAAGCAAGCTGCGTTGGCGGCCACTTACCAAACAGGCTACCGCCTCGCCATGATCTGGGCTGGTGCGGGCGCGCTTTGGATCGCTGCCCGCGCTGGTATTGCCGATGGGGCCGCTTACCAGCAAACGGCATGGAAGGCCGCCTATCTGGTCATGGCGGCAAGCATGCTGCCGGGCGTCTTGACGGTGCTGCTGTCGCCGGAGCCTGCCAAGCGCGAAATGGCGCCCGCCAAAAACGCAACTGAATGGCTCCGTTCGGCCATGGTGGAGCCGTTTTCGGAGTTTATTGGCCGCTACCGCTGGCATGCTGTGCTGATTTTGGCGCTGATTGCGACCTACCGCATCAGCGACGTGGTCATGGGCATCATGGCCAATCCGTTTTACGTCGACATGGGTTTCACCAAGGACGAAGTGGCGGCAGTCACCAAGGTGTTTGGCGTGGTAATGACGCTGGTGGGGGCCTTTGTGGGCGGGGTCATGGCGCTGCGCTTGGGGGTGATGCGGGTCATGATGCTGGGTGCGGCTCTGAGTGCAGGCACCAACCTGCTGTTCGCCTGGTTGGCCAGCCAAGGGCACAACCTGGAGGCGTTAATCATCGTGGTTTCGGCAGACAACCTGGCCAGCGGTATTGCTTCGGCGGGCTTTATCGCCTACCTATCGTCACTGACCAACATCAACTACTCTGCCACCCAATATGCGTTGTTTAGCTCCATGATGCTGCTCCTACCCAAGTTTGTGGCGGGCTTCTCCGGCCAATATGTGGACTACTTTGGGTACAGCAATTTCTTTACCGCGACGGCCATGTTGGGCGTCCCCGTGCTGGGTTTGGTATGGCTCACTTCACGCATCAAATAGGCCTCTAGCCCTCTTGCGATATGGCCGAGCAGCTATTAAAAATATAGCTTCCAGAGGTTTTACCCAACTTTACAGTGGCTTGATGGCCCACGCATATGCGCCACCACTGACGCGACTAGACTCGCACCATGAGCCAAAACCTACTGATGATTGAAGACGACGCCCGCCTAGCTTCCATGGTGGCCCAGTATCTTGAGCAAGCCGGTTTCGTTGTGCAGCGCGCCGGGGACGGCACCAGTGGTCTGGCTGTGCTCGACAATGCCGCCGAAAGCCACGCCCCCGACCTGGTGGTACTAGATCTGATGTTGCCGGACATGGACGGACTGGAGGTGTGTCGGCGCATTCGCGCGCTGCCCGGTCCGATGTCGCAGTTGCCCGTGCTCATGCTGACCGCCAAGGGTGATGCCATGGACCGCATCATTGGCCTAGAGATCGGGGCCGACGACTACCTGCCCAAACCCTTTGAACCACGGGAACTGCTAGCGCGCATCCGCGCCATCCTGCGGCGCAAAGGTGAAGCGCCGACGGTCTTGGGCGCAACCCTCCGTTTTGGATCATTGGAGATTGACCGCGATGCCCGGCGTGTGAGCGTGGGGGATGTGACCTGCGATCTCACGTCCTACCAGTTTGACCTGCTGGTGGCCTTGGCCGAGCGTGCCGGTCGGGTGCTGACCCGCGACCAGATCATGGAAGCGGTGCGCGGGCGCGAGCTTGATGCCTTTGACCGCTCAATTGATGTACACATGGGCCGCATTCGTGCTGCGATTGAGGTCGACCCCAAAGCCCCCAAACGCATCTTGACAGTACGCGGTGTGGGCTACGTGTTTGCGCGGCAGCAAGACTGATGAACAAGTTATACGTTCGCATCTGGCTGGCCGTCGTGCTGGCCGTGGCGGTGCTCACCTTACTGGTGGGTTGGGCGTGGCGTATGGCCGCTGAAGCACCCCTGCGCGATGTTGTGGTGCGAAATCAGGCTGGCGATGTTGTCGGACTAGGACAAGCCCGCATGGGGCGATCCGGTGCTGCGTACATATTGCGCGAAACGTCAGAAATATCTTTATCAGGGTCCAGTGATGTAGCGACCGATGCGTTAGACCAACGCCCCAGGGCAGGGCGCAATGGCCCTGAATTTGATGTACGGATGCGCGACGGGCAGACGCTGCATGTACATTTGCCGCGCCCACCGCAATCGTCGTGGCGGGCACCATTTGGTTTTTTTGGAACCCTTGGCTTGGTGGCGGTAGCCGTTGCACTGGCGACCTACCCGATTGTTCGGCGTCTCACCCGACGCTTGGAGGCGCTGCAACAGAGTGTCCAGCAATGGGGTGAGGGTGATCTGAGCGTGCGCGTAGCCGAAGGAGGCGGCGATGAGATCGGCTTTTTGGCCAGCCGCTTTAACCGAGCGGCCCAACAAATTGAAGCGCTGGTCCAGGCACGCGATGCCTTATTGGCGTCACAAAAGTCCCTGCTGGCCAACGCCTCGCATGAGTTGCGCTCACCCTTGGCCCGCATTCGTATGGGTATGGAGCTAATGGGCGGTGCTAGCAATAGCGCAGAGGTCGCCAGGCAAGAAATTTCGCGCAATATTGGCGAACTAGACCAGTTGATTGAAGAAATCTTGCTGGCCAGCCGACTTGATGCCCGCGAGGCCGACATGGGCACGGTGGAGCCAGTGGATTTGGTCGGATTGGTCGCAGAAGAGTGCGCCCTTACCCAAGCGGCTCTGGAGGTGCCTCCAGGTCAAAATGAGCTGATCGTGCCGGGCGTTGCCAAACTGGTACGAAGGGCGGTGCGTAACCTGCTGGAGAATGCGCGCCGCTATGGTGCGGGCGAGGTTACGGTCACGCTCAGCGAGGAAAACGCCATGGCCGTCATTGCGGTCTGTGACCGAGGCCCTGGTGTGCCGGAGGCTCTGCAATCTCGCATTTTTGAGCCGTTTTACCGGCTACCCGGCGCTTCCGAACGCGAAGGCGGCGTGGGGCTGGGGCTGGCACTGGTGCGCTCGATTGCCTTGCGCCACGCGGGCTCTGTGCGGTGTAGCAACCAACCCCAAGGCGGCGCTTGTTTTGAGCTGCGCCTGCCAGTCAACGGCCAGGCCGCGCCATAAACACCTATAAAAATGCCCCAGTGAGCAGGAACTCCCATAAACATGTGAGGGCAATACAACAGATTCACCCGAATGGGGGATACCGAAAACACCACAGCAGGAATAAAGTTACACCTAACTGCTGTCACAGTTTTTCAAGAATAAAAGCAGGACCCACCAAAAGGTTCGCTTTTCACCGGTCCAACGACGTCTCTTCGGAGACTTTTCAAAGCCACCCTCACGGGTGGCTTTTTTTTTCGCTTAACGACCGGTCTTGAAATTGGTAAAGACGCGGGTCTGAACCTTGCGTAAGGCCTGTGGCAGCGGTTCCGCCGGCACCATGGCTTTGGCAACGTCTGCATCCAAGAAGATGGACTTGTTCTCAGCCACATCCTTTTGCACAAACTTCAAAGAAGCGGCATTGGGGTTGGCATAAAACACCTTGTTGGTAAGCGATGCGTGTACTTCTGGGCGCAGGATGTAGTTGATGAACAGGTGGGCGTTCGCGACGTTCTCTGCATCCGCGGGGATGGCCATGCTGTCAAAATAAATGATGCTGCCGTACTTGGGGATCAGCGCTTCAATCACAACGGGTGGCACCGACTTGGTCTCTGCCGCGCGAACGCGGGCAATGTTGATGTCACCCGAGAAGCCCATCACCAAACAGGTTGCACCACTGGCCATTTCCTCGATGTAGCCTGACGACGAGAAACGGGTCACGTAGGGCTGAATGGCTTTGAGCACTTTGGCCGCAGCGGCGTAATCGGCTTCTTCGTGGCTAAACGGTGGCTTGTCGGCGTACATCATTGCAATCGGCACCACTTCAGAGGCCGAGTCCAGCACACTGACGCCGCATTTCTTGAGCTTGCTGACGTACTTGGTGTCAAACAGCAGATTCCAGACGTTGTCGGGCATGGGCGTGTCGCCCAGTGCGGCCTTGACCTTGTCCACGTTGATACCCACCGTCACGTAGCCCCACAACCAATCGACCAGGTGTTCATTACCGGGGTCGAGCTTGGCCATCTGCGCCAGAATGCCTTTGTCCAAGTTGCCCCAATTGGTGAGTTTTCTGCGGTCTAACTTTTGCAGCAAGCCGGCTTCAATTTGGGATTTGGCAAAGTGAGCGCCAGGCACCACGATGTCGTAACCCGTCTTGCCCGCCACGAGTTTGGCGTGCAAGATTTCGTTGTTGTCGTAGTTGTCGTAACGAACCTGAATGCCGGTCTCTTTCTCAAAATTCTTGATAGTGTCGTCACCAATATAGTCCGACCAGTTGTAGATGTTGAGCACCTTGGGTACGGTGCTGGCGACTGGGGTGGATGTAGCCGGTGCCAATGCCGATGCAGCAGTCGCGGCGGCAGGCATTTCGGCAGCGGGTGGTGCATCCTTTTTCCCGCAAGCGGTCACAAGCGTTGCCAAGGCCAAGCTCGCCAGCAAGGGTCCCATGGTGCGTATCAACGCGGTTTTTCTGAGTTGGAAGGTTTTGACCATTGCAGGTAGTCCTCGGATTAAGGTGGATGAAGTCGACAACGTAGTGCTTCGCACGCAAGCACCAAAATGATAGCAAGCCGAGGTACTAACCCAATCGATCCATCACCATGGCCGGTGTGATGTCCACCAAACAACGGGTGTGACCCAGCGGGCATGTCCGCGCAAAACACGGCGCACAGTCCAGCGGCGGCTGGTAGGTGGCGTCATCTTTGAGCCACACGACCCGCGCATTGGGACTCAGTGGTGGCGTATGCAAGGGGCTGGATGAACCAAACAGGGCCACCTGCGGCGCGCCAAAAGCGGCGGCAACGTGCATCAACCCCGAATCGTTGCTCACCAGCGCCTTGGCGCCCGCAATCAAGGCCAAGGCCTGGTCCAGCGAGGTGCGGCCCGACCAATCCAAGCACTGCTGTGGCCGCCCAGCATTGGCCTCGGCGGCAATCAGTGCACACAAACCCGACTCTTTGCCCGAACCCAGCAACACCACCGGCAAGGGCAGTTGGCGTGCGAGGGCCGCAAAGTGGGCTGCGGGCCAACGCTTGGCGGGCCCGTATTCTGCGCCGGGGGCAAAAACGTAATAACCTTGGCGCTGCAATTGCAGGTCTGCAAGTGTGGCGTCCACCACCTTCGTTGGCAGTTGCAATTGCGGTCGGTCTTGGCCCACATCCACGTCACCACTGAGCGCCGAGTAAAACGCCACCATAAGCGGACGCTGGTCTTTGGGTGGGTTGGGCAGCCGGTCGGTCAGTACACCAAAGCGGGCTTCACCCCAATAACCGACGCGTTTGGCGATGCCTGCCCACCAGGGCAATAACGCACTTTTGAAGGAATTGGGGCAGACGTAGGCCACATCAAATTGTCCGCGCATCTGGCGCGCCAGACGGCGGCGCGCGCCCCACTGCAAACCCCCATGGACGAATGGAAACACCACAACGTTGGACACCTGTGGCATGGCCCGGTACACCGGCGCCACCCAAGGCAAGGCCCCTACGGTAAGCGTCTCACCACGCGCATGCAGGCGGCGTACCAAGGGCTCGGTCATCACCGCGTCGCCAATCCACTGGGGGGCGATGATCAGCGCACGTGTCACGGGGGCATGGGGTGGCTAATGCCCACCTGCAAAGTGTTCACCGGCCTTGAGCTGGTAGACGGTGCCGCAATACGGGCAGGTGGCTTCGCCTGTATGCGCCACATCCAAGTACACCTTGGGATGGGCATCCCAAACCTGCATGTGGGCGAAGGGACTGGGGCAAAAGACGCCGCCAGCGTGATTCAGGTCTTTGGCCAGGAGTTGAATGGGGGGTTTGCTCATACTTTTGACAACCAGTGGGAGTACTTGGGGTTGCGGCCGTTGACGATGTCAAAGAACGCGCTTTGGATTTTCTCGGTAATCGGGCCGCGTGAGCCAACATAATCGCCCTTGCCCAATTCAATGCGGTCGAGCTCGCGGATCGGGGTGACTTCGGCGGCTGTGCCGGTAAAAAAAGCTTCGTCGGCGATATAAACCTCATCGCGGGTAATGCGTTTTTGCACTAGCTCCAGCCCCAGGTCTTTGCAAATATGCATGACGGTGTTGCGGGTGATGCCGTTCAAGGCCCCGGCCGACAGATCGGGTGTATAAACCACGCCGTTCTTCACCACAAACAAGTTTTCGCCAGCACCTTCGGACACAAAGCCGTTGGCATCTAACAGCATGGCCTCGTCGTAACCATCGTCGGTGGCTTCCATGTTGGCTAGGATGGAGTTAGTGTAATTACTCACTGCCTTGGCCTGTGTCATGGTGATGTTGACGTGGTGGCGGGTGTAGCTCGAAATTTTGACGCGGATGCCGCGCTTCATGCCTTCTTCACCCAGGTAGGCGCCCCAGGGCCACGCGGCGACCATCAAATGGATGGTGTTGCCCTTGGGGCTGACGCCGAGTTTGCGATCACCAATCCAGGTCAAGGGGCGCAGGTAGCAGCTCTCCAGCTTGTTCTCGCGTACCACGGCCTTTTGGGCTTCGTTGACCTGCTCTTGGGTGAACGGGATCTTCATGCGCAAGATTTTGGCGCTGTTAAAGAGCCGCTCGGTGTGTTCTTCGAGCCGAAAAATCGCGGTCCCGTCCACCGTGTTGTAGGCCCGCACGCCTTCAAAGGCGCCGCAGCCGTAGTGCAGAGTGTGGGTCAAGACGTGGATTTTGGCCTCGCGCCAATCCACCATCTGGCCATCCATCCAGATTTTTCCGTCACGGTCAGACATGGAGGGAGGAAGTACGCTCATCGGGATGTTTCCTTAATTGGTTGTGGGGACTGCATATCGTAATCTCCCGATTTTACGGGGCAGCGAGGGCCCCAGGCGTCGCATTCATCGAGGTTCAAAACGCCAAGCGGTAGAACTGATCAGCGACGGACATGGGGTTTTGCCAAAACTCAGCGGGTAGGCTACCTACCAACGAGCACACACCAACACCACTTCCAGTGGAAATGCGGCCGCTTGAGCACTTTGCGCAGCGCGCCTATCAACTTTACTTCCTGCAGCCACACCAGTTCAGGTGCCATAGTGGCCTGACTCATATATTAATCCTTTGAGTCCACTGGCACCATGCGACTGGACTTACCCAGTACCCACGAGATCGCAAAGCCACCAGAAAAGCGGCTCTTTTGGGTGACCAGCGGACTGTCTTCGAAGACCGCTCCATTGACGTTGTCGTAGCGAACAAAACCGCCGGCCCAAAAGCTTGGAAACCGCTTCCACAAAGCCGACACAATTTGAAGTCCGGCAAAACCCGCCTTAGCTTCGTAGGCGGGTCGGGTTGCGCTGCTCCATTGCGGGGCAACACCATAGAAATACGCGTGCTGCTCCTGGCTGCCAAAAATTGGGCCGCCAACTGTGCCCAAAGTCCAGCCCGGCAGATCGAATGGACTGTCAATATCAAGATTGAGGCGCGGCGCAATTTGCCAACCAATGAAACGTGGATCATTTTCCAAGGTGACCGCCGCACGCACCGGTACAAACAGGCGCAGTTTGGTGGCGTTCTGTGCCGATTGCCACAGCTTGACATCCAGTGTCGGGCCCAGCTCTAGGCTGGCACAGAGATCGGGCATGCCGTTGCGCACTTTGACGTTGTTGCTACGCACCGGCGGCGACGCAGCAAAGCTCAGATTGATTTCGAATTTGTCGGTATCGAACAAGACCCCACGTATTCCGTCTTTATCCGCCTTCAAATACTCGCCGCGGTAGATGATGTAGGGGATCGGCAACACATCGGTAGTGGACTCGACCGCGCCTCGATAGGCGGGAAGCTGCACTGCCAGAACGCCTACGCCGGCTTCCCACAGGGGCTGTTCTTGCGCTGCCGCAAGCTGCCAGGGGCCGCAGACTATGCCAACGAATAGAGGCAGAAGTGTCCGTGGAAAATGCATCATGGTGCAACCTTGAGATAGGAAGCTTGAGGTAAGGTAGAGAGCGCAGGCAGGAATACCTCGGTGACCAGCAAGCTGGAGTCGTGGCGCGTGAACAATGAGCGTCTGGCAAATAGGCGAGATATGTGCGTTGGCAGTAAATGCAAGCTCCGAATCCGTCGCATCAACGGGTGGCTGGTGCGCAGCTGCGCGTATTGCAAATTGCCGCGCGTCACCAACGGATCAAGAAACAGCGTACTGCCCAGAGATTTGTTGCCCAGCGCAGCAAACCGAGGCCATTGACTGGCCGTGGCCGACAGCGGCAAAACGGTGTGCGCATAGACCACAGCGACTTCATCGCAGCGAAGCAGTACGTCGCGTTCCACCACGGTGGCCCTCCCAGGTAGGCCAAGGGCAGCAAACTCGTCCGGTAAACAGGGCGCATTCTGCTGCTGCAAACGTTGCACCCGAAACTGCCCACATCGGGCTACCAAGCGCGCTGTAAGCGAATTTCTGTCGGTCAGCCAGTCGCGTAGTTCTACTTCGGCAGCATACCGATGAATATGCGGATGCCAGTTGGCAAAGGCCGTGGAATGCGCGCGGTTCATTGTTCTGAAAGATTCTTCTCGTGGGCTGTCATCACGGCTGCGATGCCGCTTTACTTTGCAGCATTGTTATATGCCAAGGGGTAGTACATGCAGTTTTCGTTCCGTCCAACGCGAGCCCATTACAAACACAGTACCGAGCAGCGTACCAGCCAGCACATCCAACGACACGTGCTGCTTGGTTGCCATCGTGGAATAGACAATGGCCACGGACCACAATATTTGCAGCGCCTGGCAGTGCCAGCTTTGGCGCAGTTCTCGCAGCAGCCAGTACAGCCAGAAACTGGAAAACACCGCCGTGGCTACATGCAGCGATGGGCAGGCATTGCCTGCGGCATCCACGCCCTTCAAAAAGGCCACGCCGGGATACAGTGCCCAATCAATATTGGCCGGCGGCACCGCGTTGGGTAGCCAATAAAAACAAGCCAAGGCCAGCAAACACATGGCACCGATCCAAGCACCGAAATTCAAAAGCCGACGTCGGGTTGGCATCAACATCACCGGCAGCGAGCAAAACAGCCAAAGCGATAGATAGGGAATCACTGCGAGTGGCGAAAAACCTATCCAATCATCCAGCGCCGTCAGCGGCACGGTATAAACCGGAAACGCAGGATTCCTCAGCAAATAGATATATGCCCAAAATAAAAGTGATATGAATGCGCTGGTGCCCAGGAATTTGAACCAGAAATCATGGCGGAAAATCGCGCCCCAATTCGCGACAAATTTGCCCGGAGAATCAGGAGACAGGGGGGTATGGCGGTCCGGAGGAATTTTTGATTACCTTAAAATGTCCAGACTCACACATTGCGGCACTGGCGCCAGCAAGTATCCATCATGTGCACCGCTGCCTGATTAACCAGTTCGTGGTTTACTGGGCGGCAAGGCGACAACTGCACTTATCTTTTATATCATGACAAATTCATCCAGTGCTCCCGTTACCAGTGCAGAACTCGAACGCGAAGTTGCGCAACTTATTGTTTCCGCACTGAATCTTGAAATAGCAGTGGAAAGCATTGAAGCTGACGCTGATTTGTACGGCGATGGGCTCGGGCTGGATTCCATCGACATTCTGGAAATTGCGCTGGTTGTATCGAAGCAATATGGCATTCAAACGAAAGCCGAAGGCGACGATAACTTTAAAGTCTTCAAGTCACTGCGCAGCCTGTCCGCCCACATCGCGGAAAAGCGTACCAAGTGACCCGCATTGCCCGGTTCCTGGGCGTTGCGGCAATCGCCGTGGTCGGCGCCGCGTATCTCGTTTTTAGCCACTTTTTGACAATAGACGAACACCCCAACCTGTTAATGCTGGTCGTTGGCGTCACCCCGCTGACGGCGATGGCAGTGCTGGTCGCTTGGCATTCCCGGATGCGCTGGCCGGCGATGCTAGCGCTGGCCGCGCTAGCGCTGTTGGTGACGCTGTACCTAGACGAGCTGCGCAACCACGTCAACTGGCTGTACTTTATGCAGCATGTGGGCACGATGTCCTTGCTGGCGATCACCTTTGGTGCCACGCTGGGGCGCGGCGATGCAGACGCGCTGTGCTCGCGGGTGACCCGCATGTTGCTGCCCAGCCCGGCCGACCCGGTCTACATGCGCTACACCTGGAAGGTCACGCTGATTTGGACTATTTACTTCATCGCCAGTGCGGTGCTATCGGTCGGTTTGTTTTTCTTGGGGCCGCTCGTGGTTTGGTCGTTCTTTGCCAATCTACTAACACCGGTGACCGTGGGGCTGATGTTTGTGGTGGAGTACTTGGTGCGGGTGCGGGTGCTACCCAACCGCGAGCACTACAGCATCGCCCAAATCGTCCAAGCCTATCGCGCTTATGAACGTCGTTGATATGTCCAAACTCCATGCTCTACATACATTGCGGCGCGGTATCGCTTTGCTGGTGGTCGGCCTGTTCCTGTCCGTTAGCAGCCACGCTGCTGAATGGGCGCTGCCGGAACTGATGAACCTGCTGGCCCAGCAAAAATCCGGCAAAGCCAGTTTCGTCGAGAAGAAATACATAGCCTTTCTGGACGCGCCGCTGGAATCATCCGGTGAGCTGTCTTTCGAAGCCCCGGACCGGCTGGAAAAGCGCACATTAAAACCGCGCGCGGAATCTATCCTGCTCGACGGTGACAAGCTGACCATCGCAATGCACGAAAAGAAACAACTCAGCGTGCGCCTGCAGGACCAGCCTGTGGTGGCGGCGATGGTAGAGAGCATTCGCAGCACGCTTAGCGGTGACCGAGCCGCGTTGGAGAAAAACTATGCAGTCGAATTCAGCGGTGTGTCAGCCAAATGGCAGCTGACGCTAACACCGGTGAACCGGGCTGTCGCCAAGATCGTGCGCCAGATCCAGATCGGCGGCACCGACGCCAACATCAAGACCATCCGCTTTGAACAGACCGATGGAGACCACATGGAGATGGTGATCTCCAAAATCGCCACTCCGTGAACCCAGCACCAACAGGAAACCACCCTACTAGGCCCAACGCGTGGCGCCCTGGACTGTTTTTACAGTTCCAGTTGTTCCTGCACGGCGCGGCACTGCTCTCATTGGTCATCTGGCCACAGCATTGGCCCTGGGCCTTGGCGTCGTTGCTGGCGAGTCATCTGATGATGGTAGTTGTGGGGCTATGGCCACGCAGCACCTGGATGGGTGCCAATTTGGTGCGGCTTCCGGCGGCGGCAGTGGAGCGACTTGAAATTGCGATCACCATCGATGACGGTCCTGACCCACAGGTGACGCCGCAGGTACTAGAGATTCTTGCGCTGCACGGCGTCTGCGCCACCTTTTTTTGCATTGGCACGCGAGCCCAGGCGCAGCCCGACCTATGCCGGCGCATGCTCGCCGCCGGTCACCGCATTGAAAACCACGGCGCGCGTCATCCGAATCTGATTTCGTTGTCTGGACTGGCCGGCTGGCGCCGCGAAATCCTGGGCGGCCAACAAATCCTGCAAGGCATCACGGGTGAAGCGCCGCAGTTCTACCGCGCAGTCGCCGGACTGCGGAATATATTCTTGGCTCCGGTGTTGCACAGCGCGGGCCTGAAGCTGGCGTCCTGGACCCGCCGCGGCTTCGATACCCGAGAACGTGACCCGCACAAGGTTTTGGCGCGACTGACCCACCAGCTTGATGCTGGCGACATCCTGCTGATGCACGACGGCAATGCTGCGCGTACCGTGAGTGGCGAAGCACTGATCGTTGTCGTGCTGCCGCCGTTGTTGCAAGCCATTCGGGCGCGTGGACTAAAGCCCGTCACGCTGGCCGACGCATGCAAGCCGCGCTGAAATTGCAGCTGCTAGAAGCGGCCAGTCAGCCTTATCTGGTTGCCGGTAATTTCCAATGCCGAATGGCGCGTGGCAAGCTGGGCGGCGACGCAGCCCATCAGCGAGGGCAGGCTGTTTGCCAATATCTTGCTGAGTGCCAGGGCGCCCGGGTCGCAATCCGTCAAGTAGAATTTCTGCGTTCCATAATGTGAATTCGCCGTGCAGCCACTACTCATAAAAACATTCACAGTCACCACCGCATTAGGACGCGGAACGGCAGAGACCTTGGGCGCATTGCGCGCCCAACGCAGCGGTCTGCAGGCCCGGCGCTGGGAGACCGTGGACCTGCCAACCTGGTTGGGCGAGGTCCACGGACTGGACGCCGTGACGCTGCGCGCCGCCCTGAAAGAGTTTGACTGTCGCAACAACCGCCTGGCCCAGTTGGCGCTGGAGCAAGACGGTTTTATTCAAAACGTGCAGGCCGCCGTGCAGCGTTACGGTAAGAAGCGCGTCGGCGTATTTTTGGGCAGCAGCACCTCGGGCATCTTGAGTTCGGAGCTGGCCTATCGAGAGCGCGACCCTGTCAGCGGCGCACTGCCGCTGAACCACAGCTATCGCCATACCCACAACATGTTTTCGGTAGCCGATTTCGTGCGCCAGTACACCGGTTTGCAGGGCCCGGCCAGTGTGGTCTCAACCGCCTGCTCGTCCAGCGCCAAGGTGTTCGGTATCGCACAGCGGATGATCCACTGCGGCCTGATTGATGCCGCCATAGTCGGCGGTGTCGACTCTCTGTGCTTGACCACACTGTATGGTTTCAACTCACTACAGCTGCTGTCCAGTCGCCAATGCATGCCATTTGATGCCAGGCGCGATGGCATCTCCATTGGCGAGGGTGCCGCCTTCGTGCTGTTGGAACGCGCCGACCATGCCCGCGCTGGCGACATTCTGCTTAGTGGCATTGGGGAGTCCAGTGACGCGCACCATATGTCAGCGCCACACCCGCAAGGTTTGGGTGCACGCATGGCGATGCAAGCCGCGCTGGATATGGCAGGCCTGCCAGCCGAAGCAGTGGGCTATGTGAACCTGCACGGCACTGCCACCCCGAGCAACGACGCAGCCGAGGACAAGGGCGTGACCGCGCTGTTCGGCAGCAAGACACCCTGCAGCTCGACCAAGGGCCACACCGGCCACACGCTGGGCGCCGCCGGTGGCGTCGAGGCTGTAGTCTGCATGCTGGCGCTGCGTGAAGGTTTTTTACCGGGCGGCGTTGGCACCACTGCCCAGGACCCTAACTTGCACTGCAACTACCTGCTGGAAAACCGCCATCAGTCGATTACCCATGCGTTGAGCAACTCGTTCGGCTTTGGCGGCAGCAATTGCAGCTTGTTGTTCTCCAGGAAGACGACTTGATGCCCTCGGATAGCACTTTGCTTGCCATTGCACAGCAGCCATGAAGATTGATCGGAACTGGATTCAGGCTCACATTCCGCACCAAGGCAGCATGTGTTTGTTGCACGCGGTAGAACGCTGGGACGACACAGAAATCGATTGCAGCGCGACCAGCCATCTAGCGCCCGACCATCCGCTGCGCAACGCGCACGGCCTACCCATCACGGCCGGCATCGAATACGCGGCCCAAGCGATGGCGGTACACGGTGCCTTGTTGGCACAGCCAAACCAGGCCCCGGAGATCGGCTATCTCACCAGTGTGCGCAATGTGCAGTGGTTCACGGCGACGCTGGATGACGTCGGCGCGCCGCTACGGATTCAGGCTACCCGTATATCCGGCAACGCAATCAGTTTGCTGTATGACTTCAGTATCCACTGCAAAGACCGCCTGATGCTCAGTGGGCGTGCTGGCGTGATGATCAAACTCCCCACGACCACGCTATGACGACTTTGCCTCTCATGCCCGGCTACGCTAGCGGCAAGGCCCTGGCCTGGCGCAACGGGCGCATGGTCAGCCATGCCGAATTTCTGGCTGATACGCTAGCACTGGCCGCGCGCCTGCCGCAGACCGGCCATGTGTTCAATCTGTGCAAGGACCGTTACTGGTTCTCCGTTGCGCTGTTTGCGGCGATCAGCCGCGGCATTGTTAGCCTGCTACAAAATTCGACAGCGCCGAAAAACATGGCGGCGCTGTTCGCTGATTTTCCGGACGCCATTTGCGTTGGCGAGCAAGACACGCCGATGCTGGAGCAAATGCCCTATGTGGCAGTATCGCAATGTGGCCAACCCGTCCTGAAAGAGCCGCTGACGATGCCGCAGATTCTGTACAACCAGCCCATCGCCCGCATCTTCACCTCCGGTTCGACCGGCACACCGCAGTCGCACACCCTACGCTTTGGTCGCATGGTCCACTGCGCCATGACCGAGGCGCAGCGCATGTGGAAAACCGTGGGTGAGCCCTGTTCGGTGCTGGGCACGGTGCCACCGCAGCACATGTTCGGTCTGGAAGCGACGGTGCTGCTGCCCATCTTTGGCGGCGGTCTGCTCAGTGCAGAGCATCCTTTTTTTGCGGCGGATGTGGCCTGCAAGCTGGCCGAGCTGCCGGAGCCACGCCTGCTGGTTTCCACACCTTTCCATTTGCGCAAATTGATGGACGCCAAGGTCACATTGCCGCGCGTCAGTGCGGTTCTGTCGGCCACCGCGCCGCTATCGCTGGATTTGGCACACGAAGTGGAAGCCCAACTGCAGGCGCCAATGATCGAGATCTATGGATCCACCGAAACCGGCGCACTAGCCACCCGACGTCCGACCCATGGCATCCACTGGGAGACCTATGCCGGCATTACGCTGAAAACCAACAAACAGCAGACCTATGCCTGCGCTGCGCACTTCGACGCACCGCAACTGCTCAACGACGTCGTTGACCTGACTAGTCCGTCGCGATTTCGGCTGCTGGGCCGCAACGCGGACATGATCAACATCGTCGGCAAGCGCAACTCGTTGGCATTTTTGAACCAACTGTTGCAAAGTCTGCCCGCTGTCGAAGACGGTGTGTTCTTCATGCACGAAGGCAGCGCACAACAAGAGTCGGCGTCGCTTCGCCTTGTGGCTTTTGTGGTGGCGCCTCAGCTGCAAGGCAAATGCGCGGGAATTCTGGCCGCGTTGCGCCAGCATATGGATCCAGTATTTCTGCCGCGCCCGGTGCTCTTCGTCGATTCGCTGCCACGCGACGCTAACGGCAAGTTATCGACCGCCGCGCTGACCGATCTGCTTGCCATCCATCTGACGGTGAAATATTAAGATGGTGATCGCCCTGCCATTTGCCGTGGATCACCCGGTATTTGTCGGCCATTTTCCGGGGCACCCCATCGTCCCCGGCGTGCTGTTGCTGGACTGGACCCAGGCGGCCATCGAAGCCGACTTAGGCCAACCCTTGCAAGCGCTGATTGAAGCCAAATTTCACAGCCCGGCGACGCCCGCTGACGTACTGGAACTGGCGTTCGACGTTGGTGTTGTCAGCATCCGGTTTGAAATTCGCAGTGCCGACGCACGCAAGATTGCCAGCGGTCGCTTTGGCCTACCAGCCACAGCCACGCCATGAGCGCACCCGACACCGATGCGCCGGTAACAAGCACGCCGACCTGGTTGCAGCACAAGGAGCGCGGTAGTTTTTTTTTACTGCAACTGATGCGCCGCGTTTCCTTGTTATTTGGTCGCCGGCTGTCGCGCATCGTGGTCTACGGTATCGCGCTGTATTTTTTGTTGGCCGTTTCAGCCGCCCGTAAAGCGTCAAACGACTACCTAACGCGAGTACTGCAACGCCCCGTCACTTGGGGCGACCGCTACCGCCACATCCTTGCATTTGCCAGCACCATCCACGACCGTTTCTTCCTACTCAACGAACAAGCCAACCTGTTTGATATCCAAGTATTTGGCGCGCAGCCCGTCGTTGAGCAGCAGGCCAACCAGCAGGGCATACTGCTGCTCGGCGCTCACATGGGCAGTTTCGAAGTCTTGCTGGACCATAGTCGACGCAGCGGCTTTAGAAACTGTATCGCGATGTATCCGGAAAATGCGCGGCAACTGAATCGCACGCTTGCAGCCATCAACCCCGAGGCAGTGCCCGACATCATTGCACTTGGCCAGATTGGCTCGATGCTGACAATCCACGAAAAACTGCAAATGGGCAACTCAGTGGGCGTGCTGGCTGACCGTGCATCAGGCCCGGACCGTTACATTACCTTGCCTTTTTTAGGCGCACCGGCCCGCTTTCCAACCGGCCCATTTCGACTGGCGGCGATGCTGGGTCACCCGGTGTTCTTTATGACGGGCTTGTATGGTGGAGGCAACCGCTACACGCTGCACTTTGAGCAACTGGCCGAC
This sequence comes from Burkholderiales bacterium, assembly GCA_038245855.1. GTDB lineage: Bacteria > Pseudomonadota > Gammaproteobacteria > Burkholderiales > Burkholderiaceae_C > Allorhodoferax. Next base: position 47,416 of record JBBRSA010000014.1, read on the forward strand.
TTCAACACAGTACCGCGTAACCAGCGCGATGCGGTAGTACAGGCAACGCTGGAAAAATACGTTGCGGCACTGGAGCGGCATTGCCGCGCAGCACCCTACAACTGGTTCAACTTTTTTGACTTCTGGGAGTCGGCACCTTGAAAACCAAGCCCGGACTATTGCCATTGATTCTTTGGCTGGCTGCCATGCTGACCTGCCTGTTGTTAATCGCGCAAACCCGCTTTGTCACGGACCTGTCGGCCTTCATGCCCAAGACGCCTAACGCGCGCCAGCAACTGTTGATCGACCAACTGCGAGATGGTGCCGTGGCACGATTGATCATGATGGGTATCGATGGCGGTGATGCTGTGCAACGTGCGCAACTGTCCCGCGCACTGGCACAGGAATTGCAAAAGACGGATTTGTTTGTTGCCGTGCAAAACGGCCAAGAAGAAACCCTGGAACATGACCGCGCCTATTTCTTTAACAACCGTTACCTGCTGAGCCCGGCGATCACACCAGAGCTATTTAAAGTCAAAGGACTACACGACGCCATCAGCAGCTCGATCGACGCGCTGTCGGGTGGCGCTGGCATGTCCTTGAAGCGCCTATTTGCACGCGATCCGACTGGGGAAACCCTGCAACTGGCAGAACAGCTGTCCGGCCCCGATCAGCCACAAAATGTGGAAGGCGTTTGGGCCTCACGCGACAGCCAGCGTGCACTGCTTTTGGCACTGACCCGCGCAGCCGGCTCCGACACTGAGGCCCAGTCGCTGGCCGTGGACACCGTCCGCCGCGTGTTTGCCGGGCTACCGGGGCACACCGCTGACGTGCGGCTGGTAATGAGTGGCGCCGGCGTTTCCTCAGCAGCCTCGCGCAACACGATTCAAAAAGAAGTCTCACGCCTAGCCATCGCCAGCTTTGCCTTGGTGGTCTGTCTGCTGTTGGTGGTGTACCGCTCGGCACTGCTGCTGGTGTTGGGTGTTCTGCCGGTGCTCTCTGGCGTGGTGGCCGGCATTGCCGCAGTCAGTCTGGGCTTTGGCCAGGTGCATGGTCTGACGCTGGGCTTTGGCACTACGCTAATCGGTGAAGCGGTGGACTACGCGATCTACTTCTTTGTTCAGCGCGCTTCGACCAATGACTCAGGTAACTTTTGGCGCACCATTTGGCTGGGCATGCTGACCTCGATCGCTGGCTTTGCAGCGCTGTTGAGTTCCAGTTTTCCTGGCTTGGCCCAGTTAGGGCTGTACTCTATTTCGGGTCTGGTCGCTGCGGTACTGGTGACCCGTTATGTACTACCTGTGCTGACTCCAAAAGTGCTGGCCCTGCGCGATTTGCGTCAGGCAGGCGCCAAGCTAGACTGCGGCATGGAGCGCGCAGCCGCGCTTCGCTGGCCGCTGGTCGCCCTGGCGATTGCGGCTTGCATGACCATCTACACGCACGAAGGCAGCATCTGGAACAGTGCGCTGTCGGGCCTGAACCCGATTCCAAAATCAGAGCAACTCGACGACGAACAATTGCGCAGCGACCTGAGCGGAACAGATTCACGCTACATCATGGCGATGACTGCCAAGGACCAGGAGACTGCGCTTCAACAGGCCGAAAAGGCCGGTGCGGTGCTCCAAAAGCTGACTCGGGACCAAGTGATAGCGGGCTTCACTTCGCCAGCCTTGGTGCTGCCCAGCATCGCATTGCAGCGGCAGCGGCAGGCCGCGTTGCCAGACGCCGATCAGGCTGGCAAAACGTTGAAACAGGCGCTACAGGGCTTGCCGGTGAAGGCCGAGCGACTAGGCGCTTTTTTGAGCGACCTCCAAGCCGCAAGGCAGCAGCCATCCTTGCTGCGTAAGGATCTGGACGGTACCGCAGTGGCGATGATGGTGGACTCAATGTTGATCAAACGCTCCACTGACTATCTGGTTCTGATGCCGCTGCGGGCCATGACCGAAGGACCGTTCTCCGGCAGCATTCCGCTAAACCTTGTAAATAACACGTTGCGGGCGCAGGGCCTGGACAACACCACGGTGATCGACATGGCGGAAGAGTCTAGAGACCTTTTTGACGGCTACCGCCACGAAATCCTGTGGTTGGCCGGCCTGGGCTGCATGTTCATCCTGATGCTACTGATAGCTTCGCTGCGCTCGTGGGTCAGAACCTTGCGGGTCGCCGCTCCGTTGGCCTTGTCGGTTCTTTGTGTCACCGCGGCGCTACTGCTGAACGGCACCCAACTGACCATCTTGCACTTGGTTGGTCTGCTGCTGGTGGTAGCCATAGGCACCAATTACGCGCTGTTCTTTGACCGCGGCACCCAGGTCGCCAACCCGCACGACCGGCACCAGACCCAAGTCTCGCTACTGGTCGCCAACCTCACGACGGTGGGCAGCTTCGGCTTGCTCGGCCTGTCCAATGTGCCGGTGCTGGCGGCGATTGGCAGCACGGTGGCGCCGGGAACCTTCTTAGCACTGGTCTTCGCCGCAATACTGACCCGGGAGCGAAACGGTGCGCCTGCACTCTGAATTGCACGCGGCACCTGCGCGTAGCGACACGCTGCTGGTGCTGCTGCCGCCGGCATTGGCCAACATCGACGATTTTTACACCCAAGGTTTTGTCGACGCGGTGCGCCAGCGTCAGCTGCCCGTGGACTTGCTGTTGGCCGACACCAGCGGCCAACAGGTACTCGACAAAACGGTAGTGGCAGACTTGCACACCCTGGTGGTGCAACCGGCGCGAGAGCGCGGCTACCGCGCGATCTGGCTGGTCGGAATATCGCTGGGCGCCTTCAGTGCGCTGCACTATGCAGCCCACCATGCGAACCTGCTGTCCGGTCTGTATTTGCTCAGCCCGTATCCTGGCACCGGCGATGTGTTGGACGAAATCCGTGCCGCTGGTGGTGCCGGTCCCTGGAGCCAACAGCAACACACGTGTGTCGATGAACGCGCCTGGTGGCATTGGCTGACACAGCAATCTACCCATGGCGCATGGCCCACCGCGGTCTATTTCGGCACAGGTAGCAATGACCGCTTCCAGCGCGGGCAGGTGCTGATCTCCGATTTGCTGCCCCCCGACCGAGTCTTCACGCTCCCAGGGACGCACCAATGGGTAACCTGGAAAACCCTGTGGGAGCATTGGCTGGACCACGGTCCAATACAGTCGCCTCAGAGGTAGCGGCACATACAATAGCCAGTCTATAAGACAAGCATGGGAGGATGCAGATGCGAGTTGTACAAAAGCCTGGGGCAAGCACCTCTTCAGCACGAACACAGAAGACCGGGTCGGACGCATTGGATGTGATTGCGTGCCGATGACGGCCATCCGAATTTATGTTGACGGTATCGGTCTCCTGGGGCCTGGTTTGTCCGGGTGGGAGCAGGCCAGCGACGTGCTGGCCGAACGCGTACCCTATGTGGCTACGCCCACCGCGTTACCACCCATAGAAAAGCTACCGCCCGCCGAACGTCGCCGGGTGGGCGTGCCAGTCAAGCTGTCGATGGCGATTGGGCTGGAGGCCGCGCGCCATGCCAACGCTGACCTGGCTAGCTTGGCCACCGTGTTTTCGTCGGCCGAAGCAGACTGCGACAACACCCACGCCATCCTGGAGGCTCTAGCCTCCAGTGAGCGCGCGATGTCGCCGACCCGTTTCCACAATTCAGTACACAACGCGCCATCCGGATACTGGAGTATCGCCACCGGTAGTATGCAGCCCAGCACCAGCCTGAACACCTACGATGCGACCTTCTCCGCCGGTCTGCTCGAAGCTGCTGTGCAAATTCAAAGCAACGGTAAGCCCTGCATGCTGCTGGCCTTTGACACCGCATTTCCTGAACCACTGCGGAGCCTGCGCGCCATTCCGGATGCGATGGGCGTGGCATTGGTGCTATGTCCGCAGCAGACCCCTGCCAGCCGCGCTTGCCTGACCCTAGCGCTAAGCGACGCTCCTGCGACGCAAATGCAGCAAAGCGCGCTGGAGCAAATGCGCCACGACATTCCGGCGGCGCGCAGCCTGCCCCTGCTGGCGTTGCTGGCGCAACGGCGCAGCGGCACGGTGGTTGTGGACTATTTGGAGTCGCTTAGCCTGACCATTGAGGTGGGCGTCGTCGCCTGATCCTGGAATATGAAAACGACTATGAAGCGTGCATTGGTAACCGGTGGCGGTGGTGCGATTGGCGCGGCGATCTGCCGCAAGCTGGCCACCGACGGGCTGCACGTCATCGTCCACGCTAACAGCAATCTCATTGGCGCACAAAACCTTGCCGATGAATTGCGGGGTGCAGGCGGCTCGGCGCAGACAATTCAGTTTGATGTGACCGACGCAGAAGCCACGCAGAGGGCACTTGAAACCTTACTGGAGGACGGTGCGATTCAGGTGCTGGTCAATAACGCGGGAATCCATGACGACGCAGTGTTTCCGGGCATGCAGCGGCGCCAGTGGGACAGCGTGATCGATGTCTCGTTGAACGGTTTCTTCAACGTCACGCAACCGCTGTCCATGCCCATGATTCGCAGCCGCTGGGGCCGAATCATCACTATCTCTTCGGTTGCTGGCATTACGGGCAACCGAGGCCAGACTAACTACGCCGCCGCCAAGGGCGCGCTGCATGCGGCGAGCAAGTCGTTGGCGCTAGAGCTGGCGACCCGCAGCATCACGGTCAATGCGGTAGCACCGGGCATCATCAGCTCAGACATGATCAAAGAGGTATTTGACAGCGCTGCGATTGCCAGCTTGGTACCGATGAAGCGTGCGGGCAAACCGGAAGAAGTGGCGGCACTGGTAAGTTTTTTGGCGTCAGACGCGGCGGGCTACATCACGGGCCAAGTGATCTCGGTCAATGGCGGTATGGTGTGATGCGCACCCTGGCAGGCAGGTCTTCTCGTTGAACTCAACTACCCAACGCACGCTGGACAGTCCGGCAGAATTTGCGGGCTGCCGCGACCGTTTTCTTGCCAGTCCGCTTGCCGAGACGGTACTACGCTGGGGCTTTCCCGACATCAACCGGGAGGCCGTGGAGCGGCAAGTACAAGGCATCCGCAGCACCGAAGAATTTCAAACCGACTATGTCAATCCGGCGCTGCGGCGAATTCTCAGCCAAACCTCACAGGGTCTGAGTATTTCCGGGCTAGACCAATTGCCAACCGACCGCAAATTCTTGTTCGTATCAAACCACCGCTGCATCGTCACCGACGCTGCGATCGTCGCACTGAATCTGTTGGCGAGCGGCCGGGGCACCTGCAAGGTCTGCGTCGGAGACAACCTCATGATTGTGCCGGGTGTCACCGAGCTAATGTTGCTGCTCAACGGCGTCAGTATCCAGCGCAGCGGCGCGCGCCGCGATGTCTATGCCAACGCCCGAAAAGTATCAACCTATCTCGCGCACCAGATTTCCGAGCAACGCTACTCGGTCTGGCTGTCACAAAGCCCGGGACGCACCAAGGATGGCAACGACCACACCGACCCGGCCATCATCAAGATGCTGGGCTTGAACGGGGTTCGCAGCCGTGCTGAGTTCGAGAAGCTGCACATCGTGCCAGTCGCGATCTCCTACGAGTTTGAGCCTTGCGGCGTGCAAAAAGTGCGCGAGACGCTGCTGCGCCGACAACACGGTAGCTACCAAAAGCAGGCTGGCGAAGACCTTGCGCAGATTCGTGACAGCCTGGTCGCCGACAAGGGTCATGTGCACCTGGCGTTTGGCCAAGAGTTGCAGCTCGATGGTGCTGCGGGGAATGATGTCGTGCAAGAAATCGTTGACAAAATTGATGCGCAGATCTGGCGCACCTACCACGCCTGGGACAGCAATCACATTGCGCACGCGCTACTGACCCAGAAACAGCAGAATCTCGATACGCTTTATGCGCAGGGCTTCATGCACAAGCTGGACAAACAAATCGCAGAACTCACTGCAATCGGCTTGGAGAATACGGCGGTGCGCGAAGCGTTGCTTCAGTTGTATGCGCAGCCGGTGTTCAATGCACAGAAGGCCGGGGTAGCGAAAACTTAGTGCTCCAGCGCGCAGCACAAGGGGTAACCGCCCATTCGAAACCAGTTGGCTATATTGTGAAAGTTTTGCTTCTGCGGGGCCGACAGATGGGTCACGGCGGCCTTAGCACGCTGCAAAGTGTCCACGTCCAACGCGCGCTGAAACGCACTGCGCAGCACCACCATGAAAGGTGCCAGCACCGTCGCATAAGGCTGCGTACCCGGCTCTAACGTAGCCACCGCTGCGGTGAGCTCCTGCACACTGAAAGCAGCCCGCAGCGAGTTGAAATAGTCGTCAGTGAATTGCGCTGATTCGTGCAGTTCATCGGCGAAGAAACGCTGTGAGCTGCGCAACTTGAAGCGGCCAAAGTCCACAAAGTAGAAGCGCCCACGTGGCTTCAGCACACGGCGAATCTCGTGCATGGTCGCCTTGAGCGCAGCGACATCCGGCAAATGGTGCAGCGACATGGTGCAGGTAACACAATCGAAACTTGCATCTTCTAGGTCACTCATGCGGGTAATGTCGCCCAACTGCAACGCGATATTGCCGACGCCAGTGCGCTGCAGCCCGCTTTGCGCGTGCTGCAGCATGCCGGGCGATGCATCGATGCCAACAAACTGCATGTCCGGGTTCAGCCGCGCCATCTGTATCAACTGATTGGCCGGCCCGCAGGCCAAGTCCAACACCCGATCCCCTGGTTGCAGCACGCTGCTGATCTGCAGCGCGTTGTACAGGTACAGAAAAGCCAGCACGCCGTCCTGTTCGCCTGCCAGTGAAAAGGCCCGGGTCTGGGCCTCGCTCTCCATTACCAAGTCCGGTTCTGGCTCCCGGGGCTGACTGCCCCAGTAGAACCGCTCTCGCAGCAAGTGCATCATGACGACGGCGGACATGGTGCTCTAGACTCCGCGGCTGGCGCGCAGGCCGAGTTTGCCGACTATCAGCAGCGGCAGGCGCAAGCCGAAGCCAATCATCAGCCGAAAGTGCATCCAGCTGAGCAGCAGGTTGTCGCGCCGGTAGTTGAAGTGCGACACGCCGCCCTCGTGGGCCAGCAGGTATTTCACGGGCGCGGGCAGATTGACCGGTGGCACGCCGCGCCAGCACAGGCGCACTGCAGCCTCGGGGTCAAAATCGAAGCGGCGCATCCAGCGCTGGCCCTGCATCACAGCGCGCAACGGTTCTACCGGATAGACCCGAAAACCGTAAAGCGAATCACCAATACCCGCCCACAGGGTTTCCAGGTTGGCCCACCAGTTAGAAATCTTGCGACCCTGAACGCGCAGCGCTGGGGCGCTGGCGTCAAACACCGGCACGCCCAGCACCATCGCCGCTGGCGTGGACTGGGAACACTGCATAAAGCTTGGGATCAGTTGGGCTGGGTGCTGGCCGTCGGAGTCCATGCACAACACGTGCGTAAAGCCCTGCATTGCAGCCTGATCCAATCCGTGCAAAACGGCCGCGCCCTTACCCTGGTTGTGGGGCAAGACCATCACCCGCAGACCAGCGTCTTGGACGGCCATGTCTTGCAGGACTGCAGTGGTGCCGTCGGTGCTGCCGTCGATCACAACCCAGACCGGGCTCCATTGGGCGCGGGCTTGGGCCACAGTCTCGTAAACCTTGGCGCCCGAGTTGTAGCTGGGGATCAGAACCAGATGGCTGGTGGATGGCAGTGTGGTGGCCATATCTCAGCTACCGCGGGAAAACGGCGTAATTTCACTCTGAAAATAGGCTTGCAAAGTTTGCGTGAAGACCTTGGGGTTGGTCGGTGGATCAAAGCGCTGGCCCAGCCGAATCCGGAACTGCATGGGCATGTCGGGCCGTCTCAGCCAAGGCCAGTTTTTGCCCAGAAAATAGCTGTCTTGCTCGATGATGATGGTCTGGATGGCTATGCCGGATCGGTAGGATACATAGGCCGCACCAATCTGGAATTCACCCAGGGGTATCGGGTCGCTGCGCGTGCCTTCCGGAAACAGCAGCAGCTGGCTGCCGCGCTGCAATTCACCGACCGCCAGGTTAACGGATTCTAGAAACTGGTCGTTGCGGATATAGCCGGCCAGACGCGCACCCGCACCCCACAGGGGATTGCGCATCAGTGATGCCTTCAAGATACAGGTGACATTGGGCAGCCGCGACAAGACCATCAGCGCATCCAACAGCCCCGGGTGATTCACAGCCAAGATGAGTGGCCCGGTGCCGCGTAGCGTGTCCAGTGCGGTGACATCAAAGCGCCCTAGGCCGATCGCCCCCAGTAGCCAGATGTAGGCACGAAAACCCAGCGTCGCCATCCATCGCCCCAGCCACATGCCACGGCGGGCTGGCAAGACCAAGCCCAAAGGAAACGCCAGCATAGTCCACATCAGGCAGCCCGCACCCAGCACGAGCAATGCAAAACGCAGACGGAGCGCACACGACAGGCGGTAAAGCGTTTGCATGGCAAGCTTCAGGCAGCGGCTTTAAAGGCCAGCACGGCGTTGCTGCCGCCAAACGCAAAGGAGTTGCTCAGCGCCGCATGCAGCGGCACATCGCGCCGCGCAGCGCCCATGACGTGGTGAACCCCGGTGCAATCTTCAGCCACGTGCTCCAAATGGGCCGTTGGCGGGATCGCCTGTCGGGCCAGCGCCAGCACCGTAATGACCGCTTCCATGGCGCCCACTGCGCCAAGCGAGTGGCCGTGCATAGACTTGGTGGCACTGACGGGCAAATGTTGGGCGTGCTCGCCAAACACCTGTTTCAAAGCCTTGATTTCAATCGCATCACCCTCGATTGTGGCGCTGCCATGGGCATTCACATAGCCGACCTGGGCCGGGGCTAGTTCGGCCTCGTGCAGTGCCGCAGTGATGGCACGGGACTGACCCTGTGCATCGGGGCGCACCAAGTGCGTGTGGTCGCAGCTTTGTCCGAAACCGGCCAGCTCGCAATAAATGCGAGCGCCGCGCTGCATTGCATGCTCCCAATCTTCGAGCACCAGCGCGGCCGCGCCTTCGCCCAACACAAGGCCGCGGCGACCTTGCTGAAAGGGCCGACAAGCGCGGTACGCCGTGTGTTCGTCACCGGTCGCCACCACGCGCAGGGCCTCCCAGGCGCGCATGATCGTGAAAGCCAGTGGCGCTTCAGAGCCACCAGCTACGATCAGCGAAGACTCGCCGCGCTGAATTCGGCGATAGGCCTCGCCAATCGAAATCGTCGACGAGGCGCAGGCCACCGAGTAGGTCATGCAGGCACCGCCCAAGTCCAGCGCCATGGCGATATGGGATGCGGCCGCATTGTTCATCGCCATCGGTACCGACAGAGGCGAGACCCTTTTTTTGCCACGCAGATAGATGTCGCCATAGCCCTTTTCATAGGTCAGCATGCCGCCGACGCCGGTGCCCCAGGAGACACCGTAGTCATCGCGACCTGCGCCCCGTTGGGTCAGGCCAGCATCGCCCCATGCGGACAACGCCGCAGCGATGCCCAACTGGCTGTAGCGATCGGTCACATGGCTGATCGCGCGGCCAATCGCTTTTTCAGCATCAAAGTGCGCGCAGACGACGGCTGGTTGGGCCAGGTGGGAAGGGGAAGTGGGGTGCTCGTAAAGTCGCACTGCAGATTCACCCGACAACATGCGAGTGAAGAAATCGTCGGTATCGCCGCCAAAGGGGCTCACCATTCCAATGCCGGTGACAGCGACTCTTCGACTAGACACCTTGCTCATGAATGACTGCAGACTCAATGTATGAATGACTAACTTCAGCGCGGCCGCTATCAAAATAGCGCGATCACGACGCCTAACAACAATACCGGGAAGTGTCGAATTCTAATGCACCCAAAAATTACAACGCCCCTTCGCTAGGCCTTGCCAGCAAGGGGTTCCGATACAATCCACCCCACTGTCATACTGGCAAAAAGCATGTTAATTGATCAAATAAAAAAGTATTTAGTGGAAACTGCGGGCACTGATCCTCAGAAGTTCGACAGCCCCGATTTGAAGGTTTCTGACTTGGAGCTTGATTCGCTAGGTTTGGTCGAAATGCTTTTCGAAGTCGAAGACAAATACGGCTTCCAGATTCCAGATCCCATGATTTTTCTGACCATGTCCTTCTCTGAGATGGTTGCCGCCATCGAGACCATGGTGCAAGAACAAACCCCAGCCCAAGTTTCTACCCCCTAAGCCGCAGCGTGTGAATACGGTTGTTGTCACGGGCTCCGGCATTATTTGTCCTTTAGGTGCTGACAAAGCCAGCACCTTCATGGCCGCCCTGCAAGGCCGCAGTGGAATCGGCGCCCGCCCCGCAGATATTGCAGCCTGGTTACCGCAGATTGTGGTGGCCCAGGCCAGCGTGGAGCCGCAGACTTTATTGGGCCCTGCAGATCAGGGGCTGGATCGCGCCACCCAATTCGCCTTGGTAGCTGCCGCGCAGGCCGTTGCCGATGCAGACTTTGCCGTCACTCCGAGCGACTCGCGGCGCATTGGCGTCTTCGTCGGCATCGGTTTTGGTGGCGCCCAAACCACAGACAGCCTGTACACCCGTTTTTACAAGACGCTGTCAGACCCCAGCCTAAAGCACAAAGACCCTACGGTGATGCATCCGCTGACGGTGCCGCGCATCATGGCCAATGCCGCCGCCGCCGCCATCACCATGCGCTACGGATTACACGGCCCCAGCAACACCTACACGGTAGCCTGCGCCTCATCCGCCATTGCCATTGGCGAGGCTTACCGCGCCATCCACCATGGCTACCTAGACGCTGCGCTGGTGGTTGGCGCTGAGGCCATGCTCAACCCCGGCGTCATGATGGGCTGGAATGCATTGCGCGTCATGGCCAAGCCGGATGCCAATGACCCGACACGCAGCTGCCGCCCATTTTCCAAAGATCGAAACGGCTTTGTCATTGGTGAGGGTGCAGCGGCCTTGGTGCTAGAGAGTTCTGCACGCAGCAGCCAACGCGGCGCGCGGGTCCTGGCAGAACTGGCTGGCTACGGCTGCAGCAGCGACGCACAACATCTGACCGCCCCCAGTGTCAGCGGTCAGGCCTATGCGATGCAGCAGGCCCTGCAGGTGGCTGGTCTGGCGCCCGAGCAAATCCAGTACATCAACGCCCATGGCACTGCCACCGATGCCGGAGACGTGACAGAGACCCAGTCCATCCATATGGCATTTGGCAATGCCGCCAAGCAGGTCGCTGTGAGCTCCACCAAATCCATGCACGGGCATCTGATTGGTGCGGCAGGTGCGCTGGAGTTTGCGCTGAGCATTGAGGCGATGAACAGCGGTTCTTTGCCACCCACAGCGCATCTGGACACCCCAGATCCACGGTGTGACCTTGACTACGTCCCGCTGCGTGCGCGCCATGGCTGCGATATCGAGGCCGTCATGTCGAATTCATTTGCGTTTGGCGGCAGCAATGTGTCTTTGATTGCGCGCCGACCCAAAGCGTCGATTTAGCACGCCATGAGCCAGGCCATCCGCGAGTTCCCATTCACGCTAGACCGCCAGGCGATCGAGCTGCTGCTGCCGCACCGGGGGGCCATATTTACCTGCCAGCAATTGACAGCAACAGCCCCCCGCGCCTATACGGCGACGGCCCGCTGGCCGCTGGACAACCCCATCATTCAGGGCCATTTCCCTGGCAACCCCATCGTGCCCGGCGTGATGCTGATCGAGGCTATGACCCAATTGGCAGGTGCCGGTTTGCTCAGCGCCGATGAATACACACGGTCGCTGCCCGGCGATCGCATCGGAGTACTGGCGTCCGTGCGCCGCTGCATGTTCAAGCAGCCGGTGCTGCCAGAGCAAGACGTCATTTTCAAAATCACCTGCCGCCAGATTGGTGTCGACGCAGTACAAGTCAGTGCCCATGCACAGGTCGGCGATCAAGAAGTCGCCCAGTTGGAAAGCCTCATGGTTTACGTCAACAAAACGCAACTTTCAGCCGCCATGGGGCTATCTGCCTGAGCCGGTTTGTGGGAGTCAATTCGACTCCAAGTTTTGTGTGACGGTGATAGTTCGTAATCGGCTCTTCGCGATAAGCGATATCTAACAATCCCGGCATGACAACGACAACCCAAACGACAACGATAGGCGAAACCCGCAGGATATTGGCCTCTACCTAACCTGCCAAAGAAATATTACTCAGTTTCACAACGATAGCGCAGCCCGCTCCAATGAAGTGAGAGCCCGCCCATCACGTCAAACCACGCACCACCTCCATAGCTTGCTCCACCCGGTCCACGGCGTGAATGGCCATGCCCTCAATCGCCTTTTTGGGTGCATTGGCCTTAGGCACCACAGCCACGCTAAAGCCCAGCTTGGCCGCCTCCTTCAAGCGCTCTTGCCCGCGTGGTGCGGGGCGCACCTCACCGGCCAAGCCTACTTCACCAAACGCGATGAAGCCTTTGGGCAAGGGTTTGCCACGCAGGCTCGACGTGATGGCCAGCATGACGGCCAAGTCGGCCGCTGGCTCACTGATGCGTACACCACCCACGGCGTTCACAAACACGTCTTGGTCCATACACGCCACGCCTGCGTGGCGGTGCAACACGGCCAGCAACATGGCCAGGCGGTCTTTGTCCAGCCCCACACTCAGGCGCCGCGGGCTGGGGCCACCACTATCGACCAAGGCCTGGATTTCTACCAGCAAAGGGCGAGTGCCCTCCAGCGTCACCATCACACAGCTGCCCGGCACCGGTTCGGCGTGTTGACTAAGAAAAATAGCACTGGGGTTGCTGACACCCTTGAGGCCTTTTTCAGTCATGGCGAAGACGCCGATTTCATTGACTGCACCAAAGCGGTTTTTGATGGCGCGCACCAGACGGAACTGGCTGTGGGTGTCGCCTTCAAAATACAGCACCGTGTCCACCATGTGCTCCAGCACGCGCGGACCGGCCAGCGCGCCTTCTTTGGTGACGTGGCCCACCAGCACAATACACACGCCGCTGGCCTTGGCCGCGCGGGTTAGGTGGGCCGCGCACTCGCGCACTTGTGATACCGAGCCGGGTGCGGAAGTGAGCTGGTCTGAGTAAACCGTTTGAATGGAGTCAATTACTGCCACGTCGGGCTGATTGGCCTCTAGCGTAGCCAGAATTTTTTCGAGCTGAATTTCGGCCATGACCTTGACCTGGGAGCGCTCCAGCCCCAATCGGCGCGAGCGCAGCGCCACCTGGGCCCCACTCTCTTCGCCGGTGACATACAGGGTGCTTTTGCCAGCACGCTGCAAGGCGTCGAGTGCTTGCAACAGCAAGGTCGATTTGCCAATGCCAGGGTCACCGCCTATGAGCACCACACCGCCTTGAACAATACCGCCGCCCAGCACCCGGTCCAACTCCTCGTGGCCGGTGGGTGTGCGGTCTACGTCGGTGGCTTCGATATCGGACAGCACCATGATTTCGCTGGTTTTGGCAAGCGACTGGAACTGGGTTGAATAGCGGTTTTTTACCCCCGAGTCGCTATGGGCGATGGATTCGATCAGGGTGTTCCAGGCATTGCAATGGGGGCACTTGCCCAACCATTTAGGGCTAATGCCGCCACATTCGTTGCAGGTGTAGATGGTTTTGTCTTTGGCCATGTGCGGATGATACTGTACAAAAGCACAGCAAAACCGCCCTCCCGCTACACCAGAATCGGTGGGCGGCTGTTGGGTGGCGCGTGGGTTGGCGCTTCGGCAAAATCCACCCGGTTGCGCCCATTGTGTTTGGCGACATATAGGGCTTTGTCAGCCGCACCATACAGATCTTCAAAGGCACCGGTTTCCCCAGCCGGGAATTCACTCACACCCACGCTCACACTAACCGAGATGGCCTGGCGACCGATTTGAAGGGCATGCCTCTCCACACTGGCACGCAGCTTCTCGGCCAGAGCCAACGCACCAACTCTGGAAGTATTGGGCATGAGCACAACAAACTCTTCCCCACCCAAACGCGCCACAACGTCGGTAGCCCGCACACTGGCTGCAAGCCTTTGGGACACCTGCTGGAGCACTGCGTCGCCAATGGGGTGACCGAATCCGTCGTTAATTTTTTTGAACCAGTCAATGTCCGCAATCAGCATACTGGTGGGCAGTTGTGCGCGGGCGGCGCGGGCCAATTCCGCAGTGGCCTGCGGTGTGAAATAGCGCCGGTTGTACAAACCCGTGAGCGTGTCGTGTTGTGCGAGGTACAGCAATTCGGCATTGCTGGCGCTGAGCTGGCGCTTGAGCAAGGTGGCCCTGACGTACTGCCGCCAAATCATGATGGAGACCACCGACGACAACACCGGCACGGACAGGGTGATCAACTGAAGCGAAGTGTATTGCGCCGAGCCCAGCCCCAAGTGCACCAATGCGTCGTAGAAAACACCATAGACCGCAAAAAACACAGGCACCGATATGCCGGGGCGCAGCAGCACCATGGCGCTCAAAACAACCGATATCAACAGGTAACTACCGATCCCTGCAGGCGCGCCCACTTTAAGATCGGCGAGCGTCAGCGCCGCGCCCAGGGCCAAATAAGCCACCACGACCCCAATTTGCAAGCACACGCCCAACACATGCGAACGTTGTACCTGACGCAAATGCCATTGGGTCAGCAAGCCCACCACCACAGCAACACCCAGCATGACGCCATGGGGCGCCGCAATGGACTGTGCCCACAGCGCCAAGTCCGGCCGCCCCAGCGGCACCTGGTAGTGGCTAAATTGCCAGTAGAAAATACCGTGCAGGGGGACCGCAATCAGCCAGAACCCGCGGAGCCGCTGCAAAGACTCTAGCGTAGCCTCGGCGGCTACCGCGCTGTAATCACGCGAACGCTTGCGCCACCACGCAATCCCACGCTGTATCAATAGTGCGATCACCGCTGTGGTTCCTTGGAAATGTCGGTCTAGGTGGGCAGAACCGAGCGCAGCTTGCGAACCTTGTCTAGGCTCACCCGCACCTTGATGGATTCAAAACCCACCGGGCTTTGAATCGAATAGGCCACCTCACGCGTGTCCCGCGCGGCATAGTTGCCCAAGGCGACACCTTCTTTATCCAGAATACTCACCACCCAGGGGATGTTGGCACGTTCCCCGCGCTGCACCGACACGGCGGTTTCGCCATTGAGCAAACGCACGTAGCTGCCCGGCGGGTAAAAGCCCACCGCCTGCGCCATAGCCGAGGCGATGCCCAGACCGTCGCTCTCGGCACCCAACACCATTGATTTGACCGCCTTGACCGGCGCCTGCGCCGCGCGGGTTTTGCGGGCTGCGGCCTTGGCCACAAAGCTGTCGGCCAGGTGGAGGATGCGCCGTAACAGAACGGTTTCGGCTTGCGCGTCCGACGCCAACGGCTTGTGGTGCCAGCGCACCACGTCTAGCCAGTCGGCGTCGTCCACACCAAAACTTTTGAGAATGTCGACGCTGATGCCAGGGTGGTCTTGGATCAGGGTGCGCTGCCAGGTGTTGGGCTGCGATTGCTGGCGCGACAGGCTGTCTTGGTCACGCGCCATGCCGATGTTCATGGTCAAGGCCGCATCCACCAACACGCGGCGCAAACCGGCATCGAGCGCGATCTTTTGCGCGGTCAGCTCGCAGGCCACCAGGCAGAGCAAAGCGTGGGTGGCGCTATAACCCAGAGAGTCGTCGGCCAAGGCCTGGAAGAGGCAAAACAGGCTGTCGTCCGGGTCGGCCTGCAGCAGGTTCAGGGCATGGTCACGGATGCCCGCCAGCCGATTGAGCGGGTTGATCGCCAGCCCGCCCTGGTACAAGATGCCACGCAGCATTTCCTGCAGGTCAAGCCAACCACCGTTGACGCTGGCACCCACCACGTAGTCGCTTTCCCGTATCTCGCTGGGCATGGGTGCGCGGGCGATGGCCTGCACATCCGCCCCGTCGCGCAGCATGGTGTGCACCATACGCTCGTAGCTGCGCTGCCAGGCCAGCGCGTCACTGGGGGTTGACGAGGCATCGTGGGCATGCAGCTTTTGGCGGTGGTCTTCCGAGGTGACCGGTTGGCCCTTGCGCAGCAAGAGCTGACCGGATGCGCTCCACACATCCACCGGCAGTGGTTTGCCCACCTCGAGCATAGCCACAGGAATGGAAACGTATTTCATAGGTCACTTACCTCAACCGGCACCCGAGGCGCCAATGCACACATCAATTCGTACCCTACCGTACCGGCACACGCAGCCACTTCGTCGATGCACAACACCGACCCATTGGCCGCCCGCCCCCACAAGGTGGCTGTGCTACCAACACCGGCGTGTGGCAGCTCGGTCAGGTCAACGGTGATCATATCCATGCTGACGCGTCCCAGCGTTCGGGTGCGTACACCGTCGACCAAAACTGGTGTTCCTGTGCCACACACGCGCGGGTATCCATCGGCATACCCGCAGGCTACCACGCCCACCCGCATCGGCTTGTCTGCCACAAAGGCAGAGCCATATCCGACGCTAGCCCTCGTATCTATTGCCTGGACTGCTATTATTTTTGCAGCAAGCGTCATACTCGGCTGTAGCTCCCAATGGGCGGCCGTGTGCTGCGGATGGTCGGGTGCGCTGCCGTACAACGCGATACCCGGGCGCACCCAGTCGGATACCACCAAGGTCTCGGGGTAGGCACTGGCCTGCGCGGGCTCCACACTGTGGCGCAGCAAAGCCGCGCTGTTGCTCAGGGTGCGCTCACCCGGCAAGTCGTGTGTGACGGCGGCAAACCGCGCCATTTGTTCGGCCACACCTTTAGCGCCGTCGGCATCGCTGAAATGGGTCATCAGTGAAATCTCGTCAACCTGCGGCAAGGCGTTCAGCCGGGTCCACGCAGCGCGAAAGCGTTCGGGCGCAAAGCCCAGCCGGTTCATGCCCGTGTTCATTTTCAGAAACACCCTTTGCGGCACATTGGTCTTGTGAGCGGCCAACATGTCGATTTGCTCGCTGCAGTGCACGGTGTGCCACAGGTCTAGGCGCGAACACAGCTCTAGGTCGCGTAGCTCAAAAGCCCCTTCGAGTAAAAAAATAGGGCCCCGCCAACCCAGTTGGCGCACACGCTTGGCCTCGTCTAAATCCAGCAGCGCAAAACCGTCTGCAGCCCTAAAACCATCAAACACCCGCTCAATCCCGTGCCCATACGCATTGGCCTTGACCACGGCCCACACCCGTGCATCGGGCGCTGCACGGTGCACGCGCGCCAAGTTGCTGCGCAGCGCAGCGGTGTGGATGGTGGCTTGAATGGGGCGGGGCATAGCGCAAAGGTGAAACGGCAATGGAGGGCGTAGTGTGTGTGCGATTCTGACACCACCCGGCATGCTATAACCGCAAGTCGTTCGGACACCCTCACCCCCAATTTTGCGCGCCGGCTTGGCCAGCGTGTATCGACCCCACGAATGAAACGCGGTTTTTACACCATCATGTCGGCGCAGTTTTTTAGCTCGCTGGCAGACAATGCCTTGTTTGTCGGAGCGGTTCAGCTTCTGCGAACCAGCGGCGCACCCGAGTGGCAACAAGCGGCCTTGGTGCCGATGTTTGCGCTGTTTTATGTCGTATTGGCGCCCTTTGTAGGCGCTGTGGCCGATGCACTGCCAAAGGGCAACGTGATGCTCTACGCCAACGGCATCAAAATCGTGGGCTGCCTGATGATGCTGTTCGGCAGCCACCCCTTGATGTCCTACGCCATTGTGGGTTTAGGCGCGGCGGCGTACTCACCGGCAAAATACGGCATATTGACCGAGCTGCTTCCCTCATCCCAACTGGTCAAGGCCAATGGTTGGATTGAGGGGCTCACCATTTCGTCCATCATTTTGGGTGTTCTACTGGGCGGTCAATTGGTGGGCCATGCCATTTCGGTCCACCTGCTGGCAATTGATATTCCCTACATTGACACCGGCATTGACACACCGGCAGATGCCGCCATTAGCGTGCTGATCTTTGTCTACGCCCTGGCGGCGTGGTTCAACACCCGCATTCCGCTCACTGGGGTTCCTATGCGCCCCTTACCGCGCAAGTTCCTCACCTTGCTGCCGGACTTCTGGCACTGCAATATCCGCCTGTGGCGCGACCGGCTGGGGCAAATCTCGCTGGGCACCACGACCCTGTTTTGGGGTGTCAGTGGCAACCTGCGCTACATCGTGTTGGCCTGGGCGGCGGCGGCCTTGGGTTATTCGGTAACCCAGGCGTCTGCACTGGTGGGCGTGGTGGCCATTGGAACGGCTGTGGGTGCGGTAGCGGCGTCGATGCGTATGCGCCTAGACCAGGCCACACTGGTACTGCCGCTGGGTATTGGCATGGGTATCTTGGTGATCCTGCTCAACTTCATTACCAACGTCTGGGTGGCTGCGCCGTTTTTGATTTTGTTAGGTGGGTTAGGCGGATTTTTGGTGGTACCCATGAATGCACTGCTGCAGCACCGGGGCCATAACCTGATGGGTTCGGGACGCTCGATTGCGGTGCAGAACTTCAATGAGCAGGCCTGCATCTTGGGCCTGGGTGCGTTCTACAGCCTGTCCACCGGCATGGGCTTGTCGGCGTTTGGCGCCATTACGGTATTTGGATTGGTGGTATCGGGGTTCATGTGGGTCATCAAACGCTGGCACGCAGCCAATTGCCGCAACCACAGCGAAGAAATCGCCCACCTTTTGGAACTTGCGCGCCACGACAACGCCCATGGCTAGTGGATGGGCGGCCTTGGCCTTGCTGGCCAACGCCTTTAGCTGGGGTGTCTCGTGGTGGCCCTTTCGCCAATTACACATGCTGGGGGTACACCCCCTGTGGGCCACGGCGCTGATTTACGCAATGGCAGTCGTGGTGCTACTGGCGGTAAGGCCCTCGGCATGGCGCTCCTTTGGGCAACGTGATTTGTGGGTGCTGATGGTCGCTGCCGGCCTGACCAACGTGGGGTTCAACTGGGCGGTTACGGTGGGGGACGTGGTGCGTGTGGTCCTCTTGTTTTACCTGATGCCCGGATGGGTCGTTTTGCTGGCGTGGCCTCTTCTAGGTGAAAAGCCGACCGCAGGCTCCCTATTCAGGCTCGGGCTGGCACTGGCGGGCGTAGTGGTGGTTCTGAAATCACCCGAAACGCCGTGGCCCTGGCCCCACACGCTGGCCGATGGTCTGGCGCTGATGGGCGGCTTTTGTTTTGCCCTGACCAATGTGATGCTGCGCCGACTGCACCAGTCTCCCACGAGTGCCAGCATGCTGGCCATGTTTGCGGGGGGCACCCTGATGTCCAGCGCCACCGCTTGGGCGATGCTGCATACGGGCTTGGTTCAGGCACTGCCGCCATTCAATGCCCGCTCGATAGCCTGGGTGGCGGCTATGAGTGTGATGTTTTTGGGGGGCAACTGGGGACTTCAATACGGCGCGTCCCGCCTGAGTGCCAGCACCACGTCGATCATCATGCTCTCGGAGGTGGTGTTTGCAAGCACGTCGGCGCTGTTACTGGGCGCAGGGGAGTTGAGCGCCCGTGCGGTCTTTGGGGGCGCTTTGATCGTATTGGCGGCCGTGCTGTCGACCGTGTCTTTCAAGAAAACGTAGGGCGTGGGGTGTGCTCTGGCGGATTCAACGCCACCCGGTCGCGCCCCGCATGTTTGGCGGTGTAGAGTGCCATATCGGCCGCCGTATAGAGGGCCTGCAGAGGCGCTTTTTGGGTCTCGGTAATGCCGGTCACCCCAAAGCTGGCGGTTACGGGCAACTCCAGACGCTCGATCTTGAGCGGATGCGCGCGCAGCGCCAAGCGCAGCTTTTCTGCCACCACCATGGCCTGGTCTGGCGTGGTGTAGGGCAACAGCACGATAAATTCTTCACCGCCCATGCGGCCTACCAAGTCGCTGGCGCGCACGCTGCCCATCAAAATGCCCGCTACCTGCTGCAGCACCCCGTCGCCCGCAGGGTGGCCGTGCTGGTCGTTGACTTTCTTGAAAAAGTCCAGATCAACCATCAGCAAGCTGGTACCCCGTGGCATACGGTCTGCCCGCACCAGCTCCATCTCGGCCATGCGCATGAACTGGCGCCGGTTGTAAAGCCCGGTGAGTGGGTCGCGTTCGGCCAACGTCACCAGTTCTAGCTGTTGGGCTTGCAAGATGGCATTGCTGTCGCTGAGCTGGCGGCGCAGCAGCACGGTGCGGGTGTACTGATGCCATAACACCGCAGACAGGGCCACGGCCATTACCAGCATGGCGACCACCTGCACCTTGATGCTGGCCAACAGGGTTGGATCAATACTGCTGCGGTGCAAAATGGTACTAAATACCACCGCCGTGCTGCCAAAAATACCAATCGACATCATGGGGCTCATCAGCGAGATCGTTCCGATACCCAGACAAATGATGAGAAATGTGCCTATGCCATTGCCAATGCGCAGGTCCAAATAGGAGCCAGCCGCACCAAACGTAAGGTAGGCGATGCAAAACGCTGCTTGCAAAGTCGTCCCCAGCCAGTTGGCAATCGTTCTGCGCTTTAGGTAAAAGTGGACAGAAACACCAATAATAAAGAGCACCGTAGCAAGGCCCAACTGCCACAGGGTCAGCGCATCTGCCCAGGCCTGAATGTCCAGACGCCCCTCTGGCGCTTTGAACTGCCCAAAAAAGATGCCCAGTCCAAAGTGCAGCGGCACCGCGACCATCACCAGCAGACGGTATCGCCGCAGGGTATCCATCGTGCCTTCGCTTTGAATTTGCACATACTCCCGGATCAATGTCTTTAATCGATCCAGAAAAGCAGGCTTTGGCACGGCCGCAACGGCGCCATCGACGGGGGCTTCTGCGACCCCCGCAGTTACTGGATCCAACATTTATATTCTCCTTAAGCGAAGGCCCGACAGTAAAACCAGCCCCACACGACTGCGGCGATCATCACGCAATTCACCTACAGGCACAAGCAATTTGCCACTGCTGCTATGGTGTGCGTTCACTTCACAACGGTTTCCCCACCATGACCACAATTTCCGACTTCGAAGCACTCACAATCACTGGCAAGACTGTTCCGCTCAAACAGTTTGAAGGCAAGCCCATGCTGATCGTCAATACCGCCAGCGCTTGCGGCTTTACACCACAATTTGCGGGCCTAGAAGACCTACACAAAACCTATGGCGACAAGGGCCTGGTGGTGCTGGGCTTCCCGTGCAACCAGTTTGGCGCACAAGACAAAGGCAGTAACGGTGAAATTGCCGAGTTTTGCCAGCTCAATTACGGCGTGAGTTTTCCGATGATGGCCAAGATTGACGTCAATGGCAGCGACGCCCATCCGTTGTACCAATGGTTGACCAAAGAAGCACCCGGCCTGCTGGGCACCAAGGCCATCAAATGGAACTTCACCAAGTTTTTGGTGGGCCGTGACGGCAAGGTCGTTAAACGCTACGCGCCCACCGACACACCCCAAAGCATGGCCAAAGACATTGAGGCGCTGCTAGCCACCTAGCCCCAACAACGTGCGGCCATTGCAACACACACCGGCCGCTCCCATGGCAGAGGAATGCCCCTAAAGTGATGCCATGACCGGATTGTGTGCACAGGCTGGTGGTAACTCCTGCCAAAATGGCCGGATGCGCCTTGTCACTTATGCCGCCCGCGGCGTTTTGCTTCTATCCTTGCTGTCCAGCACAGTCGGTATCGTGAGCGCTGCCAACCTGGCCGCATCCAGCCTCTATATTGAAGAATTAACCTGGCCCGAGCTGCAGTCCCTGGTTGCCAAAGGCACCACTACCATCCTGATTCCAATAGGGGGAACTGAGCAAAATGGCCCGCACATGGTTCTGGGTAAACACAATGTGCGCGCGCACGTCTTGGCAGGGCGCATTGCGCAGCAATTGGGCCATGCCGTAGTCGCGCCCGTTTTGGCCTATGTGCCCGAGGGCAGCATCCGACCACCGGTGGCGCATATGCGATTTACCGGCACTATTTCGATCCCTGAGGCGGCGTTTGAGGCGGTTCTAGAAGGCGCGGCGCGCAGCTTCAAGCAACACGGCTTTCGCGACATCGTCTTCTTGGGTGACCACGGCGGCTACCAAAAAGGTGAGGCACGGGTGGCCCAGCGCTTAAACCGCGAGTGGGCTGCAGACCCCAGCGCACGGGTTCACGCCCTGCCAGAGTACTACGCAGCTGCAACCACCCCGTTCAACCAATACCTACTGGGCAAGGGCTACAGCGCGGCTGAAATCGGCACCCATGCCGGCTTGGCAGACACGTCTATGGCCATGGCCGTAGACCCCCGCTTGGTGCGCACCGACCAACTGGCGCAGGCGCACGTTCATGCGCCAGCCAATGGGGTCTATGGCGACCCGCAGCATGCCAGTGCTGAGCTGGGCCAAAGTGGACTGCAGCACATTGTGGACGCATCCGTTGTGGCCATCCAGGCGGCCATTCACAACCGATAGCCCGAGACATTTTTTGGAGCCCTTTATATATGACTGACTTTTCGCAACGCATTGCCACCGGTTTAGCGGTGTCGACACTGGCGGCTCTCTTTGTGTTTTCACCCACGTACGACGCCAAATCAGTCGCCGATATTCCCATGGCGCTGGAAAAGCCCGATAACGACCTGGCGAGGTTAGCAAGGCCCCCCGCCATCAAGACGGTCCCCGGCATGCCCCAGGTTAGCAACCCGCGCAACCTGTACAGCGACACGGCCGCCAACCTGTTCAACCCAGTGGTTAAAGACGACCTCGTGCGTGTTTATGTGCCCAATTTGCGCGGCAACAGCGTAACCGTCATCGACCCAGAGACGCTCAAAGTCGTCGACCACTTCAAAGTCGGACGCAGCCCACAGCATGTGGTGCCATCGTGGGACCTGCGTACCCTGTGGGTTGCCAACAATGCCGAGCGTGGCGGCGACGGTAGCCTGACCCCTATTGATCCCCGCACGGGCAAAGCCGGCCCAAATGTCAAAGTGGATGACCCGTACAACCTGTACTTCAGCCCTGACGGAAAATCCGCCATTGTGGTGGCCGAGTCGCGCAAGCGGCTGGATTTTCGTGACCCGCACACCATGGCGCTCCAGTACTCGATTGAAACGCCCCAGTGCGGTGGTATCAACCACGCAGACTTTTCTATCGACGGGCGTTACGCCATCTTCACCTGCGAGTTTGATGGCAGCATTGCCAAAATCGATTTGGTCGAGCGCAAAGTGCTGGGCTACCTGAAATTGGCCATGCCCCACACACGGCTCAAAGACACACCACGCAAGACTAACGATGCCACCGAGCCGCCAGCCACCGAAATTTGCACTGCCACCAAAGGCATGCCCCAGGACGTTCGTATATCACCCGATGGCAAACGCTTTTACGTTGCCGACATGGACGCCGATGGGGTGCACATTGTCGACGGCGAGAGCTTCAAAGAAACCGGCTTTATAACTACGGGGGTGGCAACCCATGGCCTGTACCCCAGCCGCGACGGCAAGCAGTTGTATGTGTCCAATCGTGGCTCCCACAAAATCCATGGGGCTAAAAAGGGGCCCGGCAGTGTCACGGTCTTGGACTTTGCCACCAACAAAATTGTCGCCCAATGGTACGTCCCAGGGGGCGGAAGCCCGGACATGGGCAACGTCAGCGCGGACGGCAAATGGCTGTGGCTCTCAGGCCGTTTTGACGACAAGGTGTACCGTTTTGACACCACTACGGGCAACGTGGTGCAAATCAAGGCCGGGCCTGAGCCGCATGGGCTGACGGTGTGGCCACAGCCCGGTCGCTATTCACTGGGGCACACCGGCAACCTGCGTTGACCATGGGGGGCCGAAGTGACGGCTGGGCAATGGCAGCAAAACGTTCAGGGTACAGATTACTCTAGGGCGTCATCCTCTTTTTTACACCGGTGATTTCAATCTGTACCCGCCGGTTGGGAAGTAAGCATTCTTCTAGGTCAGCCGTCTTCTTGAATTGAGCCTGACACGCTTTGACCTGATCGGTATCGCCCTTGGCATCAATCGACACGCTGGAGGTCAACAAACCCTGCGCAGCCAGCAAATCACGTACGGTGTTTACCCGTTTTTTCGACAGCGCCTGGTTGTAGTTTTTATTGCCAGTCCCGTTGAGTCGGTCTGCGTGGCCAGTAAGGGCCAATGATTCAATGCGAATACCCTCCAATTTGACCCGCGCAATCAGCGCATCAAGCTCGCTGCGGCTGGCAGCGCGGATATGTTCTGGCGCGTATTCGTCAAAGTCAAAAAGCACCTGCGCAGACAGCGCACCCGGCTCAGCCACAAGTGAAGGCACAGGGGAGGGAACCGCTACGACCTTGGGCGCAACTGGCGCAGGAATACATTGCGCGACCAAACTAGTAGCCTCGGTTGTCAACTCTTCAGCAATCTGCACATAGGGCTTAGCGTGGCGCCACTGCTGTTGGTTGAACTCATTACCCGAATGCACCAGCTCTACCTCGGCACAGGCTACCTGCTGCCAGGCGCATTTAAATCCGGCATGTTGCTTCAGCGCATCCAATTGCAACCATAGATCGGGCCGCAAGCGTGCGGCGCTATTAACCAGCGGTGTTTCCATCGACAGGTTTTGGGCCTTTTGTTCAAGCCCCACGATGAGTTTTTCTGACTCGGTCATGGCTTCTTGCGGGAATGCGCTGCGGTCGTTGCGGGTGTATTCATGCAGGGACACGTCAAGCCAGCACTGCGCCTTACTCAGGTAGTAGTCACGCACCGGCACACCGCGTTCGTTGAGCTGGTGAATGCGATTCTGCAAAGCCATGTAGGCCTCGTTATCAGCATGAATTGCCTGATCAGTGATGCGCGCATCGGCTGGTGTGAGTGCCGTTTGCGCGTGTACCGTGGCGCTGAGCAGCAGCGCTGCCGCCAAGGGGAATAATGTCGTTTTGGTCATGGAGTGGCCCCGTATAAATTTCAGCGATCAAGTGTGCGATTGATGTTTTTGTTGCTGCCCGAGAATAAATTCTGGTCGAACTTGAAGCGAAGCCGCAGATAGGCGCCTTCGCGGGTGTAGTCGTAACCCACCAGATCCGTATCGGCCGCAAAACCGCTCTGGTTGTACCCCGCAGAAAGCCAGAGATTTTGCTGTAATAGGTAGCCTACCTCGACGCCTGTAGCCTGCTGGCGCGCACCAAACTGACCCACCTGGATTGCAGCCATCAAACCCACATCCCAATTCTCGGTCAAGTCATACACCACCCGTCCCGAGTACAGCTGCGCCTGAAAACTGTCCGACACACCGCCTTCAAATTGGTCCTGCTGCCACTTGGCGGCAAAACGGCCATTCACCCACCAAGGCCGCGACGGGTGGTAGTCGGCGTGGGCAGAAACAATGTGCGCCCGGCTACTCACACTACCGGTAACCAGGTTGCTATCGTCTTGCTCTGTCTTGTACTCGTACTTCGCCAAGGCGTTGATGCGATTGGTGTCCGTGTCGCGGTAGGCAAACCCCATTTGCACCCGGTCTTGCAGAACACCTCCACGGTCCTGGTAGTCGGTCTTGAGCAGGTAATTACGTGCCAAAAAGGTCCAGTCACGGTTGATCTTGCGCGCGGCCATCACCTGCCACAACGTGGTGTTAAAGGCTTCATTCTGCGCTGGCGTTGTGCTGATGTCGCCGCTAACGCGGTACTCCAGCTTGGTAGACCCGCGCCACAGCGGATGGGCGGTGTAGTCCAAACCAGCAGACACGGCCTGTGTTGTGGGCGTAGCGCCCGACACCACCTGGGTCCACTCATAGGCTGTATTGGCTCGCACGCCAGGCCGCAAATCCCAGCTATTGCGCACACCAGAAGCGAGTTGGGTGTCCTGCCCGCTCAATGCGTCACGCAGCCGGTATTCACTAAACAACTGGGTATCACGCCAGTACGAAGTGTCGGCACCAAACACCAAGGCATTGCTGTCGGTTTCGGCAGTGGTAACGGCGCTGGGGGCCGACAAACCCGACTGGGTTTCTGCCCGCGCATACAGGCGCGTACGCTCCGCCACGAGGTAGTCACCGCCCAGGGCATATCGGTGGCGCGACTCGCCATTGATATCGTTCTCTGCCTCTGCACCCAGCGTGAGTCGGTCCGTGGCCTTAAAGCCCAAGCCAATGCGTGCGGTGTCGCTGCGCAGGCCTAAGGTCTGGTTGATCGTCGCCCCCGTGAGCAAGCCACCGTTTTGTACCTGCACCAATCCGGTGACCGGATCAATGGTCTGGTTACCAAATCCGACGGCTCCGCCGCCTGCCCCGGTGGCAATGCTGCCCGTAAGCCCGGCAGTGGAAGAAAAGGGGGACGGCTGCGTTGTTAGACTGGTGCCTTCAGTTTCGCGCACCGAACGCAGGCCCGCGTCCAGCGTAAGACGCTCTGAAAGTTGCAACAACACACCCACGCCACCGGAGTCCCGCTGCGATGAACCCGGGTTGCGGTCTTCGCTGTGCTGTGCCTGGGCATACAGCTTGGCTACTTCGGTCATCTTGAACCCGCCGCTAACCATCGCCTCGGAGCGCCCACCCGCTAAGGGTGACGCTAGGTTATTAAAAGTGGGGTCCGACTGCCCAACAAACACTTGCGCTTCGGTGCGCTGCCCCGCGTGGGCCATCTCCAGCCGCCAAGCTTGGCCTTCAATATCGCCACTTTGCCCAACAAACCCCGGCAAACTACTTTGGTTCACCGGGTTCGTGTTCACCATGCCACGGGTCTCGGCAACCTCTGCCACCACCATGGTTTCTGGCGATATGCGCCAGCTGATGTTGGCACTGCCCAAGTGACTGGCCGCCAGTGGATTTTGATCCTCCACCGCTGAGCCACCCACTTCCAACTGGTCGTTGATGCGCAATTGTCCATCCGCACCCACCACCCAAAATGCATCGCCGCCCTGGTCCACCTCGTAGGTGACGCGCAGAGAAATTGGGTTCAGGCTTGAATCCAGCGACGGCAAAAACTGGTTGAGAATGATACGGCCGCTAAACGGCTCAAACCCATAGTCGGCCAGCGGCGCCAATGCGCGGGTGCTGAGAATACGGCTGGGTTGGTTGCGGTCACGCACCAGCACTTCGACCTTTTCGGTGCCTGCAACGGCACCGTTGTTGCGCAGGCCGTAAGGGCCGCTGCCTTGGCTGGCAAACTCTTCCACCACTTGGTGCAGGGTGTCATTGAAGGCAAACACATTGCCGCGCACATTGCCTTCGTCGTAGTGCCAGCGCACACCGGTGGCACTGCGGTTGTATGCGCCCAAGCTACGCTGCTGCAGCGATGCCACCACCCCACCACCACTGCGCTGGCTAAAGCCATCGCCCGTGGCAAAGTCGCCATACAGCAGGTAGCTCTTTTGTTTGTCAACGCGCACATACAAGGCCGTGCTGGACTTGACATCACTCCCACGCAGCGAGGCATCCCCATACACCGGGTAAAACTCATCGGGCTTGATGTCGGAGACCAAGCTAGCGCGGGTTTCCTTGTCGGAGTCGTACGCGGCGGTCAGCAGGTACTCACCCTTAACCACGCCTTTTAAAAACACCGCAGAGCGCACACCAGCGCTGGCCTTGCCGTCGGCGAATACGTTGCTAAAGTGGCTAATCTCGCGTTCAAAGCCGTCATTGGCGCGGGCGGGCTGCAGCAAATTACCGGTGCCCGCAAAATTTATTACCCCCTCGACCAGGCCGGCGGCCACCATGTTGCGCATGTCCGGCACAAAGCTGACAACGCCCGAGGCCTCTTGCGCGCCCACCGTCACCCGCAGTTGCACATCCTGCGGACTCACCGGGGCCAGTAGATTGAAACGCGCCACACCCTGGCGTATTTCAAGTTGCACACCGGGCGTGGTGCGGTCTGCATCGCGCGCGCCGGGGCCGGCTTCGTCGGTCGTCGCACCCGGCAGCACAATGCGCCCACCTGTGACCTCCACGGTGGCGAATACGGCGCCCGCCAGAGGCTTGCCATCGGCACCCATGACCCGCACGGTCACCGGTACCGGTGTTTGGCCGTCGGCCGGAATGCCGTTACGTGCCACCTCTACAACCAAATGTGCAGCACTGGCGTTCACGCTGTAATCCACGCCATTTACAGCAGCCGGGAACACACTACTTTTTTGGCCCACCGGCACGGCCGCTGCGTTGGCCAGTGGGTAGAGTGGCTGCGTCATAGGCGCCATTGGTACCGTTTGCGCCCATGCACCATGGGGCAGTGACGCTATGACGGCCAGCGCCAAGGTGGAATACCGGGTAGTTTGGCGGGCAGCACGGCGCATGCGGGATCCAGCTTGGGGTCGGTTGAAATTAGCGTGCATCACTGGCTCCTGCGCGGGGTTGCACCAGTGGCTGGTTGGCGCTGTCGGTGCCTTGCTGCGGGTAGGCCGGTGATTTACTCTGGAAACGCAGGGCTGGGCCTGCGGGGTTTTCGGTCTCAATGGAGCGCACCTCGCCCTGGGTGCGGCGGGCCTTCACCTGCTCCAGAACGCGGTTTGAACAACTGCCCTCTATAAAGTCAGCCCGGTGTAATTCGCCGTTTTTGATGTCTAAAAACAGACTATTGGCATCACCCAAATTGCGGTTGCTGCTGGTTGTCATGCGCGCGCCGCGTGGCAAGGTACTTGGGTCGGGCGTGAGCACCTGGCTGCGCGGTGGTATGCCACAGCGGCTGTACTTGCCTTCGCTGTCACTGACCACATAAAAGCCGTCCGAGAAATACAGGCGCACACCCGGAATACCCAACTCTTCTTGGTCCTGAATATGGTTGTTGTTGCAATCCACAAAAATCTTACCCAGCACACAGGCCTCGTCGGTGAAGACACCACCGGTGACCTCGACCTTGTAGAGTGCTTCGTTGGACTGCACGCTATTGGCAATGGGCAACAACGCCGCATCCAGACAGCCAGCAGGCGCGCTGCACCCAATTGCTCTAGCGCGGTTAATCCCATCTCCCTGCTGCGCCCCCACGCCCACACGCACGCGGTATTGCAACTTGATTACTTGCGGTGCCGTGTTCGTTGTATTGGATGCGCCGCGCAAGGTTCCAATGGTGAATCCCAACACTGACCCTACGCCACCAGCGGGGTTAGCACCCGCCACGCCATTAACCATCACGGTGCCCGGAACAAAAGTGAAGCCGGGCGGTAGCCGGTCGCGCACTGTCACCTGCGGCATCACGCTGGTTGAACTCAGACGCACCTCCACGGTGTAGCGCACGGTATCACCCACTTCCACCAACCGCTTGTCACCCGACTTGCTGATCACAAAACCCGTAGCGGACATTGGATCCAAGGGAATATGGTTGTTGAGCACGTTGGCTGAAGATCCTGACGTGATGTTGAAACTGGCGAAGTACTGCGTGCTCCCTTGGTTGATACCATTCAAAGCGGCCGTAGTTGAAATACAAGCCGTTGGTGTGTGGGCTGTGGAAGCCGTGGTTGGCGCTGTGTTGTTGGTTTGGATCAGCGCAGGCGCCGGCGCACCGGCCACCGTGACGGTGTTGTTACACACAGGTATCAGCGCCGATGGTTGGGTGGAATACCCCGCCGGATAACTGGTCACGGTCAAGGTGTAGACCCCATTGGGCGCTGTTGGATTGAGCAAGAACTGGTAAAGGCCGTCGGCACCCGTCGTAAACGTGGCTACCCCACCCACAATGTGCGTTGCAGGCACAAAACCCGCCGGGCCACTAATGGTGATCTGCGCATTAGAAATCGGTTGACGGGTAATGGCGTCATAAACAACTCCCGCGGGGTCGAGTGGCAGACTTTGCTCAATAGTGGTTGTGCCCGAGGCAAAGGTCAAGTTCGACAAAGTACCGTCTACCACCACCGCACCTGCCGGATTAGCGCCAGAGCGCACGCCTGTACCCAAATTCGTCGAACCCGCCGTGCTACCACTCGTGTAAGCGGTACCTTGTTCATTCGGTACGGCACGCCCCCAAATCAGATTGGTCGTGGGATGGCGAAAACGAATTTGGTAGCCAGACCCCGGAGCCAAATTGGAGAAGGCATACGTGCCATCCGCGGCGGTCGTGGTAGATCCAACCACTATGCCGTTAAGCAACAGCTCGACTTTCCAATCGGCCTGCCCAACGTCGTTAACACCCCCGCCGTAAACACGGTCATGGTCTTTGTCCATCCACACGCGTCCCTGCACGGCTGCAACGCTGGCAATGCCAACGGGGTCCGTCGCGGTGTTGTTGCCAGTCAAGCCCGAAGGCTCGCCCCCGCCAGAAATAACGGCCGTGTTGGTCAAGATTTGCCCCGTCAAGCCAGCGGCAACCGCCACCCGTGCCGTGATGGCCGCGCCAGTGCCGGACGCCGCAATGACGGTGGTGCTGGTACAGGTAAACGTCGATGCCCCGACTGCGCCCACGCACGCCCAACCCGAGCCAGTTGGCGTTTCAGCCACCGTCATACCGGCGGGCAATGTGTCCACGATCATGACCGTGCCGCTGGTCGGCAACACACCGACATTGCTCGGGGTAATCGTGAAGTAGCCACTAGAACTCGCCGCAGCAAAACTGCTAGGGCTGTGTGTCTTGGCAATCGCAAGATCAGGGGCCGGGCCCGGCACTTCCGCAAAATTGTTGCTACCCGAAATGGTATTGCCCCCGGCAAGGACGATGCCAGAAATAGCACTGGGAGTCACTAGCGGCCCAGTGGCCGTACCGCCCGTGCTGCCCACTGAAGTGACTCCATTCGTAGTCCCGCTAGGCTGGGTGGGTTGGGTAACGGTGTAGCCGCCGCCGTTCGATTCAGGTAGCCCGGTGAAGCTATAGCTTCCATCGGCACCGGTCACGGTGCTGCGACTGACCGCGTTTCCGTTCACATCGGTTCCAGCCAAGTTCAGCGTCTGGTTTGGCAAGCCGTAGTCTGGGCCGTTGCGAGTTCCGCTGTTGTCGTAATCCAAGAATACCTGGCCGGACACGGTTCGACCATTGGGAATCTCAGCAAAATTATTGCCAGTAGAAGTCGTATTGGGTGGCAGAGTAATCTTCGTTACGCCGCCGATCACACTGGGAACCGTGGTCACGCCAGTTACGCTGCCGGCAGTGCCGCCATTGCCCGCCGCGCCCGCTGTAGTGGTACCGTTAGAAGTGCCGGTTGGCTGCGTGGGCTCTGCTACCGTGTACTTTCCGGGGGCCAGCCCGGTAAAGGCATAGTTGCCGCTGCCATCGGTCGTTGTGGTCTGTGAAGCAGCCACATCATCGCCAACCCCGCCGTCGTCCACGCCGTTGGGGCCATATGCATAACCCGTCAAAGAAACCGTAACACCGCTGATGCCGGCGTCCGCACCATTTTGAACGCCATTGTTGTTCTGATCCAGAAACACGGTGCCGGAGATACTGGAAGGGGCCACCTCAGCAAAGTTGTTGCCAGACGACCCACTCACCGATCCACCCCCGCCAGCGCCCAAAACAATGTTCACAACCTGGCTCGTGGTGCTGGTCGGATTGCTTGCAGCGCCTTGTGTACCCGTGCTACCCGATACCGTGGTGATGCCACCCGCAGTGGGGATGCCATTGTTCGTGCCGGCTGGTTGAGTCGGCTGGCAGACAGAGTAGGTGCCTGCAGGTAGGCTTGAAAACAGATAATTGCCTAGGGCGTCCGTGGTGGTCGGATTCGTAAGGCCAGCCTGGGCTACCAACGCCGCAGCGCAAGTGGCCCCGGCGCGCAGTTCAATAGCAGAGCCCGCAATCGCAACATCGGTACTAGCATCAAAAATGCCATTGGGAACCACATTGTTGTCTTTGAAAACCTTGCCAGACACATAGCCCAGGGTGCTAATTGCTAACACTGCATTGGCGGGTTGCTGGTTGTTGCCTAGGTTCGTTTGAAGCGCTGCAGCGGGAATGTTGTTGGTGTGGTCACCCGGCGTGGCACCGGTTACGTCGACTTCAATGTAACAACCGCCCGCAGGGACCGCAGACCCGTTGGCCAAGCTGACGCTGCCGCTACCAGCCACGGCAGTAACGGCACCACAGGTGGTTACCGTATTGGGAGTGGGCGCCACCACAATGGCGCCCGGTGCGGTCGGCAAGGTGTCCGTAAAGATGGCGGATAGTGTCAATGCGCTGGCGTTGAGATTACCCAACTCGATGCGCAAGCGCGAAATGCCCCCTGGCGCAATGACCGCTGGCGTAAATTGTTTGCCCACCGTGGGTGGGGTAGACACAATCAGCTGGGCACTCGTGGGCTCCTCATTGGTCACACCCTCAAAAGTTGTCACAGCGCTGGCCGCAATGGTGTTGGTGTAAGTGGCAGAAATATTGCTCAGCACATTCACAGTCACCAAGCAAAATCCGCCGGCCGGAACCGTCGCGCCGGTAAGCCGGACACTGGTGGCCGACGCAGTGGCAGCTACAACGCCGGAGGCACAGGTGGTGCTCGCGCTCGGCGTCGTTGCAACCACAAGGCCAGTTGGCAATGTGTCTGTAAATGTGGCCTGGGTCAGCGGCGTGGCATTGGGGTTGTCCAGCCGAATCGTCATCGTCGCTGGTGCGCCGGGGGATTTGGTGTCAGTGCCTGTGGTGAAGCCCACAGGGTTTCCGCTGTCCAACGTCTTGCTGGAAAACGCCTTGTGCACCACCAAGGGCGCCTTGGCCCGTAGCGTATCGCTGGTCGGCTGAGAATTTGTAACCGCAACGCCGCCGACAACCGCGCTGACAGCGCTGGCCGCAATGGTATTCACATAGTCGCCAGCTGAAGCCACAAGCACATCAATCTCGGCATAGCACGAAGAGGCGATGCTCCCTGTGGCCGCCACAATGCTGGCACCCGACACCTGAACACTGCCCGTAGTCGGCGCAGACACCACACCCCCAGTACATGTCGTCGTTCCATTGGGTCCCGCAGGAACCGTGACACCCGCTGGCAAAGTATCTGTCACCGAAAGATTCGTCACCGGCTGGGCGATGGGGTTGTAAAACGTAATGCGCAGGCGCGAACGCTCACCGGGTTTGACGACGTTGGGGGTAAATAATTTGGTGATACCCACGTTACTTTGCGTCGTCAGGCTGGTGGTGGCCTGGCCGCTGTTGGTCAAGCCCTGATCAGTCTGGATGGACGCCACTGGGATGTAATTGGTAATGCCGCCCACGGCGGTTGACGTCACGTTAACCGTGAGGGTGCAGGATGTACTGGCAGCCAGCGACGCGCCACTAATTGCAACGGAGGCTGCACCAGGGACCGCTGTCACTAAGCCACTAGGACAGGTGGTTGAGGCCGATGGCGTCGATGCCACCACCATGCCATTGGTCGCAGCACCGGCAGAGCCATCGGTGGTGAAGTAGTCCGTCAGGCGCAGATTACTCGCAGGCACGGTGCCATTATTCAGCGTGATGGTTAAAGCGCTTACTTGCCCTGGAAAGGTGAGCGTACTGGGGTTCGCTGCCTTGGCTACGGTAAGGCCAACAGGCGCAACGTAATTTAGAACCCCAGAAAACGCTGATTGGTTCGACACCCCGCCATTGGCAGTCACTCCACCAACCGCGATGGTGTTGGTCCAGTTCGCGGCGCCGGTTGCCTTCACGTCAAACACCACGTCGCATGTGCTATTGCCTGCCATGTTGGCCCCCGTCAGCCCCACGGAGTTTGCTGCGGCGACCGCTGTCACCGTTGTAGCGCCACTGCAGGTCGTATACGCGTTGGGCGGCGTAGCTACCACCATGCCGCTGGGCAATGGATCGGTGAGAGAAACACCCGTCAACGCCAAAGCGCCCGAATTGACCAAGCGAATCGTGACCGTGGATTTGCCGCCAGAGGAGACCGATGCAGGATTAAACGTCTTGGTGCATGGCGAGCCCCCGCTGCACAAGGACGAGTTGAATGTAATGGCAGCATTGGCGGTCGTCGGCCCGACATTGCTGGCTGTTGTGCCATTGGCGTACGTCTGCGAACCTGTAACGGATGCCGTATTGGTGTAGACGCCCGCCGGGGCTATGACATCAACCTGCAAATTACACGTGCCCGCAGCCCCCGTGCCGCCGGCCCGTGCCGGAACGGTCGCACCATTCATTTGAACCGAGGTACTTCCCGCTGTAGCCGTGATGGTGGGGCTGCCGCCGCAAGTAGTGGCCGCATTGGCGGGGCTGGCCACCCGCATTTGGCCACCACCACTCGCAGCCACAGGTAAGTTGTCGCTGATAGCCATGCTAGACAAGGCATTGGCAGACAGGTTAGACAATGTGATTGTCATCCGGGTAATGGCCCCCTCGTTCAAAGGCCCTGCGGGGCTGAACGCTTTGGCAACTGCCATCACGGCAGCTACGCTACCGCTGACGCTGTTGGATGCACCGCCGTTGCATTGATTGCCGGAGCCAGGGTCGTAACAAACACCACCTGCAGCGACTTGGTTGGTGTAGCTACTGCCAGTTGCGGCGCCAGTCGACGTCATTGCCCAGAATGTGACGGTGCAAGTGCCTGGTGCGGTGGCAGTGGTGCGCGCAGCAATGCTGGTCGCCGATAAATTGACGGTTGAGGCCCCCGTTGCGCTGGAAGTAGAGACGGTGCCGCATCCACTGCCGGTAGGCGTGTAGTCAACGCTATTAATCGTGCCTGTTAAGAACGTCTGCCCATTGGCCAAAACGTCTGCTATCGCCACGTTTGCCATGGGCGATGCGGACCAATTGTCCACTGTCACCTGATACCGCACCGGACTACCAGGCGCCGCATTGGCCGGGGTTGGGTTGGACTTGGTAACCCGAAACGTGTCATAAATTGTCACCGTCGCGGTGGCGGACTGGCTCACAATCGCAGGGTTGCCAACACTGACGGCACCCGTTGCCAGAGCGTTGGTAAATGCCTGAGGGGTATTGGCGGTCTGCAATGTACCCGTGAAGTCAATGGTGACGGTACAACTGCCGTTGGCAGGAATAGTTCCACCCGTGAGTGAGGCCCCCTCATTTCCGGCGGTCAAGGCCGCAGCCCCACCACAGCTCGTGACCACACCAGTAGCCGCGAGGCCGTATCCACCTCCGGTGATAGCGTCAATTGGATCATCGGTGAACGACGCTGTTAATGGCGCTGGGCCGTCGTTAAACAAAGTGATGACAAAGCTACCGCTTTGCCCCGCCGCCAGTGAAAGCGGCCCCGCCTTGGTCAGCCGCAAAGGCGAGCGCACGATGAAACTTTTGCTCGCATTCGCAGCTGCAGGCAATCCCACATCGTTAGAGAATCCAGTGATTTTATTAATGGTGTTGGTGGGGTTAAGGCTGTAGAAACCACCGGTGTGATTGGCTTCTACCGCAACCGTCACGGTGCAAGATCCGTTGGCATCTAACGTGCCCCCTGTTGCACTGATGGTTGTGTCGCCCGCACTGGGTGTAAAGGCTGGAGCGATGCCAGCTCCCGTGCAACTTGTGGTGGCTGCAGGCGTGGCAGCTACTTTCATAACGCCCTGAGATGCGCCACCCGCATTGGGGTTTGCGGCCGCAGGAAATACATCGGAAAAGCCGACACCGGTCATCGCAATCGGGTTGGGGTTCGTAATGGTGATGGTCAGAGTGGTCGAGGCACCGCCCAAGGTAAGCGTCGGGCTCGCCATCGCTTTGCTAATCGTGGGGTTGCTCAGAGCTCGAACATTGATACTTTGACTCACCGTGCCGGAGTTGGCGACAGCCGATCCATCGTTTCCAGTGACTGCGCCGTTAAGAATGGTGTAGGTATAGGTGACAGCATTACCGGTGTTTGTGCCCGCAGTGACTGGCACATCAATCACACAGGTACCGTCGGTGGAACTGACTTTGGCAGGAATGCTCGCACCAGCCAAAACAATGCTTTGTCCTCCGACGGAGGTGGTCACGGCACCCACTGTCGCAACCGGCCCGTTCGCGTCAGTACAACTGTAAGTTGGCGCTCCGGCAACCTTTAGCCCGTTGGGAAGAGCGCCAGGCAGACTGTTAGTAAACCCCGCGCCGGTGATGGCGGCGGCGGTATTGCTGTTCGACAGCGTAATCCGCAGCGTCGTCAGCTCTCCTGGGTAGATGTCTGTTGGAGCGCCGGTGGCCAAAGTTACGGAGGTTGCCAATGCGGCCCAAGCGCCTGGCGCCCACGCCATCATGCAAGCCAACGCAAAACCACGCCAAAAAAGTGAATTCATCCGGTTCGAATATTTCATGCGGCGTCGTTGCTCGTGATAACGGTTAAATGGCCAGGCTTCCAAGACGGAGGAACCAAGAACCTGACCATGCTGATGGGTGCACCCTGTTGCGTCTGTCATTGCCCACAAACCACACCATTGCCAGCCGGACACATACCCCAAGGCACAAGGCCTTACCGGTGGATTTACGGCGCGAAATTGGTGCGCGGGGAAAGACGGGGAAAGACGGGGAAAGAAATTTTTTTGGCGATTCTAGGTCTGTTGCCACCACTGGCACAACCTATTGCAGACTACCGTCGCGCAGGCGCCACAGCAACACGCACCAACTCATCAGCCATCATCAACGACAAGCCCCACAAGCGGGCATGGTCCAACGCAATACACGGTAGCTTGAGTGGCAGGCCCGCCACACGCCAAATGGTCGTGCTGCGTCGCTCAGGTGCCTGCAGGTGGGACAGCGGCACCCACCACAACGCCGCCGCTTCGGTGCCCGGCTTGAGTGCAACAGCGCGGCGGGTGCGGTACACATAAGGCGTTATCACCATCGGCCGCGCTCGGCCATGTTCACGGGTCAGCCGGTCTGACAAGCGGCCGATGGGCTCCAACCCCAGGCTGGCGTCAAAACCTGTTTCCTCTTGCAGCTCGCGCAATGCCGCCGCCCGCGTGCTGGCGTCACTGGCAGCGACCCGGCCACCAGGAAACGACACATGACCCGACCACGGGTCACCCAAACGCTGGGCCCGCAGCATCAGCAGCAGCGCTGGCGGCATGGGTCGCCCACGGCTGTCATGGTCGGCTATCAACACCACCACACCGCAGCGGGCCACCCATTGCCGGCCAGGCAGGCGACAGGGCTTGTAGCGCTCCAATTGTTGGGCAATGGAATTGATGGGCAGAGGCTTAGGTGTACGCAACGGGGCTCCAAAGTAACTGCGCGGACTAACTGGCACGCAAGAATTACTCGCAATCGTACCCACCAAAACAAACGGCACCCGAAGGT
Source organism: Burkholderiales bacterium (assembly GCA_038245855.1). Taxonomy (GTDB): domain Bacteria; phylum Pseudomonadota; class Gammaproteobacteria; order Burkholderiales; family Burkholderiaceae_C; genus Allorhodoferax. The sequence continues at coordinate 84,264 of JBBRSA010000014.1, forward strand.
GCCGCTATTTACGCCAAGGCGAATTACGCTTGATTGGCTTTACGACGGCGAACGATGGTTCCCATCAAGCCCAAACCGGCCAACAACAGGGCGTAGGTTTCTGGCTCTGGCACTGCGGCAGTCACAGAGACATTGTCCAGTGAACCGCCATAGCTGTTAGAGGTTCCCAAGGCGGAAAAAATCAGGTCGGTAGGACCACTCAAATTCACCAAACCGGTGTAGTGCTGCCACACATTACCATTTGCAGCGCCAGCGGTTGTCTGCAATACGGTACCTGCCAACGATCCCAGGCTAAAACCCAAGATGCTATCGCCAGCAGCACGGGTTTCGCGCGCCGAGTACCAAAAGCTCAACTGGTACAGACCGTTGCCAGTAATGGTTTGCTTCATGGACATATTGGACGTGGTGTCCAACTCTACAAAGTTCACACCGTCTTGGGCAGCACCGGCGACGTTGTTGCGCAACTCGATGTTGGTGTTTCCAGTCCAACCCACGAGATTGTTGTAAATGCCCCAAGTGCCATTGCCTTGCACATTGGCTTCGAAGCTGCCGTTGGTGACCAACTCGGCGTGGGCGCCCAGTGCAGCAAATGCCAAAGTGGCGGCGGTGAGGGTTTTAATGACGGTCATAGTGATTCTCTGGTAAGGGTATTTTATTTGCGGCGGCCCTCATCAATAAAGCACCAACCGAGCGGCTAAGTATCTAGGCATCCTGGCAGATGAGCAATAGCCCGTTCGGACTAACCACCCTGCTTAAGCGCGCTCAAAACGAGGAATTATGTGAACTATTTCACGCCTTTTCGCAGCAGTGACGAAGCGCGTTCACGCCTGTAGGTGATTGATTCCCTGTGCCAGCGCCGCATCCAACACCTCCACCCAATGGCGCACCGGTGTGTCGGTGCCGCTTTGCAGGTGGGTGATGCAGCCGATGTTGGCCGACACAATCACCTGTGGCGCCAAATCGCCCAAATGGCCCAACTTGCGGTCGCGCAACTGGGTTGCCAAGGTGGGGTTGAGCACGCTGTAGGTGCCGGCCGAGCCGCAGCACAGGTGCGCCTCGCAACGGGCCAGTTGGATGTCAAAGCCCAAGGCCGCAAGATGCGTCTCGACCCCGCCCTTGAGTTGCTGACCGTGCTGCAGCGTGCACGGCGGGTGAAAGGCCAGCTTGGATGCCTGGGCGGCAATGCGGGCCACCACGTCAGGGCGCTTCGCTTGCAAGGTTGCGGCAATGTCAGGCAGCAGCTCGCTCAGGTCTTGGGTCAGCGCGCTGATGCGCTGGGCTTTGGCTGCATAGGCGGGGTCGTCTTTGAGCAGGTGGCCATATTCTTTGACGGTGACGCCGCAGCCTGAGGCGTTCATGACGATGGCTTCCACACTGGCGCCAGCGCTGCCGTCCGCACTGCCTTGCACATAGGGCCACCAGGCGTCAATGTTGGCGCGCATCTGGGCCTTGGCGCCCTCTTGGTCGTTGAGGTGAAACTTGACCGCACCGCAGCACCCAGCCTGGGGTGCCACCACGGCTTGAATGCCTACCGCGTCCAGCACCCGGGCGGTAGCGGTGTTGATGTTGGGCGCCATGGCGGGCTGCACACAACCGACCAGCACAAGCACCTTGCGGGCATGCTGACGCGTGGGCCAGGTACCGGCGTCCTGCTTTGGCGGAATCTTGTTTTGCAGGCTGGCAGGCAAGAGGGGGCGCACCCATTGGCCCAGCTTCAGGGCCGGAGCAAACAGGGGCGACGGCAGACCTTCTTTCAAGGCCCAGCGCACCAGCTTTTCAGTTGCAGGGCGCTCCACTTTGGCATCGACCAGCTTGCGGCCAATGTCGAGCAGGTGGCCGTAGTCCACCCCGCTGGGGCAGGTGGTTTCGCAGTTGCGGCAGGTCAGGCACCGGTCCAGATGCAACTGTGTTTTGCGAGTGGGCGTGTGGCCCTCTAGCACCTGCTTCATCAGGTAGATGCGGCCACGCGGGCCGTCCAACTCGTCACCCAGCAGTTGGTAGGTGGGGCAGGTGGCGGTGCAAAAGCCGCAGTGCACACATTTGCGCAGGATGGCTTCGGCCGCTAAGCCGTCGGGGGTGTTGGCGTATTCAGGGGCGAGGGTGGTTTGCATACGGTGGCAGCCTTAAAACGCGTCGTTCAGGCGGCCGGGGTTGAAGATGCCGTGGGGGTCGAAGCTGGTTTTGAGGCGGCGTTGGATGGCATCGCTAGCGGAATTTTTAGTGTCAAATAGGCCTCTAGCCCTCGTAGAACCTGCGCAAGCAGCTATAAAAATAATAGCGCTTCCGCTATGTGCCTGGGCCAACGTCTGCAACTGCGCACCAACGCTGGCGGGCGCCCACAGCCAGCGCAGGCCGCCGTGCCACTCCACCAACTGGGCCCACGGTAACTCGAACGCAGGGGCGGTTTGCGCTACGCTCAGGCGCCACAGCACGCAGTCGCTGGCTGGCTGTTGCACAAAAAACGGCAGTTGTTGGTCGCGGCACAGGGCCCAGTCTGTCTTAGCCTGCGTGTTGTCCATGCGCGTGCCGCTGTGCTGCGCCAACAGGGTGGTGCAGGCCGCATCTACCGCCGCCACCGCACCACGCAGGCGCACAAACAGCAGGTCGCGTGCGCCGTTGGGACCAGTGGCATCACACACCCAGCAACTGGCGTTGATCGGCAGGGGCTGGCCGCCCCAGCGGTGCAACTGCGCTAATGCACTGGCCTGGTCCATCTCAAACACCAGTGTGGCTTCGGCCGGCGCCATGGGCAGCACTTTGAGTGAGATTTCAGCCAACAAACCCAGCGTACCCATAGCCCCCACCATGAGGCGTGAGACGTCGTAGCCAGCCACATTTTTGATAACCTGGCCGCCAAAGGTCAGGTGCTCGCCCCGGCCGTTGACCATTTGCACGCCCAGCACGTAGTCGCGTACCCCGCCCACACTGGCGCGCGCGGGGCCCGCTAGGCCAGCGGCGACCATGCCGCCCACGGTGGCCCCGCTCTGGCCAAAATGGGGCGGCTCAAACGGCAGGCACTGGCGCTGCTCGGCCAGCGCGGCCTCCAGCTCTGCCAAGGGAGTGCCGGCGCGCACGGTCACCACCAATTCGCTGGGCTCGTAACTCACGATGCCGCTCAAGGCGGTGGTGTCCAGCACCTCACCCACCAAAGCTTGGCCTGATGTAGTGTGGGCGCCATAAAAGTCTTTGCTGCCACCACCACGAATACGCAGTAGCGTGTGGTCAGCAGCAGCGGCGCGGATGCGCGCAAGCAGGTGATGAAGTGCGGGGTCGGTGGCGTGCATACCGACGATGGTAGCAAGCCTAGGCAACGCCCGCAGGTTGCCTTATCGTCCTGCCGTTCCCAAGCGCATTTTCAGGCTCAAGTCGGTTTTAGAATCGGCATTCGCCAAGGCGGTAGCCTGGTCGATCTGGCCCTTTTTAACCAGCGCCAACAGGCACTGGTCAAAAGACTGCATGCCCGCCTCGGCCGATTTGTCAATCACACCACGTAGTTCTTCAATGCTGCCCTTTTGGATCAGGTCGGCAATGTAGGGCGTGCGCACCATCACTTCAGATGCCAGCACCAACTTGGAGTTGGTTCCCACCAAGAGGCGCTGGGCCACCACGGCGTGCAGGTTCATGGACAGGTCCACCAGCAACTGCTTGTGCGCCGCTTCGGGGAAGAAGTTCAAGATACGTTTGATAGCTTGGTTGGCATTGTTGGCGTGCAGGGTCGAGATACACAGGTGTCCCGTCTCGGCGTAGGCGATGGCCTGCTGCATGGACTCGCGGTCGCGGATCTCGCCAATCACAATCATGTCGGGCGCTTGGCGCATGGCGTTGCGCAAGGCGTTGCTAAAGCTCAGGGTGTCGGTGCCAATTTCGCGCTGGTCTACGGTGGACTCTTGGTGCTTGATGAGGAACTCAATCGGGTCTTCCAGCGTCAAGATATGGCCAGGCTGGCTACTGGCGCGGTGATTGATCATGGACGCCAAGGTGGTGCTCTTGCCGCTGCCGGTGGAGCCCACCACCAGCACCAGGCCGCGCGGCATCACGGCAAAGTCTGCCACCACCTGTGGCAGGCCCAGCGTGGCCAGACTGGGCACCAGGCTGTTGACAAAACGGCACACCAGCGCCACCTCGCCGCGTTGCTGGTACACATTGACGCGAAAGCGGCCAATACCCTCGGCCCAAAAGGCAATGTTCAACTCCTTCTCGCGCTCAAACTGGGCAATCTGCTCCTCGCTCATCATCGAATAAGCCAGCAAGCGCGTCTGGCCGGGCGTCAGCTTTTGTTTGCCCAGCGGGCGGTTGATGCCGCGCACTTTTAAGAACGGCGTGGCGCCGGTGGTGAGAAATACATCGGATGCGTTGAATTCCGCCACATAGCGCAAGATGTACATCAGCGCGTCGTTTCCCTTGAGCATATTTGCCTTTCTTGTTGTGCCCGCCCACCACCCGCACGGTGGTTAGGTCAGGCAACCAGCATAGCGCCGCCCGGCCCGCGCGCCAATAGAGAAATACGGGAGGAATCCCTGCCCTTCAATGGGCTGGGTGGGGGTTGCTGGGTGGGGGCTAATCGACGAAGGTGTTCACCGGCAGCCCTGCCACGGACACCCGCATGGCAAACACGCCGCCCGACTGGGGAAAAGCCAACAACTCGGCCGCGCTGCGCCCATGGCGGGCGCTGGTGAGGTACAGCGTCTTCAAATCGTTACCACCAAAGCAGGGCATGGTGGGGCACTGGGCGGGTGTGGGGTAGTCGGCTACGAGCGTGCCGTTGGGGGCAAACTGGCAAATGCGTTGCCCCTCGTACATGGCCACCCAGTAATTGCCAGATGTGTCCACCGCAGCACCGTCGGGGCGACCACCGTAGCGCGGCTGCTGGGGTGTGACTGGCTGGTCAAAGGCCCAGCCTGCTGGTTTGGGTGGGCATTGCAAAAAGAGGCGATGGGCACTGAGCCCATTGGTCGCAGCGTCCCAATCCCAGGCGTGCACCACGTTGCTGGAGGTGTCGGCCCAGTACAGGGTGCGGGCGTCTGGACTCCAGGCCAGTCCGTTGCCGGTGAGTGCGTCGTCCACCATTTGCTGCACTATGGGGGCTTGCCCGGCGTGGCCAGAGCGTGCGTCGATCGCAAACAATGCCGCGCTGCGGTGCTTCTTGGTCTCGTCAACGGTACTCACCCAAAAGCGGCCTAGTGGGTCGCACTTGCCGTCGTTGGCACGCAATAGGACCGGGTCGTAGGGCAAGGTGGCAATGGGCTCTAGCGCCCCACCCCACACGCGGGCACGAAACACACCATGGCGCAAAGCCACCACCAACCCGCCGCTGGCCGCCGGTGCGATACAACCGGGCTCACTGGGCATGGGCCAAGCTTCTACGGGACCCAAGCCAGGCTGCACCCGTAGCAATTGTTTGCCTGCACTGTCGACCCAGTACAAGCGCTGTTCCGCCGGGTGCCAAAAGGGCGACTCACCCAGCGCGTAGGTATCGGCAACAACCGTCTGCCAAGCCATACCGCTCGTTAGCGTGCGCTCAGTAATCCAGCAACGATGCGTCGCGCACCGCACCTTTGTCGGCCGACATGACCAACATGGCGTAAGCCTTGAGCGCGCTTGACACCTTACGGGGGCGTGGCAACGCAGGCTTCCAGCCCTTGACGTTTTGCTCCGCGCGGCGCTGGGCCAGTTCTTCGTCAGACACCAGCAAGTTGATAGAGCGGTTATGGATGTCGATGCGGATGCGGTCGCCATTACGCACCAGACCAATGGCACCACCGGCAGCAGCCTCGGGTGAGGCGTGGCCGATCGACAGGCCCGAGGTACCGCCAGAGAAGCGGCCATCGGTAAGCAGCGCACACGACTTACCCAAGCCTTTGGACTTGATGTAGCTGGTGGGGTAGAGCATCTCTTGCATGCCGGGGCCGCCTTTGGGGCCTTCGTAGCGCACGATCACGATGTCACCGGGCTTGATCTTGTCGGCCAAAATATTAGCCACCGCTTCGTCTTGCGATTCGGTCACGTGGGCCGGGCCTTCAAACACCATCAGCGCTTCGTCCACGCCAGCGGTCTTGACCACACAGCCCTTGAGCGCAATATTGCCCACCAACACAGCCAGGCCGCCTTCTTGCGAATACGCGTGTTCGCCAGAGCGAATGCAACCCTCGACGCGATCCAGGTCCAAGCTGGGCCAGCGCGTGCTTTGGCTAAACGCCGTCTGGGTCGGGATACCGGCGGGGCCCGCCAAGAAAAATGTTTTGACGGCCTCTGACGGGTTGCGGGCAATGTCCCACTCGTCCAGCGCATCTTTCAGGGTGTTGGCGTACACGGTGGGCGTGTCGGTGTGCAGCTTACCGGCGCGGTCCAGCTCGCCCAAAATGGCCATGATGCCACCGGCGCGGTGCACGTCTTCCACGTGGTATTTCTCGGTATTGGGCGCCACCTTGCACAACTGCGGAACCACGCGCGAGAGGCGGTCAATATCGGCCATGCTGAAGTCAATCTCTGCCTCATGTGCAATCGCCAAAATGTGCAGGATGGTGTTGGTGGATCCGCCCATGGCGATGTCCAGCGTCATGGCGTTCTCAAACGCTTTAAAGCCGACAGAGCGTGGCAATACGCGGCTGTCGTCTTGCTCGTAGTAGCGCTCACACAAGTCCACAATCAAATGACCGGCGCGCTTGAACAGCTGCTCGCGGTCGGTATGCGTTGCCAGCGTGGTGCCGTTGCCAGGCAGCGACAGGCCCAAGGCCTCGGTCAAGCAGTTCATAGAGTTGGCGGTGAACATGCCCGAGCACGATCCGCAGGTGGGGCAGGCAGAGCGCTCTACCTCAGCCACCTCGGCGTCTGTCGCTGCGTCGTCAGCGGCCATCACCATGGCGTCGATCAGGTCGAGCTTTCTGAAGGACAGTTCGTTGGGGGCGGACGTGGCCAGCTTGACCTTGCCCGCCTCCATAGGGCCGCCCGACACAAACACCACGGGAATATTGAGGCGCATCGCCGCCATGAGCATGCCGGGGGTGATTTTGTCGCAGTTAGAGATGCACACCATGGCGTCGGCGCAATGCGCGTTGACCATGTACTCGACCGAATCGGCAATGATGTCGCGGCTGGGCAGCGAATACAGCATGCCGTCATGGCCCATGGCAATGCCGTCGTCCACGGCAATGGTGTTGAACTCTTTGGCCACACCACCGGCCGCCTCAATCTCGCGTGCCACCAGCTGACCCATGTCTTTCAGGTGCACGTGGCCAGGTACGAACTGCGTGAAGGAGTTGACGACTGCGATGATGGGCTTTTGAAAGTCGCCGTCTTTCATGCCGGTAGCGCGCCAGAGTGCGCGTGCACCCGCCTGGTTGCGTCCGGCGGTAGAAGTTTTGGAACGGTAGGCTGGCATGGTGAAACCCTCGTAGTCGGTGTGTTTTCGGTAAACGCAATTGTCGCCTACCGTGAAACAGACTTCTCGGCGCAGGGGTTTTTTGGTGGGCCCAAAGTGAAAAGGCCCGGTAAAGCTGTGGCGTTACCGGGCCTTGGAGCAGCGCGCAAAGCGCTGTCCTATCGGGGTGCTTAGCGGTTGTAAGCCGTCTCACCGTGGGAGGTGATGTCTAGGCCTTCGCGCTCGTCTTCTTCGCTAACACGCAGACCAACCAGTACATCCACGATTTTGTAGCAGATGAAGGCAGCAACACCAGACCACACCACCGTGATCGCAACACCTTCGGCCTGCACCATCAGCTGGTGCGCAATGGAGAAGTCGGCAGCGCCGGTTCCGCCCAAGCCGGGGGCTGTGAACACACCGGTGAGCAAGGCGCCCAAGATGCCGCCTACGCCGTGGATACCGAAAACGTCCAACGTGTCGTCAGCACCCAGCATGCGCTTGAGGCCACCAATGCCCCACAGGCAGACGAAGCCTGCTAAGCCACCGATCACGATAGAACCCATAGGGCCAACGGTTCCACAAGCCGGTGTAATGGCTACCAAACCCGCCACCGCACCGGACGCAGCGCCCAGCATGGACGCCTTGCCTTTGTGCATGGATTCACCAATGCTCCAGGTCAACACCGCCGCAGAAGTTGCAAACAAGGTGTTCACAAACGCCAGGGTTGCGCCGCCATTGGCTTCCAGGTTGGAGCCCGCGTTAAAGCCGAACCAACCCACCCATAACAACGATGCACCCACCATGGTCAAAGTCAGGCTGTGCGGCGCCATGGATTCTTTGCCGTAACC
>JBBRSA010000015.1:0-77195 GCA_038245855.1 Burkholderiales bacterium
CTGGGTACGATCCTTAGCAATACAGAAAACAGCGTTTTTCATTTGGAATTCCTTCAGTGAGTAAGTGAATAAGTGAACAAGTAAAGGGGTGAAGATTTATTTCGCTTTGACGTCCAACTGGTTGTCAACCTTCTTCACGCCTTTGACTCCCTTTGCGATGGCCTCGATTTTTGCTTTCTCGTCCGCACTGTCGACTGGGCCTCGCAAGGTTGCGTCGCCACCTTGGACCATAATTTTGACGTTATGGGCTTTAATTGAAAGTGATTTGTCTTCCACTACCGCATGGCGAACGGCTGCCAGCAGTTTGCGGTCCGCAGCGTTGTTGGTTTGGTCTTGCGGTGTCACCGTCGCGCCGTTCTTATCTCGTTCATTGATGTTGGTGTTGTCGGCGTTGGGTGACACTTGCACCTTTTCTGCGGGGTGGGGTGCTGGGGGCGTTTTTGCGGTGCTGGGGTAGTCGGCGGCGAACACGCTCGCACAACCCAACGCAATCGCCCAAGTCATTCGTTTTACAGTGGCTTTCATTGTTTCTCTCCTAGTGGTTGGGCGCTTGGCACCCCGGTGGTGGGATATGGGTTGGCGCTGTCACCCATCGTTTTTTCAGTGGTCTGCATAAGAACTTCCTTGTGTGATAAAAAAGTGCACCAGCCAGCCAAAGTGGTTGAATTTCCGCCCGGCATGCCAGCTAAGACCAAGAATACGAAAACACCATCACTGCGTCTGTGCGACATCACACAAAACCAATCGCCTAAAAACAATTACCGCAAAGGCCTTTGGTCTGTAGGCGTCGACTCTTTGTGCAGCGCCCAATACTGTGCGTTGTATTCGTGCAGTTGATGGTGGTGTTGGCAGTAATCGCTTCCTGGTGCGACACGGCGCCCACACAGCACAGGCCGTCCCATTTGCACCGCGCCGGTGGCCTGCTGGCAGGTCTTGAAGTTAGGTAAGTTCATGCGCGCACTTTATCCACCGAGGGGTACATCTGTTTGTTGGATAACGCACATTGCCTGTGCTACCTCGATGAAAAGGTCAGTGGGCTAGGGGTGGCAATGACGGCGGTGTCAGCGCGGACTGCACCGGAGCGGTGCGCAGCGCCTCTGCGCAAAAAATGGCCATCTCGCCGAGCACGGTTTGCACCACCCGGTTGGCTGCCGCCACGCCCCCGGCCGCGTCTTCGCTGGTGGCGCTGGCGTAAGCGTCAAATTCGCGCCATGCCAATACCCTGCGCGACTTGTCATCTACCAACGTGGCGCGCAGCGTAAAGCGCACGCGGCTGGGCTGGGCCATGAACTCGTGTTGCAGCCGAATGATCTCGGTATCCAAGCGCAGCGCACCGGAGGCAGCGCCGGGGCTTAGTACCACCGCGCCAAAAGCGCCTGAATGGGCCATTGCCGCCACCACCAAGGGCCCCAGCATGCGGGCCGGTGGGTCTACCCACTCGCTGTGGGCAAAGTATTGCAGTTGGTGCGCGTTGCGCACGTAGATGATGCGTGGGCTGTCAAAACCCGCCGCCGCCACCGGTGGGTTGACCATCAACGTTGGCCCCAGCCGCTTGACGGGTGCGCCTGCAGTAGTGCTGTCGAGCAAGTAAAAATCAGTCGCTGGTGTTGCAGCGGGCCGCAGCGCGCTGCACGCATGCAAAGCCAGCGCTGTCAACGCGATGCCCATGAGCCTGCACGCCTGCTTCATCGTTTGTTTGGTGTTCATGGTGTGGCTTTCGTTTCTCCTGGGCCCAGAGGCACAGTTTTGCGGCCGAAAATAAGGCCGCGCGGGTCCCGCGTGGTTTGTTCACTCAGGCGGCGCAGCGAACTCGATAACGTGCTCAATTCCCCCAGCAACCGTTCCAGTTCGGGCAGGGTTTCGGTACTGAAGCGCTTGGCATCGGCGCCGATGGTGTCAACCGTCATTCCGGCGCTCACGCTGGTGCGTGCGACTTCATCGCCCATTTTTGTCACCGCGTCGGCACTGTGCCCGATGCGCTCCACCAAGGCTGTCATTTTTGCCGTTGCCTCTGAGGTGTTTTTAAGGGTGCTACCGGCGTGGGTAATGCCCTCATCAATGGTGTCCTTGCGTGCGGCTACGGTGTGTGCCACGGTGGCAATGTCGGCCAACGCGCTTTTGAATGCCGCCTGATTCTCTTCGCTCAGCAATGAATTGATGCTGTTGGATGTGCTGTCAAGCTTGCCCAGAACACGGGTGAGCACATTTTCCAGGCGTGCGCTCAGCGACGGCTTGGTCGCGATAACGGGGTATTGGTTACCCGCCACCACGCGCAGCGGTGGTGACGCAATGGCGCCGCCGCTGAGTTCAACATACGCGATTCCCGTTAGCCCCTGCGTCTTCAAAACCGCGATGGTGTCCTCCTTGATGGGAGTGCCTTTCTCGATAGCGAACAGCAGAATCACCCGCTGCGGGTTCGCGGCGTCCAGATCAATGGCCTGCACCTGGCCGATGTCGACCCCGTTGTATTTGACCGGCGCATTCACGTTCAGCCCGGCCACCGATTCATCCTCTACCGCCTGGTACAAGGTGTATTTCTTTTGCCATGCACCGCCGGAGGCGAGCCACAGCACACCGGCGATCAGCACCATAGTCAGGGCGACCACAAATGCACCCACAACCGAATAATTTACTTTGGTTTCGATGATGACTCCTTCACAAGGTTGGCGTCTTGCTGCTGCGCCGCGCGTGCCCGCGGACCGTCAAAAAACAGCCGGACCGCAGGTTTATCTATGCGAGAGAGCTCGTCCATAGAACCCATTGCCTGCACCTTGCCGTCGGCAAGCACCGCCACGCGGTCGGCCACTTGCCACAAAAGATCTAAATCGTGGGTGATCATGACGATGGTCAGCCCAAACAGGTCTCGCAGCTTCAGTACCAGCTCGTCCACACCCGCCGCACTGTCGGGGTCAAGGCCGGCGGTGGGCTCATCCAGAAACAGCAGCTCGGGGTCGAGCGCCAACGCCCGTGCCAGCGAAGCCCGCTTCAGCATGCCGCCACTGAGCTCGGTGGGGTACTGCGCGCCCACCTCCGGCTTGAGCCCTGTCATGGCCAGCTTCCAGGCCGCAATATCGTTGATCAGGGTGTCATCGAGTTGGGTGTGTTCACGCAGTGGCAAACCGATGTTTTCTAACACCGTGAGCGAACCAAACAACCCACCATGCTGAAACATAACCCCCCAGCGCTGGCGCAGGGCCAAGGCCTCGCCCGCAGCCAGCTTAGACAAATCCGAGCCCAGCACCTGGATGCTGCCCGAGTTCGGGCGCTGCAACAGAATCATTTCGCGCAGCAGGGTGGACTTGCCGGAGCCGCTGCCGCCAATGACGGCAAAAATTTCTGCGCGGCGCATGTCCAAGTCAACCCCCGCATGCACCACATGGTCGCCAAATTGCGTGCACACCTTGCGCATCGCAATCAGCACTTCTGGGGCGGTGTTGGCACTGGTCATATCAAAGATTCAGTGCACTAAAGGCAACGGAGAACAGTGCATCGGCCACGATGACCAAAAAGATCGACTGCACCACGCTGCGTGTGGTCTGGCGCCCCACGCTGTCCGCCCCACCCTGGGTGCGAAAGCCCTGAAAACACCCCACCATGACGATGATGGCTGCAAACACCGGCGCTTTGCCAATACCCACCAGATAGGCCGTGGTGCTGACGGCGTGGGTAAAGCGTTCTAAAAATTCAACGTAGCCGACGCCCAACTGCGCGCGCGCCATGATCATTCCACCGGCCACGCCCAGCACGTCGGCAAACACCGTCAGCAGGGGCAGGGCGACCACCAAGGCAATGATTTTTGGCAACACCAGCAGCTCCATGGGTTCTATGCCGATGGTGCGCATGGCGTCAATTTCTTCGGTCACGGCCATGGTGCCGATCTGCGCCGCATAGGCCGATCCTGAGCGCCCGGCCACGATGATGGCGGTAATCAAGGGTGCAAACTCGCGCAGCATCGACAGGCCCACCAAGTCTGCAACAAAAATGTTGGCACCGTATTGCCGAAGCTGGTCTGCGCCTTGGTAGGCCACCACAATGCCGAGCAAAAACGACAGCAACCCGACGATGGGCAGTGCGTCAAACCCCGCGCTGCGGATGTTGTACAAAACCGGCCGCCACCGCAGCCGCTTCGGGTGCGCAAAACACGCGGCCAAGGCAAGTGCACTTTCACCAATGAACCCGAGCAAGGCCGTGGCCTGCTCCCATGCGGCGGTGCTGGCGCGGCCGATGTGCTCTAGTGCGTTGGCTGGTGCGGGGGCCGCAGGTGCGGCTTGGTTAGCCTGCTGCGCGAAGTGCTGCCCTACCACGTCGTGCAGCCGCGCGAACGCCGGGCGCAAGCCGCGCAGGGTAACGGTGCGCCCGCCGGTGCGCAAGCGCCCCAGCATTTGGTGCAATACCCAAGCGCCGGCGGTGTCGAACGCGTTGATTTTCGATGCATCCACAACAACGTCTTGCTTGCCAACCACGCGCAGCGCCATGACCTTCTGGCCCAGCGCACCCACGCCGCGTGCCGTCCATGCGCCTGACAGGGCAATTTCTTGTGGCGTTGACTGCACGAATGCAGCAGGGGCTGCCAGTGCGAGTGGATCGGGTTCCATACTTGTAGGGGACGGTACCTGAACCCTTTGGTTTTAATTGTTCGCCACCACACAGACGGGAATGGAGTGCCCGTTCAAGATCGGCTATCTTTGTAGCAAGGGCAGCGCATGAAAAATAGAATTTTGGTGGTCACCCATTCATTGGCGGACGCCGACAGTATCAAGAGAGCGCTTTCAGCTGCGCGCGATGGCCCGTACAACGTCGTTTGGCTCAATCGACTCTCTGATGCCTTGGTGCGGTTGGAAGCCTGCGACATCGACGCCATTTTGGTCGACCTGGATTTGGCAGACTGTCAGGGTATTAAAACTTTTGACAAGCTATTTGCCGCCGCTCCGCAGGTCCCCATCTTGACCTTGAGCGCGCTAGAAGACGAAACACTGGCGCAGCTAGCCGTGCAGCGCGGCGCACAGGGCTATCTGACAAAAGGCCACTTTGCCAGCTATCTGGTGCCCCAGTCTTTGCGCAACGTGATTCACCGCATGGCAGTCGAGCAAAAATTCTACGTAGAAAAAGTGCGCGCCGAACTGACCCTTAACTCGATCACCGACGCCGTCATCGGCACCGACTTGCTCGGTAACGTGGACTACATAAATTTTGCCGGGGAGCAAATGACCGGATGGTCCCGCGATGAAGCCCGTGGCCACCACATCAGTGAAGTGATGCCTTTGATCCACGGCGAAACGCGCGAACCCATGCGTAACCCGCTTGAGTTGGTGTTGGAGCAAAACCAATTGATACGGCTAGCCCAAGACTCCGTTGTTTTGCGGCGCGGCGCACGAGAAGTTGCCATTGAAGACTCCACCGCCCCCATCCATGACGCACAGGGAAAAATGGCCGGAGCGGTTATCGTGTTTCACGATGTCACGGCCACCCGCGCCTTGGTCAAGAAGATGACCTATTTGGCGCAACATGACTTTTTGACCAATTTGCCCAATCGGGTTCTGCTCCATGATCGCCTTGAACAGGCCATCGAGCAGGCGAAACGCCATGGTTCAACCCTGGCGGTATTGTTTTTGGACCTGGACAAGTTCAAACACATCAACGATTCCATCGGCCATGAAATGGGCGACAAGCTGCTGCAATCGGTGGCCAAGCGTTTGTCGGACTGTGTGCGCAGTTCCGACACCGTAAGCCGCCTCGGTGGTGACGAGTTTCTAATTCTGGTGCCCGAAGCCAATAGCCCTGACGACGTAGCGTCGACGGCCGAGAAAATCATCGCCGCATTGGCGACACCGCACAGTGTTGGCAAGCATGAACTACACATAACCACCAGCATCGGAATCAGCATCTACCCAGGCGACGGCGATACCCCAGAAACACTGATGCAAAACGCCGACACCGCGATGTACCAAGCCAAAGAACAGGGCCGCAATAATTTTCAGTTCTTCAAGAGTGACATGAATACGCGCGCCTTGGAGCGTCAACTGGTCGAAAGCAGCTTGCGCAACGCGCTCGCTCGGCAAGAATTTCAGTTGTATTACCAGCCCAAAGTTAACCTAGAAACAGGCACCATTACCGGTGCCGAAGCGCTGCTGCGCTGGAGCCATCCCGAGTGGGGCATGACGCAGCCGCTGCGTTTTATAAAGGTCGCAGAAGACAGTGGCCTCATTGTGCAAATTGGCCGCTGGGTCTTGCGGGAGGCGTGCGCGCAGGCCAAACGCTGGCAAGACCAAGGCTTGAACCTGGGCACCGTCTCGGTCAATGTTTCGTCGTTAGAGTTTCGCCAAAATGACTTTGTCGACGGTGTCCGCACCATCCTTATGAAACCGGCTTGGCGCCCGCGTCTTTGCAAATGGAAATTACCGAAAGCGTATTGATGCGCGATGTGGCGTCAACCGGTGCGGTACTGGGGGCTCTGAAGGACATGGGCGTGGAGCTTGCCGTTGACGACTTCGGAACCGGGTATTCGAGCCTGAGCTATTTGACGAAATTTCCCATTGATGTGCTGAAAATTGACCAGTCCTTTGTTCGCAACATTGAAGCCGTTGAAAACAACGGCGTCATCGTCAGCGCGGTCATTGGCATGGGCAACAAACTCAAGCAACGTGTCATTGCCGAAGGCGTAGAAGACCATGCCCAATTGGCGTTCTTGAAGGAACACCATTGCAAAGAGGGGCAAGGTTACATATTTAGCCACCCATTGGCGGCCGACCAGTTTGCGTCGCTTTTGCAGCATGGCATACCCCATTGAAATGGCACAACAAAAGCGTGGACTTGCGTGTGGCAGCGTACAGACCCGTGCCTGAAGGGCTGCGACATTTGGGGTGTGTCTTACCCCATATCTGATTTTAAAAGTTAGGGTTCAAAATGACTTCAACTGCCTTTCACTTTTCTCCCGCAACGACGCGCTTTCCCGCTTTCGCAATGTCTGCGACGGGTGAGGCGCCAAGCCTCACCGAAGCACGACGCGGCGCAACTGGCACAGCGTTTTCGTTGCTCTATTTGGATCTGGACAGCATCAAGCTGATCCAAGATGCGCATGGGCAGGACGTTGGTGAATGGTTGCTGCGCGCGGTAACGATGCGGTTAGAGCGCTCGGTTCGCACGCAAGACGTGGTGAATTATTTGGGCGGTGACAAGTTTTCATGCCAGATAGGCGGCGGGCTCAACCACGACCAACTCAGTCACTTGGCCTGCAAGCTTTTTGACGTGGTTTCTGAACCCTTCAAGATTGGCCCGCTTGACGTAATGGTGCGGCCCAGCATTGGTATTGCCATGAGCCCTGCCGACGGCGACACCACCGAGGCGTTGCTCAAGGGGGCGGGTGCTGCAATGCTGCGTGCCAAGCGGATTCAGAGCGGCTATGCCTTCTTCCACGAAGCCGATGGGATCACCATCGGCTGACGTTGGCTCCACTGTGGGGCCATGTCATTTCCATAAAAAGTGGTTTTGCGTTGACGTCCCGAAAGTCGACCGCACCGTAAGGTTTTGGGTGTCGATAGAGACGGTGGTGAAACTACCTGCGCTGCTCAGGCGGTACTTGGTTTGCACGGTCGATTGCAGCACATCGCCGATCACCACGTTGTTTACGAAGTTGTACGAGTCGGGGTAATAGTATTTTGAAATACGGTTCACGATCACCGAGTTTGCCGTGTCGGCTTCGATGCTGTAGCTGATGTCACGGTGCCCCCGGGTCACGAGTTTGGTGCTGTCGGAATAAAAAGTCTCCGTCCCCATCGCCCCCCCATCGCCCACCATGACGGCCGCTGGAATGTTTAGCACCGAATACACACGGTAGGCCCCGCCCGCCGCAGCATAACCAATGATGTTGTAGCTGCTGTCAAAGTAGCTGGTGGCACTTTGGGTGGAATTGGGTGTGCAGTTGGTGTAGGTGGTGGTGCCCGTGGCCGTAGACGCCAGCGGCGCATTGTGGTCATTGACCGCTGCTGCGATTGCCGGCGAATCGGTCTGCGTGAATGTGCCGCTGCACAGGCCGTCCGCCAGCTCGGTGGCGGCCGTGCCGTTGGCATGTAAGGTAAAAGTGCCGCCGTTGGTATTGGCCGTTGTGATGGCTTGGCGCAGTGGGAACGAGAGGGTGGACGCCACCGGCGCGATGGGCGTCACTTGTCCTTCGCCTCCAGGGCCAGTGCCGGTGCCGGTGCCTACCCCGGTGTTACTGGTCGCAGAACTGACGCCGCCGCCACCGCAAGCGGTCAAGACCACACCCGCGACCAGCGTTAAGCCGCTGAGGGTTAATTTGTTGGTGTACATAAGTCGTTTCACATGAAGGGGGCGCCCGCACAAAGGCAAGGCGAAATGCCCAGGCCGCGCTAAGAAGCCTGGGCAAGATGCACGTCGCGCTGGTTTAGCCGACAAACTTGTCCGCAGGTTGCTGGCCTTTGTTGCGACGGCGAATGATGGTTCCTATCAAACCCAGGCCGACAAACAGCATGGACAGTGTTTCAGGCTCTGGGACGGGCGTCACGGAGGGCGCAAATCCCTGTGCGTTGTCGCCAATGCCGTCGAGCAAGCCGAAGTTGCCAGCTTGGAAGGTGCGTGCATTGGTGCGAACAATTTGCGTGAAGCTGGTGGTTCCTGGTTCGATTTTTGTATGGCCGCTTGGCACAAAGCTGAAGCCTATGACACCCATTGCGGTGCGGTCTGCATAGTCAGATGTTTCAGTCCCGGCTGTGAAAATCCCAAATGCGGCGCCGGTTTGGTAGACGTCAACCGTGGTGGCTCCCAGGCTGCTGAAGTCATATCCTGTAAAGCGATCTATGCCGTTCACGGAGGAGATGTCGTTGGCGTATTGGTAGTAGAAGTCAAGACCTGTTCCGGTGTCATACACCGCCGCGTTGGCCAAACCGTTGTAGCTGGAGTTGCTGACATGGGTCGTGACCTGCGCCAGCAACGTTCCACCAAAAGGGGCTGCCACCTGAGCCACCGATGCGGTGACGGTGTTGGTGTTTAAGGCGGTTGCTTGCGCGACGCCGAATGTGCCGAGCAGCGCCAATGCCAGCACGCTGTGTTTAGTTTTCAATTTCATAAGGTACTCCAAAGGGTTTAAAAGTTGCGAGAGCCGCCTGGCAATACACCACGCGACCCAACTGCAGGTTAGGGCTTGCGGCGAGCGCGGTCTGTGCGATGCGACACTTAGAGCGGGCATATTGAAAACGCGGCGCAAAGGCCTGCGCCAGCGAGAGCTGCGGCGCCAATTGCTACAAATAACATAGCTGCCTACGCATTGTTTTAGAGGGCTAGAGGCCTAAATTGCCATAAACTTTTGTAGTGTGACGTGTGTGTTTCACCTCATCACGCGTCACCACGTGTCACCACGGGCAGGCAATGTGCGCTGGCGCACAGACCGTTGCCATAGGCTGCGTTACGGTCCGAGATGCCCAGCGCCCAAGGCGTCTAAAGCGACTAAGAATCCGCTGTTTTGGTGTGTGGGGCGGTGCGCGGGGGCTAGGCCCTGTCTAGGGATAAACTGGTTGTGCTCAAGTCCGGCAATGTGCCAGTCGACGGCGCCTTGCGAACGGAGAAGAGCATGACAAGCAAAAAAAAGACCCCTATTGCGCCCATTGCGCCCATTGCGACCATTGAACCCAGTGCAGCGGTTGCGCCTTTACAGCTTGGCCAGAGCCCCGTTGCCAGTTTCCCCATCGTTGGCATCGGCGCCTCCGCCGGCGGCCTGGCGGCGTTTGAAGCCTTTTTTGCGGGTATGCCCGGCGATGCAGACCCCGACATGGCATTTGTGTTGGTGCAGCACCTAGCGCCCGACCACAAAAGTATTCTGACCGAGCTGATCCAGCGCTACACCCGCATGAAGGTGTTCGAGGTAGAAGACGGCATGGTGGTGCAGCCCAATTGCGCCTACATCATTCCGCCCAACCGCGACATGGCCTTTTTGAATGGCGCCCTGCACCTGCTGGAGCCTTCTGCACCGCGCGGCCAGCGCCTGCCCATCGACTTCTTGTTTCGTTCACTGGCGCAAGACCAGTGCGAGCGGGCCATTTGCATCGTGCTGTCGGGCACCGGCAGTGATGGTGCATTAGGCGTGCGGGCCATCAAGGATGCGGGCGGCATGGTGATGGTGCAGTCGCCTGCCACCGCTGAGTTCGATGGCATGCCCCGCAGTGCGGTGGCCACCGGCGTGGTGGATTACGAGTTACCGCCCTCTGAAATGGCTGCCCAGCTAATGAATTACGTGGCCCACGCGTTTGGCAAACTGCCGCGCCTGACCGTGCAGGTGGCGCCGCAAAATGGCAATGCGCTCAAAAGAATTTTTATATTGTTGCGGGCGCAAACCAGCCACGACTTTTCGCAGTACAAACCCAGCACCATTTACCGCCGTATTGAGCGGCGCATGGCGGTGAACCAGATTGAGACGGTAGACGGCTACGTCAAGTTTTTGCAGCAATCGTCCCAAGAGGTGGAGGCGCTGTTTCGCGACCTGCTGATTGGGGTGACCAATTTCTTTCGTGACCCCGAGGTGTTCCGAACCCTGGAAGATCAGGTTATTCCCAAGCTCTTTGACAACAAGCCCGCAGGCAGTGTGGTGCGGGTATGGTCCACCGGCTGCTCTACGGGGGAAGAGGCCTATTCCATCGCTATTCTTCTGCAAGAGCGCATGGAAGCCCTCAAACAGCGCTACACCGTGCAGGTGTTTGCCACCGACATCGACAGCCGGGCCATTGCCACGGCCCGGCTGGGGTTGTACCCGGCGGGTATTGCGGCCGACATTACGCCGCAACGGCTGGCGCGCTTTTTCACACCCGAGTCCGACGGCAGTGGCTACCGCATTCACAAGTCGATTCGCGACATGCTGGTGTTCTCTGAGCAAGACGTGCTCAAAGACCCGCCGTTCTCTAAGCTCGATCTGGTGAGTTGCCGAAACCTTTTGATCTACCTGGACGGGAATTTACAAAAGCGCTTGATCCCCCTGTTTCACTACGCGCTCAATCCCAATGGCATGCTGTTCTTGGGTAGCTCGGAAGGCGTGGGCGACTTTCATGATTTGTTCCATACGCTGGACCGCAAAGCCAAGCTATTCCAACGCAAGCCCGATTTTCACGGCATGCAGCGTGCGGTGCCCAGCCGCTTTTTGCCGGCCCCGGGCGCGGTCGATGTGGTGCCCACCGCAGGTGCCGCCAAGGCCGCAGCCCCTGCCAAGCTGCCGCTGCGCGATCTGACCGAACAGGCGCTCTTGAACGCGCTGGCGCCGCCCAGCGCGCTGGTGAACCGGGCGGGGGACATTCTTTATGTGTATGGCCGCACGGGCATGTACCTGGAGCCGGCCTCGGGCGAGTCGGGTGTGAACAATATTCTGAAAATGGCGCGCGAAGGCTTGCGCCAAGACCTGACCATTGCCTTGCGCAAAGCCGTTAGCACCCATGAGACGGTGCGCGCCATGGGTCTGAGCATCAAAACCAATGGTCACTTCACCACCACGCACCTCAGCGTTTCGCCGGTTTCGATGGTTGCACCGGGTGCGACGGGCATAGCGGAGGATGCCGATTCGTCTCTCTACCTGGTGATGCTGCAAGCTGCGCCGGAACAAGGCCACGGCGTGACCCCGTTGCATGTGGTGCGACCGTCGGCGCCACACTCCGAATCGGAAGCCAGCGCCGACGCCGCGGCCCAGATCGCCGCACTGCGCCACGAGTTGCGGGCCAAAGACGAATACCTGCAGACCACGCATGAAGAGCTGGAGACCTCGAACGAAGAGCTCAAGTCGTCCAACGAAGAAATGCAATCGGTCAACGAGGAGCTGCAGTCGACCAACGAAGAGCTGGAAACCTCGAAAGAAGAACTGCAGTCGGTCAACGAAGAACTGGCCACGGTCAATAACGAGCTGCAAACCAAGGTGGCCGACTTGTCACGCTCCAACAACGACATGAACAACCTGCTGGCCGGCACCGGTGTTGCCACCGTGTTTGTGGACCCGCAGCTGCGCATTTTGCGCTTTACCCCGGCGGTCACGCAGATCATCAACCTGATTCCGGGTGACGTGGGGCGGCCGGTGGGCCACATCGTCTCGAACCTGGTGGGCTACGACCAATTGGTGCAAGACGCCCAGGCGGTGCTGAACACCTTGGCGCCCAAAGAGGTGGAACTGCAGACCAAGGCCGGCAAGTGGTACATGATGCGCATCCAGCCCTACCGCACGCTGAACAATGTGATTGAGGGCGTGGTGCTGTCGTTTGTGGACATTAACGACATGGTCAAAATACGCACCGCGCTGCACAAGACCAACGAGGTACTGCGCCTGGCCGTGGTGGTGCGCGATGCGCATGACGCCATCACCGTGCAAGACCTGGATGGCACGATTCTGGCCTGGAACCCCGGTGCGGTGAAGCTGTATGGCTGGTCAGAGGCCGAGGCACTGGCCATGAATGTGCGCAAGCGCATGCCCGCAGAACAGCATGCGCAAGCCAAGGCGCTGGTGCAGCAGCTCAGCCGGGGTGAAACTGTGGCACCCTACACCGCGCAGCGGCTAAACAAGGCCGGCAATGCGTTGTCGGTACACATCACCGCAACCGGCTTGATTGACCACGCCGGCCAGGTGTATGCCATTGCCACCACTGAGCACGTGCAGGATAGTCCGCAATGAGCCAACCCATGCAACCAGAGGCCCCCCTCATGTCAAACACAAACTCCGGCTTTGGGCCACTACTGCGCCGCCGGGCCGATGCCATTGCCGCGGCAACGGCCACCGATGCGTTTGAGGAAATTGTGAGCTTGGCGCCCAATGAAATACGGGCCACCTTGCACGAACTGCGGGTGCACCAGATCGAGCTGGGCATGCAAAACGAAGAGCTGCGCCGCGCGCAGGTGCAACTGGACGCCTCGCGGGCCCTCTATTTCGATCTGTACGACCTAGCGCCAGTGGGCTATTGCACCCTGAGCAAAGAGGGTGTGATTTTACATGCCAACTTGACCGCGGGCACCCTGCTGGGCCAGGCCCGCTCGCAGTTGATCGGCAAACCCATCTGCCGCTTTATCCTGAAAGCAGACCAAGATGTGTACTACCTGCACCGCAAAATGCTCTTGGAACACGGCGACTTGCAATCGTGTGAGTTGCACATGGTGCGAGGCGACGGACTTACGTTTTGGGCGAACCTGGTGTCCTCTGGGGTGGAAGACCCCGATGGCGTGGCGGTGCACCGTGTCGTTTTGAGCGACATTTCAGACCGCAAACGCATGGAGCGGTCACTGCAAGAAAAAAACGCCGCATTGGAAGATGCGACGCAGGTGGCAGAAAAAGCCAACCGGGCCAAGTCTGAATTTCTGTCGAGCATGAGCCATGAGTTTCGCACCCCGCTCAACGCCATCTTGGGGTTTGCCCAATTGATGGAGGCCGGTGCACCGGCGCCCACGCCGGGTCAAAAATCCAGAATCGACCAAATTTTGAAGGCGGGTTGGTACCTGCTGGAGTTGGTGAACGAGATTTTGGACCTGGCGGTGATTGAGTCGGGCAGCGTGTCATTGACCATGGAGCCCTTGCTGCTGTGCGATGTGCTAACCGACTGCGAGGCCATGATCGAGCCCTTGGCGCAGACCAATGGCATTGCCGTCTCTTACTGCCCGGTCGACCCGACTTGTTTTGTACACGCCGACCATTTGCACCTGAAGCAGGTGCTGATCAATTTGATCAGCAACGCGATCAAATACAACCGCGCCGGCGGCACCGTGACCGTGACGTGCGGCCTGGGCCCGAGTGGGCGCATACGCATTAGTGTGCGCGACACCGGCCACGGTTTGTCGGCCGATAAATTGAACCATTTGTTTCAACCGTTTAACCGCTTGGGGCAAGAGGCCGGGGCCGTGAAAGGCACCGGCATTGGCCTGGTGGTGAGCAAACGTTTGGT
Organism: Burkholderiales bacterium; assembly: GCA_038245855.1. Taxonomy (GTDB): domain Bacteria; phylum Pseudomonadota; class Gammaproteobacteria; order Burkholderiales; family Burkholderiaceae_C; genus Allorhodoferax. The sequence continues at coordinate 13,908 of JBBRSA010000015.1, forward strand.
GGAGCTGATGGGCGGCGAAATCGGGGTGCACAGCACCGTGGGCGAAGGCACGGTTTTTTGGTTTGAGTTGGACATGACGCATGCCCCCTCACCCGTGGCAGAGAGTGGGGCTTGCGAGCTGCACGGTGGCTCTAGGCCAGCGCCCCTGCACGGCGAACCGCTACAACATACCGTTTTGTATGTAGAAGACAACCTAGAGAACCTGCAACTGGTGGAGGAACTCATTGAGCGGCGACCCGAGCTGCATTTACTCACCGCCCGTGACGCGGTCAGCGGCATTGCACTGGCGCGCATCCACCAGCCCACGCTGATTCTGATGGACATTCAGCTGCCGGGCATGAGTGGAATCGAGGCGCTCAAGGTGTTGCGTGAAGACCCGGTCACCCAGCACATACCCGTGCTGGCACTGACTGCCAATGCCATGGAATCGGGAATTGAACACGGCCTAGAGGCGGGGTTTTTTCGCTACATCACCAAGCCGATCAAGATCACCGCTTTTATGGATGTGTTGGACGAGGCGCTGGTATTTGCGCACTCCAGCTGGCCGCCACTTTAGGCGGCTTCAGCCACCTCACTAGCGGCCACTTCTAGGCAGGCTTTCACGCAGGCCTGACAGGCTTTGGCGCATTGCTGGCAATGGTCTGCGGTGTGTTTGGCGCACTCGTCGGCACACGACTGGCAAATGCTGGCGCACAGCTTGCAAATGGCGGCGGCGTGTTCACTGTCGCGTGCCATGGCCGCCGCAGCGGTGGTGCACATCGCAGCGCAGTCCATGTCCCATGCGATGCACAGGGCCATCATCTTCACGTCGGGCTCCTTCAGGCAGGCGGTTGAGCAATAGTTGCAGGCCATGGCGCAGTCGTTGCACGCATCAATACAGGTTTGAAAGTTGGAGTGAGTCATATCAGTGGTTTAAAAGTTGAGCGGCCATTGTTCCAATCTGGGTCGCAAAGTTCCGTGCGGTAGTGAACAGACGGGCCCTATTCGGGGTGAAAAAATGGCCTCTCAACTCGGAGAGAACGATGACCAAACCCGTTACCAAACCGCTCACCATTCTGGGCATATCCGGTAGCTTGCGCGCCCACTCCTACAACCACGCGGCCCTGGTGGCAGCACAGGGGCTTTTGCCCCGGGGTGTGACGCTTAAAATTTTTGACCTGGCGGGTATTCCCTTGTTCAATCAGGACGAAGAAAACACCCCGTCGCCCCGCGTGGTGGCGTTCAAGAAGAGCATTCGCGCGGCGGACGCCATTCTCATTTCTACGCCAGAGTACAACTACTCGGTGCCAGGTGTCTTGAAGAACGCCATGGACTGCGCCTCGCGCCCCTACGGCGACAGCGCGTGGGCGGGTAAACCCATTGCCATCATGGGGGCCTCGGTCAGCACGTTTGGATCGGCCCGCGCGCAGTACCACCTGCGCCAGACCTTGGTCGCGTTGGATATGTTGGTGCTGAACCAGCCCGAAGTCATGATTGCCAACGCTGGCGATGTGGAAACGACGTTCAATGCCCACGGGAAGTTGATCAATGCCCTCAGCCAAAACATGATTCGCCAGCTCTTGGTGGACCTGGCCGCGTGGACGCGCAAGCTCAAGCCAAAGCAGCCACAAAAGACGATTCAGACTAAGCAGCCCCATGCGGCGCGGGTGTCCACACTGGCGCATTCGGCATGATGGCCAAGGACGGTGCGCCCGGCCACAGCGAGAGCAAGGTTGCAGTGCGAAAGTGCCCCATTGTGTGTGTTGGTGGCTCGGCCGGTGGGCTAGATGCCTATATTCGGCTGCTGCAAAACCTGCCGGCGGACATGGGCGTGGCCATTGTCATCGTGAACCACATCACCATCATGCCAACCCAGTTGCATGAGGTGTTGCCGCGCTTTAGCGCCATGCCGGTTGAGCTCATCACGGAGCGCTTGCGCATTGAACCCAACCACGTTTTCATCATTCCTTCCAACCGCGATTTGCATGTCGATGGAGACGTTTTTTTGCTCAAACCCATCTCCAAACAACGTGGCTGGCCGGATGTAATCACGGTTTTTCTGCGCTCGCTCACCGAGTTTTGGGACGGCAAACTGATTGCGGTGATTGTGTCCGGCTACGACGGCGACGGTGCGGCCGCCCTGTGTGGCATCAAAGAAGTGGGCGGCATCACCATTGCACAGAAGCTGAGCACTGCCACCCAGCCCGACATGCCGGAGAGCGCCATTGACAGCGGGTGCATCGACTATATTTTGTCCCCCGAGGACATTGCCAAAGAAATCGTGCGGATTGCGCGCGAGAACTGAGCTTAGGCGCTGGGGTGGCCTGGCTGAAGCAACTGCCGCAACACAAACGGCAATATGCCCCCGGCGCGGTAGTAGTCCACCTCAATGGGGGTGTCAATGCGCAGCAGCAGGGTGTGCGTGGTTTGCGTGCCATCGGCATGGGTGACGAACAGTTGCGCGTCGCTCTGCGGTGTGAGGCCGGGGTCGGGGACGATGGCAATGGTCTCGGTGCCGGTCAGGCCCAAGGTGTGCCAGGATTCCCCCGCCTTGAACTGCAGCGGCAACACCCCCAAGCCGACCAGGTTGCTGCGGTGAATGCGCTCAAAGCTCTGCGCCACCACGGCTTTGATGCCCAGCAACTGCGTGCCCTTGGCGGCCCAGTCGCGGCTGGACCCGGTGCCGTACTCTTCACCCGCAAACACCACGGTGGGAATGCCCGCCGCCATGTAGCGGGTGGCGGCGTCATAAATGGGCATCTTTTCGCCTGGCATATCGCCCGGCAGGCTGGCGACAGCGCCGCCGTAGTACAGCGTGACGCCGCCCTCCTCGCGCGAACCATCGGCCAGCTCCGGAATCATTTGGTTTTTGATGCGCACGTTGGCAAAGGTGCCGCGCACCATGACGTCGTGGTTGCCCCGGCGCGCGCCATAGGAGTTGAAATCCGCCTTCTGCACGCCATTGGCCCGCAGCCACTGCCCAGCGGGTGAGCGTTCTGGGATGCTGCCCGCCGGGGAGATGTGGTCGGTGGTGATGGAGTTTCCAAACAGCGCCATGATGCGGGCACCCCGCACGCTTACCGGCGCAGACGAATTTTTAGTGCCAAATTGGCCTGTAGCCCTCGTAGATACTGCGTGAGCAGCTCCTGATTCAATAGCAAAATCATCGAAAAACGGTGGTTGTGCAATGTAGGTGCTGGGCGGCCAGGTGTAGGCCGTGCCGGCCACGCCCTTGATTTTTTCCCACAGTTTGCCGGGCTCGGTTGCCACCTTGGCGTAGTTGGCGCGGAAGGCCTTGCCCTTCATGGCGTACTTCATCAGCGCGTGAATCTCGTCACTGCTGGGCCAAATGTCGCCCAGGTACACGTCTTTTCCGCCCTTGCCTTGGCCCACGGGCTGGGTCATCAGGTCGACCATCACATTGCCGGCAATGGCGTAGGCCACCACCAGCGGCGGGCTGGCCAGAAAATTGGCCTTGAGGTTGGGGTGGATGCGGGCCTCGAAGTTGCGGTTGCCCGACAGCACGGCGGCACAGACCAGGTCGTTTTTGGTGATGACCGCATTGAGCTCTGGCGCCAGGTCACCCGAGTTGCCAATGCAGGTGGTGCAGCCGTAGCCGGCCAGTGCAAAGCCCAGTTTCTCTAGGTAGGGCAACAAGCCCGCCTCGGTCAGGTATTCGGTCACGATGCGCGAGCCAGGGGCCAGGGATGTCTTGATGTGCGGCTGCACGCTCAGGCCCGCCGCGACGGCTTTCTTGGCCAGCAAACCGGCTGCCAGCATCACACTGGGGTTGGAGGTGTTGGTGCAACTGGTGATGGCGGCAATCAGCACATCGCCGTTGCCAATGCGCAGGCCGTCGCTCTCAGGGTCTGGCGCGGTGGGGGCAGACACCTGGGCGGGCCCGGGCGCATTGGCCGCGGCTTTGGTGGACTCTAGCGTCGGGCGGTTGAGTACCATCTCCGCCACGTCGCGGGCTGCGCCCGGGAAAGGGGGTGCGACGACAGGGGCCACGGTCTCGTGCGGCAACGCGGCGCTGTGCAATGGGTAGCGCAGGGCCAGTTTGCCAGGCAGTTGGTTAAAGCCGTTCTCGGCATTGGATTTGCTAAACAGGCTGGCAAAGGTTGGGGCCACTTTACCCAGCTCAATGCGGTCTTGTGGCCGTTTGGGGCCGGCCAGGCTGGGGGTTACATCGCCCAGGTCGAGCGACACCACGCTGGTGTAGTCCACCTCACCGCGTAAGGGAATCCCAAACAAACCTTGCGCCTTGAAGTAGGCCGCAAAGGCCTCGATCTCGGCTTGGGTGCGGCCCGTGCCTTCAAAATAAGCAAGGGTCTTTTCATCAACCGGAAAAAAGCCCATGGTGGCGCCGTACTCGGGCGCCATATTGGCAATGGTGGCACGGTCGGGCAGCGCCAGGGTGCGTGTGCCTTCGCCAAAGAATTCGACAAACTTACCCACCACCTTGTGCTGGCGCAGCAGCTCGGTCACGGTGAGCACCAAGTCGGTGGCGGTGACGCCTTCGCGCAGGCGCCCGGTCAGCTCCATGCCCACCACGTCGGGGGTCAGCAGGTACACCGGCTGGCCCAGCATGGCGGCCTCGGCCTCAATGCCGCCCACGCCCCATCCCACCACGCCAATGCCGTTGATCATGGTGGTGTGGCTATCGGTGCCCACCAGCGTGTCGGGGTAGTAGATGCCTTTTGCCGACTGGTGCACACCGCGCGCCAAGTACTCCAGGTTCACCTGGTGCACGATGCCAAAGCCCGGTGGCACCACGCCAAAGGTGTCAAAGGCTTGCATGCCCCATTTCATGAACTCGTAGCGCTCGCGGTTGCGCACAAATTCGAGCTGCATGTTCAGCTCCAGCGAGTTCTTTTTGCCGTAGTGGTCCACCATGACCGAGTGGTCTACCACCAAGTCCACCGGCACCAGGGGTTCAATCTTTTTGGGGTCATACCCCAAGCGCTGGGCGGTGCTGCGCATGGCGGCCAGGTCGGCCAACAGCGGCACGCCGGTAAAGTCTTGCAGCACCACGCGGCTGACCACAAAGGGGATTTCGTCGGTGCGCTCGGCCACGGGCTGCCACTGGGCCACCTGCGCTACGTGCTCGGCAGTGACCTTTTTGCCATCGCAGTTGCGCAGCACCGACTCCAGCACGATGCGCATAGAAACCGGCAGGCGCTGGATGTTGGGAAATTGGGCTGCCAGTGCAGGCAGCGAGTACAACTGCCCTTGCGTACCCGAGGCGGTGCGAAAGCTCGTAAGCGTGTGGGCAAAAGTGTGGGCGAGGGCCATGTGGAACTCCTGGTGGGTAATCAGATCATCTGCTCGGGACGAACCCATGCGTCAAACTGCGCGGCACTGACAAAACCCGAGGCCAGTGCGGCCTCGCGCAGGGTGCTGCCGCTAGTATGGGCCTGCTTGGCAATGTGTGCTGCACGGTCGTAGCCAATGTGCGGGGTGAGTGCGGTCACCAGCATCAAAGAGCGCCCCAGCGAATCGGCAATGCGCGTGCGATCTGGCTCCAAACCTTGCAAGCAATACGCATCCAAACTCTGCATGCTGTCGGCCAGCAAACGCACGCTTTGCAGAAAGTTGTGCGCAATCACCGGTTTGAACACGTTGAGCTCAAAATTACCCATGGCGCCGCCCATACCGATGGCCACATCGTTGCCCATTACCTGGCAGCACACCATGGTCATGGCCTCGCATTGCGTGGGGTTGACTTTGCCCGGCATGATGGAGCTGCCGGGCTCGTTCTCGGGGATTTTCAGCTCACCCAGGCCGCAACGTGGGCCGCTGGCCAGCCAACGAATGTCGTTGGCAATTTTGAACAAGGCCACCGCCAGCGTCTTGAGCGCGCCATGCGCTTGCACCAAGGGGTCGTGGCAGGCCAATGCGGCAAAGCGGTTTTCGGCACACGCGAACGCCATACCGGTTTCCAACGCCAGTTGCTGTGCCACACGGGCACCAAATTCGGGGTGGGTATTGAGACCGGTGCCCACCGCGGTGCCACCCACAGCGAGCGCCAGCAGAGCGGGCAGGCTGGCGGTGATGGCGTGGTCGGCATGGCGGAACTGGGCCACCCACCCGGATATTTCTTGCCCCAGCGTGAGGGGTGTGGCGTCTTGTAGGTGCGTTCGGCCGGTTTTGACGATGCTTGCAAAGTCGATGGCCTTGTGTTCCAACGTGGCCTGCATCGCCCGCAGTGCGGGCAGCAAATGGTGTTCGATGGCGCCCACGGCGGCAACGTGCATGGCCGTTGGAAAAATGTCGTTGGACGATTGCCCCAGATTGACGTGGTCATTCGGGTGCACCCGCCGTGCAGCGCCCCGCTGGCCGCCCAACATCTGCGACGCCAGGTTTGCCAGCACCTCGTTCATGTTCATGTTGGTTTGGGTGCCCGACCCGGTTTGCCATACCGACAAGGGAAACGCATCCCAGTGGGCACCCGCACGCACTGCGTCGGCCGCGCCGCAGATGGCGTCTGCGATGATGCCGTCCAGCAAGCCCAGCTCGCTGTTGACCACGGCACCCAGGCGCTTGAGCTGCGCCAAGGCCCTGAGTAGCTCCACCGGCATGCGTTCGGTGGAGATATGAAAATGGAGCAGCGAGCGTTGGGTCTGGGCGCCCCACAAGGCGTTGTCATCGACCGCAATCGAACCCAGCGAGTCGGTCTCAAAACGGGTTGGCATGGGAATTCCTTTTTCGTATCGACCTTAGGGCCACGCGGTAACGCGCCAGATGATGTTACCCACATCGTCGGCAACCAAAAGCGCGCCGCGCGTGTCTAACGCCACACCCACAGGGCGCCCATAGGCAGTTTTGGCCTCGCTCAAAAAGCCGGTCAACACGTCCAAGGGTTCGCCGGACGGCTTGCCGTCGGCGAAGGGAACGAAGATCACCTTGTAGCCACTGTGGGGGCGGCGGTTCCATGACCCATGTTGCCCAACGAACATGCCATTGGCAAAGGCCGTTGGCAGCGTGTTGCCGGCGGCAGCCGCCAGCCCGAGCGAGGCGGTGTGGGGGCCCAAGGCGTAGTCTGGCACCCGCGCACTGGCCACCAGGTCGGGCCGCGCTGGCTGCACCCGGGTATCGACATGCTGGCCAAAGTAGCTGTAGGGCCAGCCGTAAAAGTCGCCCTGGTGCACGCGGGTTAAGTAGTCGGGCACCAGGTCGCTGCCGAGTTCGTCGCGTTCATTCACCACGGTCCACAACGTATGGGTGGTGGGTTCCCACGCCATGCCGTTGGGGTTGCGCAGGCCGGAGGAAAAGACGCGGTGAGCACCGCTGGCAACATCGACCACCCAAATGGCGGCGCGGCCTGCCTCGGCTTCTATGCCGTTCTCTGCCACGTTGCTGTTAGAGCCTACCGTGACATAGAGTGTTTTACCGTCGGGGCTGGCGATGAGGTTTTTGGTCCAGTGGTGATTGATAGGCCCTGCGGGCAAATCAAGCACGGTGACGCCGGGGGTGGCAATGTGGGTGTCGCCGTCCGCGTAATCAAACCGAAGAACAGCGTCGGTATTGGCCACAAAAAGATGCTTGCCCACCAGGGCCATGCCAAAGGGCGAGTGAAGCCCTTCTAGCAATACCGTGTGCAGATCGGCCACCCCATCGCCGTTGGTATCACGCAAGAGAGAGATGCGGTCAGCGCTGGGCATACCGGCACCGGCCCACGCCATCACGATGCCCATCGCCCAGCCTTTGATGCCTTGGCCGTCAGCGGGGCGCTTGGGTGCGTTGCTTTCGGCCACCAGCACATCCCCGTTGGGCAACACGTAGACCCAGCGTGGGTGGCTCAACCCGCTGGCAAAGGCCTGCACCTGCATTCCCTGCGCGGCAAGCGGCGTTACGCCTGCCGGCCAGCCTTTGGCCGGTGCAATGTTCACCGTGGGAATCCAGCGGGTTTGGGGGCTGTCTAGCGTAGGATTAGCGCCTACGCCCGCTGACACCGGGTGCTGCGCGATCTCGGTACAGGCCGTGAGGGCCGTGAGGGCCGTGAGGGCCGGTAGAGCAAGACGCAGGGCCAGCAAAACGGCACTGTTCCATGCACGGGTGAGCGAATGCGGGCGCATGGTAATCCTCCGTTAGGCGTTGAATCCGTTATGCGTTGGAGGGTATGTGCTGCAGCAGGTCTGCCAGCTCATCGGCGTGCTCTTCTTCTACCGCCAAAATGGACTCCAGCATGCGCCGCGTGGTGGGGTCTTGATCGCCCAGGTAGGCAATGCTTTCGCGGTAGCTGTCAATGGCAATGCGTTCGGCCACCAGATTTTCTTTGATCATGTCGGCCAGTGTGACGCCCTCTACATATTCGGCGTGGCTGCGCCCCAGCAAGGTGGCCGGAGAAAAGTCTGGCGCGCCCCCTAATTGCACGATACGCGCCGCCAATTGGTCCGCATGGCCTTGCTCTTCGTTGGAGTGGGTCAAAAATTCTGCGGCAAGGGCTTGGGAATGAATGCCACGGGCCATGAAATGGTGGCGGCGGTAGCGCAGCACGCACACCAGTTCTGTGGCCAGAGAATCGTTGAGCATGCTGATCACCGCTTTGCAATCGGCCTTGTAGCCCGCCGTGACGGCGCCTGCCTCTATGTGTTGGCGTGCTTGCTCGCGCAACATGGTCACCGAGGTGGGTGTCAGTTTTGGTTTGTTGGTGGTGGTCATGAAAGCCTTATAAAAAGTAGTAAAAACACCCGCACCATCATGGGATTTTCAGACCGTGGTGTCTGTGCGGTACAGCACACGAGCGCTTTACACGTTCGCGGTAGCGGGGGGCCAAAAGAAACTCAAAGGTGCATGCCGCAGGCGTTGAAAGATGGCGGAGCGAACATGCGCGCGTGCATTGCGCGAGAGGCTTCGCGCCTGCAGTGCCACGCGAAAAGCCAGGTAAAAACTGACGGTCAGGTTCAGTGCACCAATGAATGGAATGGTGGCCACTGCCCACCACAGCGCGGGGTTGTACACCACGCTCCAACCCAGGCTGGCGCAGGCAGCGCCCAGTTGACCGGCGGAGAGGGTGACGTGGCGCACGTCCAGCCCAAGGCCAAAGAAGCCCATGATGGAGGGAACCAGCCCCAGCATAAAACCCAACGAAACATTGGAGTACAAGCCCGAAATGTTGTGCCGCAAAAAGTGCGCCCAGCGGTTGGCACGAGATGCGCCCAGGTACCGGGTGATGCGCGGGTTGTAGCGAATGGCCGAGTCCAGGCGGTGCAGCACGAACCAGTTCTCTGCCCACCCGCCAATGAGGCTGCTAAAAAATAGCAAGACTCCGGTAAACGCAGCAAACAGCACCGAGGGCCCCCACAGCACCAGAGACTCAAAAACATGGGCCGCGTGCGCCGCATCAATCATGGGGCTGGCGCTGACCCCTTGGTAAAGCACTGCAAGGAGGATAGTCGCCGGAAACACGACCACCACGTTACCCAGCACCGCCGCAATTTGTGAACGCACGAGGTGGGACACTTCATCGACAAAACCCGTTAACGTGGTTGCATCGTATGCCGTGACGTCCTGCAGTTTGGCGGCCATGGCGGGGGCCGTCATGGCGGGCTGCTTGGTGGCCAGCGTGAAGTGGCAGAGCTGAATCGCGACAAAGCTGACCGCGTAGACCACACCCGCCCAAAAGCCAAACCAAAATGCGGATAAGCCGATGGCCATCACCCCAAATTTCAGGGCGGTGGTGAATGCGGTGAGTGCCCCGCCCCCAGCGGCCTGACCCAGCATGGTGCGGTATTCGCCCTGGTTGCGGGTAATGTAATGTTCGCCGGTCTCAGAACTGCTCTCAGCGACTTTGGCCGCCAAGATGGAACTGCTGTAGGTCACCAATGCACGCAGGCTTTGTTGGCTCTGGCCCAAGCTCGCCAGTTGTGAAATAAGACGTGCGCATTGGGTGTGTTCGCGGTCATCTATCAAACAATCCAGCAATAGGCGAATACGCAAAACCCGTTCCCGCAACTGGCGCAGGCGAAACACCAGATCCATGGAAACACCATGCGCGTCCAAATGGCCGTACACCGAAGCGGCCGCTTGGCGACAGGCGTCAAGGCGCGCTTTGAAATGCACCACCGTCTGCGCCAGATCGTCTTCGTTTTGCAGCGCCAAGCGGACAGCGTCGAAATCGGAATCCAGCCGCTGAAAGGGGTTGGACTCGCGATGCAACGCGTGCATACGCAGACGCAATTCCGGCGAAAAACCCGCCGCCCGAATCTGGCTGGTGCAGTAGGTAATGGCGTCCACAAGGGCGTTTTGCCAGTGCGTCAGCGCCGGGGCATCCTGCGCTACGAATGCCTCTGCTGGCAACGTCAGCAATTGCGCCAATCGGCCTAAAGCAGGCGCTTGCAGCAATGCAAGCCATTGTGCATCGTGGGCCTTGTGCAGACACAGGCCAAAAAGCTCACCGGCATCGATCGTTTCGGGCGACGCAGGCAGAATTTTCTTGTGAAACCGTTCTATGAATTCACTGACAAATGCGTTGCGCGAGGCAAAACCATAGTCACAGAGCAGCAAGCTGGTGTCGACCGTGGTGCATACCCGTGCCCACAGCTGTTGCACACGTTCTTTGGCGTGGGGGCGTGCGTCCAGCGTATTGAGCAGCAAATCCACCCGGGCGACCGAGGCGGCGGCTGAACTTTCGCTGCCACGAATCCAGTCCAGCACCTCAATGAGCCACAAGTGACGGTGCACCAAGTCGGCGTTCGAATCCAGATCGTCCAGCAGTTCAATCAGGGCTGGATCAGGCTCATTTGGGTGGTTCATAGGTGCAATAAGAGAGCGTTAGCCTTTGGATTCAAAGAGCGCATCATGCTGTGCTGCCGCGCGCGCCGCTGTGCGTTGGCATACAGACGCCACGGCGTTGCAACGGTACCGTGCGTGCCATATGGCTAGCTTTAAACGATATTTTTTGCTCATTCTCCTGAGTCCCATTCTTTGGTTGCAGGGAAAGCATGTGCGCCGGGTGACCCCCTTATTGCCCGAGGCACAGGGCCCGCGCCAAGGCACGTCAGGCGAGGGGCCGCCTCTTTCTATTTTGGTGGCCGGTGACTCGGGCGCGGCCGGCGTGGGGGTAGCCCGCCAAGACGAAGCTTTGTGCGGGCAACTGCTGCAACGCCTGGGCACGCAGCGCACGGTTCACTGGCAACTGATGGCGCGGTCGGGCCTGGATTCACCGGGTTTGCTCAAACTGTTGGGCTGTGCGTTGGAAAAACAGTACGACGTTGTCATTTTGTGCGTTGGGGTGAACGACGCAACCGCGCTGCGCTCACCAGCCCAATGGCTGAAGTGGCAGGAACAGTTGGCCGAGCTGGTGCAGGAGCGGTTTAAGCCCGAGTTGTTAATTCACAGCGCCATGCCACCCATGCATGGCTTTAGGGCGTTGCCCCAGCCTCTGCGTTGGTTTATGGGGCGTTGGGCCCATGAAATGAACCAGCAACTGGCCAGCGTGTTGCCGATATTGGGCCAACGCGTTATGACGCGACCTTACCAAGGCGCGGTGCCGGAATGCTTGGCAACCGATGGGTTTCATCCGGGGCGCAAAGGCTACGCCGTGTGGGCCGAGGCCTTCAGTGCGCAGATTTTGGCGCATGGGGCCCCCATGGAGACGCTTCGGCGCAAATAGATGAGACGCCTGATTGTTCTTTGCACCGCGTTGTTCGCGTGGACGGCGAATGCCGGGGCCGGTTCGCCCGCGCAGTTGCTCGCCCGTTACCAGACACTGGCCCCACGGCTACAAAAAAATGCATTTCAGCAGCCTTTGGTGCTGGACTCCCGTGAAACGCAGCAGCGCCTCACGGGGGATGTTCATGCCGTGGTGGCCTACCCTTTTAGTGCGGTCAGTGCAGCTTTGAACGACCCACAGCATTGGTGTGACGTCATTTCTTTGCATTTCAACACCAAATACTGTCGGCCCCGTGTCACGCCGGGGGGCAGCCAACTGCGGGTGCGAATGGGGACTAAAAATCCGCAAGAGTTGTCTCAGACGGAACAGCTCATGTTGCAGTACGCGGCCCTCGACGCGACGGCGCAGTACCTGCACATTCAACTGGATGCGAAAGACGGGCCGATGGGCACCAGCGACTACCGAATCGTGCTGGAAGCCGTTCCACTACCCAACGGAACAACGTTTTTGCACCTGTCCTATTCTTACGGTACGGGCTTTGCCGGCCGACTGGCCATGCAGACCTACCTGCTCACCATTGGTCGCGGGAAAGTGGGATTTACCGAAGTGGGAAAACGCGCCAACGGCGAGGTGGTGTACGTTGACGGCGTGCGGGGTGTGGCAGAGCGCAACACCATGCGCTATTACTTGGCGATTGATGCACTACTAGAGTCCATGCGCGTTCCACCCACATCGCAGTTTGAAAAGCGCTTGCAAAGTTGGTTCTCCGCCACGGAGCGTTACCCCCTTCAATTGCATGAACTTGATCGAGGCGAGTACGTGGCCATGAAGCGTGCGGAACATGCCCGTGAAATGGCGGGCACCCCGTCGGATTGACCGCACCGCCCCACGGCACAAATTCACCGGTAGGCCGTCTGTTTGCTAGCGCACGGACGACTTTGGATGCTGATGCGATGCTCAGACCCGTTCATTGCTGTCGGTGGACACTACTACAAGGAAAATCTCATGAGTCTGGGAACCATACTATTAATCGTTTTAATTCTTTTGCTGATCGGAGCCTTCCCGAGCTGGCCCCATAGCCGAAGCTGGGGCTACGGACCCAGTGGTGGCTTGGGGTTGGTGGTGATCATCCTCATCGTGCTCTTGCTGATGGGACGTTTGTAACCGGTTCAATTGCACACTCAGTTGCACTCTAAGCACGGACTTGCCAGTCCGCGCTTTTTCTTTTTAAGTCCCGCCTATCGTGATCACATTCACTGCCACGGCGTGGGCCACCTGATCGTCGATCAAGGTCGCTGCGGCACTCGGCTGCACCAGCCCATCGACCGTCACCTGCACGGCCGCTGTGGGGCCGTGTGTTTGCACCACCACAATCGTGTACGGCGTTGTGCGGTAACGGTAGTGCACCGTAAAGCCTGCCCACGCTACCGGGATACAAGGCTTGATGCGCAGTTGCCCCGCTTCAATGTGCAGCCCCAGTAGCGACTCCAGAACCAAGCGGTACATCCAGCTGGCCGAGCCGGTGTACCAGGTCCACCCACCACGCCCGGTATGGGGCGCGACGGCATAGACATCGGCGGCAACCACATAGGGCTCGGCCTTGTAGGTAGCTATTGTTTCAGCGTCGCTTCCGTGGTGCACCGGATTGATCAAATCAAAGCATTCCCACGCCCTACGGCTGTCGCCTGATGCGGCAAATGCCATGGTGGCCCAGATGGCCGCATGGGTGTATTGCCCACCGTTTTCCCGCACGCCCGGTACATAGCCTTTGATGTAGCCGGGGTTCATGGCTGCGGTGTTGAACGGCGGGTCTAGCAACTGGATCAGCGCGTTGTCGCGGCGCACCAGTCGCTGGTCTAGCGCGTTCATTGCGGTGCGCGAACGCTCTGGGTCACCTGCGCCCGACAGCACCGACCAGCTTTGGGAAATGGAGTCAATCTGGCATTCGGCGTTGGCAGACGAGCCTAGGGGTGTGCCGTCGTCAAAATACGCGCGCCGGTACCAGCCACCGTCCCACCCGTGCTGGTCAATGGCTTGGCGCAATTGCTCGGCTTGCGCCAGGCATTCCTGTGCAAAGGCTTCATCACCATGTGCACGCGCCACGGGGCTGAAGCGCACCAAGGTATCAAAGAGGAAGAAGGCCAGCCACACGCTTTCGCCCTGGCCCTTTATGCCGACCAAATTCATGCCGTCGTTCCAGTCTCCGGTGCCCATGAGGGGCAGTCCGTGCACCCCTTTGGGTAAGCCCCGCAAAATGGCCCGCACACAGTGTTCGTACAGCGTTGCCGTAGCGGTGGATTGGCTGGGCAAGTCGTAGTACGAGTCCTCCTCGGGCGGTACCGGGCGACCTTCGAGAAAGGCAACCGATTCATTGAGCACACCCGTGTCGCTGGTGGCCTGTACGTAGCGGCATGTCGCTTGGGGCAGCCACAAAAAATCGTCTGAGCAATGGGTGCGCACGCCCCGGCCCTGTGGCGGGTGCCACCAGTGTTGGACATCGCCCTCGATAAACTGGCGCGACGCACAGCGTAGCAAGTGCTCGCGCAGCAGGTGTGGGGCGGTGTGAACCAGGGCCATCGCGTCTTGCAGTTGGTCGCGGAAACCAAACGCACCGCCCGACTGGTAGTACCCGCTGCGGGCCCACAACCGACAGGCAATCGTTTGGTACAGCAACCAGCCGTTGGCCAGCACGTTTAGTGCTGCGTCGGGCGTGTTGACCTGCACGGCGCCCAGGGTCTGTTCCCAGTAGGCGTGTACGGCGGGCAACACCTGCCGTGAGGCATCGGGGTCGCGCAGTGAATGGACCATCGCTCTGGCATCGTCAATACCCCGGCGCCCTGCGGCCCCGAGTCGGAACGTGATTTCGCGCTCTTGGCCGTCGGCCAATTCGAATGGCACTTGTATGGCGGCGCAGGGGTCCAGGCCTGCCCCCACCTTATTGGAGAGTCTGGCCCGCGTCATTGCAGCCGGGTTGGCCAGCGTTGCGTTGCGCCCGACAAACTCGCGGCGGTCTGCGCAAACGGTCACAAATGGCATTTGTGTCGCGCCATCGGCGTCGAAAAAGGCCACCCGGTCTGCAAATTCGGGGCTGTAGGGGTTGCGCGCCAAAATGGCGCCGCTAATGGGCTCTACTTCAGTGGTGACGTGCATGGCCGTTTTGGACTGCAAATCGCCCAGAACCCACTCGACATAGCCGGTTGCCGACAGTCTGCGTGGGCGTCCCGATTGGTTACGCACCTTGAGCCGTGAAAATTTGATGGCGGCATCCACGTCCACATAGATGGAGAGTTCTGAGTGAATGCCGTCTTCTTCGTGCTCAAACACGCTGTAGCCAAAGCCATGTCGGGTGGTGTACGGGGCCGTGCCGCCGCACGGCAGCGGCGTGGGTGACCAAAATAGCCCGGTGTCTTCATCGCGCAGGTAGATGGCCTCGCCACCGCCGTCGCTGACGGGGTCATTGCTCCAGGGCGTGTAGCGAAATTCATGGGCATTTTCGCTCCAGGTGTAAGCCGAACCGGACTCGGATATGACGGTTCCGAACCGGTCATTCGCAATCACGTTCACCCACGGTGCGGGGGTGGCTTGACCGCGCGCCGTGGTGATCACGTATTCGCGGCCATCGGGTGAAAAACCGCCTATGCCGTTGAAGAAGAGCAAGTCACGTGGCGCCACCACGCTGTTGTCTGTGGGGTCTAGGCGGTGTGTCCGGTTGAAGGCTTGCCGCACAAGGGCGGGTTCGCGTGTTTCCTTCGCACTGCGGCGGTTGACCTGGTCCGTCAGGCTGCCCCGAGTGTCGGTGATGATCACACGGGCGACCGTCTGGAACAGGGCGCGGTCTTCGATCGAGATCTGTTCAGCGATCCGTACAAAAATGCCACCAGGCCGGTCGGTGTAGTTCGCCTCCACACCGGCAGAGATCAAACCCATGATCTGTTCTTGCAGAAGCTGGCGGTATCCGGCGTGGTCTTCGTTCCAGATCACCAGGTCCACGATCAGGCCCTTCAAGCGCCAATAGGCGTGGGCCTGCACCAACTGCCGAACCAGTTCGATATTGTCTTGACTGCCGATTTGCAGCAACACAATTGGCAAATCGCCCGATATGCCGTAGCCCCACAGGCCGGACTGGCCCCTGCGGTTGCGTTTGAGCACGTCGGCATCGCCGCGTTGTGCCGGATTGGCGTAGATAACGGAGCTGGCCAACCGCCCATAGAGCTGTGCGTCGGATTCGGTCGCGTTGATTTGCTGCAGGTTGACCCAGCTGTGGGTCCAAGCCAGGTCAAAGACGCGGTCTGCCAAATGCCGGTCGCGGTATTTGCCGATCAGGCCCAAGGCTGCTTCGCGTGTTTCGCTGATGCCGTAGACCACGTCAATCGTGACCGTTTGCTGCGGGTCCAGCGTAATGAAGTGGCGAATTGCCACCATCGGGTCGAGCACAGCACCTTCGCTACCCGACAGTAGCCCCGGTGCTGCCATGGCCTGTGGCGCATGTACCGCGCGGGTGCGGCCAATGAAGCGCATGCGGTCGGTCTCATAGGACGCGGTCCCACAGTCGCCGCCATGCACGGCCATCAGGTGGAACATCCAGGGCAGATGTTCCCCGTCGGAGCGGGGCCTGCGGTTACACAAAATGGCCTGCAGCGAACCCACAATTTCGGTTTGAACGAACAGGTTGCTAAACGCCGGGTGCACCGCGTCGGCTGCAGCGGGTGCTAGCACCACTTCGGCGTAGCTGGTGACCTCGATCGTGCGGCGTGCGCGGGAGCGGTTGGTAATGTGCAGGCGTCGCAGCTCAATGTCATCTTCGGGTGAGACGACGATTTCGGTATGCGTCTCGTAGCCGTGGTCGCGACGGCGAAATTCGGCCCGCCCTTCCGAAAAGATGGCTTCGTAGGTGTCTGCCTTTTTGAGCGTAGGCTGGTGGGCGGTGGACCAGAATTCTCCGCTGGCTACATCGCGCAGGTAACAAAAGGCGCCCCAATTGTCGCGCGTACCATCCTCGCGCCACCGGGTGACGGCGATGTCTTTCCAGCGGCTGTAGCCTCCGCCCGCTTGGCTGACCATGACGTGGTAGCGGCCGTTGGATAACAGTTGCACTTCGGGCACCGCGGTGTCGACGTTGCGCAGAATACGCATGGGCATCTCCGGGCCCAAGGTCGTGGTGCGTATGTCGGACAGGTCTGGGGTGCGAACATGGAACATGCCGGTTTTGGGTATACGTTCCTGCAGCAGCAAGGCGGTGGCCTGGAAGAGCGGATCGGATTCAAACCGCTTTTGCATTGGCTGTTCTAGCAGCACGTAGGCCATGGCCAGCAGGCTCATGCCTTGGTGGTGTGCCATGAATGAGCGCACCACGCCGCTGGTTTGTCCGCGCGGCAGGCGCGATGGGGTGAAGTCAATCGCCTCGTACATGCCAAAGCGGCCTTTCAGACCATCGGCCGCCATACGCTGCAGGTTCTGGCATGCGGCGTCCGGCATCACCATCAGTGCCAAAGCGCAGGCGTACGGCGCAATCACCAAGTCCTCGGCCAAACCGCGCTTGAGCCCTAAGCCAGGAACACCAAAGGCGCGGTATTGGTAATTCAGAGCGGTATCGACGGTGTTGTAACCCGACTCGGATATGCCCCACGGCACGCCGCGCTGATGCCCGTAGGTAATCTGGCGCTTCACGACCGCATGGCAGGTTTGGCTGAGCAGCGTGTTGGCGCACGATGGCATCACCAACAGCGGCATCAGGTATTCGAACATCGAGCCACTCCAGGAGAGCAGTATCGGGTCGCCACCGGCTGAGGTGAGCAGCCGGCCCAATGCAAACCAGTTTTCTTGCGGCACCTGCCCTTGTGCAATGGCGACAAAGCTGCACAACCGGGCTTCAGAGGCCAGCAAATCGTAGTGCCCGGTGTCGCGCAGATGTTCGTCGACGTTGTAGCCCACGGTGAACAGGTGGCGGGCGTTGTCGTAAAGAAAGCTGTAGTCGGCCTGTGCCAGATCCGCCACCTGCTGTGCCAGGCGCTCAATGGTTTGCATGCGCTCAAGGGCGCGGGCACTGGCCAGCGTGACCAAGGGGCGTAGCCAAGTGGCCCAACTCTGATCGGCACCGGCTTGCACTGGCTGCTGCGCAAATGCGTGGTTCAGGGTGGCGCCCAGCTCGGCTATCTCGCGCAGGGTTGCCACGGCACCAAAGCCGGGTAGTGCTTTCAACCAACCAGGTAGGGGCGGGGCATCGTTCTCGTCCCACGGCACCAGAAAATCCAGATCGGCCAGCGCATCTTGGCATTGCTGCACCGCAGCCTGTGCCCACACCCGCCATTCGTTGTCGTCAGCATCCACTGCCCCTTGGATGGGCAGGCCAATCAGGCTGGCGCAGGGCGCTGCTATGGTGTTCAGCCAGCGTCGTACGGCGGTGGTGGTTGCCGGTCTGGCATCGCAGGCGGAGTCAATGCTGTGCTGAACCAGTGAGACGGTATGCACAAGTTCGGCGCTGGCCGTGGCTGGCAAGGCGCCCTGCAGATTGCCAATGGCATCGCCAAGGCCTTCGAACGCCCTGGCGCCGAAGATCTTCTGCCCCGTCAGCGCCAACAAGCCGGGGCGCAGCGTTAATAAATGGCCGGACAAATTGCCGCTGTCCACTGACGAGATATACCGCGGAGACAAGGGTGCCAAGCTCAGGGTGTCATACCAGTTAAAGAAGTGGCCTGCATGGCGGTCTAAGGCCTGCATGGTTTGCAGCGTGTCGTTGGTGCGCTTTAAGAGCGATGCAACCGAAATGTAGCCAAAGTCATACGCCGACAGGTTGGCCAACAGGGCCATGCCCATGTTGGTCGGCGACGTGCGGTGCGCCACCACCGCAGCCGGATGCTCCTGGTAGTTGTCGGGTGGCAGCCAATGGTCCTCGGCGGTGACGAAGGTTTCAAAGAAGTGCCAAGTCCGGCGCGCGAGCCTAAACAAGAAAACGCTCTGCTTGGGTTGCAGGCTTGCAGTGCGATCCATCAAGGGGCGGCTAACCCACCACGCAATGCCCGGTGCTGCCAGCCACAGAAGCAACATGGGTGCGGCGACCCACAAGGCCTGGGGGTGGGTGGCGAACACCACCACGGCAACCACGGCGGCCAGTGCCGGGCCGACCCACATCCTCGCTGCGGTTTGCAGGAGGTCACCCAGGCCGCCGGGCATGACCGGTTGTGCACTGGCGCCCAAGTGCGGGCGTGCTGTGTCACCTGAGGGCGCCCACTCCAGCATGTGGCGGTGGGTGAATGCCACGCGGGTGGTGGTGCGGATGATGGCATCGAGGCTGAAAAGTGCCTCGTAGGGCAGGCAGGCCAAATCGAACGTGGTCTGCGCCAACTGTTTGAACGCCTGCCGCATTGCCGCCATGAGGTGTTGCCCCACTGGCAGATTTTTGGGTTTTCGCAGCAAGCCCAGTGCGGTGTTCAGGAGCGGCGTGAGGTAGAGGAGCCCGAGGACCGAAAAGGTCCAGACGGCCCAGGCTTGTAGCTGCAGCCAACCCAGCACGAAAAGCGCCACCATGCTCACCGGGACCAGGCTGCGGCGCAAATTGTCAAAAATTTTCCACTGCGACAGTTTGGACAGCGGATTCAAACGCGTATGGAGCCCCGCTCCCGGAACGCGGTGCAGCAGCCAAGACGCAATCTGCCAGTCGCCGCGAATCCAGCGCTTGCGCCGACTGACATCGGCGCCATAACGCGCAGGGAAATCGTCGTAGAGCTGCACATCACTGATCAACCCGGCGCGGGCATAGCACCCCTCCAAAAGGTCGTGGCTGAGGATTCGATTTTCGGGAAAGCGGTCTTTGAGCGAGCGCTCGAATGCATCCACGTCATAAATACCCTTGCCAATAAAAGAGCCCTCTTGGAACAGGTCTTGGTAGACGTCTGACACCGCGCGGGTGTAGGGGTCAACACCGGCTTCGCTGCCACACAAACGTGCGAAGCGTGAGCGGTTGGTGCTGGGCAAACTGACCGCCATGCGCGGCTGCAAGATGCCATACCCTTCCGTGACCCGTTGCAGGATTTCATCGTAGCGGGGGCGGTTCAGGGGGTGGGCTAACGTGGCTGCAAAGACCCGTGCTGAATCGCGTTGCAACTGGGTGTCGGTGTCCAAGGTGATGACAAACTGCACTTGGCGTAAAGCGCTGGTGTCTCCCACCGTGTGCGAGAACGCTGGCTCGGAGCCGCCGCGCAACAAGGCGTTGAGCGCTGCCAGCTTGCCGCGTTTGCGCTCGTACCCCATCCAGATGCGCTCTTGCGGGTTCCAGCGCCGTGGGCGGTGGAGCAAAAAGAACGTGTCGCCACTGGTGCGGGGGTACTTGGTGTTGAGTGCTGTCATGCGCTCAACCGCCCGCTCTAGCAGTGGGGCATCGTCTGGCATGGTTTCTTGTGCTGCATCCCGAAAGTCGGTTAACAGGGCGAAGTGCAAGCAGGGGTCCTGGTTGGCCAGGTAGCGCACCTCCAATGCTTCGGTGAGTGCGTCGACCCCACTGAGGCTGCTTAACATGGTGGGGACGACCACCAGCGTGCGTGCTTGGGGGGCAATTCCTTTAGAAAAGTCCATACGCGGCAAGGTATGGGGCGTTGCCATCAAAGTGGCCGCCCAATTGACCAGGGTGACAGCCAGTTGGCTCGTGCCTAGGATGGCGAAAACGGTCAGTAATGCCACCTGCCACAGCGGCAGGTTATGGGCTATGGCCAACCGCATCAACCACGCTGTCAAAAGTGCCGTCAACAATCCCACCGCACCCAAATACAGCGATAGCGGATAGCGCCGCGCCCATGCGAACACGGCTTGCACGGTCGATGTCTGGGCTGCGACTGCGTGTTCGAGTTGGGAAAAGCCTTTGTCGATCAGGTAGTAGCCCACATGGCCTCGTGGGTCTTCGACTCTGTAGTCCCGCAGAGGCAGGCCCTTTTGCGCGAGCCCGATTGCTTGGCGCGCGACGTCGTGCTCACTCATCGCACCGCGACGGGCCAGTGCCTCAACGACGTGGCGGTAGCGGTCGCGCGTGGTGAAGTCCATTTGGGCGTACACCCCTTCGGGGTCTTCGTTGAGGGTGTGTTCGACCGCACTCATGGATTCAACAAACACGCGCCAGTCGGTGGCGCCCAGCAAGCGCAGGCTTCCAATCGAATTGCTGATGCAGACCTGATTGGCGGCTTGGCTTTGCGTTTCAGACTGCACCATGTGCTCGATGGTCTGATTGGACTCAGACAATCGCTGTTCAATCCAGGTCAGTGGCAAGGCCAAAGCAGAACTATGCCCTTGCAGGCGCCGGGCCAATTCGGCCACAAAGGAGTTCACCATCGGTGGGGTGGACCGGGCCATGTCCGATATCACCAAGATCAGGCTTTTAGGATCGCGCTCGGCGACTTCCAGCATTTGATCGGCCCATACCCCTGCGCGATTGCGGTCCACCATGCCGTTTGTGACGCGGGTGCTAACGCGGCGCAAATTCTCGATTAGTGCCAGGCGCAGCATGATCGGAATGGCCCACAGCTCACCCAAGGTCAGGACACACACCTTTTGGTACGCGGCTACAAAGCGGTCGATATTTTCGGGGTCTACTCTGCCATCGCCGTGTGCAATGACCTCTAGTGCAATGTCGTATACACGTGGCAACCCTTTGGAAGGGCCACCAGCCAATATCGGCAATGCGCGGCTGTAGCCTTTGGGCAGGTGGGCTCTGGCGGTGAGAATTTGCTCTTCAATGAGGTAGAAGTTGTCTAGCAGCCATTCCCCAGCAGGGGTTATGCGGCAGTTTTCCTTTGCGGCTTCCATGAGCAAAGCGCAGGCCACGTTCAGCCGCTCCTCGTTGTCGGTCAGGCGTTCCAGTAGTTGGTCTTTGCCGCGCTCGGACTGCAGTGTGTGGGAGTCTGCCAAGGTCTTGCCATGGCGCTCCATCTGGTCGGCGCTGAACAGTTCCGCACGCAAGGGCGGTTGGTCCGTCGCAGTGGGGCCAGTGAGTGCGCTTTTGTCGCCCTGGCTCCAAAAACGCGACAACGTTGCACGAAGGGTTTGCATTTGGCTTTTCAATGGTCGATGTCCCTGATTTGCGGCGCAATAGGGGCGCTCCGCGCCGGAGCACCGGACCACCCCGCTGACGTATGCCCAAAGCTTAGTGAGGGCTTGCGCCACGGTCTGTGCGACAACGCACAGACGCCCAGTGTGTCGGCGTTGACACTGTGCAGGTCACGGGTGGGTTCACCTGTATGCCAGACCTTACACACACTGAAAAGAAAGCGCACTATGAAAAATCGCCACCTTCCCATGGCCCTGAGCCTTGTGTTTGCAACGGGCGCAGCCCTTTTGGTTATGGGTTGCAGCCGTCACGACGATGACAGCGAGCTTGCCACTACCACTGCGCCCACCACCACCACCGCTCCCACGGCCACCACGGCCACCACGGTGGGCATGGAAATTGATGACACCGTGGTCACCACCCGTGTGAAGTCGGCGTTGATTGAAGACCAACAAACCAAGGGCTTTGACATCAAGGTCGAAACACGCAAAGGTGTTGTGCAACTGACCGGCTTTGTCGACAACCGCACCCAGGCGGACCGTGCCATTGTCATTGCGCACGCGGTCGAAGGCGCTAAGTCGGTCGACGACGGTATGACGATTAAGAGCGGCAAAGTGACCATCGGCAACCAGGTCGATGACAGCGTGGTCACGGCGAAAGTGAAGTCGGCGTTGATGGCTGATTCGGAAGTCAAAAGCCTCGAGATCGCGGTAGTCACCCGCAAAGGCGAAGTCCAACTCAGTGGGTTCGTCGGCACCCAAACGCAAATCGACCACGCCATTGCGGTTACCAAGGGTGTGGAGGGCGTGCAGTCCGTGGTGAGCAAGCTATCGATCAAACAGTAGTCTTGCAGAAAGGTCGTCATGCAACGCAGTTTTCTTGGAAAGCCAAACCGCTCGGGTGTGCCCAGCATCCTTCAAATAGAAGCCGCGTTGGCGCTTGCGCGCCAACCTTCCCTGTTTGAAGTGCAGTACACCGAGGCCAGTCGCATGCGCCGCGCAGCCCAAGAGGCTGCCATTGCCCGCATTGCGGATGGGGCACTCGCAACCTGGGGCGCGGTTGACGCATGTTTGTCAACCACCCTGGGCCCCAAGGCCGTCACTGCGCTTTACTATCGCAGCCTCTACCTGACCCGCATCGACCACCCATGGCTGGTGGCCGCTTACGAGGGTGGTTCGTCGGCAGATGTTTTTCAGAGTCTGAAAAACACGGTGTTGCGCCAAACCGTTGACCATGCCAATGCCGCTTTGAGCGCCCTGATGCATGTGTTTCGCCGTCTGCTCGTAGGCCTGCTCGGAGAGCCGCTCACCGAGCGCCTTTTGGAGCCCGTTGGCGTGCTGCCATTTAAGGCGTATTGACGTGAAACGTATATTGCCCGCCGCCGCGCCGCTTAGACTGGTACATGGCTGCATCAGCAAGGGCAATGAGGACGGTGGGGTCCTCACTGTCGTGTGGGTAAACGGCAATCCCCAGGCTTGCCGATAGCCCCAATTCCTGATGGGCGATGACGGCTGGAGCGCCAATCTCCATAAGCATGTTCTGCGCAATGGCGGCAATGTCTGCCACGCACGATACATCTACCAGCAGCACCAAAAATTCGTCACCGCCGTGGCGGCTGACCGCGTCGGAATCGCGCACCGCACAGGCCAGGCGTTTGGCGACCAGTTGTAAAACGGCATCGCCTGCGGCGTGGCCCAATGTGTCGTTGATTTTTTTGAAGTTGTCCAGGTCGACGAAAAAAATGGCAGCCTGGGTGCCCCGTCTTTGTGCCATGGTGATGGCACTTTCCAGTCGGTCTAACATGAGCGCCCGATTAGGGGTGTCGGTCAAGGCGTCGCGCTGGCTGGCGCGCGTCAATTCTCCAAAATTGGAGGTGGCTGTCTCGGCGGCAATTTGCGCTTCAAGGGCGGCCAGAACCAGGCGCTCATTGGTGGCCACCAACACGGCGGCACGGTCGGCGTTGATGTCGCGCCGCACGTCGCTCAGGTGGCGTTGCAAGCTGCGCAACTCGGCGCGCATGGCGTGTGCTTGCTCGTTGAGCCGCATCAGTGTCCGGGTTGCCGACGGCACTGTGCCATCGTCGAATTCATCGTTCATGGGAAATAGCGGCTCGTGTTATCCACACTGCTCGGTCAGACTGCGCAGGCGCGCCTCGCAGTCCTGCAACGCGGCCGTGCGTTCGCGCACCTGGCGCTCCAACTCTTGGTTGTCATGCATCAACTGTTTGTAGCGCAGCCGCACTTCCAGCATGTTGTGGATACGTGTTCTGAGTTCGGTCAAGTCGAAGGGTTTGCTGACAAAGTCTTTGGCCCCGGCTTGCAGCGCCCGCAGTTTGTGGCCCGGTTGGGCGGTAATAGCCAGCACCGGAAGGTAGTCGTCCTGTTGGTCGGCTTTTAGGCCTGTGATGACTTGAAAGCCGTCCATCACGGGCATCTGCAGGTCCAGCAGAATCAGGTCATATTGGTTCTTTCTGTGCAGGGCACGCACCTCCGTGGGTTGCTGCGTGGACGCCATGTTGGTGTATCCCGCATCTACGAGTATTTGCTCCAACAGGCGAACATTGGGCTCTTGATCGTCCACGATCAGAATGCTGGATTTGAGAATGTCTGATTCGGTAATCATGGTTGTGCACCGTTGTTTCCTATCTGCCCCAAAGCCGATTGCGAGGCGGCCAATGCATCGTCGAGTGCGTCCATAAATTGGCGGACCTTGATGGGCTTGGTGATGTAGTTGAAGAACCCCGCCTCTATGCCTCTGGCGACATCACGCGGAACGGCATTGGCGCTCAGGGCGATGACGGGAATGTGGGCGGTACGTGGGTCGGCGCGCAAAATTCGCATGGCTTCAATGCCGCTGATTCCTGGCAGATTGATATCCATCAAAATAATGGCGGGCTGACGCGTGCGTGCCAGTTCGATGCCCCTGCGGCCATCGGTTGCGCTTATGAGGCGCAGACCCACGCGGCGGGCAATGAGTTGTTCCACCAGGTCGAGGTTGGCCGGGTTGTCTTCCACATAGAGCAGGGTGAGCAGGTTTGTACCCGCAACGGCTTGCGCGCGCCAACCGGCGTCGTGCTCATACTCCAGGGTGTCCACCACCGGTGCTGCGGTTAGCGTCAGCTCAATCCAGAACACACTTCCCGCGTTTACTGTGCTTTCTACGCCAATCGCGCCACCCATCAATTCAATCAGCCGCTTTGTCACCACCAAGCCTATGCCTGTGCCTTCCTCTGCGCTGGTTTCCCGGCCCAGGCGGTTGAATGGCTGAAACAGTTGTGCCATTTGCGCGTCGGTTAGGCCTAGGCCTGTATCGCGCACGTTGATGCGAATCGTGTCGCACGGGCCCAGCGCGTAGTCCACAGTAACCGCCCCATTGGGCTGGTTGTATTTGACGGCGTTGAACAGCAGGTTGATCAGCACCTGCTTGACCCGCGTACGGTCGGCATTGACAAAGTGAGGGGTCACAAACGGTGCAAAACCCATGCTAATGCCCCGGTGGTTGGCTTGAGGCTCAATCATGGCCTGGCATTCCTGCAACACTTCGGTGAGCGAGACCGCCTCTTTGGACAGGGTTAGTCGGCCGGACTCAATCAGCGCTAGGTCTAGTATCTCGTTGATCAAAGTCAACAGGTACCAGCCGGCCTTCAAGATTTGTTCTAGGTTGCGCCGCTGCGATGGTGTGGGTGTTGGTGTGCCGGTTTCGACCAACTGCGCAAAACCCAAAATGGCATTGAGGGGGGTGCGCAATTCATGGCTCATGCTGGAGAGAAAGTCCGACTTGGCCCGGTTTGCCTTATCAGCCGTCTCCATGGCGTGGCTCAGCGCCGCCTGCACTTGCTTACCGACGGAGTTGTTGGTTCCAATGAGCAAATAACCAATGACGTTGCTGCGATCGTCGCGCAGTGCGGTGATGGAGACGATGGCCGGAAAGCGGCGCCCGTCTTTGCAGATATAGGTCAACTCATAAATGTCTTCCAGGTTACGCAACGCTTTGTACGCCAGCGCCTCAAAGCCGGGCGCAATGGGGGTCTTGAACTCTTCTGACAAGGCCGCAGCGCGGTCTAAAACCTCCTGTGGTTCATGGATGTCGCTGGGCTGCAGGCGGTTGACCACCTCGGCGGCTTCGTATCCCAGCATGTGCTCGGCGCCGGTGTTGAATACCTGGATGGTGCCGCGAGCGTCGGTGGCGATGATCGCAAAATCGGCGCTGCTCAGAATGGCCTGCTGCAACACGCCGGTTTTTGTAAAGTCATTTCTACCGCGCGGGTTGCGCCGGTCCACGTGGCAATGCGTTCGTTGGACCGGTGAACGACGTTCCCTGATTTCTTGCATGATGCGTTTCCGTGCAATCGGGATTTTTTACTGCACGGGGCGCTGCACCGAAATGTCTTCAATCTCTACCCGCCGATTGGCCTCTAGGCACTTGATGAGCGCACTCCTATTTTTATCGGAACACTGCACCACGGGGTTGGCTTCGCCTTTGCCAGCGGTCTCCAGGCGGTTGGCATCAAGGCCTTTTCCGACCAGGTAGTTTTTCACGGCTACGGCGCGGCGTTCAGACAACGCCTGGTTGTATTTTTGGGAGCCAAGACGGTCGGTGTAGCCGGTAATTTGGACGGCAGAAACATCACGATTGACATCCAGTGCTGCGGCGATTTCGTCCAGCTTGGGTTGCGGTGTATGCACTGTTGCGCTGTCAAAGCCAAACAATTCGGTGGCCGACAGGGTGTAGCGTTCAAAGCGCGGTGCCGGCGCTACGACGGGCGCGGGTGTGGGCAACGGTGCGGGCGGCGCTACATAGGGCGCAGGCGCAGCGGCTGCTACAGGTTCGCTGCGCGGCTCTTCGTATGACACGTGGCGGGCCGGTGTGGGCTTTTCGAATGTGTAAATTAAGCCGAAGTTGAGGTTGTTGGTATTGCTGCGGTCCATGCCCAGGGTGTTGCCGTCGGGGTAGCTGTGGTTGCGGCGCAGGTCCAGCTGAACGCCCCATTGGTCACTGAGGCCCATCTGCACGCCCAGGCCCGCGCTGAGGTAGGCTGCGTTTTGCGCCGTGTTGCCACTCGCTTGCTCAATCTCATCGCGCTGCACACCGGTACCAATGAGCAAGAACGGGCGAACACTGCTGCGCGAGAACATGTACAAGCCGTCAACCCCCAGGGTCATTTGGCGCGCACGCGGAATGGTGTCGGGTGCACGCGTGGCCGTGATGCCCATTTGCACGTCCCATGTGGGTGAGGTTGGCACGCCAAAACGCAGACCCAGTCCGTTGGTGTTTTGGTCGGACCCGATTTGTGTGTCCGGCTGCACCACAGTGATGCTAGGCAAGACGTACCACGACGGGTTGTAGTCTGTGGTCTGTGCGTGCGCGCTTGCCGACAAACCGGCGCACAGGGTAGTAATAGCCAGCGCGAGGGGGGTGGAGTAGTTCATAGGTGTCCTAGTAGTAAAGCCATAACGGCGTGAGTAGAAGCCGACTTGCGATGGAATTTCGCACGCCTGACCAGCAGATTACGTGGATGCAATACATTTATCTGTACGCTTGCGTACACAATGGGCGAAGAGATAGAAACCGACGTGCAGCGTTCGCCAGCGTACCGACACGCTTGGGTAAGCTCGCTATCGTTCATGTGGGGGGTTAGACCCGGTTGCGGCGCCTGGCCGCGTAACAGGAAAGGAATGGTATGTTGCAAAACAAAGTGGCAATGGTGAGTGGTGCGGCGTCGGGTATCGGGCGCGCTGTGGCGCTGGTGTGGGCACGTGAGGGCGCCAAAGTAGTCGTGGCGGACCTCAATATTGAAGGCGGTGAGGAAACGGTGAAGCTGGTGCACGCGCAGGGTGGCGATGCCTTATTTGTCGCGGTCGATGTCGGCAAGCCTTCAGAATGCGAAGCCCTGGTCAATGTGGCCGTGGCCCACTATGGCCGTTTGGACGTGGCCTGCAACAACGCCGGTATTGGCGGACCGATAGCCCCCACCGCCGACTATGCGCTGGATGCATGGGCGCAGGTTATCAACACCAACCTGTCGGGCGTTTTCTATGCCATGAAGTACCAGATTGCGGCCATGTTGAAAAATGGCGGTGGCGCGATCACCAACATGGCATCTATTTTGGGCGCGGTGGGTTTTGCCAATAGCCCGGCATACACCGCAGCCAAGCACGGTGTGGTGGGTTTGACGCAGGCCGCCGCACTGGAGTACAGCGCCCAGGGGGTCCGCATCAATACGGTGGCGCCCGGCTTCATCCGCACACCGATGATCAGCGGGCTTGCGGACGATAAAAACGTGCTTGCGCAATTGGTGGCCGCACACCCGATTGGGCGCCTGGGCAGCCCGCAGGAGGTGGCAGAACTGGTTGCGTGGCTGTCGTCAGACCGCGCCTCGTTTGTTACGGGTGCCTATTACCCGGTGGATGGCGGCTTTCTGGCGCGCTAAAACGACGCTATAAAAGCGGTTGCGCTTGCACACAGGTGCGTCTAGCCCGAGCGGGCTAGACGCTGTGTTGGTTTACTTCTGGCCGTACGTGGTTTTGGCTTTGGTCACGCACTTGTCTTTGGCGTCGCCCGCTAACGCGTCGCATTTTTCTTTGGCGACTGCATAAGCTGCATCGCGCTTGTCAGTGGCCGCTTCTTGGCGGACGTCGGCGGTCTTTTCGCGTGCAGTGGCGTTGGCATCGGACGTTTTCTCTGCCACTTTGGCGTCAGCCTTGGCCGCAACGTAGGCGCTCTTGGCCTCCTTGTGGCAGACATCTTTCGCGTTGCCTGCTGCGTCGTCACATTTTTCTTTGGCGACGGCATAGGCGGCATCGGCTTTGGCAACGCTAACGCGATAGCTACCTTCTTTAGAGGGTTTGTAGTTTTCTTCCAGTTCGGCCTGCGCAATTTTCTCTTGGCCTTTGGCTTCTTCGCTACAAATGTCCTTGGCATTTCCGCTCATGGATTTGCAGGCTGCTTTGCTGGTCTTGTATTGGTCTGATATTTCTACCTTCTTGGCCTTGTAATCCGCTTGTGAAAGCGGCGCCGCAAAGGCAGATGCGCTGGCCACCAAGAAAATGGCGGCTGATAGGGTAGTACGTGTAAATGTGTTCATAACTGATTCCTGACTTTTAAGTGGGTGGATGTCTGGTGCGCCGCACGGTACTGTGGGCGCCCACTAGCAAGATTAAGTTGCTAAAACCGCCGAGTCTGTATGCCAGCGTACAGACGGCCCCTTGATCTGCAAATAACCTTGGGGCTTACATCAACAAGGAATACATCCATGCGCCAAATCAAAACCATATCCGTGCTGCTTGCAGCACTTGCGCTGACCAGTCTGATTGGGTGCGCAGAAACCCACAAGCAAGAAAGCACGGCCCAGTACGTGGACGACAGCGCCATTACCGGAAAAGTGAAGGCCGCGATCTTCAATGAACCGACATTGAAATCGGCCGAGATCAATGTTGAAACCTACAAAGGACGCGTGCAACTCAGTGGTTTCGTGCGCTCACAGGCCGATATCAACCGGGCCATTGCGGTGGCACAAGCTGTCGGCGGCGTCACGTCGGTCAAGAACGACATGCGCATGAAGTAATACGTTATTTATTTTCCATTTTTTTAAAAGAGGTATCCCCATGAAAATCAACAATCAATCGGCAATCCGTGCTTTGGCTGTAGTCGCTGTGCTGAGTCTCGGCGCCTGTGCGGGCATGTCCACGCAAGACAAAAACACCGCCATTGGTGCAGGTGTAGGGGCCATTGGTGGCTCTGTCATTTCGGGCGGTAGCGCCGTCGGAACTGTCGGTGGGGCGGCCGTGGGCGGCTACATCGGCCACGAAGTCAACAAGAAATAATTCCCCGCTTAGAAAAGGAAAATGCACTATGCAATCGACCACCAAACTGCTACTCACCGCCATTGCGGCCGCCACACTCATGCCGGTCGCGGCCTTGGCCCAAGCTGATTTTCCTAACCAAGGCTATTTGGTCGATGGCTCCGAAAGTGTTGTCAAGTCACCCGTGAGCGGCTGCTGGCATACCGGTGAGTGGAGCCCTGCACGCGCCACGATGGAGTGTGATCCATCGCTGGTGCGAGTGGCAGCTGTTACGCCTGCGCCCCGAGCCGCCGACCCTGCTGCTGTGGTGCCACCCGCAGCAGCGGTGGCCGTGGTGCCAGTGCCGGTAACACCTACGACGAAAAAGATCAGTTTTTCAGGCGACGCGTTGTTTGCGTTTGACAAGTCCGACTTGAAACCCGCAGGTGTTGCCATGCTCGACACCTTGGTGGGCCAACTCAAGGGCGCTAGGTACGACTCTATCGTGGTCACGGGTCACACCGACCGCCTGGGCAGCAGCAAATACAACCAAAAGCTCTCTGAGCGCCGCGCCAACACCGTCAAGAACTACCTGGTGGCCCAAAGTGTGACGGCCGACCGTATTGATGCCCAAGGCAAAGGTGAAACCCAGCCAGAGACCAAAGCGGGCGACTGTAAAGGCGGTAAAAGCGCCAAACTCATCGCCTGCCTGCAGCCTGATCGCCGCGTAGATGTGGAAGTGACGGGCTCCAAAACGACGATGTCCAACGCGCAGTAGTTGGTATGCGGCCCCTTTTGTGTGCGCTAGCGCACATACGGGGTGAGAGCCTAGCTGTTATGGTCCAGACTCCCTCTGTGCCACGCAACCCCGGTCGAATTTCATGCTCTCTAAAAAAAATGTGTTGGTCGAGCGGCTGATGCTGTTGGGCTTTGGACTTACGCTGGGGGTGTTGCTCTTGGTTGCGGGTATTGCCTGGAACATCGCGGCGCCCATGGCACCGTTCAGTTCGGTGGACCACACCCGCGACGTCATGGCGACGCTGGACAAATTGCGCGGCTACACGGACAGGGCTGAGAAATACCAACAAAGGTATTTTTTGACGCAAGAAAAAGTTACGTTGGTGCAGCGTGACGACGCACTGCGGCTCCTCCAAATGAGCGTGCAGCAGTTGCTGGCCCTGACGGATGACAACAGCCTGCAGCAACAGCGGATTCTGAAATTGCAGACCGCTGTGAATGAGCGCATCCGTATATTGAACGCCAATCAGGCAGCCTTTGAACACCAAGGCAACAAGGTTATCCATGCGCTGATCAGCGAGGGTGACGATGCGTCATCCGAAGTGCGCAGTGTCACCGAGGCCGCCTTCCAAGAAGAGCAAACATTGCTGGCGACGCGAAAGGCCAACGAGACCCTGCTCTTGAGAATCATCATCGCCAGTGTGTTGGCGTTGCTTGTATTTTTGGTGCCATTGACGGTGAGAATACGGCGCGTTGTACGCAGCCGTCTTGCCGATGATTTGGCTTTAGAGGTGGTGCGCGAGGCATTGATCAAATCTGGCACCTTGCAAGACGCCATCTTTAACAGTGCAAACTTTTCCAGCATCGCCACCGACGCGCAGGGCGTGATTCAGATTTTTAACGTAGGCGCCGAACGTATGTTGGGCTACAAGGCCGAAGAGGTGGTAGACAAGGTCACGCCAGCGGGTATTTCAGACGCGCAGGAGTTGGTGGTGCGGGCGGCCGCATTGAGCCATGAATTGGGCACCCCAATTACCCCGGGCTTTGACGCGCTGGTGTTCAAGGCCTCGCGTGGTATTGAAGACATTTACGAACTCACCTACATCCGAAAAGACGGCAGCCGTTTCCCGGCCATTGTGTCGGTCACCGCACTGCGTGATGAGCAAGGAAAAGTCATCGGCTACTTGCTGATTGGCACCGACAACACGGCGCGTAAACAAGTGGAAGCCGAGCAAGCGCTGTTAGACCAGCGCTTGCGCGACCAACAGTTCTATACCCGCTCCCTGATTGAGTCCAACATTGACGCACTGATGACGACCGACCCACGCGGCATCATCAGCGACGTGAACCAGCAGATGGAGGTCTTGACGGGTTGCACGCGTGATGAGCTGATTGGCGCCCCGTTTAAGAATTTTTTCACCGACCCGCTACGCGCTGAGGCGGCGATCACCCGTGTGCTACGTGAAGGCAAGGTGACCAATTACGAGCTAACGGCCCACGCAAGAGGTGGCACACAGACGGTTGTCTCGTACAACGCCACGACCTTCCATGACCGAGACCGCAAGCTGCAAGGGGTGTTTGCGTCGGCGAGAGACATCACCGATCGCAAGCAATTCGAGCTTGCACTAGAGGTCAATAACCTGGAGCTGGAAGCGGCCACCGCTGCGGCAGAGAAGGCCAACCGCGCAAAGTCAGACTTTCTCTCCAGCATGAGCCATGAATTACGCACTCCGCTTAACGCCATTTTGGGCTTCACGCAGTTGCTCGAATCCGGGACGCCCGTGCCCACAGCGTCGCAGCAGCGCAGCATTCACCAGATTCTTAAGGCGGGCTGGTATTTGCTTGAATTGATCAATGAAGTTCTAGACTTGGCGTTGATTGAATCTGGACGTTTGACGCTGTCAACCGAGCCGGTCGCTTTGCTGGAAGTGATGCTCGAATGCCAGACCATGATCGAGCCGCAGGCGCAGCAGCGTGGCATTGGTATGACCTTCGCGCGCGCCAAAGAGCCCTATTTTGTGCTGGCCGACCGAACCCGCGTCAAACAAATTTTGATCAATATTTTGTTCAACGCCATCAAGTACAACAAGGTCGGTGGGTTGGTGGTGGTGGAGTATGTTCAAAAGTCGCCAGGGGTTGTTCGCATCAGCGTGCGGGACACGGGCGCCGGACTCAGCCCGGAACAATTGGGACACTTGTTTCAGCCCTTTAACCGGCTCGGCCAAGAAGCCAGTAGCGAAGAAGGCACCGGTATCGGCCTGGTGGTGACCAAGCAGTTGGTCGAATTGATGGGGGGTACCATCGGGGCCGACAGCGTTGTCGGGGAGGGCAGTGTATTTTGGTTTGAGCTGAATCTGACCATGCCACCGATTCTTGATGTGCTGCAGGTGGAGCATGCGGCAGTGGTGCCCTTGCCGACGCCGGGGGGGGCTATGCACACATTGCTTTACGTCGAAGACAATCCGGCCAACCTGGAATTGGTGGAACAAATCATCATGCGGCGCACCGACCTGCGCTTGATCAGCGCCACCGACGGCACCATCGGCATTGGGTTTGCGCGGGCCTACCAGCCAGCGGTTATTTTGATGGACATCAACCTGCCGGGCATCAGCGGAATAGAAGCCATGCGTATTTTGCGCGCTGACCCGAAAACGGCGCATATTCCGGTGATCGCGGTCAGTGCCAATGCCATTCCAGGGGATATCGAAAAAGGCATTAACTCTGGTTTCTTTAGTTACGTTACCAAACCCATTCAAGTGAGCCAGTTTATGACTGCGTTGAACGCCGCGTTGGTCTTTTCGCAAACCACTGCCGCAGACGCTGTCAAGGAAGAAACACCATGAAAATCGACCAAACCGATATTTTGAACGCCCGGATTTTGATCGTTGACGACCAGCAGGCCAATGTGAGTCTGCTGGAAACCATGCTGCTGGATGTGGGCTACACCTGCATCAGCGCCACGACGAATCCGACTGAAGTCTGCGCGTTGCACCGCGCAAACAGTTATGACCTGATTTTGCTGGACCTGCAAATGCCGGTTATGGATGGTTTTGCGGTCATGGAAGCGCTTAACGCACAGAATACGATGGGTTATGTTCCGGTGCTGGTGATAACGGCCCAGCCAGCACACAAGCTGCGCGCCTTGCAGGCTGGGGCCAAAGACTTCATCAGCAAACCCTTTGACCTGGTAGAGGCCAAAACCCGTATCCACAACATGCTAGAAGTGCGCCTGCTCTACAAAAAGCTGGACGACTACAGCAAAGTGTTGGAGCAGACGGTGCTGGAGCGCACCGCCGAATTGCGCGAGAGCGAAGCCCGCTACCGAAGCCTGACCGAGCTGGCCTCAGACTGGTATTGGGAGCAAGACGATACGGGTAGTTTTACCAAGGTGTCCGGCCCTGTTTTGGAGATGCTTGGTATTCAGGTTGGCACCAGTTCAGAGCCGCCCGCCGATGCCTTGGTTGCGAACTGGAATGAGGCTGAACGCGAGACGCTGAAATCCAAGATATTTGCGCGGCAACCGTTTCTGGACTTTATTTTTAGCCGGGCCAATGCCGATGGCTCCAAGCAGCGGTTCAAGGTGAGTGGAGAGCCCATGTTCAACCAGGCCAGCCGATTTATTGGCTATCGGGGCATTGGTGTTGAACTGGCCGACAACGAATAGTGCTCTGCACCACACCGCCCGCTATGACACTGCTTCACCATCCTAATCAAAACCATTTGCTGGCCGCCTTGCCTGCGGCTGAGTTTGAGCGTCTGGCGCCGAACCTGCAACTGGTGCCCATGCCGCTGGGTGAGATCCTTTACGAGTCCAGCGCCAAGCAAAGCCACGCCTATTTCCCCACCACCGCCATTGTTTCACTGCATTACGTTACCGAGACTGGCGCTTCGTCAGAGATCGCTGGTGTTGGCTTAGAGGGTTTGGTGGGCGTGTCATTGTTCATGGGCGGCAACAGCACTCCCAGTGCCGCTGTGGTGCAGACAGCAGGCCATGCCTACCGTTTAGAGCGCAGTGTGCTCAAGCAGGAATTCGAACAGAGCGGCGTACTGCAAAGTCTGCTGCTGCGTTATACCCAAGCGCTAATGACGCAGATGTCCCAGATCGCCGTGTGTAACCGCCACCATTCGGTAGAGCAGCAATTGTGCCGCTGGTTATTGGGCACGCTAGACCGCATTCCGAGCGGCGAATTGGTGATGACGCAAGAGCTGGTAGCCAGCATGCTGGGTGTACGCCGCGAGGGCGTCACCGAGGCGGCTGGCAAGCTGCAGCAGGCGGGCTACATCCGCTACCGGCGTGGGCATATCTCGGTGCTGGACCGCACCGGACTGGAGTCGCGCGCGTGCGAGTGTTATGGCGTGGTCAAGAAAGAATTTGACCGCTTGTTGTCTGACGGGTTACATCGCCAGACCGAAGCCCCTGCCTGACGTTTTCGATTATTTGGTGATTGCGCGCACGCAAGGTGCGCTAGCGCACAGACGCTTTCCCCGCGCCTTCGTATTCTTGACCCGTCGCAGCAGGTGGCCCTAGGCCACCGGGTGAATATCCCTTATTTAATTGGAGAACTTACGATGAAAAAGAGTTTTAAAAGCATTTCTGCCACCATGGCAGCCATTGCCCTGATCACGCTGGCAGGTTGCGCTGCAACCCCTACCCACGAGGCAACAGGCCAGTATGTGGACGATTCCGTCATCACCACAAAAACTAAGGCGGCCATCTTCAATGATGCGACGCTGAAGTCGGCCGAAATCAATGTGGAAACTTTCAAGGGCAAGGTTCAATTGAGCGGCTTTGTGCGTAGCCAGGCCGATGTCAATCGGGCGGTTGAAATCGCCCGTGGCATTGACGGTGTGAAGTCCGTTAAGAACGATATGAGCTTGAAATAAATCGTGTTTATGCAAGCGTGGTCGGCTTGTGTGCGCAAGCGCACAGACGTTCAACTTGTAAATCGTTAATCTACCCACTGCACTCGGCGATGCGCGCCCAAAACGCGCATCGACCCAGCCGCATTTCTTCCATTTCACCCCCCATTAAGGACTACTGACTATGTCAAAACGCGACGAATACACTGCAAAAATGAAAACCCAGCTTGACGACCTGAACAAGCAAATGGACGACTTGTCTGCCAAGGCAAAAGACGCCAAAGCCGATGCCCGCGAAGCTTACAACGCCGAAATGGCCAAGCTGCGCCACCAGTCCAAATTGGCAGTGGCCAAGTATGAAGAGATCAAAGCCGCTGGCGAAGACAAATGGGACAGCATGGTCGCCGAAATGGACAACATCAAAGATGCGTTTGTCCATTCGTTCAAATACTTCAAGTCGCAGATTTAAGGTTCGCGTGGAATGCCTGGGTTTAAACCCAGGCACCACGAACCATATAAAAAGGGGGCGTTCCGCAAGGAATGCCCCCTTTTTATATGGCAACCACGCAAGGGGCTGCGGCTATCAGTCGCGTGGATCGCCGTTGCGGTTGACCAAAATGGTGCGCCCCGGCTCTTTGCTCATCTGAACCCGGTGCGTTTGGCCGCGGTACTTGTAAGTCACATCCCAATAGGTTGGTGTGGCGCTGGGTGTTTTTTCACAGCGTCGTACGTCGTGCTCGGTCGAAGGCGCGGTCGTGTTTCGGCCCACATTGGAGCCAATGTATCCACCCGCCGCCGCACCGCCTACCGTGGCAATGTCTTTGCCAACACCGCCGCCGACCTGGTGGCCCAGGATGCCGCCAATCAACGCGCCAGCAATGGCGCCACCGACGTTGGGCCCGCCTCGGGTCGTGGCACCCGCTACCTGTTGCCGCTCGACCCAGCAACGTTCGTTGGGCGGGCCAACCACGGCACGCACGGACGTGACGGGTGCTTGCTGAAGACGTTCGTTGGGCCGCCTGCGGTATTCATAGGCACTCACATTGGTGGGCGCGTAAACATCGTCATCCATGTTGGCATGGGCATCGGCAGGGTGTACCGATGAAATGCGGTTGTTCATGCCCATGGATTTCAGGGTGTCGTAATTGCCGGGGCGTAACACCACGCAGCGGCCCGCGTAACGCGCGTCCTCACACACCTCCCAGCGGCCCCGGTCCACGATCACGGAGGATGCGCGGTCATTGAACCCATGGCGGGCGAAATTTTCAACCGGTTTGTCGGTCAAAAAGGTGCGGCCTAAAAAGGATTCGTTTTCATAAAAGGTGATTTGCGCACTGGCCACTGTGGCTAGGCCCAGCAGGGCAAGAGCCACGGTGCTTTTGAGGTGCAATTTCATAGAGGACTCCGGTGCCGCTAAAGGGGGGAGCGTCCGCTGATGACGCGCAGCAAGACCATCACGATAGCGACCACCAGCAAGATGTGAATGAAACCACCCAGCGTGTAAGAGGTGACCAGTCCGAGTAGCCACAAGACGAGTAAGACGACGGCGATGGTGTAAAGCATGGTGTGTTCCTTTAGAGTGTGCATGTATGGTGGTTCAAATGGCGGGAAAGCTCTGTTGGCTGGCGCACACAAGGCATAAAAAAAGACCGCTGTAGAGCGGCCTTTTTAGGAGAGGGTCAGTGCAAGACGTTATTTCTTGATGTTTTTAACGGCTTGCTTGACGTCGCCAACATGCTCTTGAACCTTGCCTTCGGCTTGGCGCACCAGGCCCTTGGCTTGTTGCTTTTTGCTGTCGATCAGCTTTCCGGTTTCTTCTTGGATTTTTCCAGCGAGGTCTTTGGCAGCGCCTTTGATTTGGTCTTTGTTCATGGGTAATTCCTAGTAGTGAAGTTGCTTACTGATGCCCCGTTTTACCGGGACTCAGACCGTCTACCGAACAACGAAATTGTTGTGTCGATAGATTACTTTATGAAACTGCGGCACTTTGTTCGGTGCGCTGACCAACATAAGGGCGTTATTTCTATCTGTGCGGCCTATGTGCTCCAGCGAACGGAAATTGGGAGCGCCGCAGATTACCGTGTTACTTGCAAGTTCGCCCAACGGTGTGTTGTGGGGGCTGCATTTCTTCAGCATTTAACCCAAGGATTTTTATGAAATATTCAATTGTTTTTCCGGCGCTGGTCGTTGCTATGGGACTGGTTGCCTGCGAACGTGCGGTGGTTGTTCCGGCGCCTGCGGTTGTGACGGTACCCGGTCCGGCAGGTCCAGCCGGGCCAGCAGGTGGAAATGGGGCGGTGGGTGCCACCGGCGACACGGGGGCTACGGGTAATACCGGAGCTACGGGTGACACGGGTGCGGCGGGGCAGCGTGGAAAAACCGGTGGCGACACCGTGGTCGTTGTTCCGGCACCGACGCAGTAATGCCGTTGCGGAGCTGCGGATATAGCAATAAATTGCTATATAAAAAAGAGCAGCTTACGCAGGTTGCATGAGGTCTAGAGGCCCATTTGAATGGAAAAATCCCCGGCCCCGCTTGTAGCGTTGACCGGGGATTTATTCCCTCCTCGTTGCAGCCTTATTTGGCAATAACAACGCCGCTATTCGGGGTGAAGATGATTTCCACGCGGCGGTTCATCTGGCGGCCCGCTGCCGTGTCGTTGGTGGCGGCAGGGTTGCTTTCACCCATGCCCCGCGTGCTGAGCTGGCTGGCAAGCACGCCCTGGCTCATCAGCGCCGCCATGACGGTCCTGGCCCTGCGATCTGAGAGTTCGAAATTGGCGGCCTTGCTGCCGACGCTGTCGGTGTAACCCTCGATGGATGCCTGCAGGGCCGTGTTGCGTTTGAAGGCTTCTGCCAAGCGAACCATATAGCCTGCACCCGCTGGCAGCAGGCGGTCTTGGCCGCTGTCAAACAGCACATCACCCAGGGTGATCACAAAACCACGTTCGGTTTTTTTGGCGTTGAGGTCTTTTAACTCCAACTCCAGCGCATGGGCACGGGCGTCGCTGTAGTCAACACGCGCTTGGTCCTGCTTGGCTGCGGCATCGGCCTGAGCCAGTTCGTTGGTTTTGCGGGCATTGCTGCGCTCAGAGGCTGCAAGTTGCTGGTGTGCCAGATCGGCCTCTGCCGTACGCTGGGCCAGGCGCAGTTTGTCGCGTTCGGCTGAGGCATTGGCGGTGATGGCTTGGGACGCTCGGCTGGACGCGGTCTCTTGCGCAATGACGACCCGTTGTGCTGTCATGTAGGACAGGTGGTCTACCGTGGCTTTGGGTTGCCCTTTGTCCCAGGCATGTTGTGCCTGATCCAGGGCGGCGCCTGCCTGCTTCAATTCTTCGGGTGCCAGTGTTACCACTTGTGCATCGTGCTGTGCCATGTTGAAGCTGCCGCGTGCGCGGTCCAGGTCGCTATTGCGTTCGGGCACGGTACTGCAGGCTGCCAGGGCAGCGGTAACGGCAATGAGGGTTAAGAGTCGGGTGGTCATGGTGTTTCCTGGTGGGTTCAACGGGTGGTCGGACGGTTAATTTCTTCTTTGAGCGCACGTGCGGCGTCCTGAGACTCCAGCGCCGCCTTGCGGGAGCGCTCGGCTTCGGCATGTATCAGGGTCACTTGGGCATCGACTTGGGTTTCATCGGCCAATTGCTGCGCAAGCACATAGTTTTTGTCGACCAACGCCTTGCGGGCGCTGATGAGTTTGGCAGTGGCAATTTGCAGTTCGTTGGCTGCATTTTCGGCGTTGCTGGTGGTGTTGGCTTGCTGGACCGAGGCTTCGGCAACTGCCATCTTTTCGCTGAGCTCTAACGGCGCTGCGGCGAACGCTGGCAAGGCCAGCAGCAGTGTCAGCACAAGGGCGGGAGCAGACAGTCGGCTGTGAATA
Organism: Burkholderiales bacterium; assembly: GCA_038245855.1. Classification (GTDB taxonomy): domain Bacteria; phylum Pseudomonadota; class Gammaproteobacteria; order Burkholderiales; family Burkholderiaceae_C; genus Allorhodoferax. The sequence continues at coordinate 52,789 of JBBRSA010000015.1, forward strand.
CACAGTGGTTTTTTCATGAATTTTCCTTGAGGTTCCGTGTGGCTACGGCAGGTGAAAGGGTCGGCCTGATAGGGTTTCGGGCTGTGGGCAGTGTCGGCTGCCTAATCTGTTTGGTCTGTGGGCTAGCGCACCGACGCCGCAGTGGACGGCGTGATTGGTAGTGAGTGCGGCAACGCCGTTAGTCGCTTAGCAGAGCCCAATACACAGCCTTCCCACGGGGGCATGTGCAAAGGGCTGGGCACGCCCAGCAGCGCTGTGCCCAGTATGTGTGGGGCGCTATGCGCCCCACTTTTTATTGCGAGGTCATGTTGGTGCCCAAGGCACCCACTGCAACATATTTGAAGGTTGGGTTGATGACGCTAAACAGTGTCTTGGTGCCAGACGCCACGGTACTGGCGCTGCCGGTGCCACCACCGGTGGTGGTGGTTTGCGCCCAGGTGAGGTCCGCGCCGGTAGTACTGACAAATGCTGCCCCGCCGCTGCCTACCGCCAGGAATTGCACCGAGGAGGCGGTGATGGCATAGAAATCGTTGGACAAGCCAGTGATCGCAGTCCAACTCAGGCCATCACTACTTTGCCAGCCGGCCCCGCCCATTCCCAATGCAACATAAGAGAATATGGTGCCGTTTTGCTGGGCCGCGACCGCGCGCAAGTCATTGCCACTTGCGTTGCGACTAGTCCAAATATAGCCATCAGGGCTGGTCAGGATGGTGCCGCCCGCACCTACGGCAAACCACAAGCCGGTAGGGGAGTAGGAAACGCCGTATAAATTGACGCCGGTTGGGACCGTGGTGGCTGCGGTCCAGTTCGCCGTGTCGGTTGAGGTAAAGATTTTTCCGCCATCACCCACTGCTATCGCCAGAGCGCCGCTAGTGGCCAATGCATTGATGCTGGTACCACCGCTGATGCTGCCCGTGATGCCTCCGACGGCGCCGGCCGTCCAGGTCACCAGGTCGGAGCTGCGGTAAATATTGCCAGTGGTATCTGCTGCAAGGAAGTAGCCCAATGCATTTTGGGCCGCAGTGAAATCGGCCGTTGGGCCTGTGATGGAAGTCCAGGTGGTACCGTCCAGGCTCTTGAACATGGCATTGCCAGTACCGACTGCTAGGTAATCTACGGTGGCGTCAGACGCCGTGCCGTAGGTCAAGCCCTTCAGGTTATTGGCGCCCAAAGCGGTGCCCGCAGTCCAATAACCACCCGCTGGGCGGGGAGTTACCGTGACCGATGCCGAGCTTGCGCCGCCGGGGCCGTTGTCGGTCCGGCCATTCATGGCAAAGGCGTAGGCGGTGCCGTTGAGCAACCCATTGATGACATAGGGCGAGGTGACACTGGTTTTCCAGTTGTAATTGGCGGGGAAGTTGGTGCCTTCGGTCGAAATGGAAGTGCCCGGCGCGTAGATGATCCAGTACTCCACATTGGGGTCCGCCGTCCAGCTGATAGTTACTTGCCCATCACCCGGTACCACGGTAATGCCACCTGCTGGTGGGGGGGCGGTATTACCGCCGCCAATGCAACCGCCCAATAGAACAGTAACAAACAGGGCGGCCAGTAATGATCGAAGGGAATGAAAAGTCATGGGTGCACACGCTGGCGTGTCCGAATGGTCGGGGTGGTATGGATAAAGGCTCGGCCATTTTAGAGTATCCGTGGCGCGCGTCGGACCGGTGAAGGCCGGTGAAGTATTGCAAAGTCCGTGCTGGCTATGGCGTGCCGTGCCGTGCCCTGCGGTCTATTCAGACCATCCACTGCAACCAAGCCGCCGTAGCCACCAGCGTTGCCAGTGTCACCGGGATACCCACCTGCGCATGCTGCTTCCAGTGGATGGCCACGCCGCCTTGGCGGGCCAGGTCCACCACAATCAGGTTGGCAATCGAGCCCACCAACAGCAGGTTGCCCGCCAACGTGCTGCCCAGGGCCAGCACCAGGCCTGCATGCTGCGCAGCCCCAGCATCGCTGCCCACATGGGGTAAGAGCAGCATGACGGCGGGCACGTTGGAGACCAGGTTGGATAGCGCAACACCCACCACCAACAGCGTCCCTGGGTTGGCCAGGTGTACGCCATGCGCGGAGAGCCACACTACCGCCTGGGCGGACAAACCGGTGGCCGCGAAGGCGTGGTTCACTACAAACAGACCCATGAACAGCAACAGCAGCTGCCAGTCGACAAAACCTATCACATCGGCCGACCGCAGGCGCCGGCTCAGTAGCAAAACGGCCGCACCTACCAAGGCCGACACATCGCGCGGCCAGTTGGTGAACAAAAAGGTGCACAGCAGTGCACCAGCGACCAACAGGCCTTTGGCGGTTTGAAACGCGTCAAACGCGGGGTCTTCATCCCGCGCGGGCGTGCTGCCCATCACAGCGGCGAAGGTGGCCTGGTCGGTCTGTGCCGCTGCCGCCGCGCCCGGCCCATAGACCAACCACAGCCACAGCAGCAGCAAGCTGACGGCCACCGGCCCCAACGCCTGGCGTACATAGTTGGCAAAATGCAAATGCAGCACCGAGCCAATCAACATGTTTTGCGGGTTGCCGATCAGGGTTGCGGCCGAACCTATATTGGCCGCGCACGCCAGAGCCAGCAAAAACGGCACCGGTGCCAAGCCACGCTGGCGGCACAGGCGCACGACCACTGGCGCCATGGCCAGGCAAATGATGTCGTTAGAAAAGACGGCTGACAACGCCCCGGCTGCCACCACGAGTGCGCCCAACAAACCGCTGCGCGACAGGGGCAGGGCGCCCACCCAACGCGTGATGGTGATGTAAAACCCGCTCAAGCGCATTTGCGCCGACACCACCATGAAAGAAAACAGGAGCACGATGGTGGGCAGGTCTACTGCGCGGGCCGCCTCATCAACTGACCAACCCAGTAGCGCAATCACCGCAATGGCACCCAACAGCGCAACGCCAGAGCGGTCCAATTTGAGGTGCGGCAAACCACCCAAAAACATGCCCAGGTAGACGGCGGCAAACACGGCCACGACGCCCCAGTCTTGCATGGTCAAGGTTAAATTCATGGCCTCAGCCGATGGCCCACAGCGTGTGCTTGGGCATGGAACTGTGCGGTTTAAAACTCAATGGGTGGTCGCATTTCGGTGTGCTCCACGTAGCGCCAGCGCCCCACAAAGCTGGCCATAACCATGGCTGCCAAGCCCGCCAAGGCGACCTGCATCAGTGGCGCCATCCAACCGTCGTCGTAGGCGCCAAACATGCTGGCCTTGACGGCTTGAACCACCCAAGTCATCGGTAGCCAGGGGCTGATGTAGGCAAATACGCCACCACTGAGTTCCACGGGCAGCACGCCGCCCGAGGACGACAGTTGCACCGCCAAAAACAACATGGCCAAGGCTTTCCCGGCATCGCCCAGCGCACGAGTCAGGGCGAATACGATGCTTAAAAATGTCAGCGAGGAAATGGTGAGCGTCAATACAAAGGCGTCCGGATGCAGGATGTTGATGTGCAGCATGTACATCACCGCCACCAGTACCAAAAATGCCTGCATCAGCACCACGGTGGCTGGCACCATGACCTTGCCAAGGAACTGGGTCAGCGGCCGATAGTGCTGGGCCATACGCGGCATGACCCGCACATTGAACAAGAAAGCAATGATGCCCGCGCCCAGCCACAGCGCGGCGGGCAGCACATTGGGTGCAAAACCACTGCCTTGGTTTTGTACCGGTGCGTCGACCTCAATCTGGGGTTGTACCGAGTTGGCCAGGCCCTCGGCGCTGCCCTCTAAGGTGTTGATGGCCGCAGGCAGGGAGTGGGCGAGCAGTTCAATGCCGTCATGCAGGCGCAGTGCGCCGTTTTTGACTTTGTCGGTGCCGTCGGCCAGTGCGGTTGACCCGGCCAATAGTTGCGCCGAGCCCTCGCTCAGTGTGTTGAGCTTGTGGTCGTCCGGAAGTTTGACCACCATGGTGTGAATGCCGTTACCCATAGCCTGCATGCCTTGGGTGAGGGCATTCACGCCACCGCTGACACGGGTGGCGCCATCGGCCAGTTTGCCTTGTGCGTCGGCGGCGGTGTGTAGCCCGGCGTCGAGCTGGGCTACACCGTCTGCCACTTTGTCAAGGCCGTCGGTCACGCTGGAGGGCACCAAAAGGCTGTCGGCCGTTTCGTTGCGAAACCCAACTACGCCTTCGTTCAGGCGCTTGGTTCCGCTTTTGAGTTCTACAAAACCTTTTTCTAGTTCGCCATGGCCAGCGGCCAGTGCTTCGGCGCCGTTTTTCAGGCGGGCCAAATCGGCATTGGATGGGCGTGCTGCATCCATGGTTCGCAGCCCCGTGCCCAGCTGGTGCATGCCGTCAACCACTTGATCCACGCCGCCGTTGAGCCGTACCATGCCACCGCTTAGCGCGCGTGCGCCGTTGGCGGTGAGTGCAGCACCGTCGCTGAGTTCTTTGGCGCCCGCGCGCAGCTGGTTAGCGCCGTCGCGCAATTGCTCTAGGCTGTGCTCAGACCCCGCCGCGGTGCTCAGCACCAGTGCCCAGCGCCGCTCGTTGAGGCTGGAGTTCACTGCAGTGCCCAGGTCGGTTGCAAACCGGCGCGCCAGGTGGGCGCCCTGGTAGTTGTTGCCCTCGGAGGTGTAGACCACCAGTTTCCCGCCACCCGTGCGTGCGCCAGGCACGGCGTTGGAGCTGAAGTCGGCCGGTATTACCAAAGCAAAGGCGATTTTTCCCTGGCGTACCGCGCGCCGGGCCAGTGCCTCATCGGTGAAGTCTTGAAAGCCAAAGGTTTTTTTGGCTTTGAGTTTCTCGCTGACCTCATTGCCGATGTTGAACACATGGTCATGGAAGGCAACGCCTTTATCCAGGTTCACCAGCGCCACCGCAAGCGAGTGGGTGTTGGCCGCAGGGTCCCATACGCTGGAAAGGTAAATGACGGTGTAGAGCGCTGGAATGCAGGCGACCACCATCGCGGCGAAGGCGAAACTGCGAAAGCGGATGATGAAGTCGGCTTCAACCCGCGCGATTTGAAAGACTTGGAGCAGCGGATTCAAGAGGTTCCTTCCGGCGCTGCTGCGATTGTGCGCAGCAGTTCAGCCGCCTGCTGGCGGTGGTGGGAGGGCGATGCGAGGTTGCTTGCGCTGGTCATGCCGGGCTCTTGCTAGGTAAGTTGGTGATACTGGCGGATTGTCACCCAATTACCCGTTATTACATTCACTGGCCTTGATGGCGATTTTTTTACCATGACAACTTCAATTTCGGCTTCCCCAGAGCCCCGTTTGACAACCCTCTCCCACGGCGGCGGATGCGGCTGCAAGATTGCGCCTGGGGTGCTGTCGCAGATTCTCAAAACCACCACCGCCATGCCTGTTCCACCCGAGTTGTTGGTGGGCCTGGAGACAGCGGACGATGCGGCCGTGTACCAGCTCAACGCCGAACAGGCCCTGATCGCCACGACCGATTTTTTTATGCCGATCGTGGACGACCCGTTTGACTTTGGCCGCATCGCCGCTACCAACGCTATCTCAGATGTGTATGCCATGGTGGGAACGCCCATCATGGCGCTGGCCTTGGTCGGCATGCCTATTGGTGTACTTTCGGTAGAGACCATTGGCAAAATTTTGGCCGGTGGTGCAGCGGTGTGTAAGGCAGCAGGCATTCCTATTGCTGGTGGGCACACGATTGACTCAGTCGAGCCTATTTACGGTTTGGTGGCGTTGGGGCTGGTGCACCCCCAACGTGTGAAGCGCAATGCAGATGCCCGTGTGGGTGACCGCCTTATATTGGGCAAACCGCTGGGCGTAGGTATTTTGTCGGCGGCACTCAAGAAAGAGCAACTTGACGCTGCAGGCTACGCCCGCATGGTGGCTGTCACCACCCAGCTCAATACCCCCGGCCCCGAATTGGCGACGCTGGATGGCGTACACGCCCTCACCGATGTCACCGGTTTTGGGCTGGCAGGGCACGTGCTGGAGATTGCGCGCGGCGCGCAGTGTGTGGTGCAAATCGATTGGCGCCGGGTGCCGTTGATTGACGGGGTGCAGGCACTGGCCCGTGCGGGCGTGGTGACTGGGGCGTCGGCGCGCAATTGGGATGCTTATGGGCCTGAAGTTGCGCTGCCGATCGGTTTTGCGGCGGCGGACCAGGCCTTGCTCAGTGACCCGCAAACCAGTGGCGGGTTGCTGGTAACCTGCGCGCCCGAGGTCGTGGATGCGGTGCTGGCGATTTTTAAACGCCATGGGTTTGACGAGGCGGCTGATATTGGGGTGGTGCTGCCCGCTGTCAATAGTGGGGCGGCGTTGCAGGTGGTGTGATACGGGGATGCCGGTGACGGTGGCCATCACGCTGCCAGAGTTGTCCCCATAGTTGGCGTCGAAATAAAACAGCTTCAAGGTGTCTGTGGCCGAAGCGATGCCGGCGTAGGATGTGCCGACGCTGAAAAACGCGCCGCTTCCGAATTGCCCCACCAGGGTTCCATAGGCTGCTGTCAGACCGTTTTGGGTCCAAGTGCCAAAGTTGCCGCCAATCTGGGTGCCGTTGGCGTAAACGGGCACCTCAGCGTCGGTGCCGCTGCCATAGAGCAAACCACCAGTTAACCCATCCGCGTTAGACCAACGCGGCAGATCACCGGCATTCCACAGATCGGTTGCGCCGACCGAAACCGAGAAACTTTGGCCTGCAGTGAGCGACACAGTGGACACGCCCACGCCGCCACTGGTGCTGTTGTCATAAGCCTTGACCACAAAAGTCTGGGCAGACGCCAGCGACGACAGGGCCGTGATGGCCAGTGCGGCAGCGATTTGTTTGAGCTTTGGCGTACACTTCCATCCGCCCGGGGTGCGCAGTGGTTGCGCTGAGATGGATTCCAAACCCGTGAACTTGATCTGGTTCATGCCAGCGTAAGAAGAGCCGTGCAGCCAATGGTCCAGCGCCATCCGGGCTGCACCCCTTTCGGGTTTGCGGAGTGTGGGGTGTGTTTCGTCTTCGGGTCCTATACCCTTGGAGACTTGCACCATGAACGCCCCCGACAAGCTAGCCCAATTCATCAGCCTCACCCGCGAACCCCTGCCTTCGTCCCGCAAGATTTACGTGCCCGGCAGCCGCCCTGACATACAGGTGCCGCTGCGCGAGATTATGCAAAGCAATGGCGAGCCGGTCACGGTGTACGACACCTCTGGCCCCTACACCGACCCCACCGCCAATATCGACGTGCGCAACGGCTTGCCGCTGGTGCGCCAAAGCTGGGTAGAGAGCCGGGGTGACACCGAGCTGTACACCGGCCGCGCACCGTTTGCGCTGGACGATGGTTTGAAGAACGGCGAGACCGATGCACTGGCTGCCTTACGTGCCCAAGCCGCCGGTTTGCAGCGCCAACCCCGGCGCGCCAAGAGCGGTGCGAACGTGTCGCAAATGCACTACGCCCGCAAAGGCATCATCACCCCCGAGATGGAATACGTGTCCATCCGCGAGAACCAGAATTTGGAGTGGATGGCGCAGTACCTGGGTGACGCCGAGCGTGAAAAGCGCTTGGCTGGCAACAGCTTTGGTGCCAGCATTCCCCGCGTGATGACGCCCGAGTTTGTGCGCGATGAGGTGGCCCGTGGCCGCGCCATCATCCCGGCCAACATCAACCACACTGAGTTGGAGCCCATGGCGATTGGGCGCAACTTTTTGGTGAAGATCAACGCCAATATCGGCAACTCGGCGGTTACGTCGAGTATTGAAGAAGAGGTCGAAAAACTGGTCTGGTCTATCCGCTGGGGCGCAGACACGGTGATGGATTTGTCCACCGGCCGCAACATCCACACCACGCGCGACTGGATCGTGCGCAACAGCCCGGTGCCCATCGGCACCGTGCCGATTTACCAGGCGCTGGAGAAGGTAGGCGGCGTGGCCGAAGACCTGACCTGGGAAATCTTCCGCGACACGCTGATCGAGCAAGCCGAGCAGGGCGTGGACTACTTCACCGTGCATGCGGGCGTGCGTTTGGCGTTCATCCACCTCACGGCTAACCGGGTGACCGGAATCGTCTCGCGCGGCGGCTCCATCATGGCCAAGTGGTGTATTGCGCACCACAAAGAAAACTTCCTTTACACGCATTTCGACGAGATGACCGAGATCATGAAGGCCTACGACGTTAGCTACTCGTTGGGCGACGGCCTGCGACCCGGCTCTGGTGCGGACGCCAACGACGAAGCCCAGTTTGCCGAACTGCGCACCCTGGGCGAGCTGACCAAGAAGGCCTGGCAGCAAGACGTGCAGGTGATGATCGAAGGCCCCGGCCACGTGCCCATGCACATGGTGCAGGCCAATATGACCGAGCAGCTCAAGCACTGCGACGAAGCACCGTTCTACACCCTAGGGCCACTGACCACCGACATTGCGCCGGGCTACGACCACATCACCAGCGGCATTGGCGCGGCCATGATCGGCTGGTTTGGCACCGCCATGCTGTGCTACGTGACACCCAAAGAGCATTTGGGTTTGCCTGACCGCGAAGACGTGAAGGTCGGCATCATCACCTACAAAATTGCCGCCCACGTGGCCGATGTGGCCAAGGGCCACCCGGGCGTGCGGGCGCGTGACGACGCCTTGTCGCGCGCCCGCTTTGAATTCCGCTGGATGGACCAGTTCAACCTGTCGCTAGACCCGGACACTGCGCGCAATTTTCACGACGAAACCTTGCCTAAGGATTCGAGCAAGGTGGCGCATTTCTGCTCCATGTGCGGCCCCAAGTTCTGCTCCATGAAGATCACGCAAGAGGTGCGTGAATACGCCAAAAACTTGGGTGTGAGCGACGAGCAGGCACTGAGCGAAGGCATGCAAACCATGTCGGAGACGTTCAAGCTGCAGGGCAGCGAAATCTACATTCCCATCAACAAGGCTTGAGTAATCCTGTGCAAACTGGAGCAATGTGATGCGTATTGGAATCGCAGGCGCTGGCCTGTTGGGGCGCTTGTTGGCGCTGGCGCTCAGCAGCAAGGGGCACCACGTCGAAGTGTTTGACCCCGCACGCGATGCCGGCCCGCGCGAAACCTCGGGTACGCAAGCGGCGGCCTGGACAGCCGCCGGCATGCTCAGCCCCGTGGCTGAGCTGGACCGGGGCAATGAGGCCGTGTTCCGCATGGGCCTGCGTTCCTGTGCGTTGTGGCCCGGCACTGTGCAGGCGCTGGGCATGCCCAGCCTGTGCCACTTTGACGGTAGCCTGCTGGTGGCGCACCGCTCTGACGCGGGTGCCGCCCAGCGTCTGGTGGGCCTGCTGCAAGCCAAGGCCGACGCTGGCTACCAGCCCGAAGCGCTGGCGGCAGATGCCCTGGCCACGCTAGAGCCCAGCGTGCATGGCCCCTCGCTGGGGTGGCTGCTGCCCAGTGAAGGCTATATCGAAGTACACAACACCCTGCACGCGCTGCACGCCCAGGCCACGCGCCAAGGCGTGCAATGGCATTGGGGTTGCCCAGTACAAACTGTGGAGGAGGGCCAGTTGCACTGCACACAAGACGGCCAACAAAAAACGCTGCATTTCGACCATGTCTTCGACGTGCGTGGCGTGGGCGCCCGTCCGCAGCTACCGATGCGCGGTGTGCGCGGCGAAATTTTTTTGCTGCACGCGCCCGAGGTCACGTTGTCGCGGCCTTTGCGGCTCATGCACCCGCGCCACAGCGTGTACATCGTGCCCCGGCCGGACCGCTACTTTGTGGTCGGCGCCAGCGAGATCGAAAGCGAAGACCGATCAAGCGTGTCGCTGCGCAGCACGCTAGAACTGCTCAGTGCCGCGCACAGTGCCATTCCCGCCTTGTCGGAAGCGCGCATCATCCACACCGAAAGCAACCTGCGCCCCGCGTTGCCCGACAACCTGCCACTGCTGGAGCGCAGCAGCGGCTGTACCCGCATCAACGGTCTGTACCGCCACGGCTGGCTCTTGGCACCGGCTCTGGTGGAAGATGCGCTGGCAGAAGGGTTTGCATGAACGCCACGGAGCATGCCAACACCATCACTGTGCAGGTCAACGGCGCACCGCAGCCCACCACCGCCCACACGCTGGCGCAGTGGGTACAGGCGCAGGGGCTGTCGGCAGACGCACTGGCCACCGCCGTCAACGGCCAGTTTGTCCCCCGCACCCTGCGCGCCCAGCAGCCGCTGGCGGAAGGCGACACCATCGTCACTTTTCAACCGATTGAGGGAGGCTAGGTATGCCCACGACAGCACAAGACCGGTCGGCAATGCGTTCTGCGCAGGTAAAGGAGGAGCCCGCAAAGCGGGCGGGGGACACGGAGCAGAGCGCATTGCTGACTGGTCGCTCCGGAGGAAATGCGTGGCACATAGGCGGCCGCACCCTCACCAGCCGCTTCTTCCTAGGCACCGCCGGTTACCCCTCACCCGACATACTGCAACAAGCCATCGCCGCCAGCGGAGCGCAAGTCGTCACCATGGGCCTGCGCCGCCAGTTGTCTGCGAGTGGAAAGGCCGATGATTTCTTCGCATTGGTTAAAGCCACCGGTGCCCACCTGCTGCCCAACACCGCTGGCTGCCACACCGCACGCGAAGCCATCACCCTGGCCCACATGGCACGCGAGCTGTTTGATACGAACTGGATCAAGCTCGAAGTCATTGGCGACGCCCACACCCTGCAACCCGACCCGTTTGAGTTGGTCGAAGCCGCCCGCCAGTTGGCCAAAGACGGCTTTGAAGTCTTCCCCTACTGCATGGATGACCTGGTCAGTTGCCAGCGCCTGCTGGACGTGGGCTGCACTATCCTCATGCCCTGGGGCGCGCCCATTGGCTCCGGCCAGGGTCTGGTCAACCCCGGCGCGCTGCGCACCTTGCGTGCCCGCTTGCCCGGTGTGCCGCTGATTGTGGATGCCGGCATCGGCCGCCCATCGGATGCGGCGCAGGCACTGGAGCTGGGGCTGGATGGCGTGCTGCTCAATACCGCCGTGGCTCAAGCCATCGACCCGATTCGCATGGCGCATGCGTTCAAACTCGGCATTGAGGCCGGACGTTTGGCTTTTGAAGCCGGTGTCATGGCCAAGCAAGACATGGCCGTAGCCTCGACCCCGGTGGCGGGTTACCCCATTTTGCTATGAATATAATAGCTGCTTGCGCAGATTCCATGAGGGCTAGAAGCACATTTGGCACTAAGAATTCCACAGCACCCCACGGCACACGGCCGGTAGTGTGGAGCATTGCCGGGTCTGACTCGGGCGGCGGCGCGGGCCTGCAGGCCGACCTCAAAGCCTTGGCCGCCTTTGGTGTACATGGCTGCACGGCGGTAGCGGCCATCACCGCGCAAAACTCACAGGCCGTCACCTTGGTGGAGCCCGTCAGTGCTGCGTTGCTGGATGCCCAGTTAGCTGCATTGGCGCATGACATGCCGCCCCAGGCCATCAAAACTGGCCTCTTGGGCAGCGTGGCCAATGTGCAGGTCGTCTGCCGCTGGGTAGACCGGCTGCGTGAAGATGCGGCCGCCCACGGCCACACCATCGCCCTGGTGGTAGACCCGGTGCTGGGCGCCACCACCGGCGCCACCTTTGCCAATGCTGAGGTACTGAACGCCTATGTGACCGAGCTACTACCGCGCGCCACGCTGATTACCCCCAATCACGCCGAAGCCGCGCGTTTGTTGGGGCTGGACGGTTTGCCCGAGGGTGGGGTGGAGGCCGCCGCCTTGGCGCTGACACAGCGCTACCCTCAGTTGGCGGTAGCCATCACCGGCGGCGACGTTGCGCATGGTCACGCAAAGGATGATGCCCCAGGTACTGAGCAGGCCCATGACTACCTACACTGCGGCCAAACTCGTGGCTGGCTGACATTGCCGCGCGTGGAAACCTCGCACCACCACGGCACCGGTTGCACCTTTGCCTCCACCGCCGCAGCCGCACTGGCCAGCGGCTACTGCGTGGCCGACGCAGTGGTGCTGGCCAAAATGGCCACCACCCACGCCTTGCGCCATGGCTACGCAGCAGGGCAGGGCGCAGGACCGGTGCGCGCGCAGGCAGACTTTGCGCAACACGCAGACAACCTGCCTGGCCTTTCCATTGACGCAGACAGCGTTGCGACCAACGCGGCACGGCCGCTTGGTAATGCCACACATAAAATTAACAGCCCCCATGCTGCAGCCCACGTTGGCTTCCCGCCGCTGCAGAACGCCGACATGAGCATCTATGCCGTAGTGGATTCCGCCCAGTGGGTACGTCGCGTGCTGGCTGCCGGCATCCGTACGGTGCAACTGCGTATCAAAGACCCACAGGAATCGACACTGGTCGCGCAGATCACAGAAGCCGTCGCCATCGCCCGTGCCACCCCCGGCGCTCAACTCTTCATCAATGACCATTGGCAGCTCGCCCTGCAGTACGGCGCCTATGGTGTGCATCTGGGGCAAGAGGATTTGGAGTTAGTCGACCTGCACGCCCTGCGCAGTGCTGGTGTGCGTCTGGGCCTGAGCACCCACAGCTACTGGGAAGTCTGCCGCGCCTGGGCGCTGCGCCCGAGTTACATCGCCTGTGGCCCCATCTTTGCCACCCACAGCAAAGACATGCCCTGGATCCCCCAAGGCCTTGGCAACTTACGCTACTGGGCGCAGCTGCTGCCGTTGCCGGTGGTGGGTATTGCCGGCATTGGCGTGCACAACGTGGCCGAGGTCGCCGCTACCGGCGCAGCCAGCGCGGCAGTCATCAGCGCCATTACCCAGGCGGATGAACCGGCGCAGGCTTGCCGAGCGTTGATGGCGGGATTCGTGCAGGGTAAATCGCTATCTTTATAGGAGCTACCTGCGCAATGTGTACGAGGGCTGGGTGGTGTTTTGATGGGCATTCTTGGAGGTATCTCGCGCGCCTCAATCAGACACGCTAAACGTGCCGGATGTCGGCTGGTCCACCCATACCCTGTGCAGGTACGCAAGCCGCACTGATGGATATACTGAATCCACCATCTACTGCTTCCTTTTTTCTGCCCATGACATCTCTCGATCCGCGCTCCCTCATCACCATGGGCTGCTTCAATGCCTTGGTGATGGCGGTCGTGCTGGGGGCGATGCGGCGCTATTACCCGCCCAACATTCAAGGGTTGGGCTATTGGGCATGGATGCCTGTGGCTCTGCTCACGGCCGGCGTTCTGTTTGTGCTGCCTGCAGGCGCGTGGCTTGATCTGACTCGGCTGCTGGGCAACGCCCTGCTGATAAGCGGTTTTGGACTCTTTCACATTGGTTGTCGGCGTTTTTTTACGCAGTCGTCAGAATGGAAGAGGATGCTGGCTGGATGGGCGTTCACCATGCTGGCGCTGGCGTGGTTCTCGTGGCTGAGTCCATCCTTCGCGGTGCGGACCGCGCTGGTCACCCTTGCCATTGCCTGCTTGCATGCTGCGACGCTCTGGTTCCTTTGGCGCCACGGCAATCGCAATTTCCCCGTGCGCATGGTGCAACTCACCTTGCTGCTGCATTTGGGCATATTGCTGGTGCGGCTGCAGGGGCTATTCAGACCAGATGCCGTGGCCGACTTGATGGTTGCCTCGGTAGTGCAGACCTACTACCTTGGCGCTTACGTCGTGGTGATTTTGTTGCTCTGCATTGGCGCCGTACTCATGGCGACCGACCGCGTGCGGACCGAGCTGGAACATATAGCTTCCCACGACACACTGACCGGCACGCTCAACCGGCGTGCCATTCTTGGGCTCTGTGGGGATGAGCATGAGCGCAGCCTGCGCTACGGCCAGCCCTTCTGCCTGATGATGATCGACCTCGATCATTTCAAGACCATCAACGACACCCATGGCCACCAGCACGGCGACCGCGTACTGGTGCACTTTGCCGAATGCACCCGCGCCGCTCTGCGCCGCGCAGACCGCTTGGGGCGCTACGGCGGCGAGGAATTTGTCGTGCTGCTGCCCAACACCACCACCGACACGGCCCTGCCGGTGGCTGAGCGCATGCGCGCTGCATTGTCTACCGGCCATGCGCTGGACTGCACGGCCAGCATAGGCATCACCTACTGGCAAGGGCCGCACGACGCGCTGGACGCCATGCTGGCCCGTGCTGACGTCGCCCTGTACCGCGCCAAGGCGCAGGGGCGCGACCAGGCCTGCGTTGGTTAACTGGTATTTCTGGGGCTACCGGGGTTTTCGGTGCAATGGGGCGCAGTCCGTCCAAATCGGCACATATGTCTTTTGATACTGGTGGCACGTGCCCACCCACTGAACAAGCAGCCGTGTCACCCGCAGCTTGCCTGCCCAATGTCACGAAAACTCCAATACAAGTGACAACCTAGTTTTGCCACGGTGCTGCAATATTGCACCCCTACGGTGGCACCGGCGCCTTGCCACGCCCGGCGTCTGAGGTGGATGAGGAGACGGCAATTCACGGCGTCTCGGTCGTCGAAGTGAATTACACCAGCGGACAATGGGTCACCGTGGCGGCTTCGGCGTTTAACTATCGCCTCACCAGCCTGAGTGACAACATCTAGCTCAACAGCCCAGCGCGCGTAACGCCCTGTTGGCAACCAAGTTCGCCACAGTCGGCATCAAGTCCCAGGTCACGTTGAACCACTGCGGCACCGGCAAAACGACCTAGGGTACCTTTTTAACCGGTGCAAGCTGGTCGCCAGCTGTATGCGCTCGCTACCTGTAACCACGCATAATCCGCCCATGGCTGACCAAAATTTTTGTGACCAGACGGATATTCATCCCTGCCGAATGAAAAAGGCGCTGGTGTCACCTCTTTTTGCAGTGCTATTTTTCATGCTGCTTGCCGCCGTATCGGGCGCATCAGCACAAACGCCGGCCATTGTCTTTACGCCCGCTGAAGCGACGTATATCCACCAATCAGCGGGTATCAAAATGTGTGTTGATCCGGATTGGGTGCCGTTTGAGCGCATCACGCCTGACGGGCGGCACGAGGGTATTGCCGCCGATCTGGTGCAGTTGGTAGCCCAGCGCGTAGGGCTGCGGATCACGCTTTATCCGGTAAAAAACTGGGATGAAAGTCTGGCAGCGTCCAAGGCAGGTCATTGTCAGATCATGAGCTTTCTGAACCGGACCCCCAAGCGCGAAGAGTGGCTGCGTTTCACCGAGCCGATCTTCTACGATCCCAACATCCTCGTGACACGGGAGGAACATCCTTTTGTGGCCGACATGCAAGGCTTGTCTAATGAATCGGTGGCACTGCCGCGCGGCACCATGGTGGAAGAACGCATCCGCAAAGAATTCCCCAATCTGCGCGTGGTGTTGACGGGGAGCGAGGATGAGTCGGTAGCGTTGGTGTCGGATCGTAAAGCAGATCTGACCGTTCGCTCGCTGATCGTCGCCGCTTATGCGATCAAGAAAGAAGGATTGTTCAACCTCAAGATAGCGGGGCAGGTGCCACAGTTCACTAACCAGCTGCGCATTGGCGTGTTGAAGAACGAAACGCTGTTGCTGTCCATTCTTGATAAGGGTGTGCGCACCATTACGCCGCAAGAGCGTGAAGCGATATCCAACCGCCATGTAGCAGTCAGCGTGCAGCAGGGAATTGACTACCAGTTGCTGTGGAAAGTGGTGGCTGCCGCCTCCGGGCTTTTGCTGGTGGCTTTCTACTGGAACCGTAAGCTTAGCCGATTGAACCGGGAACTGGCGCGCCTGTCGGTCACCGACCCGCTAACCGGGCTTTACAACCGGCTCAAGGTCGACCAGACCCTGGACGTCGAAATCCAGCGCGTGCAGCGCACGGGTCAGGCTTTGAGCCTAATCATGCTGGACATAGACCACTTCAAGCAAATCAACGACACGTTTGGCCACCAGGTTGGCGATCAGGTACTGGTTACCTTGGCTGAACTATTGCGCCAGCGAACCCGCGAAATCGACGTCGTCGGGCGCTGGGGCGGTGAGGAGTTTATGGTGATCTGCCCGTACACCACGTTGGAGGGAACTTTGTTGTTGGCAGAGAACGTGCGCGCCACCATAGACGCCCACCTATTTGCACACGGCCAGCACGTCAGTGCAAGCATGGGCGTGTCGTGCTACGTGGCGGGAGATTCGGGCAAGGACTTGGTTGCACGCGCTGACGCCGCGCTCTACGTCGCGAAGAAAGCGGGCCGCAACCGCGTGCAGGTGCACAGCGTGGCACCACCAGCCTGATGCAACCAAATTAAGTTCGTTGACAACGAACAACGGTGACCATTCTCGGAAGGTCGTTTACCTACAAAAATGCCTTGTAAAGGCCTACCGTGCCAAACCATGGGTGCGTGCCCGCAGTTGCTGTAATGGCTGTTAGGCTTGACATTCAAGGAGCCTTCATGACACCGCATCTTTTTGACCAAGCCATCGCGCTGACAGCACAGTCCAATGACCATTTTTCAGGCCACACCAGTCCAGCGTATGCCAACATGGTGGGCCCGTTTGGCGGCATTACCGCAGCGCAGGCGCTCAACGCGGTGCTCCAGCATCCCCAGCTTCTGGGAGAGCCGGTATCGCTAACGGTTAATTTCGTTGCCGCACTGGCCGATGGCCCGTTTGATGTGCAGGCCCGCCCCGCGCGCACCAACCGATCAACCCAGCACTGGGTGGTGGAGTTTTTTCAGGCTGGGCAGACCGTGCTCACCGCCACCGTGTTTACGGCCACACGCCGTGATACCTGGGGCCTGGATGACGAGCCCATGCCTGTGGTGTCCGCACCCAGCCAAGTGCCGCCCCCGGCCATGCAGGCACCCATGGCGTTTATAAAACGCTACGAACTGCGGCCTATTGCCGGTTATATGCCATCGGTGTGGGATGGCGGTGGCAGCAGCAGCCTGTCGCAGCTGTGGGTGCGTGACAATCCGCCGCGTCCGCTGGACTTTGCTGCGCTCAGCGCTTTTGCCGACATTTTCTTCCCCCGCGTGTTCATCCGGCGGGCCAAGATGGTGTCGGTGGGAACCGTCACCATGACGGTGTACTTCCACGCCGACTCCGAGCAGCTTGCGGCCACCGGCTGTGGCTATTTGTTGGCCCAGGCCCGGGCGCAGGTGTTTCGCAACGGCTATTTCGACCACAGTGCTCAACTCTGGAATGAGGCCGGTGTCCTGCTGGCGACTACGCACCAGATCGTGTATTACAAAGAGTGATGCAATCAGGGCTTGCACGCCAAGAAAGAGGAAGACCATGCAAGATGTTTTGATCCATACCGCCGGCGGGGTGACGACTCTCACCATCAACCGTTTGGACAAGAAAAATTCGCTGACAGCTGCCATGTATGGCGCCATGGCCGACACCCTGCAGCAGGCGCAGGACGATGATGCTGTGCGCGTGGTGGTCATCCAGGGCGACGTCACCGTCTTCAGCGCCGGCAATGACGTGAGTGATTTTTTGAACGGCACGCCCGCCACCCCCGACGCACCGGTGTCACGTTTTTTGCGTGCCATTGCCACCTTCCCCAAACCCTTGCTGGCGGCGGTGTGCGGCCCGGCCGTGGGCGTGGGCACCACCATGCTATTCCATTGCGATCTGGTGTATGCCGGCGACAACGCCGCGTTTTCTATGCCCTTCGTGAACCTGGGGCTGTGTCCGGAGGCGGCCTCTAGCTTGCTGGAGCCGCAGATGATGGGTTACCACCGCGCCGCTGAGGCGCTGCTTTTGGGTGAGCCGTTCATGGCCGAGGCCGCGCAGGAAGTGGGGCTGGTCAACCGTATTGTGCCGCCGCTGGAGGCCAACGCCTTCACCCAAACCCAGGCGCGCAAGCTGGCGCTCAAGCCCCTGTCTTCTCTAGTGGAGACCAAGCGGCTGATGAAAAAAGGGCAGATGGCCCGGGTGCTGGCGCACATGGATGAAGAAGGCCTGAGCTTTGGTCGCATGCTGCGCGAACCGGCCGCCAAAGAGGCCTTCACGGCCTTTCTGGAGAAGCGCAAGCCGAATTTTTCAAAATTCTAAGAACGAAATAGTGCCTTCGTCACGCCATGACACAGCCCCACACGCCGCCTCCTTCATTTACGCCGCCGCTGTGGCGCAGCTATTTGGCGTTTTTGGTGCCCATGATTCTGAGCAACATCTTGCAGGCGTTGTCGGGCACGGTGAACAACATCTATCTGGGCCAGATGCTGGGCGTGCAGGCCATGGCTTCGGTATCGGCATTTTTCCCGGTGCTGTTTTTGCTGATCGCCTTCATGATCGGGCTGGGCTCGGGTGCTGCAGTGCTGATTGGCCAGGCCTGGGGCGCGCGCGAGGTCGACCGGGTGCGTGCTATTGCTGGCACCACGCTGACGGTGGGCTTGTGCGCCGGTCTGCTGGTGGCGGTGTTTGGTGGCACTTACACCGAGATCATGCTGCGTGCGTTGGGCACTCCGGTTGACATCCTGCCAGGGGCCACCGCCTATGCCCGCATCATGCTGCTGGCGGCGCCGGGTGTGTTTTTGTTTCTGCTGACCACCTCCATGCTGCGGGGTGTGGGCGACACCAAAACACCACTGCTCACGTTGATGATCTCCACTTCCGTTGGCTTGTTGGTCACACCGGCGTTGATCCGCGGTTGGTTGGGTTTGCCACAAATGGGTGTAGCCAGCGGCGCCTATGCCGCCGTGGTGTCGTACTTGGTGGCGCTGGGTTGGACGGCATGGCACCTGCGCCGCAAGAACCACGTGCTGGCACCCGACGCGCACTTCATGCGTTACCTCACGATCAACCGCGCTCTTTTGCTAAAAGTGTTGCGCATCGGCCTACCCACGGCAGTGTCCATGATCACCGTCTCGGTGGCAGAAATCGCGGTGCTGTTTCTGGTGAATCGCTATGGCTCGCAGGCCACCGCGGCCTACGGTGCGGTGAATCAGATCGTGTCGTACGTGCAGTTTCCGGCTATCTCCATTGCCATCACTGCGTCCATCTTGGGGGCACAGGCCATTGGCGCTGGGCGGGGCCATACGCTGGGTCATATTGCCCGTACTGGCATTGTGCTGAACTTGCTGCTGACCGGCTCTCTGGTGCTGCTGGGTTATCTGTTTTCTCGCAGCATCGTGGGACTTTTTATCACCGATGCGAAGGTGGTCGACATGGCGCAATCGCTCTTGCACATCATGCTGTGGAGCAGTGTGGTCATGGGCATGTCGATGGTGCTGTCGGGCCTGATGCGCGCCAGCGGTACGGTACTGGTACCTACCGTGTTGAGCATGTTGGCCATTGCCGGGGTGGAGGTGCCGGTGGCTTGGGTACTGAGCACGCACTATGGGCTCGGCGGTATTTGGGCAGCGTACCCCGTGGCATTTTTGGCGATGCTGGGTATGCAAACAACCTACTACCGACTGGTGTGGCGCAAGAAACCCATCCGGCGGCTCTAAGCGCCGCTGCCTTCGCCATCATGTGCCGTCGCAGATCAACTGCCGAGGTAGGCCTCTTGTACGCGCGGATTGCCTAACAACTCGCGACCCGTGCCTTCCAAAATGATGGAGCCGGTTTCGATCACGTAAGCATGGTCAGAAATCTTAAGCGCCTGGCGCACGTTTTGTTCGACCAGAAAGATCGTCAAACCGGCCTGATTGATGTCGCGCAGGGTGCGAAAAATGTCCTGCACGATGATCGGTGCCAACCCCATAGAGGGCTCGTCCAGCAGCAGCACACGCGGCTTGGCCATGAGCGCACGGCCAATGGCCAGCATCTGCTGCTCACCGCCTGACAGATTGCCCGCCAAGCCGCTGGCGCGGTCTTTGAGCACAGGGAAAAGCCCATACACATAATCCAGATCGGCGGCGCGGTTGCCCTTGTCCCGGCGGCTGTAGGCACCCAGTTCCAGGTTTTCTTGCACCGTGAGCGTCGTCAGAGTAGCGCGACCTTCCGCCACTTGCACCATGCCGCTGGACACAATTTTGTGTGGTGGCATGGTGGTGAGGTCTTTGCGGTCGAGCACCACCCGACCGGCGGCCTTTTTCACCAGCCCGGAGAGGGCCAGCAGGGTGGTTGACTTGCCAGCGCCATTGGCGCCCACCAGGGTGGTGATCTGTCCTTCATGCAGCGCGAAATCAATGCCCTTGACGGCTTCAATATGGCCGTAGTGGACCTTCAGACCGCTGACCTGTAACAGCGCCGCGCTCATGTCGCTGCACCCCGGTCGTCTAGAGTGACTTCGTCATCTTCGCGACCCAGGTAGGCCTCGATCACCTGCGGGTCATTGCGGATGACATCGGGACTACCGCGCGCAATGATGCGGCCGAAATTCAGAACCGCAATGTCGCTGCACAAGCCCATGACAAAACGCATGTCGTGCTCAATCATGAAAATGGCGTAACCGCGGTCGCTGATGTTGCGGATCTCCGCCATCAGCTCCACTTTTTCGCTGCTGTTCATTCCGGCGACTGGCTCGTCGAGCAACAGCAGTTTGGGGTTGGTTGCCAGCGCACGCGCCAGCTCCAGCTTGCGTTGTTCGCCGTACGACAAATTGTCGGCCAGGTCGGTGGCCTTGTGGCCCAGGCGGACCCAAGACAGTAGCTCGCGCGCACGGTCACGGGCGCGGCGCTCTTCACTGCGAAACAGGCCGGTGCTAATCAACAGACCGAAGGCGCCGTACTGCAGCTGTGCATGCAGACCCACCATCACGTTTTCCAGCAACGACATCTCTTTAAAGATGCGAATGTTCTGAAACGTGCGGGCAATGCCCAGTCGGGTGATCTCATGCGGCTTGCGCCCAGCCAAGTCTTGGCCCTGGAATTCAATGCGGCCACTGGTGGGCGGCAGTAGACCGGTGATCAGGTTGAAAACGGTGGTCTTGCCGGCACCGTTGGGGCCAATCAGTCCAAAAATACCTTGCTGCGGGATGTCGAGGTTCACATCCTGCAACACCTTGAGCCCACCAAAGTGGCGCGATACGGCTTGCAGTCGCAGGGACGTTGACGTGCTCATGCGCGGCTCCCTTTGCGGCTGAACCACTGTTTGAAGCGCGCAGGGTCCCAGATGCCTTTGGGGAGGAACAGCACGATCAGCACCAGAATGAAACCGTTGACGACCAATCGGAAATCCTGGAGTGCGCGCAGGGCTTCGGGCAACAGGGTGAGTATGACGGCGCCAGCTACGGGCCCGGTCAGGCCGTTGATGCCACCCAAAATCGTCATGGTGAGAATCTCCACCGCACGGTCAAAACCGTATTCGCCGGGGCTGATAAAAAAGGTCAGGTGGGCGTTGAGCGCACCGGCCAGTCCGGCAATGGCCGCCCCCAGCACAAAGGCCAGCATCTTGTAGGCACCGACATCGATGCCCATCAGGCCGGCGGCGGTTTCGTCTTCTTTGATCGACTCGAACGCGCGGCCCACCTTGGATCGGCGCAGGCGCCACAGCACAGCCAGCGTGAGTACCAGGGCCAGCGCCACATGCCACCACTGGGTCGATTGCGGAATACCGTTCATGCCGAGCGCACCACCGGTGAGGGATTCGGCGTTGAGCACCGCAATGCGCACCACTTCACCAAAAGCCAACGTGGCCATAGCCAGGTACACGCCGGATAGCCGCAGCGTCGGCTTGCCGATGAAAAACGCTGTGACACACGGCATCGCCATCCCGCCCAGCAAAGCGACGGGAAACGGCAGACCGTAGTTCATGGTCAGGATGGCTGAGGTGTAGGCACCAATGCCCATGAATGCGGCATTGGCGATGGCCAGCATGCCGCACGAAAGGGTGAGGTAGATGGAAAGTGCCAGCAGTGAATTGGTGCCCAGGGTGAGCACCAGGTTGCTGTAAACCGCCCAGAAGTTGTCAAACCATTCCATGCTCAAACCTTGCGCTCCTGCAGCCGGCCAAACAGACCCGTGGGCCGCACCAGCAAAATGAGAAAGAGCAGGCCGAAGGCCACTGCGTCACGCATGCTAGAGCCAATGTAGGCCACGGACAGCACCTCGGCAAAGCCCAGGAACAGGCCGCCGATCAGCGCGCCACGAATATCGCCCATGCCACCCAAAATGATGACCGCAATGCCTTTGTGCAACATGGGCTGGCCCATGAGCGGAAACAGCGCGTTGGAGTACAGGCCGATGAGCACACCGGCCACACCACCCAGCCCGGCCGCCACAAAAGACGTGAGAAAGAACAGGCCTTCGACGTTGATGCCCACCAAGTAGGCCGCCTTGGGCGATTCAGCAATCGCGCGCAGGGCCCGGCCAAACTGGGTTTTTTTCAAGACCAGCAGCAGCGCCGCCATCAGCGCGAAAGAGAAGAAAATAATGCCTAGCTCCAGCGCCGTCACCTGCAGGCCGCCCAGTGTCAATACTTCTTCTGGCACGAGGCCAGGCGGAAAACGCAGGCTTTGGGCACCAAAGATGCCCTGAACACCGTTGTTAAGAATGATGGCCACACCAATCGTGGCAATCATGGGAATCAGGTGGGGTGCGTTGCGCGCACGCAGGGGCCGCAGCACCAGCACATCAACGGCCAAACCGAGCAGGCCGCAAAACACAAAGGCAAACAGCAGCGCGCCCCATAACGGCAAGGCAAAGCGGGCCACAGCCTGCTCTGCCGCATAGGCACCGACCATGAAAATCGCGCCGTGGGACAAATTGATCACGCCCAAGACCCCGAATATGAGCGTGAAGCCGAGTGCAAACAGGGCGTACACGCACCCGAGCGACAAGGCGTTGACGAGCTGCTGTTCAAGCATTTTTTCTTTATGCGCGTTTCAGTCTTACTTCTCGATCGAGAACTTGTCGCCGCGTGTCACGCTGACAATGGCCGTTTGCTGAGCGTCATAACCGGCGGGCTTTCCCGCTTTGTCCGTCGCACGGCGGAAGTTAAAGGCGCCTGTGGCTCCCACGTGCTTCACGGCCGGCAGCGCTTCGCGCAGTGCGGTGCGATCCGCTGCCAGATTGCCGCTGAGCTTGATCTTGCGCATGGCTTGGGTGGCGATGTGCATCGCGTCATACGACTGGGCTGCGAACTGGTCGGGCGCCATCTTGAAGCGTGCGGTGTAGGCGACTACAAACTTGCGGTTCGCATCGGCCTGGTTCTCGATGGACCACGGGCTGCCCACGTACAGTCCGTCAGACTTGCCCTTGGCCAGTTCAAATACCTTGACCGAGTTCATGCCGTTGCCGCCAATGATGGGCACGTTCAGACCCATTTGACGGGCTTGCACCATGATGGGTGCGCCTTCGGCCAGCAGGGCGGACAACACGATGGCGTCGGGGTTGCTGGCCTTGATCTTGGTTAGCTGGGCCTTGAAGTCCACATCGCCCTTGGCAAAGGTCTCGGTTGTGGTGACGGGAATCTTCAGGTCTGCGAGCGCCTTCTTGAAGTTGTCGTAGCCGCTCTTGGTGAACACGTCGTCATTGCCATACAGCACGGCCACCTTCTTGATGCCGGATTTTTTGACCGCCATTTTGATAGTCTCGGGCAGCACGTCGGCTTCTGTCACCGAATTGCGGAACACGTAGTCGCCAATGGAGGTGATGCCATCAGCCGTGTTGGATGTACCAAAAACTACCGTCTTGGCGGCTTGGGCAATCGGGTCTGCGGCCTGGGCTGAGTTGGACAGTGTGGGGCCAAAGATCATCAGCACCTTGTCTTGAAAAATTAGCTTCTTGAAGACGTTGATGGCTTCTTCTTTTTTACCTTGCTCGTCTTCGACGACCAGCTCCAACTTGTTGCCGTTGATGCCGCCTGCGGCATTGATCTCATCGGCAGCGAGCTGAAAGCCGTTGCGGATGGCAACACCGTACTGCGCGGCGCCGCCCGACAGGGCTTCGGCGACACCGATTCGGATGTCCGCAGCATTGGCACTGGTGCTGACGGTGGCAGCCAAGGCAAGCGAAAGCAAAGAAGCCGTGAAAATGGTTTGTCTCATTTGGAAGTCCTTGTTGAAATACATAGGAAAAACTGTAGCGTTCGTACTATATATCGCAGCCGATCTGCGTGGGCATGCCTCCACTGTTTCTGCAGGCGCTATGCCGGTCTGTGCGCCAGTTTGTCCTGAGTTTTTAGATCGAAATCCGAGGCATCATGGCGTTCATGCAACTGCCCAGACGGTTCACCCCAAGTGCGGTTGACCATGCGTCCGCGCTGGACCGCCGGGCGCGCCAGAATCTCTTGGGCCCAGCGGCGAAGGTTTTTGTAGCTTTCGACCTGCAAAAACTCGCCCGCGCCATAGGCTTCGCCCAGCACCAGGTTGCCGTACCAGGGCCAGGTTGCAATGTCGGCAATGCTGTACGCGTCGCCGCCCAAAAATCGGTGCTCAGCCAACTCCCGATCCAGTACGTCCATCTGGCGCTTCACCTCCATGGTGAAACGGTTGATGGGGTATTCAAATTTCTCGGGTGCGTAAGCATAAAAGTGCCCAAACCCACCGCCCAGGTAGGGCGCCGCACCCTGCAGCCAGAAGAGCCAGTTCATGACCTCGGTGCGCGCTGCTGCGTCTTTGGGCAAGAAGTGTCCAAACTTCTCGGCCAGGTAGAGAAGAATGGCACCGCTCTCGAAAACACGGCTACCCGTCTCGGTATCCAGGAGTGCCGGTATTTTTGAGTTCGGGTTGACGTCGACGAAGCCCGATGAGAACTGCTGGCCCTC
>JBBRSA010000016.1:0-73444 GCA_038245855.1 Burkholderiales bacterium
ATGGCCGCTGTCAGCGTGGTTTTACCGTGGTCAACGTGACCGATGGTGCCCACATTGACGTGGGGCTTCGTACGCGTGAATTTTTCTTTTCCCATTTTTCAGACTCCGAAAACAATGAGGTCAAACCAATAAAAACGACACCCAAGCACCACAAGCACACGCAAGCAGGCATTGAAAAACTGGTGCCCTTTGCGGGAATCGGACCCGCGACCTCTCCCTTACCAAGGGAGTGCTCTACCACTGAGCCAAAAGGGCATTCAAACCAAAAACAACCAGACACAACAAGCCATCTGTGGAGCGGGGTAGGAGAATCGAACTCCTCGCTTTAGCTTGGAAGGCTAAGGTATTACCACTATACGAACCCCGCATTGGCCCGCAAAACAAACAGCTTGTCACTGGTGGAGAGGGCTGGATTCGAACCAGCGTACTCGTAAGAGGGCAGATTTACAGTCTGCTGCCATTAACCACTCGGCCACCTCTCCTAAGGTGAACCCCGAATTATGCCACTATTTAGCCGCTTTAGCGAATTGGTCGAAAAACATTTACCAGGCCACGGGCGCCAACCCGGCGCGCTGCAGCCATTGATTGGCAGTAGCGAAGTGTCCGCATCCGATGAAGGGCGCTGGCGGGCGCAAGGCCGACAGCGGCGAGGGAT
Organism: Burkholderiales bacterium; assembly: GCA_038245855.1. Taxonomy (GTDB): domain Bacteria; phylum Pseudomonadota; class Gammaproteobacteria; order Burkholderiales; family Burkholderiaceae_C; genus Allorhodoferax. Next base: position 656 of record JBBRSA010000016.1, read on the forward strand.
GGTTGGCACGCAAGACCAGGCGGCGGCCTGCCATTGTCTGCATTGGCGGCACCTTTTGTTGGGCGTGGGCGCCCCACAGCATCAAAACCACCGGCCGCCCACTGGCCAATACAGCCCCTAGCACGGCGTCGGTTAACCCTTCCCAACCCTGCTTGGCGTGGCTAGCGGGCAAGCCCTGTTCGACCGTTAAGCAGGTATTGAGCAGCAATACGCCCTGCTGCGCCCAACCCACCAAGGAGCCACCCGCAGCGGGCGCAAGTGCAGGCGACAGGAGCTCGCCTTGCGACACCTCGCGCGCCAGCTCTTTAAAAATGTTGCGCAGCGAGGGCGGCGGCGTGGAGCCAGGCGCCACGGAAAACGCCAAGCCTTCGGCCTGCCCTGGGCCATGGTAGGGGTCTTGCCCCACGATCACCACTTTGACCGCAGCCAACGACGTCAACTCCAGGGCGCGCAGCGGTGCGGGCGGGTAAATACATGCCCCTTGCGCCAAGCGATGGGTGATGAACTGGCCTATCCCATGCCCGGCGGGGCTTTCCCAAAACGGGGCTACGGTGCTGCGCCAGTCGGGGGCGACGGGCCACGCGTTTGGCTGCCAAGCTAGCAGCCGGTCTGACGCAACGGCACCAGCCGACGGCGCGCAAAACAAATCAGGTTGCATCACGCCGCCGTGCGCAAGACTGGGCAACACCACTGCGCAATGCTCAGCCGAACAAGGCTGCCAAGGCCTCGCCCGGCTCCGGCGCACGCATAAAGGCTTCACCGATCAAAAACGCATTGACGCCTGCCGCTCCCATGCGCAGCACATCGTCGCGGGTCTGGATACCACTCTCAGTGATCAGCAGGCGATCGGTCGGAACCTGCGCCTTCAAGCCCAGGGTGATGTCCAGCGACACCGCAAAGGTTTGCAAATTGCGGTTGTTGATGCCGACCAGCGGTGTCTTGAGCTTGAGTGCGCGGTCCAACTCGGCGCCGTCGTGCACCTCCACCAGTACCGCCATGTCCAACCCCAAGGCAATGGCTTCTAGGTCTCTCATTTGGGCGTCGTCCAGACAGGCGGCGATCAGCAGAATGCAGTCGGCTCCCATGGCGCGCGATTCGTAAATTTGGTACGGGTCCACCATAAAGTCTTTGCGCAAAACCGGCAGCTGGCAGCTGGCGCGGGCCTGCTTCAAGTAGTCCACCTCACCCTGGAAGAACTGCACGTCGGTCAGTACCGACAGGCAGGCTGCCCCGTGCTCGGCATAACTCTGCGCGATGTCGGCAGGAATGAAGTCTTGGCGCAGCACGCCCTTGCTGGGGCTGGCCTTTTTGATTTCGGCGATCACGGCGGGCTTGCCGGCAGCAATCTTGGCGCGCAGGGCACCGACAAAGTCCCGCGTCAGCACTCGGCTCTCGGCGTCGGCGCGCACAATTTCAAGCGATTTGCGCTTGCGGGCCGCGGCCACCTCTTGGTGTTTGACCGCGACGATTTTGTCCAAAATATCGCTCATACGGCGTCCTTTGTAGCGAGTTGACTGGAGAGGGCGATGAGCGCCTGGAGCTTGGCCTTGGCCGCCCCTGATTCGATAGCTGATCGCGCACGTTCTATACCGGCTGCCATGCTATTGACCACGTTAGCGGCATACAGCGCCACACCGGCGTTGAGCACCACAATGTCTTTGGCGGGGCCGCTCTGGTTGTCCAAAACACCCATCAGCATAGCCTTGGAGTCCTCTGCGGTTTCAACCTTGAGGGCGCGGTTGCTGGCCATGGACATACCGAAATCTTCGGGGTGCATTTCGTATTCGGTGATCTGACCGCCTTTGAGCTCACCCACCAGTGTGGCTGCGCCCAAACTCACCTCGTCCATGCCATCGCGGCCATAGACCACGATCGCATGCTCTGCGCCCAGGCGCTGTAACGCGCGCACCTGAATGCCCACCAAATCGGCATGGAACACGCCCATCAGAATGTTGGGGGCACTGGCCGGATTGGTCAGCGGCCCCAGGATGTTGAAAATGGTTTTGATGCCCAGTTCGCGGCGCACGGGTGCCACCGCCTTCATAGCCGGGTGGTGGTTGGGTGCAAACATAAAGCCCACGCCCACGTCGGCAATGCACTGGGCGATTGCTGCGGGCGTCAGGTTGATGTTCAGCCCCAAGGCCTCCAACACATCGGCGCTGCCGCTCTTGCTGCTAACGCTTCGCCCCCCGTGCTTGCTGACTTTGGCACCCGCCGCAGCGGCCACAAACATGGAGCAGGTCGAAATATTGAAGGTGTGCGAGCCGTCGCCGCCGGTTCCCACAATGTCTACCAAATGGGTTTTATCCAACACCTCCACCTTGGTGGAGAACTCGCGCATCACCTGCGCCGCAGCAGTGATCTCGCCGATGGTTTCCTTCTTCACGCGCAGGCCGGTGATGAGCGCAGCCATCATGACGGGCGACATCTCGCCGGACATGATTTGGCGCATCAGGTGCAGCATCTCGTCGTGAAAAATCTCGCGGTGCTCTATCGTGCGTTGCAACGCCTCTTGGGGGGTAATGGGCATGATTGGATTCCTTGCGTGGTCGATTTATAAAGCCTTTTAGACCGCTAGCCCTCGCGCACCCTGCGCGAGAAGCTCCTTAATTAATAGCAATGCACGCCCACTCTGGCAACCTTGCGACAGTCCGCGCACGGCAATTGGGTTTATGCAAGGTGCCATTATTGTCGGCTCAGACACGGGTGCTCAGGTAGGCGCGCATGGTCGGTGAGCGCATAGCTGGCGGCGGCGGCCAGCATGGCGGCGCGCATGGCCTGCGTAGGTTGGGTGATGGTGTCGCTTCTTAGATCAACAGTTTTATTAGTAAAATTGGCCCCTAGCCCTCTTGGAATGTGCGTAAGTAGCTATTGTTTTTGTAGCATTTTTGGGGCGGTTTTTTCTTCTTTTTTCTCCCACTGTCCCCGCTCTCCCCCAACCCCTTCCGCCCTGCGGGGCGGGAGGGGTTGGGGGATAGTGAGAGAGAACAAAAAAACTCAACGACAAAAAAAATTCAACAGCAAGAACTCAACGCAAAAAATTCTGCAACATCGCATGCCCATGCTCGGTAAGGATCGACTCAGGGTGAAACTGCACCCCCTCCATCCGCACCGCATCCGCCAGCCCCGTGTGCCGCACCCCCATGATCTCACCGTCATCGGTCCAGGCGGTCACCTTCAACTCCTTGGGGCAACTGGCCCGCTCAATCGCCAGCGAGTGGTAGCGGTTCACCGTGAACTGCTTGGGCAAGCCCGCAAACACGCCCTCTTGCGTGGTAGTGATGACACTGGTCTTACCGTGCATCAGGGCCTGCGCCCGAATGATCTTGCCACCCAGCGCCGCGCCAATGCTTTGGTGGCCCAGGCACACCCCCAGAATCGGCAACTTGCCCATGAAATACTGGATGGCAGCGACCGAAATGCCCGCCTCGGCCGGTGAGCAGGGGCCGGGCGACACCACCAGGCGGTCCGGCTTGCGCGCGGCAATACCTTCTACCGTGATTTCGTCGTTGCGAAACACTTCCACCTCGGCGCCCAGTTCACCAAAGTACTGGACGATGTTGTAGGTGAAGCTGTCGTAGTTGTCGATCATCAAGAGTTTCATAGCGCCCCCCCATTTGTCGCGGTGTGTGCCTCACCGCGCAGGCGCGCAAACTCGCGGTGTTCATAGTCGATGCAAACTTCCATCAGGCTTCGGTAGATGGCCTCTAGCACGTCTGGCGGGCCGCCCTCGGCTGCCGTGTGCGCGCGAACCCGGTCCACAATGGTCTGAATGCGGTCTTCGTCACGCACTTGGGTTGCATGCTGCTTGATGCGGGCGGCCTGGGTCATGTAGCTGGCGCGCTGCACCAGCAGCGGTACCAAAATGTCATCTAATGCGTCCACGCCCCGCCGCACATCGGCCATGGTGTGGCAGTCCACCAGTGTGTGCGCTGTGGGTGTGGGCTGGGCGGGCATAGGCTGCTGCGCCGCTGCAGTGGGTTGCGTGCTCATTCCAAGCCCTCCTCTACCAATTCGGCGGCGCGCAACAGGGCGCGTGCCTTGGCCTCGGTCTCGGCCCATTCCAGCTCAGGCACGCTGTCGGCCACCACACCCGCGGCGGCTTGCACATAGAGCGTCTGGTTTTTGATAATGCCGGTGCGAATGGCAATGGCCACGTCCATGTCACCTGCGTAGCTCAGGTAGCCGCAGGCGCCGCCGTAAATACCGCGCTTGATCGGCTCCAACTGGTCAATCAGCTCCATGGCGTGCACCTTGGGCGCGCCGGTGAGCGTGCCCGCCGGAAAGGTGGCTTTGAGTACGTCCATGCTGGTCATGCCGTCTAACAGCGTGCCTTCGACGTTGCTAACGATGTGCATGACGTGGCTGTAACGCTCGACACAAAATGCGTCCGACAGCTTCACGCTGCCCGTTTTGGCAATGCGGCCAATGTCGTTGCGGGCCAGGTCAATCAGCATGACGTGTTCGGCGCGCTCTTTGGGGTCGTTGATCAGCTCCACTTCGGCGGCCTTGTCCAGCTCGGGCGTGGCGCCACGCGGGCGGGTTCCAGCTAGCGGGCGGATGGTGACCTTGGTCGCTGGAGCGCCCTCAATGCTCACCTGTTCTTGGCGTACCAAAATCTCCGGTGATGCACCCACCACGTGAAAATCCCCAAAGTGGTAGTAATACATATAGGGGCTGGGGTTCAGCGCCCGCAGCGCGCGGTACAGGGACAGCGGGGCGGCGGTGTAGCGCTTTTTGATGCGCTGACCCACCTGCACCTGCATAAAGTCGCCCCCGGCGATCAGCTCTTTGGCACGCACCACTGCGGCAATGTAGTCGGCCTTGGCAAAGTCGCGCTGGGCCGGGTGGCTGGCGCTGGGTTTGATGGCTGGCGCGGTGACGGCCAGGGACAAGCGGTCTTTGAGTTCACGCAGGCGAGTGGTGGCCTTGGTATACGCGTCTGGCTGGGCTGGGTCGGCATAGACAATGAGGTGCAGCTTGCCCGACAAGTTGTCGATCACCGCCAACTCTTCACACTGCAGCAGCAAGATATCGGGGCAACCCAGTTCATCGGGCGGGCAGCTGGCCTCCAGCTTTTTCTCGATGTAGCGCACGGCGTCGTAGCCAAAATACCCCGCCAGGCCGCCGCAAAACCGGGGCAAACCCGGGCGAAGCGCCACTTTGAAGCGCTTTTGGTACTCGGCAATAAAGTCCAGCGGGTTGGTGCGGGATGCCTCCACCACCACGCCGTCGGTGACCACCTCGGTCAGCGCCTGCGCACCAAAGCCGCTGGCGCGCAGCAACGTGCGAGCGGGCAAACCAATAAAACTGTAGCGGCCAAAACGCTCGCCCCCAACCACGGATTCGAGTAAGAAACTGTATTGGCCGTTGGCAGGGTCGTTGGCCACATCCGCGCCCGGTGTGTGCGCCAGTTTCAGATACAGCGACAGAGGGGTTTCCAAGTCGGCGAAGGCCTGGGCGACGATAGGGATGCGGTTGTAACCCTGCGCGCGCAGGGCTTGAAATTCGGTTTCGGTCATCACAGTGGAATGCCTTTCTAGATCTGGGCGGGGCTGTTCATGGGCCTTCGCGCCGGCACCGCGTTAGCAGCGGGATTGTCTTTTGGTGCCCCCATAAACGCGGGGGAGACGTGGGGCATGCAGGGGCCCGTGTGTGCAGCACACCGCGAGGGGTCAGGCGGAATGGTGCGCGCGGCGCCCGTGGCTTACGGTTGGCGCACGCCAGAGCCAAGCCCCCCGGTCGCTACAACCCGTAATAAAGGTGCGGTGAATGAACATCCCCGCAGTGTAGCAAAACCGCCCAGCTTCGGGCACAAAAACAGGGGTAGCCATCACGCCACAGCTAGTGAAAACCCTTACGCCTCACTGACACCTCTCGGCGCAGAATGGCCGGAGCATTCCAACAATTTGAACAATCACGAAAGATGGTTTTACCTATGCGTTTTTTCAAACCCCTTCTCATTGCCAGTCTGGCCCTTGTTCTCAGCGCCGCATCCATGGCTGCCACAATAGATCTTGCAGGCGTCAAAGTCGAAGACCACAACATGGTCGCCAATACCAACTTGCAGCGCAATGGCGCAGGCATCCGTTCGAAATTTTTCTTCAAAATCTACGTTGGCGAGTTATACACAAGCACCAAGGTGCACACCTTGGACGAATTACTCGCCGCGCCCGGCCCCAAGCGCCTGCGCATGACATTTCTACGTGAGGTCGATAGCGCCCCCTTGGGCAAGCTTTTCACGCGCGGCATTGAGGACAACGTGCCAAAAGACAACCTGTCCAAATTGGTTCCGTCGATTATCCGTATGAGCAGCATATTCAGTGCCATCAAGTCCTTTGCACCCGGCGAGACAATCGTTTTGGATTGGATTCCGGAATCGGGTCTCAACATTACGATCAAAGGCAAACTCTGGCCCGTGGTCTTTAAGGAACCCCAGTTTTATGCTGCCATGATGGCGATCTGGATGGGCCCCAACCCCGGCGATTGGAAGCTCAAAAACGCCATGTTGGACGTCAAATAGCCTAAACATCGCGCCACGACACCGATGGATGTATGCGTGGCGCCAACCCCAATCACTTTTTTATTAGGAAATTTCCATGCGATTGATTAAAAAACTACTGGTTGGCGCCGTCGCCCTGTGTATGGGTGCTGCAGCTATGGCCGCCACCATTGAACTGGCTGGCGTCAAGGTCGATGACCATGAAATGGTCGGCGGCACCAATGTGCCACTCAACGGCGCCGGTATCCGCGTTAAGTTTTTCAAGATATATGTCGGTGAGTTGTATGCCAGTAAAAAGGTACATACGCTTGAAGAGTTGGTCGCAGCCCCCGGCCCCAAGCGCCTAAAAATGACGTTTTTGCGTGAAATAGATGCTTCATCGTTCGGCAAGCTGCTGACCCGGGGCGTGCAAGATAACGTCCAAAAGGAGCAAATGTCAAAAATGGTGCCTGGCTTGATCCGCATGGGTGAAATTTTTTCGAATTACAAATCGCTTCCAGTAGGTAGCACCGTCACAAATGACTGGATTCCTGGGACCGGCATGGTCACTACCGTCAATGGCAAGGTGCAACCAGGCGCACCGTTCGATGAGAATTTCTTCAAAGGCTTTATGTCTATCTGGTTTGGCCATAGCCCCGGTGACTGGAAGCTAAAGGACGCCATGCTGGACGTCAAATAAGCCTCTGTCACCCTTCACCACGAACCTGCCTGCACACTGCTGGCAGGTTTTTTTGCGACTGAGGCCAATGGCATGCAAAACACCCATACACGGCCGGGAATAAGTCACCCTTTTACCCATGAAAAGCGTTTCCACCACGCTCCCCACTAAAAGCCCTGGCGGTGGCACGCCGGATCCTGGATTGTTGCTGGGCAGAAATGGCATCACCATCCTGCGTCGCACCACGGCCCTGGGTGTCATAGGGTCGCTGGTCACGGTGGTCAACGTGGTCGACTTCAACGCCCTGCGGCTCCAAGATGCCTTGGGCTTGGCCATACCGCTATCGTGCACAGTCAGTTATGCCCTATTCAGCCTAGAGCGGCTGCGCGCCGCCATATTGGCGCTCATCTGGGGCATTGGCCTGTCAATCTTGGCGATCACCTTCTTTGCGGTCGGTGCCCGCACGCCGGGCCTGGCATTTCTACCCGTTCTGTGCGTCACGGCAGCTTGGCTGTTGGGTTTGCGCAGCGCGGTCGCCCTGGGCATCACGTCCTTAGCGGTCATTTTTTACTTTGTCATTGCAGAGTCCTTGGGCTATCCGCCACCGAATGACCCTCGCAATGCGCTGTCTTACGCACTGGTTTACCTGTGCGCGTTTGTGGGGGTTTTGATCGTTTCCGGCAGCTCCATGGCCAGCTTTCGTACCCAGTTGCAGCGCTCGCAGTCCCTGGCCAACGACCTGTTGAACCAGGTAGAAGAACTGTGCCAATCCGAAGCGCGGTTTTCGGCGCTTTTCAAAGCCAACCCGGTACCCTCAGCGACCCATGATCGGCACGGCCGCATCTTCGACGTCAACGACGCCTGGGTCGCATTAACCGGCGTAAGCGCCCAAGAAGCCATGGGCAAAACATCCCGCGAAATAGGCATCTGGAGCGACCCGGCCGAACGCAAAGCAGTCGACCAGGAAATGGTCGACACTGGACGGGTTGCAGGCAGGCCGATCACGCTCACTACCGCCGGGGGCATTCAAAAGCCATTTTTGGTGTACATCGCGCCTGTTGCCCTCCACGGTGCCCAGCGAGTCGTCACTTCACTTCTGGACCAAACCGACCGTTATGCCGCACAGGCCACTCAGCAGGCCGCCCACGAAGCCTTGGAAGCCCGTGTATCTGAGCGCACCGCTGAACTGATGTTGGCCATGCAGCGCCTCCAAGACACCCAGGCCGGCTTGGTGCAGTCTGAGAACCTGGCCTCGCTGGGCGCCATGGTCGCAGGCATTTCACACGAACTCAACACCCCGATTGGCACTGCGGTGACCGTGGCAAGCACTTTGCAGGGCCGGATCGCCGACCTGCGCCATCTGGTTGTCAACGACCGACTTAGACGCTCTAACCTGACCGAATTCATGGCCGATAGCGAAGAAATGGCCGACCTGATTCTGCGCTCCATTGAGCGCGCCGCCACACAAATTCGCAGCTTCAAACAAATGTCGGTCGACCGCACCTCAGAGCGGCGTAGGCAGTTTGCTTTGAAAGAATTGGTCCACGACATAGTCACCTCGACCCGCCCCACCCTGACGCACGCGCGCATTACCATCGTGCAAGAGGTGGACACAGACATCACCTGCGACACGCTCCCCGGCCCCATTGGACAGGTACTGACCAACCTGATTCAGAATGCGGCGGTGCATGGCTTTGACGGGCGCGTATCGGGCACCATCACCATCCACGCGCAGCTAAAATCTGCCGACAAAGGCACCCAGGTTGTGCTCACGGTGCACGACGATGGCGTGGGCATGACCGAACACACGCTCCACCATGCGTTTGACCCGTTCTACACCACGCGCTTGGGCCTGGGTGGATCAGGGCTAGGGTTGTCGATTTCGCACCGGTTGGCCAGCACCGTGCTGGGCGGTAGTCTGGCGGTTCAATCCACGCCCGCCTGCGGCAGCTGCTTTACGTTTTGCTTTCTGCAGGCGCTTGCGCCAACGTCTTCCTAGCCGACACCCAGGCCACCAGGTCGGCAGCTTCCATGGGTTTTCCGTACAAATAACCCTGCCCTTTGTCACAACCCAGCAAGGCCATGAGCTCGGCTTGGCCATGGGTCTCAATACCCTCAGCCACCGTACCTAGGCCCAAGGTTTGGGCCATGCGAATAGTGGCCTCGATCAGCACCCGGTGGTAGGCACTGTCCTGCGCGCGGCTGACAAAAGAGCGGTCCACTTTGACGAAATTGACCGGCAGCTCATGCAAGCACGACAGCGACGAATACCCGGTACCAAAATCGTCTAGCGACAGGTCCACACCCAAGGCGCGGATGCCGTGCAAGGTGGACAACACCACCGCGTCCTGCGCGGCCAGGCTCTCGGTCACCTCCAATATCAATTGCGTGGGTGAAAGCCCGTTGGCTCGCAAGGCATCTTGCACATCGGTGACCATGGCTGCTTGCAGCAACTGGGCGCGCGACAGGTTCACCGCCAGCGTGGGTGTATGGTCACCCACCGCCGCAAACTGCATCGCTGCAAATGCGCGGCACGCAGTTTGCAAAACAAACTGACCTAGCGCACCGATGAGGCCGCAGTCCTCTGCCACCGGAATAAATTCCACCGGTGACACCATCCCACGCACCGGGTGGCGCCAGCGCAGCAAGGCTTCTGTCCCGGTGAATGCACCGTCGTGCAAACTCACCAAAGGCTGGTAGACCACAAACAACTCGTTGCGCTCCAGCGCTTGGCGCAAATCGTTCTCCAGCGCCGCCGAGGCGGTAACCTGCTGACGCATGGACGGGTCAAACACCACGTAGCGGGCACGCCCGCCACGCTTGGCTTCGTACATCGCGATGTCGGCGTCGCGCATCACACCTTCGGCATCGTCCGTGGCGTGGCTGCTGGTGACAACGCCGATGCTGACGGTCGAGATCACCTTGTGCGTGTCGATCAAATAGGGAATAGCCAGCAGGTCAATCAGCCGGTCGGCGACAACCTCGGCATCCAGGTCACCGCGCAAATCGTCCAGCAACACCACGAACTCGTCACCCCCGATACGCGCCGCGATGTGCGAAAAATCGCTGGCATGCATCAGGCTGTCGCCGGGTCGCAGTCCCTCTTGCAATCGCTGCGCAATTTGGCGCAATAGGTTGTCGCCTGCAGTGTGGCCCAACGTGTCGTTGACCTGTTTAAAACGATCAAAGTCGAGGAACAGCACCGCGAAGTGGTAACCCGGCTGCTCGCGCCGCCGGGTAACTGCACCTCCAATGGCGTCGAGCATGACGGTGCGGTTGGGCAGTTGGGTCAGGCCATCGGTGCGGGCGGCGTTACGCAACTGCTGCTCCATAGCTTTTTGCGCCTGCACATCCATCACCACGCCAGCCATGTGGACCGCACGGCCCGCTTCTGAGCGGTCGACCACCTTACCCGCCACCATCAACCACACCCAGCGCCCGTTGCTATGGCGCATGCGCAGCGACATGCGATGCGCATGCGCCGGATTCCCCAAGTGAGCACGTGACGACGCAAACCACGGCCCACGGTCGTCTGGGTGGATGCGATCGACCCAGAAGTCGGACGTCAAATCGACTTCAAACGCTTGTACGCCAATCATCTCCAGCATGCGTGTGTTGCACTGAATACGACCAGTTTCAATGTTCCATTGCCAAGTCCCAAGGCCTGCGCCATCTACTGCCAATGCCAACATTTGTTGTTGCACCCGCACTTCGGTCAAATCGCTTGCAATCAGCACCCACCCAGACAGCGCGCCTACGTCGTCCAAAATGGGCTGCATGTCTACCAAGGCCCAGCTGGTCGTGCCACTGGCAGTCAGAATTTTTATTTCGCGCTTCAAACCGACGCCGCTGAGCGCCGCTTTGTCAAATTCCGCAAAGGCCAAGGCGTCGACGCTGCGCGATTGCAGCAGGGCCGCCAGGCGCTGGCCCACCGCTTGTTCGGAGCCGTAACCCATCAACTGCATAAACGCCTCGTTGACCCACACCACCATCAAGCTGGCATCGGCCAGTAACACCGCGTTGGAACTGCGCTCGGCCACCAAGGCCAGGCGTTTGAGGCGCAAGGCCTGGCGCGTCAACGCATGGTGCTGGCGGCGCACGCGCCGCGCGGTGGGTTCAACCACGGCTACAGCCAAACCCAGCAACAAAGCCAGTGTGACGCCCATTTGCAATTTGATGCTGCGCTCGGCCGCGTCGCCACGCTCCCGTGCGGCACGCTGCACCTCGTGCACCAGAGTTTGATTGACCACCAGTGTGGCGTCTAGCCTTACCAGCAAATCGCGCACGCGGCCCTGTAAGTCCCGCGCAGTGGACGTGTCGTCATGGGCCAAAACCGACTGCGCACTGCTCCACAAACGCTCGCGGCTGGAGGTGCGCGCGTCCGCAACCAGCGCCAAGGCCTGCGCCGCCTGGTTTTGCAAACCCGCTTGTACGCGGATAAGGTCCTCCAAACGCTGGGCCTGACTTTGTGCTTGGGCCACTGTGTCGGCCAGGACACTGCGGGGCTCATGTGCATCCAGCCCGCGTGCAACCAGCATGAGTGCTTGGGTGCCGATACGCTGGCTCAGGGTGCTTTGTTCGGCGGCGGCCTGGATGATTTCTGCATCAATACGCCGCACCGCCTCGGCCCGGTTTCCGCGCCAAGCCTGGGCCAACGCCAGCAGCCCGATCACCAGTAGCACGCCATACATTGCCAAGCGAACACGCCTGTGGGGTGAGCGCGCGCCCTGGACGCGCGAGGTCAGCGGTTGCAATACCGTTTTGCGGGCCGCGCGTGCTGCCTGGCCTTCCAAACGCGGTGCGTGTGCGTCAACAGGCGCGTCATCACCCAGCACGTTGTAGACCGAAGGGGCTTCGTCGGCAGGTTCAATAGGCATGGGGGCTGTACGTGGGGTATCAAGCGGTGCCGTGGATGGCCTCAGCCCAGCGCTATTCGCATGGCGTCGATCACCGCCTTGTAGTCGGGCTTGCCAAAAATGGCACTGCCGGCCACAAAAGTGTCTGCACCGGCATCGGCCGCGCGGCGGATGTTATCAACCTTGATCCCACCGTCGACCTCCAGGCGAATGTCTTTGCCGCTGGCCGTGATGCGTTTGCGCACGGCCTCAATCTTGCGCAGGGCTGAGTCAATAAAGCTCTGACCACCAAAGCCGGGGTTGACACTCATGATGAGCACCAGGTCAATGTCGTCAATCACCCAATCCAGCACATCCAGTGACTCGGCGGGGTTAAACACCAACCCCACCTTGCAGCCCTTGGCCTTGATGACCTGGATGCTGCGGTGCACATGGCCGGTGGCATCGGGGTGAAAGCTGATCAGGTCGGCGCCCGCATCCGCAAACTGGGCCGCAAGGGCATCCACCGGCGAGATCATGAGGTGCACGTCAATCGGCACGGCCACACCGGCAGCGGTTTTGGCGTGGGGCTTGAGCGCCTGGCAAATCATGGGGCCAAACGTGAGGTTGGGCACGTAGTGGTTGTCCATGACGTCAAAGTGGATCCAGTCAGAGCCAGCAGCAATGACGTTTTTGACCTCTTCACCCAAGCGGGCAAAGTCGGCAGCGAGGATGGAGGGGGCGATTCGGTAAGTCATGTGTGGGTTTATTCGTGGAAGGCACACCGACGCGGCCAACACCGCGCCCGAGCGGGCACGGTTTCAGGATAGCATTGCACCATGCCCAAGTATCAAATATTAGTGGAGGTGGTGCCGCAATACCTCCGGGAACAGTCCACACCTGCCGACGATATGTATGTATTTGCCTACACCATCACCCTGACCAACACTGGCGGGGTGGCGGCCCAGCTGATCGCACGCACCTGGAACGTGAACGACGCCAACGGCGTGACTGAACGGGTTAAGGGCTTGGGTGTGGTCGGACAGCAGCCCTTGCTTCAGCCCGGGCAGTCGTTTGAATACACCAGCGGCACGCGCTTGCGCACCCCCACTGGAACCATGCACGGCAGCTTTTTTTGCGTGGCCGAAGACGGCGAAAAGTTTGACGCCGATGTTCCCATGTTTGTGCTCGACGCCCTCAGCGGAGAATCCGGCACCGGCGGCGCACGCACCCTGCACTAAGTAGCGGCCCTCCCCCATGCCCACACCGATCTTTCATGGGCGAATTTGACCTGATTGCGCGCTACTTCACCCGCCCCACACCGACGGCGGTGCTGGGTGTGGGCGACGACTGCGCGCTCTTGCAGCCCGCCCCAGGCATGCAACTGGCCATCTCCACCGACATGCTGGTGGCTGGGCGCCATTTTTTAACTGACGTAGACCCGCACACGTTAGGGCACAAGGCACTGGCCGTGAACCTGAGCGATCTTGCCGCCTGCGGGGCGCGGCCCCTGGCCTTCACCCTAGCCCTGGCTCTACCCAGCGCAGATGAAGCCTGGCTGGCACCGTTTTCACAAGGACTGTTGACGCTGGCCGACCAGCACGGCTGTGCTTTGGTGGGCGGCGACACCACCAGCGGGCCGCTGAACATTTGCATCACCGTTTTTGGTGAAGTACCCGCTACCAGTCAGCCACAGCCATCGGGCATCGCCACCCAAGCCCTGCTGCGCAGCGGCGCACGGCCGGGGAACGATGTGTACGTCAGCGGCACCCTGGGCGATGCCCGCCTGGCGCTGGATGCACTGCTGGGGCGCGTGCAACTGCCCCCCACCATCCTGGCTGCAGCGCGCCAGCGCCTAGAGATGCCCACGCCCCGCCTGGCGCTGGGCATGGCCTTGCGCGGCGTTGCCAGCGCGGCTGCTGACATCAGCGACGGCCTGCTGGGCGACCTGGGGCACATCCTGCAACAGTCCAACGTGGGCGCTACGGTGAACACCGATATTGCTATCAAAATGTTAGCTGCTTGCGCATATTCCACGAGGGCTAGCGGCCTATTTGGCCAAGAAATTAGCCGCGCGCACGCCTTGCAATGTGTGTTGGCCGGTGGCGACGACTACGAACTGGTCTTCACCGCCCCCACACAGGCCCGCGCGGCGGTACGGGCCGCCAGTGCCGCCAGCGGCACACCGGTGACCCGTATCGGCCAGATTGACGCGGCACCGGGTCTGCGTTTGGTGGACGCACAAGGGCAAACGGTGGCGGGCACGTTTAGCGGCTTTGACCACTTTGCGCCGCCAACGCAGCCCAGCCCTTAAGGGCGGGCGTACACCACCGCAAACCAGCCCTGCGCGTCGGTCCATGCCTGTGTGTGGGAAAAACCGGCTTGTCCCAACATCCGGGTAAAGGTGGCCAACGGGTATTTGTAGCTGTTCTCGGTGTGGATGCGCTCGCCCGCCACAAAGCGGCGCGCACCACCGGGCCAGGCCACCTGCACTGCCGCTGGCGCTTCCAGGTGCATTTCAATACGCGACTCGGCGGCGTTGAAAAATGCCCGGTGTTGCCACCGCGCACTGTCAAAGTTGCTGCCAATGAGGCGGTTCACATGGTCGAGCACGTTGCGGTTAAAGGCGGCGGTCACACCGGCTGCGTCGTCGTAGGCGGGCTCCAAAATCGACAGCGCTTTGGGCAGGTCGATACCGATCAGCACCGCGCCGTCGTCGTCCACCATGGCGCGCATACGCTCTAGCAGCGTCAAAGCCTGCTGGGGGTCAAAGTTACCGATGGACGAGCCGGGGTAAAACACCAAGCGCCGGGCGCGTGGTACTGCATTGGGCAAAGCCACAACCTGCCCCATGTCGGCCACCACCGCGTGGACATCCAGGTTCGGAAATTCACTGCGCAGGCCAACTACGGCGGCCTGCAAATGGGCGCCCGATATGTCTACCCCCACGTAGCACGCTGGCCTGACGCTACGGCACAGCGCGCGGGCCTTGGTGCAGTTGCCAGCGCCCAGCTCCACCAGCGCCACACCACGGCCCACGCAGGCCGCAATGGCGTCGCCATGGTGGGCCATCAAGGCCGTCTCGGTGCGGGTGGGGTAGTACTCTGGCAACGCAGTGATGGCCTCAAACAGCTCAGACCCCCGCTGGTCGTAAAAGTACTTGGGCGCAATCCAGGCTTGGCGGGCGCACAGGCCATCGATGATGGCTTGGTGGGGGTGGGAGGGCATGGAAGTCCTTTGCGGATGGTGTGCGCAGTCTATTCCTAAGCAGCACCCCCGTCAGCGGCCTGCCTGATAATTTGGCCATGACCGACCTGACTGAATCGCCCATCACCGTATTTCCGGCCGACCCCGGCCAGCCGGCCCCAATCGCACGCCCCAGCGTGCGCTTCATGTTCTCGCACCCGGCGCACTGGGTGGCATTGGGCTTTGGATCGGGCCTGTCGCGTATTGCGCCGGGCACATCGGGCACGCTGTGGGCGTGGCTGGCGTTTATTGCCATCTCGCCATGGATGAACGACGCCCGCTGGGCGCTGCTGATTGGCCTGTCCCTGCCGGTGGGCTGGTGGGTTTGCACGGTCACCGCCCGCAACATGGGGGTGCTCGACCCGGGCAGCATTGTGTGGGATGAGGTGGTGGCTTTTTGGTTGGTACTGTGGATCGTGATGCCCGTGGGCCTGGTGGGCCAGGTACTGGCGTTTGGTCTGTTTCGCTTTTTCGACGCAGTCAAGCCCGGCCCAGTGGGCTGGGCCGACGCGCTCTACCATCACCTAGACCCCCACACCGACCCCCACGCCTGGGGCAAAGCGGGCTTTGGCATTATGCTGGACGACGTGGTTGCGGCGGGCTGCACCGTGCTGGTTTTTGCCCTGTGGACCTTTCTGACATGAATTCCCCCACCGATAAATCGCTATCGAATTCAGAGCAATCAACCCAGTTTTTATGTGGGCTAGTGGCCCATTTGCTGCTTAAAAACGGCTGGATGCTGGCCACTGCCGAGAGTTGTACCGGCGGCCTGATTGCTGCCACTTGCACCGATTTGGCTGGCTCCAGCGCCTGGTTCGAGCGGGGTTTTGTCAGTTACTCCAACGCATCCAAGACGGAGCTTTTAGGGGTGGATGCGGCCTGCATTGCCCGCGACGGTGCAGTCAGTGAATCTGTGGCACGCGCCATGGCCAGCGGCGCCTTGGCCCACGCGCGAGCCCAGGTGGCTGTAGCGGTAACCGGTGTGGCCGGGCCGAGCGGCGGTAGTGCCGAAAAACCCGTGGGTACGGTCTGGTTTGGCTGGGCAACCCCAACGGGCGTCTCCACGCAGATCATGCACTTTGCGGGTGACCGCGCCCAGGTGCGCGCCGCCACCGTGCGCCATGCCTTGCAGGGTTTGGTGCAGCGGCTCTAGTCGCTCAGGCCCCGTGGCACTTCTTGTATTTTTTGCCACTGCCGCAGTAGCAAGGGTCATTGCGGCCAGGCACGTCGGCGCGGCGCAGGGTTTCAACCCGGGGACCGATGCCACGCCAGATTTCACGCAGGTCATAGACCGACCACACCGCGTCGGCAAAGGCGTTGAGGCGTTCCTTGCTCATGGTGGCGGGGCCGTCTTCGCTAAACGGTGATAGTTCGGGCTCGCCATCGTCATCCTCGGTCAGGGCGACGATGGACTGCAGCGCCATGTCGTGCCATTTGGCGGCTTTTTTGTCGCTGGGTTCGGCCCACTCTTCGGGCCAGGCTTCGACCACAAACATAAAACCCAAGGCCCACACCTGGGCGAATGAGGGAATGGCCTCGTCACCCATCTCGGCGCGTTCGGCGTCCGACAGCTCGGCAATGGCGCCACGCACATCCATCACCTCGGGGTGGTAGGCCGTCTCGCCCTCCAGCGACTCGGTGGGGGTGTCCAGCGCGGTTTGTACCTCGGCCCAGCGCTGGTTCCATAGCTCCAGAAAACGTGCTTTCTGCGCAGCGCTGGCAAAAGAGCCACCCGCCTCAGGCAGGCTGGCGTCATCAGACACCACCACGGGTGCGTCGCTGCTGTCGCCAATGGCCAGAAGCACGTCAAGGTACTCGGCCTGGTCAATCGGGCGACGGCAGCAAATAAGTGCCGCCATAAACCCTTCACAAAACTCCCACTGGGGGGTTTCGTCGTAGCGGATGCGCAGGTCGTCCAAGATGGCGTCGATTTCGTCAAAACGCGCGGCGCTGTAGGCCTCTGCATCGGCGGCGGGTTCGAGCGTTTCGGGGGATTTGGACGTGGGGGGCGTAGAAGTCATGGGCGTGGCAAACACGCGAGTGCTTGCAGTCAAGGGGTGTGGATCAAAACAACGGTCCCCATTTTGCCCTGTTGCAAAACCCCATTGGCTGGTATGGTGCGGCCCAAAGGAAGCTTTGGCCATGCTGCAATTTCTCAACACGCTGTTCCCGGTGCGCTACACGGTCATGGGCTTGTGCGCCTTTGGGCTGCTGCTGAGCCTGTTTAGTCTGATCGTCTTTGGCGTCGGAGCATTCGCATTTTTGGTCTTTGCAGCTTTGCTGGCCCTGGGTGCTTACGACCTGCACCAGACCAAGCGCTCTATTTTGCGCAACTACCCCATCATTGGCCACCTCCGTTACGTACTGGAGTTTGTTCGACCCGAGATTCGCCAGTACTTTATTGAGAGCGACAGCGAAGCGGCGCCGTTTTCGCGGGCGCAGCGCTCGCTGGTCTACCAACGCGCCAAGGGCGACGCGGACAAGCGCCCTTTTGGCACCCAAATGGATGTGCACTCTGAGGGCTACGAGTGGATCAACCACTCGGTGGCACCCACCCACCTGGCATCGCACGATTTTCGGATCACCGTCGGTGCCGATACCCAGCAGCCGTATTCCATGAGCGTGTTTAACATCTCGGCCATGAGTTTTGGCTCGCTGAGTGCGAACGCCATTTTGGCCCTGAACAAGGGCGCAAAAATGGGCGGCTTTGCCCATGACACGGGCGAAGGCTCCATATCCACCCACCACCGGGTGCATGGCGGCGATTTGGTGTGGGAGGTGGCCTCAGGCTACTTTGGCTGTCGCAATGACGATGGCACGTTCAGCGCTGAAAAATTCCAGGCCAATGCGCGAGACCCGCAGGTCAAACTCATTGAGATCAAACTCAGCCAAGGCGCCAAACCCGGCCACGGTGGCATGTTGCCAGGCGCCAAGGTGACAGCCGAGATTGCCCATGCGCGGGGCATCCCCGAAGGGGTGGACTGCATCTCTCCGGCTGCGCACAGTGCATTTTCTACGCCAATTGAAATGATGCAGTTTATTGAGCAGCTGCGCACTTTGTCAGGCGGTAAACCCACCGGCTTTAAGTTGTGTATAGGCCACCCGTGGGAGTGGTTTGCGATGGTCAAGGCGATGCTGGTCACGGGTATTACCCCAGACTTCATCGTGGTGGACGGCGCCGAAGGCGGCACGGGTGCAGCACCGGTGGAGTTCACCGACCATGTGGGCTCACCCCTGCAAGAGGGTTTGCTGCTGGTGCACACCACCCTGCGCGGCGCGGGCCTGCGCGACAGAATCCGGCTGGGGTGTGCGGGCAAGGTTGTCAGCGCTTTTGACATCAGCCGCATGATGGCGCTGGGCGCCGACTGGTGCAACAGCGCACGCGGCTTTATGTTTGCCTTGGGTTGTATTCAGGCCCAGCACTGCCACACCGGTCACTGCCCCACCGGGGTCACCACCCAAGACCCATTGCGCCAGCAATCGCTCATAGTGCCAGACAAAGCGCAGCGGGTGTACAACTTCCACCAGCAAACGCTCTATGCCCTCAAAGAGCTGGTGCAGGCTGCTGGGGTTGCCCACCCCCAAGACATCACCGCGCACCACATCGTGCGCCGGGGTACCGACCACAAGGTCAAATCCCTAGCCCAGTTAATTCTGACGCAGCTGCCCAACGGCGCCCTGTTGCAAAGCGACCTGAGCCAGCTGCCTCTTATTTTTCAGACCAGCTGGCCGCGCGCCCAGGCCGAGAGTTTTGCGCCGGTTGCGCAGGTGGGCGTGTAGGATTTTAAAAGAAAGCGGCCATAGGACGCGAAATGTTCGGCTTTCGGATTTGGCTCCATACACATGCACTTTGGACCACTCGATTTTAAATTGCCAGTGCACTCACGATAGAAATTGTTCGCTATGACTACAACCCTCGCCTGCGCCTGCTGTAAAGCGCCAATGGATAGCTTTTCGTGTCTAAGCAAGGTGGCGGGAGATGTGCAAATAAACGTTTGCTTCACCTGCCAAAGTGTCTGGTTTGACAAGTTCGAGAGCGAACAAATGGCCCCTTCGGGTGTACTCGATCTGTTTCGTCGAATTCACGAGCGCTCGGCCATGGAACACCAGCCTTGGGGAGCGAAGCTAAGTTGCCCGCGCTGCGATGCCGATTTGGACCGTACCTTCGACCTTTGCAAGAACGGGAAATTTAGCTACTTTCATTGTCACAACCAACACGGCAGATTTACTGCGTTCTCTGCATTGATGATTGAAAAAGGATTTGTTCGCCAACTCACAGGGGCTGAGATTGGCGAGCTGGCCAAACAGGTACAGACAGTGCGTTGCTCAAGTTGCGGCGCAGCAGTGGACATTCGCAGAGATTCAGTCTGCAGCTATTGTCATGCACCGATTGTGGTGCTGGACGCACATGCGGTGGAGAGTGCACTCAAAACATATGAACAGGCCGGTCTCCAGGAAAAGCATCTTGATCCAGATGAAATGGTCGATGCCATGCTCCTAACGGAGCGGCAGAAATGGCTGAATGAATTGGATCAGGCCAAGGCTCGAAACAATGCATGGCTGTCTCAAGACGACACCCCGCTCGCCGACGGAATCGACTTACTTTGGCGACTGTTTCACAAGTGATGCCACACGTGATGAGATTACCCATGCAACTGTTTATCGCAATCCTGCTCACCCTGTGGGGGTCGACACCATCGGCCCTGGCCGCAACGGGTGCCACTATGGCCATGACGAAAACGGTTTTCATTATCGTCATGGAAAATCACAACTGGGAAGACATCAAGGGCAGCAGCAAGGCGCCGTTCATCAACCGCCTGCTCAAAGAGAGTGCCAGTGCAGAGCGCTACTTCAACCCACCGGGATTGCATCCGAGCGAGCCCAATTACCTGTGGTTGATCGCCGGCAACAACCATGGTGTCAAAGACGACGCGCAACCATCCAAAAACGGCTTGCATGGCATCGAAAATTTGGCAACGCAAATGAATGCCAGAGGCATCCGTTGGAAGAGTTACCAAGAGAATATCGACGGCAAAACCTGTCCGCTGGTCAATCAAACGCCGTATGCCGTCAAGCACAACCCCTTTGTGTATTTCGACAACCTGACGGACGACTTCTCCAATGCATCGGCCACTTGTATTGCCCACAACCGTCCACTGTCCGAATTAGGCCCAGACCTCGCAGCCAAGACCGTGCCGCAGTTTGTATTTATTACGCCCAACATTTGCAGTGACATGCACGGCAGCTATTTTTGTAACCAGCGCATTGACCAATACCAACCGGTCCAATACGGCGACGCATGGTTAAGCCAATGGGTTCCCATGATTCAAAAGTCTGCCGCCTACCAAGACCATGGCGCGGTTTTCATCACGTGGGACGAATCCGAAGGACGCAACGACAAGCCAATTGGGCTGATTCTTTTGTCCCCCAACGCCAAAGTTGGCTACACCAACAACGTGACCCGCTGGACCCACAGCGCCTTACTTCGCACGGTACAGGATATTTTTAAGCTGCCCCCGTTAGGCGATGCCGCCAATAGTGGCAATCTGGCAGATTTGTTCAAATGATTGCGGCGCACTTTGGACGTGAACGATAATTTTTAAAAGAAGGCGTACCCCATGGTATTTCGTTGGAAAAAAGGCGCTCCGCGCTGCGTATTTATCAGCGGTGGGGGCAGCGGCATTGGCCGCGAAATGGCCATTCGCCTGGCGCAAGAAGGCGCGCACATCGCCATCTTTAACCGCAAGCTGGCGCCGCAGGTGCTAGAAGAGGTGCGCCGGGTGGCGCAGCGCCCCGACCAGCGGTTTGAGAACTACAGCGCTGATGTGTCGGATGACGCCGCCATTCACGCCGCCATTGCCCAAGCCGTACACGCATTTGGGCCACCCGACCTAGCTATCAATTCCGCAGGCATTCAAATCTCGGCCCCGTTTGAAGCCTTAAGCTCAGCCGACTTCAACCAGGTCATCCACGTCAACCTGATCGGCTCGCGCAACTTTGCGGCCGCCACCCTGCCCTACCTGCACCCCGGGTCACACTTGGTGCTGGTGGCATCGCTGGCCGGTTTGGTGGGCAACTTTGCCTACGCCGCGTATTGCGCGTCCAAATTTGGCACCGTTGGCTTGGCCCAAGTCTTGCGGCTGGAGCTCAAGCTGAAGGGGATTGACGTGAGCGTGTGCTGCCCGGCCGAAATCGACACGCCGCTGGTGGTGGAAGAACGCAAAACCCTGCACCCAGTATCTGCCGCCCTGAAGGACTTTGCCGGAACCATGGACGTAAAGCCCGCCTGCGAAGGCATGCTCAAAGGCATCGCGCGGCGCGACTTTGAAATCATCCCCGGCTTCATGCCTTGGCTCACGGCCTTTTTGGCGCGCCATGTGCGGGGCATCACGACGCTGATCAGTGATGGCATTGCAGTCAAGGCATTCAAACGTATGAAAGCACCTTGAGGCCCAACCCGCCTCTTCGTTATGGGTCACGCGTTGCACTATTTTTTTAATAGCTGCTTGCGTAATAGATACGAGGGCTAGCGGCCGATTTGACCTTGAATTTTTGCTTACTGCTCGGCCCATTAGCGGAACTGCTACGCTCAATATTGCGTGCGTGCCCACGCATGCAGGCGGATGGCGACAATTCAGATGTCGGCCATCCTGGGGCGTTCAGGAGACCACCCAGAAAGCTGATATAGACCCTGAGTTTTCACTGCTTGGATTCCAATCTCTACAATCATCGTCATGAAAATCGTCAACACCATCATGACCATCATCGGCTGGGCATTCGTCGTCGTGGCAATCGTTTCAGCTTTGGGATTCGGCTCCGTGCATATGCACTTCGGTCCGCTCGATTTCAGATTGCCGGTGCACTCCCGGTAGCGTCTGTTTCAATCGTCAAAGACGGTGCATTTCTAAAACTGATTTACTTGGCATTGCGCAATGGTGCCACGATGTAATAGGTGCCCGCTCGTGATTAGAAAGAGGCACTGACCCGGTTTGCCACTTAGTTTGGGGACAGGTTCCGACAGCCCGCGAACCGACCTCTCCGTTTGCAAGAATTCGGGGAACCCACGAAAGATAAATTGCTCGATCCCGTTCTAAACAACGCAGAGGTATGCGTATAGTCAATCGGTTTCTATTGCTGCGTTCGCTCAAAGCGCGCCTCAACTTGTGGCAGCAATAGCCGACGCGCTAATCAGGCACGCAGCAGGTTCGAAAAATGAACGAGTTTTCGCCAATTTCAGCCTGCCCCGCGTACCTCACACGCTTATCGTCCCAGCACCTGAGCCGTCAACTCAGGATAAGTGGATGGCTCATGAACCCAAATGCGAAGCAGTGAATTGAAAAACTCTACTTCTGGCAATGGGTCTCCCTGCGCCTTGCCATTTAGAGCCATGATCGATCCTTTTCCAGGCGTCCAATCGAGTGTCAATATATCGCCCTTTTTGAGGTCAGCCATTGCGGCGAAGATATCTCCGAGTTGAACAATTTGGTTCACGACCTTGGCTTGTTCTGCTTTGGTGGAGTTCTTTGTGGAAGCGGTAATAAATAATTGCCCCAAAGCTTCTGCTTTCAGGTCACGCTGGAAAGTGAGCGACAGCCGCTTAGGACCAGCAACCGATAGCACGCCCGCCTCTGTATTCTTCTTCTCAGTGAGATACATCGCGACCAGGTAGATATGCGCTTCGCCTATGGACCGAATGCCGGCACCATTGAGTTTGAGCGTTTTCCCCGCAACCACGGCTGTATCTTCTACCTTTTGTCCGCTGACTTCGGCCGCATGGACAGAAAATGAACACGCCACCGCAGAAAGCAATGCAATCGGAAGAATTTTGAAGAATTTCATTTTGTCGCCTTTAAAAGTCAAATTGAACATCGAGGAATTACTTTCAACCAACTGCCCCCCGGGGTCAAGCAATGATTACCTAGGGATAACCATTATTGTTGCGAGGCGAGAGTACAAAATGGTGCATTGCACTTCGCCGTCCACCTGGAACAGAGTCTTATTGAAAATGGAAATTTGATAACGTTGAGTGCGGCCCACCCAGACACTCAACGGCAAGGTACCGCATCGTGGCGGGTGTTGCGAGCCGCGAAACGATCGCATCAAAGCAAAAATCTTGTTGGCCTGGATGGCTGCCTTTTGAAAAGGACGTAGGCTCGACTTAAGCGAAATCAACACACCGCAGGTGGTGGTGAAACGTAAAAACCTTGCGCCCGGTATCTGCCAAAAAAAGAGCTTGCTGGCACCATGAACGCAACGTTCATCTCTTGCACAAGATCGCATTGCGCTATTTTTTTAATAGTTGCTTGCGCAATGAATACGAGGGCTAGCGGCTTATTTCGCATGAAATTTTTCACGCAAACGTGACCCCCGCAACCACTCTTGTCTATCATGCCGCAACATGAGTACTCACCCTCACCTTCCCACCGGCGGCCTTTGCCTGCGTAACGTCAACCGGGATTTCGTGGAATGGCATCACGGTCGGTCGCGCTACGTGCTGTGGGCTATCGATGTGAATTTGCCGGTAGTGCAATGGCGCATCGATGCCGCAAAAGCCCACCTCGATGGGCTGCTGCTGGATGGCTACGTGCGCCAGCCGCACATCACCTTGGCGCTGTGCGGCTTCCCGGGCGCTGCGCCCCTGTTGTCGGACGAGTTTGGGGCTGCGGTGTTGGAGCGTCAAATCGCTGCACTCCACCAATCACCGGTCGCGCCTTTCGACGTGTCGATTGGAGGGCTGTCGAGTTTCGCCTCGGCGCCCTACCTCAGCGTGACCGACGATTCGGGCGGTATCGAACACATCCGGGCCTGCCTGGATGCGGGCAGCGATGCCCATGCTTACACACCCCATGTAACGGTGGGGCTCTATGCGGATGCATGGCCCACCGATGCAGTGCGGCCCAGGCTCACGGCCTTTGCCCCATGCCCCGCAGTGCCGCTGCGGGTAACGCAGATTGGGCTGTTTGCGTATGCTCCGTCATGCATTGGCGGCAGGCTGGAGACGCTAGCGAGCTATGACGTGGTGAAGAAGCGGCTGCACTGGCACGGCACAGCGCACTTCTCATCCGAGGCGTAGCTACCCCTTAGCCCGCGCCACGTGCAATTTTTTGTAGCTATCGATAAGGCGCTGGTGTCGGTCGAGCCCTTCCAGTTTCATACTGGTTGGCGTTAAACCAAAAAACCGCACGGCACCGTCCACCGAGCCCATCGCCGCGTCCATCCGCGCATTGCCAAACATGCGGCGGAAATTGACTTCGAAGTCGTCCAAGTCTAGATCGTCATCGAGCGCTACCTCTAGCACTACATTCACGGCTTGGTAAAACAAGCCGCGCTCGACCGAGTTGTCGTTGTACTGCAGAAAGGCGCCCACCAAGTCCTGCGCGTCTTCATGCTGCTGCAGAGCGAGATGAATGAGCAGCTTCAGCTCCAGAACGGTGAGCTGACCCCATACGGTATTCTCGTCAAATTTGATGCCAATTAAGGTGGCGATGTCGCTGTGGTCGTCCAGCTCGTTGTTCTCTAGCCGCTCTAGCAGGGCTTCCAGTTGCGCATCGTCCAGTTGGTGCAGATTCAAAATATCGGCGCGAAACAGCAGTGCTTTGTTGGTGTTGTCCCAAATCAAATCTTCGACCGGATACACCTCCGAATAACCTGGCACCAAAATCCGGCAAGCGGTCGCGCCCAATTGGTCGTACACCGCCGTGTACACCTCTTTGCCCATGGCTTTGAGAATGCCGAACAGGGTTGCGGCCTCGTCTGCATTGGAGCTTTCGCCGTGGCCAGAAAAATCCCACTCCACAAACTCAAAATCGGCTTTGGCACTGAAAAAACGCCACGACACGACGCCACTGGAATCAATGAAGTGTTCGACAAAGTTATTGGGTTCTGTGACGGCGTTACTGACAAAGGTGGGCTGCGGTAAATCGTTCAGGCCTTCAAAACTGCGGCCCTGCAGCAGTTCCGTCAGGCTGCGTTCCAACGCCACCTCTAGACACGGGTGCGCGCCGAACGAGGCAAACACACCACCCGTGCGGGGGTTCATCAAGGTCACGCACATTACGGGGTACGTGCCACCCAACGATGCGTCTTTCACCAGTACCGGAAAACCCTGTTCTTCCAAGCCCTGAATGCCGGCCAGAATGCTGGGGTACTTCGCCAGCACCGCGTGCGGCACATCGGGCAATGCCATTTCGCCTTCGATGATTTCGCGCTTCACCGCCCGCTCGAAAATTTCGGACAGGCACTGCACCTGTGCTTCGGCCAGCGTATTGCCGGCACTCATGCCATTGCTGACGAATAGGTTTTCGATCAGGTTAGAGGGGAAATACACCACCTGGCCGTCTGACTGGCGCACATAGGGCAGCGAACAGATGCCGCGCTGTGCATTGCCCGAGTTGGTGTCGATCAGATGCGCGCCACGCAACTCGCCATCGGGGTTGTAAATGTTGCGGCAGTAGTCATCCAAAATTTCTTTGGGCAGCGCATCTTTTTTGCCCGGCTTAAACCAGCGTTCGTTCGGGTAATGCACAAACTCGGCATTGGCAATGTCTTCACCCCAGAACGAGCCCGCATAGAAATGGTTGCAACTGAGGCGCTCTATGTACTCCCCCAAGGCCGATGCCAATGCGCTTTCTTTGGTAGAGCCTTTGCCATTGGTAAAACACATGGGCGAGTGGGCATCACGAATATGCAGCGACCACACGTTCGGAATAATGTTGCGCCACGACGCAATCTCAATCTTGATGCCCAAGCCCGCCAATAGGCCCGACATATTGGCGATGGTTTGCTCCAAGGGCAAATCTTTGCCGACGATATAGGTACTCGCATCCGACGCTGAGTTGGGCGTCAGCAGGGCCTGTGCATCGGCCTCTAAACTTTCGACCACTTCGATCACAAATTCGGGCCCTGCCTGCACCACTTTTTTGACAGTGCAGCGCTCGATAGAACGCAAAATACCTTGACGATCTTTGTCCGAAATATCCGCTGGCAACTCCACTTGGATTTTGAAAATCTGTTGGTACCGGTTCTCTGGATCAACAATGTTGTTTTGCGACAGGCGGATGTTCTCGGTAGAAATATCGCGCGTGTCGCAGTACAGCTTCACAAAATAAGCCGCACACAAAGCCGACGATGCCAAAAAGTAATCGAACGGGCCCGGCGCCGAGCCATCGCCCTTGTAGCGGATGGGTTGGTCGGCCACCACGGTGAAATCATCGAACTTGGCTTCCAGGCGAAGCTTGTCGAGGAAGTTGACTTTAATTTCCATGAAAAAATGCCCAATAGAGCCCAAAATGTTTGGACTCTATTGTCCGTTTTTTAGCCGTGCACATGGCATTGCCAAGCGATCGGCGTTGCAGAGGAACGCTCTACGCTATTGTTTTAATAGCTGCTTGCGCAAGCGATCCGAGGGCTAGAAGGCGTTTTGCCATACAAAGCACGGCCTGGTCTTTGCTCAGCACCAGCGCTTTGTGGGCCACCGCCAAGTCGATGAATTTTTGGTCGTCGGCGTCTTTGCAGGTGACGGGGGCCTTGGGGGGCACTGCCACGGTGTGGACGCGCGCGTCAAACTGTGCCAGCACCGCAGCCGCCGGTAGCTGGTGGAAGGCCAGGCGTTTGACAATTTTGGGATAGGCCAGCACGCGCTCCAGCTCATCACGCATGGGTGCGGTGGCAAGCCACTGCAAACGGCCGTCCGCCAAGGCCTGCAACAAGGGCACGGTGGCGGGGTCTTGGAACACCCACGTGTCTAGGACGATGTTGGTGTCCAAAACGATGGGTGCAGGCGCAGGCGCAGACGGGGCCGCCATCAGGCCACCGGCTTCTTGTCACCCCGATCACCCTTGTCCCGAGCGGTGCCCTTGACCATGTCGAACTTGAACATACGACACTCGATGGGACCGTTCCACATCGGCACACGGCGCGATTCTTTCAGGCGCATCTTGCCGGGCAGCTTGAGGTCGGGCGTGAGAACCCAACCGGTCCAGCCAGAGAAGTTTTTCTTCCAGTGCGTGGCCAGTTGGCTGAAGAATTCGCCGCCATCTTCGGTAATGGCCTGCTCGCGGGCGCCAAACTGGCCTTCAAAGTCGGGTTGCCCTTCGCCGCTGTGCGAGGGGCTGGGGGGGCGGCGCTGCGGGCCTGAGCGGTTGGCTGCTGCACCGCTAACACCGGCCACGGCAATGCGCTCGCCGTAGGGCGGGTTGAGCAACATAACCCCGGGAATATCAGTGGGCGGCATACGCTGCAGCGCGTCGCCACCACGGAACTCCACCACGTCGGCCACGCCCGCGCGCTCGGCATTGCGCTGGGCAAAGTCCACCATGCGGTGCGATACATCGCTGCCATAAATCAAGGCTTTTTGGCCTGCAGCCGGCTTAACCACTGCGTCAGCAGCTTCCTTTTTAATAGCAGACCACACATGCGATTGATACGGCAAATACTTCTCAAACGCAAAGTGGCGCAGGCTACCAGGCGCAATGTTGCAAGCCACTTGCGCCGCCTCAATGGCGATGGTGCCGCTGCCGCAGCAGGGGTCGTACAGCGGGAGCAAGTCGTCATCGCCATCGGCCCAGCCGCTGGCGGCGATCATGGCGGCGGCCAGGGTTTCCTTCAAAGGGGCGTCGCCCTTGTCTTCGCGCCAGCCGCGTTTGAACAGCGGCTCGCCCGAGGTGTCGATGTACAGCGAGCAGGTGTCGGTGGTCAGGTGGGCGTAAATGCGCACGTCGGGCCACTGGGTGTTCACATCCGGGCGCACGCCATGGGCCTTGTCGCGAAAACGGTCGCACACCGCGTCTTTGATCTTCAGTGCAGCAAAGTTCAGTGACGTGAGTGGGCTGTGCTGCGCCGTCACCTCGACCTTGATGCTTTGCTTGGGGGTGAACCACACCTCCCACGCCACCTCAGCCGCCGCCTTGTACAGGTCTTGCTCAGAGCGGTAGTCGGTGTACGACAGTTGCACCAGCACGCGCTGCGCCAGACGGCTGTGCAGGTTGAGCAACATGGCATCGCGCCAACTGGCCCTTGCCATGACGCCGCCGCGGCGGGTGAGCAGGTCTTGCCCCTGCAGGCCGGTGAGGCCATGCACCTCGTGGGCCAGCAGGTCTTCCACGCCAGCGGCGCAGGGGAGAAAAATTTGGAGTTGATTCATAGTGCTTTTCTGAGCGATGCGGGCGCAATCTTGAGCCCCTCGCGGTATTTGGCCACGGTGCGGCGGGCGCATTCGATACCCTGCTCTTT
Source organism: Burkholderiales bacterium (assembly GCA_038245855.1). GTDB lineage: Bacteria > Pseudomonadota > Gammaproteobacteria > Burkholderiales > Burkholderiaceae_C > Allorhodoferax. Next base: position 29,127 of record JBBRSA010000016.1, read on the forward strand.
GAGCATTTCGGAAATGGTGTTGTCCGAGAGCGGCTTCTTGTCACTCTCGGCGCTGATGAACTGCTTGATCAGTGCACGCACTGCGGTGCTAGACGCATTGCCGCCCGACTCGGTGCCCAGCCCCGAACCAAAGAAATACTTCAGCTCAAAGGTGCCAAACGGCGTCGCCATGTATTTGGCCGTAGTGACCCGGCTGATGGTGGATTCGTGCAGGCCCAATTCATCGGCGATCTCGCGCAGAACCAGGGGGCGCATGGCCATCTCACCGTGGGTGAAAAAACTCTTTTGGCGCTCCACAATGGCGGTACTGACCCGCAGGATGGTATCAAACCGCTGCTGAATATTCTTGATAAACCAGCGTGCCTCTTGCAGGCGCTGCTGCAGCCCGGCGTAACTGCCCGCGTCTTTACCACCACGGTGGTTGCGTAGCACGTTGGCGTAAATGTCGTGCACGCGCAGCTTGGGCATCACCTCGGGGTTGAGCATGACCCTAAACGTGGGGCTGGCGCCAGTGCGGGTTTTGGTGGCGGCCACCACCAAGACGTCGGGCACCACAATGTTGCGCTCTACGTCGATGAAGCGGCGACCCGGCTTGGGTTCTAGGCGGGCAATCAAGGCAATGGCTTCGCGCACCTGGGCGTCAGCGCCCGCGCAGCGCTGCACCAGGGTTTTCACATCGCGGCGGGCCAGCAGGTCCATCGGCTGGGCGCAGATGCGCTCGGCCAGCTCCAGCAGGGCAATGCGTTCGCGGGTGGCGCCATCGTCCAGCGCGACCTGTAAGAGCGACTGAAGTTGCAGGCGCAGGCATTCGCCCAAATCACGCGCGCCCACACCCACAGGCTCTAGGCTGTGCAGCAGGCCCAGCGCGACGGTGAAGCGGTGCACCAGTTCGTCAACCTGCTCGGCATCGTCACCAGCAAGGCTGCGGGCCAGGTCGCCCAGCGGGTCTTCTAGGTAGCCGTCGTCGTTGAGCGATTCGATCAAAAACCGCAGCGCACAGGCGTCGGTCTCACTAAGGCGCAGGCTCAGCGCCTGGCGGTGCAGGAAAGACTGCAGCGACTCTTGGGCACGGGCCAGCTCGGTGGCGTCGGCGTCGTCGGTATCGGGCAGGTTGTTGGTTTTGGCTTTGGCGTCGGTGCCCCATTCGCCGTCGTCGGGCACCATTTCGGTGGTGCCATCGCCATCCCAACTGGTGCCATCGTCGCTTGAGAGCGGCGTGGATTCATCGTCATTTTGGCCACTAGCCCTCGTGGAATCTTCATACTGCGCTACAGAATTAGGAGCAATATCCATCTCCTGCTCGCCCTCGCTGACCGGGGTGTCGGCCTGGGCTAGGCCAAAGTCCTCGCGCACCGCCTCGTCTTGGCTCAGCTCCAAAAACGGGTTTTCGTCCAGCATTTGCTCCACCTCTTGGCTCAGCTCCAGGGTGGAGAGCTGTAGCAGGCGAATGGACTGCTGCAATTGCGGCGTGAGCGCCAGATGCTGCGAGACACGAAGGGATAGCCCCTGTTTCATTGCCCCCACGCTCCGCCGCTGCGCGGGTCGCTGCCCCCCAAGGGGGCTAATTTGCCTCGGAGCGGTCCAGCGGCAAATTGCTTTTTGTGCCGACACAATGTCTGCGCTTGCGCATAAAGCGTGGAGGCAAGTCCGCGCCGGGCCGCCCCAAGCGGACTTAGCCCTCTCGGGGGGCAGCGCAGTACACGCAGTGACAAGCGTGGGGGCCACATACTTACATCTTAAAGTGCTCACCGAGGTACACGCGGCGCACTTCGGCGTTGTTCACGATCTCGGAGGGGGTGCCTTCGGCCAGCACGGTGCCGTCGCTGATGATGTAGGCATGGTCGCAGATACCCAGGGTTTCGCGCACGTTGTGGTCGGTAATTAACACGCCAATGCCACGACTTTTCAGGAAGTTGATGATGCGCTGGATCTCGATGACCGCAATCGGGTCAATACCGGCAAAAGGCTCGTCCAGCAAGATAAACCGCGGATTGGTAGCCAGCGCGCGGGCAATTTCCACCCGGCGGCGTTCACCGCCCGACAGGGCCAAGGCGGGGGACTCGCGCAAATGGTCCACCCGCAAGTCGCGCAGTAAGCCGCTCAGGCGTTTTTCGATCTCGTCGTTCTTGAGCGGTTTTCCCGCCTCATCGCGCTGCAGCTCCAGCACCGCACGCACGTTTTCTTGCACATTGAGCTTGCGAAAGATGGAGGCTTCCTGCGGCAGGTAGCCCAGCCCCAAGCGCGCACGGCGGTGGATAGGCATGTCCTCAATGCTGTTACCGTCGATGCGGATGTCCCCCGCGCTGGCATGCAGCAAGCCTACGATGATGTAAAACGACGTGGTTTTTCCCGCGCCGTTGGGCCCTAGCAAGCCCACCACCTCGCCGGTTCGCACCGTCAGGGACACGTCTTTCACCACCTGCCTGCGGCCATAAGATTTTTGCAAATGGCGTACTTCTAAACGCCCCACGGCCGAATCAGCCGTGCCGCCCGCCAGTACGCGCCCAGGTGCAGTCACTGCGGCGCTCACTCGGGCACACTCTCTAGCGCGGGCGATGGCCGCAAGGTCGGCGACGGTGCACGGGGCGCGGTGGCGGGGGCAGTGGCTTCGGGCTTGGGTATCAACATCACACGCACCCGCCCACTGGACGCGCTACCAGCGGTCTTGGGGATATTGGCGGGGTTGCCATCGACGCTAAAACTGTCAGCTGCGTTGTCATACACAATGACGGAACCGCGGATCTCATCAGCCAGCGCGGCCCCCCGATAGCGCCGCATCTGGGCTTTGGTGATGAACTTGACCCGGTCGGCCCGGCCGTCGTAATCAATGGTCTCGCCCTCGCCTTCGATGAACTCGTCCACCGCGTCACGCTTTTGGCGAAAGAAAGCGGGGGCGCTGGCGCTGCCCGTCACCAGCGCAAACTGGTAGCCCTCGGGGTCTTGGCGCACTTCCAGCCGTTCGCCCCGAACAAGGATGGTGCCCTTGGTGAGCACTACATGGCCGGTGAAGATGCTGACTTGCTTGACGTCGTCGTAACGCAGCGTGTCAGCCTCGATGTTCATCGGCTTGCTACGGTCCGCCTTCTCAGCCCAGGCCATGGGGACAAACCCCGCCAGGGTTGGCAGCAAAATCAGGGATAAGAGAATTTTTTTCATAAAGGCACGAAACTTGCTCAAGGGCACTCAAAGGCATTGTACTGAGACACGCTATGCACCGGTGGTGTCGATTAGCAAGGCTACTCTAACCAATCTTGTGAAATTCGGTTTCAATGCGATTACCGTTGCGCATGTGGGTAGCCGAGCACCCGGCGCCCACCCCGCGCCGGGCTAACACAACCACGAGGTACTACGCTATGACCCTTAACGCGCACGCACTGCCACCCACCGCCCCGACTGAGGGCACGGAGCATACAAAGCCGCCGACGATCGAGCCGAAACTGGCGCAACTGCTGGAGTTCACCCAAAAGTACCAAACCCGCCTGACGCCCAAAGAAATCAACGCCAATCTCACCAGCGTCCTGCAAAGTTATGACGCGCTGACCGCCGCCTATGCCGACAACAGTCGGCGTGTGGACGCCGAGCTGGCCCAGTTGCGCCAATTTGGCGGCGACGTCTCCAGCCTACTGCGCCAGGTCCACGCCGATGCGGACCAGCACCACGGCCAACTCAACGCCCTAGACGCCAAGACCCAATCGCGCATGCAGTTGGCTCACAACACACTGCAGGGCCAGCTGAGCGATGCACAGCAGCAGTGGAACACTAACCTGGCAAGCCTCAAAAGTCTGTTCGCCACTGACGTCAGCACCCTGGACACGCGACTGGCGACCCTGCGCGGCCTGCTAGAAGAGCAAGACCACATCATCCAGGAGCAAATGACGCGGCTGGACCAATTTGGCGTCGCGCAAGAGTTGCTGGATACGGCCACCCGCGGCAACCGCAACCGCATCGAAACCGTGCGTGCGCTGACCGAGAGCCAGCATGCCGTTGCCAAAGCCCAGATTCAGGGTCTGCGGGCGCTGCAGCGCGAGTACTACGCGGAGTTTCAGTTTGTCCAAAACACAGTCACTGAACTGCAATCGGAAACCCGTCGGCTGGACCAGGCGGTGCACCACGTATCCAACCGGCTCGACCGCAACACCTTACACACCCAGCGCCATTTCCAGTGGATCCATGGCGCGATGCTGGCCACACTGGTGCTCACCGCCGCAGGTTTCGCACTCTTCAAGTGGACCCCCGCGTTTGCACCCACTAGCACTACCGCAGCCATCGCAGGCGTGACCCAACAGTTGGGCGACCTGCACACCCAGGTGGCCAATTTGGCACCCCTCCAAGCGGCGTCGGTCGCGCAACACAAGCAAATGGGGCAGATGGCAGGCCAGGTCGCCGAACTAGAAAGCCAGCTCAACAGCCTGGGTAATGCGGTGCAAAACCTGCGCGCGGGGCAGACGGCTGCAACGCTGCGCAGCACCGGCGGTCTGCCCCCGCATGACGGCGCGTGGTTGCTGCAACAAAGTCCCAAAGCTTTTACCGTGCAACTGCTGGGCGCGCCCGACCCATCGACCATGGCGCGCCTGATTGCCGGCTACGGAAAGCAGCTGGGCGAGAACGGTTTGGCCTATGCGGTAACGCAGCGCGACCAACGTGACCGCTACAACCTGTTTTACGGAATATTTGGCACCGCCGAACAAGCCCGCATTGCGATGGAGGCGCTTCCAGCTGAGTTGCGCGCCAACAAACCCTGGGTACGGCAAATGCGCTCGGTGCACAGCGCCCTGCGCTGAGCGGGGGCGCCGACTCTTGCGCGGTCTACTTGATCGCGTATTGCTTTTCGAGGTAATCGATGATGCGGCGCGACTCGAACAGGGACACCCCCGTGTTCGGGTCTTCCAGGAAAGGCACTTGCACCCGCCCCAGCTGGGCCAGCACTTTTTCACGCCGCCCACCCGGCCGGGGACGGTAGGGCCCGGGTTTGATGCGCTGAATGGCCGGGCCCATGTCGGCAAACTGTTCTTTGCCGATGTTGTGCACCACGTACGGCAGCTCCAGCTCGGTCAGGCGTTCGCGCACCAAACGGGAATATGGGCTGGACTCAAAACTCCACAGATTGAGCAATTGGCTAGGCTGTTTGGACCTGCGCCGGGTCAAGCCCCGCATGGCCCGCACAGCGGAGCTAAGGCCACCCCACAGCGGGCGAAAGGTACTGGGCCGGTAGTAGCGCGGCGTGGGCCGATCGCCATAGGTACGAAACAGGTAGTCAATGATGTCGGCCGACTCGTAGATTATCGTGTCGGTATTGCGGTCCACCAGCAACGGGAATTGGCGCTTGCCGCCCAAACGCTGGGCCTCGGCCCTAAACCGTCGGCCGCCTTTGGGGCAGGGATAGATTTCGGCATCCAGCCCCAGAGCGGTCAAAACTTCGCGCACACCACGGCAGTAGGGGCAGCCTTCTAGGTCGTACAGCTTCAAGCGCAAAGGAGGCAAAACGGCCGCCTTAACCACGCTGGTGCCGCGCCAGGCCGACAGGGTCGAAGCCGCAACCGAACCAACCACGCTGGCGTTGTGCAATAGGTTCAAACGCATGCGCTATGTCTCCAGGGTCGAAATGGAAAATGCTAACCCAATGGCCAATCCCCTACAGGCCCTGGATGCATGTTGGAAAGCGCCGGCGCGTGCCACTAGAGCCCGCCACGCGGGCCATTTTTGGCCCGGTCATCGATCTCGCCCAGCATCGCGGCTAGCGAGTTGGTTTGTTCGCGCAGTTCACGCGACGCGGTGGCTTGGGTTTGCTGCAGCTGCGCGGTCAGCTTCTCAAATTCAGCGAGCATGGACACTTTGATCTCGGTAAAACGCGAGGCCTCAGCCTGATCCGCCAAGGTCCGCTGCTCTTGCAGTTCCTTTTGGTGGCGTCGGCTCTCCATCAGAATCTGGCCTTGCCAAACGGCCATGTAGCCAACAAAGACCAACAGTAGCAGCACGGTCACACTCAGCAATACCATGCCCAGCGGCGCCTCAAAACTAACGACCCCCAAAGAGATGGTCGTGGGCGCCGCAATGGCCGACCAATTCAACACGCCAAATGTGGCGACCAGCGCGATCGACAAGAGTGCGAGTAAAAAGCGGTTGCGCATAGTGGTCCTTTCGAAGGGTACGGGAGGTGGCGGGGACCAGTGTACCGGTAACACGCCGCACCATCGGACGCAATGCCACCTCATACAATCGGCGGCGCACCCAGAACCGCAGCTCGATTCGGTCAACCGCACCGTCCTGGTCACTTGCGCACACCGGCGGCACCCGACTTGAAATACCTGGAAAACCGATGACGCTCGCAACCCGTATCCGCAACGCTACTCCGGCTCAGTCAGGGGACAAGCACCGTCAACGTGGCGCCCTGCGCGCCTTGTGTCTGGCACTGGTGGTTTTCCTGGTCGGGGTGCCCGCTTTGACGCAAGCCGCCAAAGCGGCAGCCGCCGCCCTTGCGCCTGCGGCGGCGGTTACGGCTGCCTCCGTTGACAGCCTGCAGCGCGAAATCAGTGAACTGCGCGGTCTGATCGACGGTCGTCTGCCAGCGGAGACGGCTTTGGCTGCGCTGTTTGAAATCGATCTCAACAACCCAACCGCCATTGCCGAGCGGGTGCAGGCCCTGCAAGAACGCATTGACACCGCCCCCAAACACCCCCTGCCGGGTGCGATAGACCTTGCATCGCTTCGCAGCACCCGCGACGCATTGCGACTCGCATTCTTGAAGCTGCCAAGCGCGCGGCGCGAAGCCCTGCAAGAACAAGACCGGCTCAAGCGCCAGAGCGAATCGCTGGCGGCCGAGCAAGCGCGCTCGGTTGCCGCATTGACATCCAGTGAGCAAGCGCGCGACACGGCCTTGACAACGGCCAGTGCAGCCGTGGATGACACATCCCGTATGTTGGCCACGGAAGAGGCCCGTTTGTTGACACACCTTAGCGAGCTGTCGTCTCTGCGCCAAAGCTGGGTCCAGCGCAAACAACTGCAACTGAAAAAGTACCAGACGTTGCTGGTGCATTTTGGTGACAGCAGCAAGGACATTGCGCTGACCGCTGCGCAAGCGGATTTGCGCTACAGCGACATCCGCGTGGCGTTGCGCCAATTGCGCGAAGAAGCCGACGTGGCGCTGACCGACCTCGCTGCCCCCACTGCCGTCATGCACCTGGGTGCAGGTATGGTGATTGACGCCGAAACGGCATTGAGTCGCCCGGTGGAGGTGGATCGCATCCGCACATTGCGCATTCAAGTGGCTAACGAAGAGATAGCCCTTCGCAACCGTGAAGCGGCTGTACGTTACGGTGCCGCCGAAGATGTGATGAATGCGCTGCGCACCCTGCAGGCCGAACGGGTGGCGCTGCTGCCCAAGCTCAGCGCCCAGCGTCGGTCCGAGGTCACGGGTATCACTGGGGACGGTCTGGAGCGTGTCTTGGGCGAGGTTGCCCATGCGCGCCTGATGGCGCGCTGGTACCCGGTGCAACGCCTGCACGATGTGACAGACCTAGCACAGCTAACGCGCACAAGCTTCAATGCCGGCGGCTTGGGAACCGCCCTATTTTGGATCGTCGTATTGGTGGTAGGGCTGGTCATCATGCCCGCCCGCATACGCACTTGGATGGGGAGTCTACGCCGCAGCGCCATACCGCTGATCACATCTTCTGCCTTGCGGAGACTGGCCATCAGCGTATTGCAAACACTCAACCGCGTGTCCAACGAGCTCATCCTGCTGCTCGGTGTCTATCTGTGCTTTGACCAGGTGCTGGTGGGGCACATTGGCCTGCCAGAGTTGGTGGCGCTGCGCAGCCTGACGTACGCCTTTGCTTGGTACCGCCTGGCACTAGCTTTGATTCATCGGGTGCTACTGACGGCGGTATCGCGCTACCAATTGGTAGAGCCGTCGCTCAACGCCAAAATTCTGCGTTCGCTGCGCATGGTGGCACGCTTGGCACTGTGGTTTGTGATGTACCTGACGCTGGCCCAGGCGATGCTGGGCCGCGGCGCACTCTACGGAATCGCACGAGAAATTGCCGTTTTTGGGGCCGTTTTAGTGGGCTGGCTGCTGATACGCGCATGGCGCTCTGAGGTCACTAGTACCTACCTGTCCATCTTCCCAGAAGGCCGACTGGCCGATCAGGTGCGCGCTAGCCAAGAAAGAAGCCACGGCCTGTTCATCGCCCTGGCAGCCTTTGTGTTTGTTGCCGCCCGTGGGGTGTGGGTATGGCTCAGAGACAGCGCACTGCGGTTTGAACAAACCCGCAAAGCCCTGGCCTATCTGTTTCGCCGCCAGTTGGAGCGCAAGGCCAAGAATCAAGCGGCGCCGCCCGACCCCAACTTACTGCCAGAAGAACTACAACAAGCCCTGACCGAGGACGCGGTGTTAGGTCCGTTGGGTATTGATGTCTACCCCGAGCTCGATGTCGTGAGCGCCATCGCCCTGGGTTTGCCACAAGGCAAACCCGGCGCACTGATCGCCCTGTCCGGAGAGCGGGGTGCGGGCAAGACCACCTGGCTGCTGGCTTTGGAAAAGCAACTGGTCGGCCAGGTGCCTTGCAGTTTGCACAGCATCGCGCACCGAGAGCCAACCGTGGCCGGCGTGTGTGCGGCATTGTGTGATGCGCTCAACTTGGAGTGCACGGATAGCCCCGACGCACTCATCCGTCAGTTAACCAATCTGCCCCCCCAAGTCGTGTTGTTGGACTTGGTACAAAACACGTTTTTGCGCGACGTTGATGGCTTGGCCGGACACCAAGCATTGATCCGCATTGCGCAGGCCACCGCAGACCATGTTGTGTGGGTTCTGACCTACGCCCACTGGCCCTTTGAATTCATCCAGCGCACCCAACCCGATCGGGATGTATACGACCGCACGGTGAGGCTGGAGGCTTGGTCAGAATCCCAAATCAGCGAATTGCTCGACACCCGGATGACGCAGGCTGGATTCACGGTCGATTATGAAAAACTTTTCTCAGAACCCGGCTTGCCCAAACCCATGATGGTGCATGGACAGACCGACCCGATCGAGCTGGAGCGCAGCGCGGATCGGTACCACCGCCTGGTATGGGACTACGCCGATGGCAACCCCCGCATTGCCTTGCACTTCTTTCGTTTGTCGCTGGTTTTTGTGCAGGACAAACATGTCGATGTGCGCCTATTTCCCATGCCCCAGGTCGACACGCTGGAACCGTTTGAGACACGCACCTGGTTCACCCTAGCGTGCCTAGTACAACACGAAAATCTGACCGTTGAAGAAGCGGTGCGTTCACTGCGGTTTCCGCCCCAAGAGTGTGAACGCGCACTGGATCTGCTGCAGCGCCATGGGTTTTTGAATTGCCACGAGGGACGCTACCGGGTGGAGAGCCACTGGTCACGCGCCGTGCTGCGCTTTTTGCAGCGTAAAAAGTTACTGGCGGTTTAAGCGTCCACTGCTTGTGCGCACACTGTTTACTTGAGGGGCAACTCCCATGGATGATCCAACACAAATTCTGCAATTTATCCGACCTGGTGGCGTGCCCACCACCATCCTCATTTTTTCGGTGGCGTGGCTTATTGTGCAACTGCTACGAAAAGGCAGTGAGAAGCTAGGCGACCGCATGGTGGACCGCCGCTTGGCGATCAGCCAAGTGGTCACCATTTTTCGCTTTGTGATCTACATTGGCGCCACGGCTGCAGCCGTGACTGCGATATTTGCCCTGACCAAGGAAATGCTGATTGCCTTGGGTGGAACCATTGCCGTCACCCTGGGTTTCGCGCTGAAAGACTTAGTGGCGTCCATTATTGCCGGCATCACACTGCTGATCGACAAGCCTTTTCAGGTGGGTGACCGCGTCACTTTCAATGGTTTTTATGGTGAGATTGTGTCGATTGGTCTGCGCTCGGTACGCCTGGTCACACTGGATGACAACCTGGTCACCATCCCGAACAACAAGTTCCTCAACGACATTGTGTCCAGCGGCAATGCCGGTGAACTCAATATGTTGATTCAGCAGGATTTCTACATCGGCATCGACCAAGACTTGGCCACAGCGAAACGGATTGCCAGCGAAGCGCTGGTGGCTTGCCCTTATGCCTACTTGAACAAACCCTGGGAGGTTTTGGTCAACGAGGTGGTGCACGAGCAGCACTTTGCCCTGCGTATACGCACCAAGGTCTACGTCATGGATTTACGGCATGAAAAGCGGCTTGAAACTGACATCACCGAGCGCATTGTTCTGGGCTTTGCCGCCGCTGGCATCCAGCGCCCCAGCATCCGCTACGCCACAGCCCCTCCATTTGCCGCTGCCGCAACCACGACAACAACCACAAGCAGCGAAAACACACCATGCAAACTGCAATAGCCCGCTGGCTTGAGAACCCTGTAACCGTCAAGTGGGGCAGCGCTGCCCTGGCGCTCACCATCATGCTGTTTGTCATGGGTTGGATACGCAGCCTGGTGGTGGGTCGCTTGACAGACAACAACATGCGCTACCAGGCCCGCAAGGCGATCACCATCGCCAGCATTGCAGGTTGGGTGGCGGTGTCGTTTGGCGGCTTTTATCGCGTAGGCGACCGGGTCGAACTAGGCGGCATCAAGGGTGATGTGATCGATATCGGCATTCTTCGCACCACCGTCATGCAAATGGGCGAGTAGGTGCACGCAGACCAGTACAACGGCCGCATCGTGCGGGTGGCCAACAGCTTTGTGTTCAAAGAACCGGTTTTTAATTACTCGGGCGAATTCCCCTTTTTGTGGGATGAAATTGCGGTCCCCGTCCACCTAGGCAGTGACGTCCCCACCGCCCGCGCCCTAATTGCGCGCGTGGCTAAGGACGTGGTGGGCGCCTATTCTGACGCCGCCGAGCAGGCCTGGGAGCCGATGACCCGGCGTTACAGGATCGAAAAAGCCAGTGTGCAGCCCATGATCGTGATGAAGTTTGACGCCAGCTGGATCGAGTTCACCCTACGCTATGTGGTGGACTACAAGGCCCGTCGCGTCACCAAAGACCAGCTGTTTGAGCGTATTTTGTCGGAGATCAATGCCACCGATGGTGTGGTCGAGGTGGCTGGAGCAACCCTGAACATCGAACAACTGCCGCCGCTAGGCATCCACCTGCACCGCAGCCCACGCACACCGGTCGCAGGAGTCTAAAAATGCCCTACTGCGGATGGCTGGCGTCGGTCTTATGCCGTGGCAACTTGGCTCCGCAGTGCATGCAAAAACGTGCATCGGTCAAGTGTCCTTCGGTCAGGCACTCGTGGCAGGTTCGCGTGGTAGGAACCGGATGGCGAAACCCCGCCGTCATTTCGGCGGTAACAATGCCGGTGGGTACGGCCAAGGTGCCCCAGCCCAAGAGCATGACCAAGGACGCGACCAAACGGCCCAAGTCGGTATGTGGCGTGATGTCGCCAAACCCCACCGTGGTCATGGTGGTAATGGCCCAGTAAACCCCAATGGGGATGCTGGTAAAACCATTGGCAGGGCCCTCAATGACGTACATCAAGGTGCCAATAACCAGCACGATCATGGACACCGCAGCCAAGAACACCAACACCTTGCGGCCGCTGCTGCGCAATGCGCGACTCAATGCCTGGTATTCCGCCACATAGGCCGTGAGTTTGAACACCCGAAATACCCGCAGCAAACGCAGCACCCGGACATCGATCAACACCTGTATTTCTGGCACAAACAAGGCCAGGTAGGTTGGCAACAAGGCCATCAGATCAATCAACCCAAAAAAACTCAGGGCGTACCGCAAGGGGTGGCGTACGCAGATCAGGCGCGCCGCGTATTCCATGGTGAATGCCACGGTAAATAACCACTCTAAGACTTTCAAGGTCATGGGGTGCTGCGCATCCACCCAATACACACTGGTGACAACGACTAACGCAATACTTGCCAAAATGACAGCAATGAGCCACTGGTCAAACAGCCGCCCGGCGCGCGTATCGGCCTCAAAGACGACTGTGTATAGCTTGAGCCGCCAGCCCTTTAAAGGCTTGCCCAGCGCGGTGTCGGTGGCGTCTTGTGCTGGGACTTCCATCGTTTGCCTTTTACGCCGCGCTGCAGGTCAATCCGGGTTGCGCTGGGCGCGCATAAGCCCCACCGTCAGGATCAAGGTGGTTGCCAACACGATCAGCATCAACGTGCCATTGGGAAAAATGTCGATGCGCGATTCCTTGGGAATGTTGAGGTACAACAAAATCGTGATCAACCCACGCGGTGCAAACCAAAACAAGGTGCGGGTGTCGCGCTGGTAGATCAGGGACAACAAGGCCTTGCGCGACAGGAAGATGACCCCGACGATGACTGCGGTGACGATCCAGGCCTCAGGCTGGGCGAGCGACTCAAGAGCGGTGGAATACCCCAAGAGCAAGAAGAAAAAAGTACGCACCACAAAGGTGAATTCCACCGTCAACTGCTTGAACGCAACAATCTCAATATAGAGACTTTTGGTCATGATTTGGGCCAAGCGCGGAAAATTGGTCAGCAAGTGGGCGTTGTTAAGCATCAGGCCTACGGCCATCACACTGACCAAGGGTGCCAAGTGCACCAGTTTGCTGGCCGAATACACCATCACCAAACCGAAAATCATGGGCACAAAACGCACATGCGACTCAATGCGGGTCAGCAGTACAAGGATGAGCAAGGCCGCCAAACCACCAATGACTGCAGAGACCGAGACGCCCACAAACATGCTCACCAAGGCACCTGTAACACCACTGTGTGCATCGAGCAAAGCATAGAAAGTCAGCACACCCACGATGTCTGACAATGCACTCTCATACACGACGGTATCGCGGTCTTCTTTGAGCAAGGAATGCGCCGCCGGTATCGCAACGGAACTACTAATAACCGCAAAGGGGATGGCCAGCAACCACGATCGATACCAGTCGGCATTCAAGCCGTAATGGGCTGCGCAGGCAATCAGCCCACCGGTCATCGCAATACCCAACACCGCCATGGCACTTGCGCGCACGATCAGCCCACGCGCCTCTTTTGTGAGGTGCAGCTCCAGCGCCCCATCCAGCACGATCAGCACCAATCCCAGCGTGCCCACAATGGGCAACACCATGTCCACAAATTCGATCCGCAGGCCGAACAAATCCATGGCAATACGTACGCCGATACCGCTGATGATCAGCATCACCACACTAGGGATACGAACCCGTTGGCCAAAAATGTCGAACACATAAGACAGCAATACCACGCCGCTTAAAGCCAAGAGAACCCAGTCGAGATTGATCATTCAATGCGGCTAGCACAGTAGAGTGCCGCCTAGTTAAAGCGAGGAGATGACTATACCGCGCCACCGCCTGCAGAGATCAATTCGCGCAACTTGCGGTTCAGGTCCACCTTGAGGGGATACAAAGCTTCTAACCCCGCAAGAGCCTGCGCGGCATTCTCTGGCTTGTACTGTGCCACCAGCGCCTGGCTGATGGCATGAATGCGGTCATGCAGGGCGACCAGTTCTTGATAAAGCGGCTCGGTACCAAAACGTTTGTCCCCTTCGGACAGTTGCCAGCGACCGAAATGGCAATCCGTTGCGCCCATCATCGGCGGATGGCCGATTTGCCCGGAAAAATAGGCCTCCAGCAAGCGCAACCAATGGCGGTGCCCCACCTCAGAAAACACCACCGTCAGGTCGTCACGGTTGAGTGCACGTTCGCGCCACACCGCCCATACGGGGTCTGGCAGCCAGGTTTTCACCCAAGCCGTCATATCGCCCGCCGGCATGGGCCGCGCAATACCATAGCCCTGCGCCAGTGGGCAACCCAAGGTCAGCAACAGCTCCCCATGCGCCACCGTTTCAACACCCTCGGCGATGACCGTGCGCCTAAACGCATTGGCCAAGCCAATCACGCCCTGCACAATGGCCAGGTCATCCGGGTCGTCCAACATGTCGCGCACGAAACTTTGGTCAATTTTGAGCAGCTCGGCCGGCAGGTGCTTGAGGTAAGTCAGCGACGAATAACCCGTACCAAAATCGTCCAGCGCAAAGTGCACCCCCAGCGCGCGGCACCCTTGCATCACCGCTGAGACCTGTGTGATGTCCGCCAGGGCACTGGTTTCCAGCACTTCTAGCTCCAAATACTCGGGTAAGACGGTGGGGTGCGCAGCCAGCAAACTGGCCAGGCGCTCAGAAAAATTAGCCTGCTGCAATTGGCGCGCCCCAATATTGACGCTGACCTGCAAGGTCAAGCCTTGGCTCTGCCACTGGGCCATTTGGGCCAATGCCGTGTCGATAACCCATTCACCCACTTCTACACTGACGTCTTGGTTTTCGATAATGGGCAGAAACGCAGCTGGCGGCAGCAAACCGCGCTCAGGGTGCTGCCAGCGAATCAACGCCTCGGCCCCGATCACGGCGCCGGTTTTCATATTCACTTTGGGCTGGTAGTGCAGGACCATTTCGTTGGCATGCAGGGCGCTTCGAATCCGATCCATGCTCACGCGCTGGCTCTGCGTCGCGGCGTCTTGGTCCGTGTCAAACAGGTGATAGCGGTTTTTGCCGGCCTGCTTGGCCTGGTACATGGCATGGTCGGCGTGGCGCATCAGCTGGTCGGCGTCGGCCCCGTCTTGTGGGTACAGCGTCACCCCAACGCTGGCTGACACTTGCAGCACCACACCGGCCATCGTCACCGGACTGCTCGCAGCAGTCAGCAAGCGCGCCAATACGGGTTCGCAGTCCTGGGGGTGGTCCAGGTCGCCCAGCACGGCCACGAACTCATCACCGCCAATGCGGGCTAGCGTATCGCCGTCACGCAGCGCCTCTTGCATGCGCTGGGAAACGGCAATCAATAGTTCATCACCCACGTTGTGCCCATGGACATCATTCACCGCTTTGAATCCGTCCAAGTCTAGGTACACCACGGCCAGCGACTGATCACGCCGCTGGCTTTGGGCCATGGCTTGGCGCATGCGGTCGGCCAGCAGCACGCGGTTGGGAAGGTTGGTCAACGCGTCGTAATGGGCAATGTGTTCGAGCTGACTTTGGTGCTCTTTGATATTGGTGACATCCGTAAACAAGGCGACATAGTTTTGCGGGTTGCCCTGATCGTCGTTCACCGCGCTGATGGTGATCAATTCAGCATAAACGCCGCCATCCTTACGCCGATTCCACAACTCGCCCGACCAGTGCCCTTCGCGCCGCAGTGTTTGCCACATGGCGCTATAAAACTCGGGCCCTTGACGCTCCGACTGCAGCATACGCGGGTTCTGACCCAGCGCCTCTTCGCGGGTGTAGCCAGTGATCAAGCTGAAGGTCTCGTTGGCATCAATGATGTTGCCCTTGGCATCGGTGATGATGATGCCTTCACGGGCATGGCTGAAAACACTGGCCGCCAATTGCAGGCGCGACTGATCGGTAGTTTTTTCAATCACCAGGGCGCACAACCGGGCCTCGTCTTGCAGCATCTGCACATCGTCGGGTACGGGGCCGCCGATCTGGCGCCGGTAAAGACTAAAGCTGCCCAGCACCACCCCCATGGACGAGACAATAGGCTGGGACCAGCAAGCACGTAAATTGGCGCGGCGCGCCAGATCTGCCATGGCGGCGCAGGCGGGGTCGTTGGCGATATCGGGCACCACGACCAAGGTGACACCCAAGACCGCCGCCGCGCATGGTCCAATGCCCTGCCCCGCGCCCAGGCTGTCAAGCCCTTGAATAAAGAAGTCCGGCAGTCCCGGCGCCGCACCCAGACGCAAGGCCTTGCTGTCAGGGTCCAGTAGCAAAATGCAACAGCGGGCCAATGAATAGGTGCGCTGAACATCGTGCGCTATGGACTCCAGCACGTCGCCCAAAGGGGTCTTGGCAGCGAGCATTTGCAACACCCGGTTGTGGTGCTGGGCACGCAATTCCGCGCGCTTGCGGTCGGCGATGTCGAGTTGTGTACCCGCCATGCGCAGGGGCTTTGCATCGGGTGACCATTGCACCACCCGGCCCCGGTTCAGCATCCAGACCCATTCGCCACTCTTGTGCCGCAGACGTACATCGCAGTGGTAGTCTTGCGCTTGGCGGCTGAAGCATTGCTCGACCATGGCGCTGGAGGTGGCCAAGTCATCCGGATGGGTGCGCTCCATCCAGCGCTCTATCGTCATGGGGCCTAGTTCTTCCAGGGTGAAGCCCAGCATCTCGGCCCAACGCACATTGACCACAATGTTGCCCGTGGGCACATCCCACTCCCAGGTGCCGACATTGGTACCCCAGATGATCTCTGAGATGTGGCTATTTTGTTCACGGTGGCGTTGGCGACTCAGTCGAACCAGGCGATTTTGTCGCACCAGCCAAGCACCACCACCGGCCAATACCAGCGCCAGAGCCCCCAGCACGGCAGCGATCTTGCCAGCATGCTGGGCCCACACGTCGCCCAAATTGAGCTTGGTCGGTGCGTCGTAGGGCGGCATGTGCAGCCTGCGCAACAAGGTATCGACACTGCGGTAGTCGGCCGCAATGGTGAATCCATGGATATCGGCGGCCCGTGCCGCCGGATGGTCGGTCGGCAGCGACAACAACGCCACCGCCAATTGGCGCTCCAGGCTGGCGTCTACCCCCGGCATCAGCGCCACCGGCCAATCCGGATACAGCCGGGTCGAGGTCAGCCAGGGGAACCCAGGTGGATTTTGGCGATGGATGAGCTTGATGCGGTTCAATTCCAGCGTACCCTCACGCGCCATGGCTTCCAGAACGCCGGTGCGTACAAAACCCACATCGGCCTGGCCCGCCAGGACCGCCTCAACGACCCGGTCTTGGGGCATGCCAGTGGCAATCAGTTGCTCGGGCGTCGGCAGGGCAAGCCCGGCGTCGAGTAACTCGACCGCTTGCATTTGGTAACCGCCCAAAAAGGCCGTGCTGCCCACCGCAATACGCTTGTGCGCCAAATCCGCCAGTGTCTGGATAGTGGTGCGGTCGGCGCGGGTGAATACTACGCCACCAAACTCCGACAGCGCCGCATCCCCATGGTGGGTAACCTGCGTGACCAAGGGTGCTGACAACTTGTATGCGCGCTGCAACGCGATGAAATGTCCGGGTGTGGTGAACACCACATCCACTGCGTGCGCGGCGACTGCGGCATCGAGCGCTGGCAGGTCGTAGGTGGTGAGCGCCACAGGCCGCGCCAACGCCGCCTCAAGGTAGGTGGCCAAGGGCTGCCACTGCGCGGTGGCTTGCGCTTTAGGGCGAAACGCCAGCACCCCTACGCGCAGGGTGCTTTGGGCCCAGGAGGTGGCTGCCGCGACGATCAGCAGCACTCCTATCAATACGGTCAACAATCGCTTCATCGTGTGCGTAATAGTTATAAAAGATGGCCTTTCCACGAAGGGCCGTTTACCAACACGAACCCGGGCCAGATAAGCACGGGGCGACCACCCGCATGTAGGCTACGGCGAAACCGCCCTATTGTCTGCACTATAGGGCGAAAGAAGTGACTTTGGTCAAGCAAAACCGCTGGTGTTGTGCAAACGGGCCATCACCCGCTGGGGCATGCGGTGCTGCACAAAAAGTGTGCGCAGCTCTGGCAAGCTCAGGTAGGGGCCGTCGGCCGATGGTTTGCCCATCACCAAGAGCAGCACCGGCCACTCGCCGTCCATCAGCGCGCGGTCCACCAGGCGCCGTGCTCCGGCAGCGCGCACAAAATTGGCGTCCATCATGGTTTTGAGTTGCTCTGCGCCCAGGCCGCGCTCAGCGTGTCCGGCGGTGTCGGCCCTGTCCACTGCGAAGGTGTCCAGCCGGTCCAACTGGGCTGGGTTGATCTGACCCTGCACATCCAAAATGCCCGAACCCGCGCCCCGCTTGTCCAGCGGGCCACCACGTAATTGGTCCGCCGCAAAACCGTCGCTCAGGTTGTGCAGCAACTGTGTCGGCGCAAAGCCGTTGGCAAACAGCGCAATCACAGACGATGCATAACCTGCGGCCTGCCCCGACAGCACCGAGCCGCCACGGGCGGCAGCCACCACGTCTTTGATGTGCGCCAACGGCTCCTGGTGGCCGTCGATGTGTCCACTGGCCACCATAGCGCGCAAGAACGGGCAGGGATTGCCGGGCGATACGGGGTGGGCTTCTGTACTGTGTGGTTTAGACCGGGGCTTGGGCGCCCGCTTAGTGGTGCTCATGTTGGCATTCCGTTCGTAAGGTTAATGAACCTGCAATTGAAACAGGTTCTTGGGTATGCGCACAACCCGCAGGCGCTGGCGCTAAAAAGCGGTCAGCTTATCCCAAATAGCCATCAACCCGACCACGGCGGCACCCCGCCGTGCTGTGCCGTGAATCACTAGTTTCCGTTAACCAAAATTTGAAAAATGATTCCAGTGGCAATTGCTACCAAAACGTAGTCACCGCCGGTTTGAACCCAGTGGTAGCCACGGGGCGGTGCACTCAAACGGTGACCGTGCCAATCGTCCACCACGTAATAGGGGTGGCGGTAGTAAACCGGAAGCCGATCGCCCCTGCGGAAATTGTGGTCTGGCCCAGCGCCACGCTCTTCGTACCGATGGTTGTGGTCGTCACGTTCATTGTGCGATTGACGCTCATGCTTGTCGCGCTCATGACCACGGTTGTCACCATGGCGGCCATTGTCCTGGTGACCCCGTTCGTCCCGGCGATCGTCACCGTGGTCCTTGTCCTTGGCAAATGCCGACCCACCGGCCAAAAGGCAAAGGGTGGCGATGGCCACAATGATTTTTTTGCTGTTCATACACGCTCCTAGTTTGCGCAATGCCCAAAGCAGGCTGCAGGTGCCACTGTGCGGTATGGCGTTGCACCGGTCTGTGCGCTGCACCGCTTAGCGGACCTTGGTACCAGCGTTGCCAACAGATTGCGGGGCGGCCCGGTTCCCACTACCCACGCGGTCGAGCTGTTCGCAGTGACGTACAACCAGCACAATGCACTCAGTGCATGCCCGCCAGCAACGCCACATTACCACCCGCGGCGGCGGTGTTGACCGTCACCGTCTGCTCGGCACAAAAGCGGTACAGGTAGTGCGGCCCACCGGCCTTGGGGCCGGTGCCACTTAAGCCCTCGCCGCCAAACGGCTGCACGCCCACCACCGCGCCAATCATGTTGCGGTTGATGTAGACGTTGCCGGCGTGGGACTGGGCCGCCAAGGCTTGGGCTCTGGAGTCGATGCGGGTCTGGATGCCGCACGTCAAGCCGTAGCCCAGGGCGTTGACCTGGGCGATTACGTCAGCCGGGTCGCCGCTCCAGCGCACCACCTGCAGCACCGGGCCGAAGATCTCGGCCTGCACGTCGGCAATGCGTGCCACTTCAAAGGCGTGCGGGGCGATTAAGTTGGGAATGCAATTTGCTATTGTTTTAGTAGCTTCTTGCGCACGGCATTCGAGGGCTAGAAGCACTTTTGACGTTGATTTCAGCCGCTGGATGTGGCGTTGAATGGTGTCAAATGCCTCGGCGTCGATCACCGGGCCCACATCCGTGGCCAGATCGGCGGTGTCGCCCACCACCAGCTCACGCGCCGCGCCTTGCAGCATGGCGATCACGGCGTCGGCAATGCCCTCGTGCACACACAGCAGCCGCAAGGCCGAGCAGCGCTGCCCGGCGGAGCGAAAGGAGCTTTGCACCACCGCGTCCACCACCTGCTCGGGCAGTGCACTGCTGTCCACCACCATGGCGTTGATGCCACCGGTCTCGGCGATCAGCGGCACGATGGGCCCATCTTTGGCAGCCAGAGCGCGGTTGATGATTTTGGCCACCTGGGTGGAGCCGGTGAACACCACCCCTGCAACACCCGGCAGTGCCACTAGGGCGGCACCCACGGTTTCGCCCGAGCCATGCAGCAACTGCAAAGCGTCGTGCGGCACGCCTGCGCCGTGCAACAGCGCCACCGCCGCCTGGGCCACACCGGGGGTTTGCTCAGCGGGTTTGGCCAGCACCGTGTTGCCGGTAGCCAGTGCGGCAGCCACCTGCCCCACGAAGATCGCAAGCGGAAAATTCCATGGGCTAATACACACCCACACACCCCGGCCTTTGAGCAGCAAGGTGTTGGTCTCGCCGGTAACGCCCGGCATCACCAGGGGCTGCATGATGCGCTGCGCCTCGTCGGCGTAGTAGCGCAAAAAGTCTACCGCCTCGCGCACCTCGCTCACTGCGTCGCCCCAGGTCTTGTGGGCCTCTTGAACCAGCATGGCGCAGAACTGCGGCATCTGTGTTTGCAGCGTATCGGCGGCGCGGCGCAGGATGGCGGCGCGCTCGGCCACATCCACTTTGCTCCACTTTTGATAGCTGCTTGCGCAGGTTTCTAGAGGGCTAGAGGCCAATTTGGCATAAAATTCTGGCACCACGGGCACAGGGGTAATTCGCAGCGCCTCCAGCAGGGGATCGCGGTGTTCGGGCACAGCCAGGTCCAACCCGGTGCTGTTTTTGCGGCCCCCCACAATGCCACCGACGCCGCCAGCCCCGCTACCAAACAGGTCGGGTGGCAGCGGCAGGCTGGGCTGAGGCTCAAGCCGCAACGGGGAGATGAGCAGGTCTTGCATACCGACCGACTCGTCGGCCAACTGGTGCACAAAGGATGAGTTGGCGCCGTTTTCCAGCAGGCGACGCACCAGGTAGGCCAGCAGGTCGCGGTGGGCCCCCACCGGGGCGTAGACGCGGCAGGCCACCAGCGGGTTCTTCAATACCTCGCGGTAGACGCCCTCCCCCATGCCGTGCAGGCGTTGTAGCTCGAAGCGGGGGCCGTTATGCAATGGTGGCCCCCACGCTGCGCCGCTGCGCGGGTCGCTGCCTCCCGTGGGGTCGAATTTCCCTAGGGGCGGCCTGTCGGGAAATTGTGGCGCCAGAGTGTGGGCGGCAGCACGTTCTACTCCGTGTCCCCCGCCCGCTGCGCGGTCTCCTCCTTTACCTGCGTAGAACGCACTGCCACCCACACTCTTAAACGGTCCCGACGAGGCGCCAAGGTCGTCAGCGGGGGCGGTAGTGGGCTGCACGTAGGTAAAGGAGGAGCCCGCAACGCGGGCGGGGGACACGGAGTGCAGTCCGCTACCGCCCCCGCTGACGACCGGTTCAACACCAACAGGCCTAGCAGCCATCTGCAAAATCGCCGCAATGGTGGCCGCGTTGTGGGTCGCAAATTGCGGGTAGATGGCGTCGGGCGCGTCCAAGAGCGCACGGGCGCAGGCTAGGTAAGAAATATCGGTGTGGTGCTTGTGGGTGAACACCGGGTAGTGCGCCAAGCCCAGCTCTTGGGCACGTTTGATCTCGGCATCCCAATACGCGCCTTTGACCAAGCGGCACATCAGACGCACTTGGTAGCGCCGCGCCAGCGCGGTAACGTGCTCCACCAACTCCAGCGCGCGGGTCTGGTAGGCCTGTATGGCCAGTCCCAGGCCCTGCCACTGCGGGCAGTGCTGGGCCACTTGGGCGATCAGGGCCTCCAGCACGGCCAGCGTCAACTCCAGGCGGTCGACCTCTTCAGCGTCTATGGTGAGGTTGATGTTGGCGCTGGCGGCGCGCTGGCACAGGCCCCACACCCGGGGCAGCAGCTCGGCCATGACCCGCTGGGCTTGGGCGTCTTCAAAGCGCGGGTGCAGTGCGCTGAGCTTGATAGAAATACCGTCATTTTCCTCAATAGCCCTCGTAGAACCTGCGTAGGCAGCTATTGAATCAATAGCATTGGTATAGCTTTGCAGGTAGCGTAGGGCGTCTTCTTCGGTGCGGGCGCCCTCGCCCAGCATGTCATACGAGTAGCGAAGACCGCCCACACTGCTGTGCAAGTCGCCGCCCGCTGATGCAGCCATGGCCCCCTTGCGTGCCTTCTGATGCGCCTTGCGCGCCGCATCGGCCTGGGCTTGCGCCTCGGCCATGGTCTGGCCCAGCACAAACTGGCGCCCCAGCAGTTGCACCGCACGCAGGGTGGCTGCCACCACGGTGCGTGCGCCCAGCTTACCCATGAGGCCCGGCTCGGCGGGTGCTACGCCGTTGGCACGCTCGGGCAAGAAGTGCTTGGACAGGGAAATGGCCGCGCTAGAGAGGCGGGCCAGCACCTTGTCGCCCGCACCGTCAAAGTCAGCGCGGCCCAGTTGGTCGGCGGTGAGTGCGATGGCGGTCTCGGCGTCGGGCACGCGCAAAAGCGCCTCGGCCAAGCGCATGAGGGCCAGGCCTTCGGCGCTGGAGATGGGGTATTCCTTGAGCAGGCTTTCCATGGCCCAAAACGGCGGCGGGTTGTCGCGCACCGCCTGCACCCAGGGGGCGGCCACACGGGCGGCGGCGGCCCAATCTAACGCGTTAGCCAGAGCGGTGAGCCGCTGAGTGAGGATTTGCGACTCAGGGCGATACGGGCTGGGTAGGCGCATGACAAACTCCGGTACACATGGTGAATGCCGCCATCATTTATAAGCGGCTGCCAAGGCATTTTGATACGCAGCTGAATTCTGGAGATAGTGTCACGTTGAAGATCATGCGATCTGTCGAACTCGAACGGTGCGCCCCAGCTAGGACTAACGCCATCAAGCATGACTTTTACATGAGCGGCCATTGTGCGTCCATGTGTATCACCGACAAAAAGCGCCGATGACAGCACTGCTTCGCAGTCAGTGCGAAACCCCATCCCTGCGCAATACCTTCACAAACGTCAGCCACAAAATATAAACATCAAATGCCATCGATCGCCGATCCAAATACTCTGTATCTAGCCGCACCTTGTCACGAATTGGTAATTCATCCCGACCATTTACCTGCGCCCAGCCAGTTAACCCAGGGACTAGGTCATGAATGCCATGTTGGGTACGAAGTGTGATCAAGTCGTGCTGATTAAACAGCGCCGGGCGAGGACCAACAAAACTCATATGACCTACCAAAATACTCCACAGCTGCGGTAGCTCGTCCAAACTACTTTTTCTCAAAAAATTCCCAATCGGTGTCAGATAGGCCCCAGGATCGGAGAGAAGATGCGTTGCCACCGCAGGCGTGTTCAACTGCATACTTCTGAATTTTGGCATTTTAAAAATTGTATTGTTCCGTCCCACTCGGTCTGACCAGTACAAAACCGGCCCAACCGACGTCAGCCGCACAGCCAATGCCACGAGCACGAGAGGCACCGCCAGAACTAACATGGCCGTACTTGCGAGCAAGAGGTCCATCGCACGTTTCATAATTCCATACCGGCTGCTGCACGGCGCAACCCCTCATCCAAAGTAATCGGTGGCGCCCAACCCAGCAAAATTCGGGTCTTGGAAATATCGACCTGCAAGGAGCCGACAAGACGCTGGAGCACATCTTGTTTGCCAATAAGTGCAGCCGCCAGTTTGAGTGCTTTTCCAGGCAACGGCAGCAGCCGCGCGGGCCGACCAAGCGCTTGCCCCATTCGCCGCAGCAATTCGGTGGTTGACACATCCTCGCCGTCAGAAACCAGAAATGTCTCGTTCGCGGCCCCGGGATGGAAGAGACAAGTAATGATTAAGTCGACTAAATTGTCCAATGCCACAAAGCTGCGTTTATTGCGAATCGCTCCCAAAGGCACTGGGACGCCGCGTCGCAGTACATGCATCATGGTGGCAAAGTTGGCCCTGACGCCGGGACCATACACCAACGGCGGCCGTATGACTACTACCTCCATACCCGTATTGAGCGCAATCTCACGCAAACCCAACTCTGCCTCCCACTTGCTAACACCATAGGCGCTACTTGGGATAGGTGGGTCGTCGGCCCGCATTGGTTCGCCGTCCTGCGTCAACTCACCATTGACTTTTATGGAACTCACGAACACAAAACGCTTTACTCCGGCAACGGCAGCGCAACGCGCCAAAGACAACGTGCCCATTACATTCACCCGACGAAATTCACTTAGTCCATCAGCGTAAGTCTCTTGCATTACATGGACGCGCGCAGCAAGGTGCACGACCACATCGCATCCGGCGAAGGCCTTAAGCCACAAATTGGCGTCTTCAAAGCTGCCAATGACGACATTCTTTACACCAGTCGGTAATTTACATATGGTGCGAGTAACGCCTTTGACCGCTAGTCCACGTGCAACCGCTTCAATAGATAGCGCTCGGCCGACAAAGCCGTTCGCCCCCGTAATCACAACCTTTGGCAATTGCACAGTCATTCGAATCCCAAAATATGTAACAGGCGAACATTGATTTGCCGAACATCAAAACGGCTCTCCGCGATCCTTCGGCTTTCGCGGCCCATGCTTTCGATAAGGTCAGGGTTTTTAATGAAGCATTCCATGGCTGCAACCAGCGCAGGAACGTCGCGCACTGGCACCAAGTAACCATTGACGCCCTCAGTTACGGTACCGCGACAACCAGGTGCATCAGTTGTAATGACTGGCCGCCCTGCAGCCATTGCCTCTTGTGAACTACGTGGCAAACCTTCCCGATACGACGGCAAAACAAAAACACTAGATTGCTCGAGCCACGGCTTTACCACGACGTGCCCCGGCCACTCGATCAGCCCTTCATCTACCCATGCCTGAACCTCTGACAGCGCTAGTGCGCCTGGGTTTTGATCCAATCCGCCAAGCAAAATAAAGCGCGCTTCTTGGTAATGTACTTTTATGAGCCTAGCGGCCTCAACGTATTCGACTATTCCTTTTTCTCGCAATAAACGTGCGACCAATAGAAACGTTAATGGCGATCTGGCCGGAGGCGCAACAACCCACGCACTTAGATCAACCCCAATACCATCTACTAAATCTACTTTGCATTCATCCACCAAATCAGCGCGAAGGAAGTCAGTGATATCGTCCTTATTTAAAAAAATGACACGGTGCGTCTTGGCAAGCGCAATACGGTAAAGCAAAGAAACCGCACTGCGCAAAAACTTCCGTTTAAAAGGTAAGTCGGTACTAGCTTCGGTAAACACATAGCCTAAGCCCTCAATCATCGCCACCCTATGCGGAATGCGCGCAATCCATGCTGCCAAAGTCCCGTAAATTACCGGCTTGACGAAATAACCGAAGGCCACATCCGGGCGTAATTCACGCAATAAGCGCATCAGCTTGAACATATCCAACAAATCGCGAAATGGATTTACACCAGTGCGATTCATATGGATGCTAACGGGAATTGCACCCAGATCAATTACCTGCCTTTTCAGTTCATCCGTGTAGTCTGGCGCGAGGGCATAGACAACGGCCTTCTTCTCCACCAATGCAGAGATCAATGCTCCGCGAAAATTAATAAGAGAGAATGCTTGGCTAGATATTATTGCGATAGACTTCATTTTTTATTGCATTTAATTTTCTAAATTCGAAGCTTCCGCAGCAGGCCTACCAAAGTACGCCGGATAAACTTTAATACTGAGAAGCCAGAGCCAACAAGAAAAATAAAAGGTGATATTTTTTTACTCCTACGCAAAAACTTTAAGTTGTCTAACTCACCAATTTCCATCGCCCACAAGTTTGCACTTAAACCTTCTGCGCCATAGAAATCTTTGTGCACATATGCGAGTGGCGCTTCGATGCGAACAATTAAAAATCCTAATGAAGCAACCTGCTGCCAAAGCAGAAGATCCTCAGCGTATCGTCTGCCATTACAAAACTGCACACCTAATTCCCGCTTCAACATAACCGTCGGCGTAGAAAATGCATTTTTGAAAATTAAGTAATCCAACCCTATATCCGTAAATTTAATCTTTTCTATCGCCAGTTTGTTCTTAATTTCATTTTTCTTAGAAAATAGACATTGATGCCCTGAAAGGGCGATGCTCGGGTTATTCAACATAAACTCATATTGAATACATATTTTTTCAGGATGCCAACTGTCATCAGCATCTAAAAATGCGATAAATTTCTTTGATGACCTACTCCATCCAACATTTCGCGCATTAGCCGCCCCTCCATTTTTATCGAGCCTTATAAGTAAGATCCATTCTGGAAATTTCGCCTCGAACTCCTGTAGACATACAAATGTTTGATCGCTGCTAGCGTCGTCCACCAGAATCACTTCCGCAGGCAATTTGCTTTGGGCAAGAACAGACCCAATGGCTCTGGCTATTGTTGACCTGCAATTAAAGCAAGGAATAACAACACTTACTGACACGAATTCTCTAGCGCCAAAAGCTGGATTACTCATAACTAGACCCATTTGCAGGCAACCGACCTCAACCATAAACAAGGAGACCACTTTTCAAGCAACGCTGTGACAGAAAAATTTTAAGAAATACCAAGGTTCGTCAAGGTGCACGTTGGAAAAATTTCTACTTTACCCGGCTAACCAATCGATTCGAGCAAGAAATTTCCACGCACGTCGCCTGCGTTGTTTTCGCGCAGTTATTGGCGGCACACTGCTTGGCCCATCTTCTTGCGCAGGTTAACGTCGAACGATTCGGCGCAGCTTTCTGGTCATGCTGTCGTCAGCGCCAACACCGCCAAATGCCGCCAACATAACCAGCATATCCGAACCCAATCCGGCTTCACAGGGGAGGAATTTTTTGTACACAGACCATAGTTTTGCGCCCAGGTGCGGTTGCCGCGAACATACCCCGCGCCAAACTCGAAGGTAGTGGCTGGCCACTCCGCCACCCTCGATATCAAAGGACATGCGCAACCAACGGAGCCATTCGCCTACGGCCACCAACTCATCAACGGAAGTAAGTCGCTCATACGTCAACGCAAATAGGTGCAATCGCAGATCATTTTCTTCTCGGAATCGACCCTCATTGCGAAGGTTTTTAGTTGCGACTGCTGCCATACCCGAAAATTGCTCCTTGCCATGGTTGGCGCTGATCTGCGCCTCATGGAAGCGGTAGTTCAACAGTGCCTCGGGCAGGTTCATCATCTTCCCGTGTTGTGATAGCCGCCACCATAAATCATAGTCTTCACAATGTTTGGCCGATGGCACATAGCCGAGTGTGCGGCAAATATCGGTGCGCATTGTCACAGTTGGGTGGGCAAACGGTGAAACGACGGGCAACACCGCCCGAATTTCGATATCGGTCAATGGGTATGAAATTGGACGACCGCTAATTGTGCCGAAAGGCTGGATCGCTGAGCCGCAGATAACGACATCGTGCGCCATCATGGCGTCAACCTGTCGCTGAAGACGCTCAGGATGCGCAATGTCATCGTGATCCATTCGGGCGAGAAATTCGCCGCGTGCTTCTGCCAACCCGATGTTTAGGGCTGCAATAAGCCCCAAATTTGCCTCAAGATCAATGACGCGAATACGGGGATCGTTGAACGAACGAGCCACGTTTGCGGATTCATCTTTTGATCCATCGTTGATGACGAGCAACTCAAAGTCCAGCAACGTTTGCGCCAGTATCGAGCCAATCGCACCACCCAACGATGCGGCTCCGTTAAATACGGGCAATACAACGGAAACCCGCATCAAATCCTCACCCATTCTGGTAGACAAATGTCATCACCGCAAAGTGCGTCGCTCTGAAACCAACGTGCAGGAGCAATGACAGTTTTTGAAAGTGAGGAGTTAAGCCACGCCCCCCACCAACTGAAGGAGCTGTTAGCAATGATGTGATGATCGCACGATGCCATCAAATGCATATCGACTTGCGGATGGCGCGCATTAGCGACTACATATGCAGTTTCCACTGGAAAGTGAATATTTTTTTGCGCCCAAGCAATGTCGTCTGAAAATACCAAGAGTCGGAAATCACCACGAATCTGTGTAGTTAGATATGCGAATGCGCTTCGATAGTAATACTCGCCAAGAGTTCCATGCGTCAAATTGGCGCTGGGGTCAGAAACATAGTCTCCTCGGCGAATGTGGATCGAAGCGGTAACACCCTGTCCGACGCAATGCAGCTGTAGGTTTTCGCGAAGCATATGAGAAAGTGAAGGCGTTAAGCCGAAATCTTCGCGGGTGCGCGTCTCAAAGTCCTCGAAGTAACGCGCGCACTGCCAATAGCCGTCCAAGTATGCTGGACCCTCAAAAGCTAGCTTCTCAGGCTGGTATCGCAAGTCACCATTTTCGTGAATCCATTGTATTCCGAGCAGTTTAAATAAGTGTGTCGGTGAGACGTGTAGACGACTTGCTACTGTAGACACCCGGGCGCATGCAGACAAATGCCACGGCGCTTTGACGACGTCGCCAATGAACCCATCGAGTCCGTAGCGGTGCAAACGATAAGCTCGAAACCCACTCATATCAAAAACCACATTGGTGCCCAAGCGTTCACCTAAGGCACGACCACACGCATACTGAAACATCTGGTTGCCCAGGCCTCCGATCAGACGGACTACGATCACTTATCTATCCTTGTTTGCCAGGTGGACGTAACTGCACTGCAAGCAGTCTCTTCGTTCCTGGATTTTTCCAAAGCAGCGCCACCGTCCAAGTTGCCACGACAACCCCGATAGCGACGACCGATGCAACTGCCCGTACGACTCCTACGGGACCCAAAAGCTCCACACTCACTAGGTAGACTGAGAGTGCAACAGGCACCATAGCTCCCGCCCAGCGCACCAGATCGAGGCGAAACGCTTGCAGTCGACTCATCACAATCGCCATCACGACAAGCGTAATCACACCTGCGCCTGCCAGCACCATAACTGCCTGCGTGATGCTGGCATCAAATCGGGTGAGGACTAACAGACCCACCGTCAGCGCCAGCGCGCCAGCGCCATAAGGCGGTATCAGCATCCTCATCTGTCGGTCAACTTGCGCGGCCGTCGCAAGCAGGTTGCTAAGCGTTCTGCAACACTCGATTGCCGCGCCTAGCAAAACAAACGTCACTACGCCTTGATAAGTCGAATCAACAAGCAACAGGAGCAACGACTGCGCACCCGCTACAGTTGCCGCAGCAAGGACCAGATAAATAGGCCCCAGGGTGTTTAGTAAATCAGAAAACGCTAACGCACTATCAGGCGTACCGATGTCGGCAATGCGGCGGTAGAAGAGCGGATAAAGAAACTGCATCGCCAGCGACTCTACCAATGACCAAAGTTGGGATGCGAGTGACAAACCCACCACAGCGCGACCCAACTCCGCCAGACCCCAATGTGCTTCCATAAAAAGCCGGTAGCCCGACAACAGCCACCACATGAATCCCGTAGCCATAGCAAGCGGGATAATGTAGCTGCGCAGAATCCCAGGTTCGAGCAATTTCCACTTATCGGTGGTGGGTCTCGGGAGCAAGCGACGAACTGTATAGCCAGCACCAATCGCCCCAATAGCTAGGGCTAATGCCTGTCCCGTAAACCAGGAAAGGCCAGCTCCGGAAACAGTTGTAAGCGCCCAGGACAATGCCAAGCCTAGGAAGACCGTCACTGCAGCCCAACCGACCGACAATGCTCTATGTCCAAGCATGTTGAGTAGAAACACCGACGTGCCGTTCCAAGTTGCCGACACCACCATTAACGCAACCGCTGCGACAATTAAGATACGATCCTCCCACAGCAGTGGTTGCGAAAGGGTCCAAATTCCGCTGGTAAGAGCGCCCGCACCCCCTGCGACGACAACCCATAGCCGATACTTGCGTAGCCGCGCGAGCAAAGAGGTTTCGTCAACCCATTCGTGGGTATACCGGTGAATGTATTGCCCAACTGGATTGACTAGAAACAAGCCGCAGAAGTGCTGTAAAGTCAGCAAAATAGAAAGCACACCAAATTGTGCAGGGGGCAATAGTCCAGTGGACAGGCGAATGGTGGCCAAGCCCACCAGCGCCGTTACCAGTCGCCCAATCGCGACCCAAAAGAAGTCACGCGCTGCGGTCAATATCGTGCGCGATCGACTTTACGATCGGTTCCGCAAATGCCTCGTAAGTGAAGCTCCGCACAAGGTTGCTCGGGACAAACACAGCAGTGGATTCCTTATAGCCGGGATATTCCGCGTGACCCACGGCTATGAGATTGGCAGATACTGCCGCAGCGCCCGAAAATAACCGACAGTGGATGTGGCAATTCGAGGGGGTGTAACCCAACCTGCTGTTGCGCGACCAGGACGCGGACGCGTCACCCCCACAAAAGCAGTCGATCACTTTCGCAGTGCTATGGCTTGGCCTGTCGCATATGTTCTCGCAATAACGCAAAAACCGCATGCGGCGCATTAGAGTGGAATCTCCAGTTTGCGCTCCCAGCACTCCCATACGAATGGGTAATTCCACAATTCCCGATGTGTATCAGCAAGGCACTGACGAATCTGCTCGCGCTTTATATGCGCATTTGGGATAAAGTCATGGAACTGTACCTGTAAAAATCGAACCCGCGACATCATTCCTGCTTCGATGAGCGCGGGAATTACATCGTACTCGCCGCCTTCAATGTTAATCTTCAAGAGATCTACCTGATCGACTTTGAGTTCATCGAACATCGCCGCAACAGGTCGCATCTCTGCGCGAACGGTGTCTGCCTTCTGCCCAGTACGGACGAAGCTAGATCCGTCTTCACTGTCACTAATGTCGAACCACCCTGAAGTGCGGGATAGACCAAAAGGTAAACATTGCACGCGGGATACTCCAGAGAAACGCGTGATACATTGCGCATGAAACTTTGGAACTGGTTCGAATAGAAATACTCGACAATCGTACCGTCGCAAAATCTCCGCCGCAAAATCTCCGTGATATCCGCCAAGATCCCAGACTACCGATTCTTTGGTAAGTGGGTAATTCAAACGTAAGGTGTTATCGCCATCATCCCTAAACCAGCGTTTGATTTCCAAGAGAAACGGGTCACGCAAGACCTCGCGACGAAAAACTCGCAGCAACGCATTAATTAGGCGAAGTTTCATAGGTGCTCAAATTCTACGTAGTGCATTGATGGCATCGGATATTGGGTAGTGGTGATTGCCTACAAATAGCCCATTCGCGCCGATGTGGTCTGCATTGGCAAGGTCGTTGACAATTTCGGCGTCGAAATACTGCATCACCTCATTGCGCGCAAAATTGCCAGCGACGATAGGGCGGCACTCAAAGCCTAGCGTATTTAACTTTGCCAGCAGGCGCTCGCGGGTGAGGGTAGAACCGGGACGGATCACCAGGCTGAAACCGAACCAACTGCTCTGGCCGACCTCGCGCTGAATAAGAATGTCGGGGTGGTCGCCCATCGCTGCCTGAAGTTGCGCACCGTTCTTGCGGCGCTCAGACACTAGCATTGGCAACTTTTTAACCTGCTCTAAGCCTAGCGCGCCAGAGAGTTCTAGTGGTCGCACATTATAACCAGGCAGAACAAAACGGAACGACTCCTTGAAAGGGTCGTCACTCTTCTCGCTGCAGACGTGATTGAATTTTGGCAAATTGCGTGTCCAACCGTGGGCGCGAAGCGAGAGAAGAATGTGAAAAAGTTCCTCGTCGTCGGTGACCACGAGGCCACCCTCCATGGTCGAAATATGGTGTGAAAAAAATGAACTAAACGTTCCCATAACCCCGAAAGTGCCCGTCTTCCGGTCCTGGTACTCGGCGCCCATCGATTCGCAGTTGTCCTCTATGAGGCGGATGTCTCGTGCGCCGACGATAGCGTTGATGCGGTTGAAGTCGTTGGGGTTGCCCAGCAGGTTGACGACCATGATTAAGCGGGTGCGGTCGGTGATCGCGGTCTCTAGCTGATCGAGGTCATAGTTGAGAGTTTCTAGGTCAATATCTACGAATCGCATACGCAGTCCGTATTGGTGCAACGGATAGTATGTCGTACTCCAGGATACAGCCGGAACAATCACTTCGTCGCCTGGCTTGAGACGGTTTTGTTTAATGAAAAATAGCGCAGCCACCATCAGTAGGTTCGCTGATGAACCTGAGTTCACCATCACCGCATACCGACTTCCAATATAGGTTGCGAAAGCATTTTCAAAAGCCATAACTTCTCGACCCATTGTGAACATGCCCGAATCTATAACGCGCTGCATGGCGTCACGTTCGGTCTGATCCCAAGTCTCTGTGGCAAGGGGGTACTTGAATGTCACGGCTTGTATTCCTCGAGGTAGTAACGGTAAGCAAGGCGAATACCTTGCTCAAGCGTCGTTTGGGGTGTCCAGCCCCAAGCACTTAGTCGAACGGTATCGACCATTTTTTGCTTCATTCCGACTGGCTTAGTTAGGTCGTGAACAAAACGCCCTTTCCAGCCAATTACGCCTGCGGCGGCGGTGTAATACTCGTTGATGCTGTGATCGTATCCGAGTCCAACGTTCATCCGGTCCGATAGCGATTCAATATCCATGAGAGCACGTAAAGTCGCATCTGCCACATCGCCAGCGTACATGAACTCTCGGCGCGCGGTGCCATCACCCCATATCTCGACGGTGTCGGCTCCGGTGGTCTTTGCAACATGTAACTTATGGATGATTGCCGGCAATAGATGTGAACTTTCAGGTCTGAACTTGTCGTGGCGACCGTATAGGTTGCACGGAATCAACGTCTTGTATTGCATTGCTGGCGTCTCGCTGCGGATGTACTCACACAGACGCGTGGCAAATATCTTGGCTAACGCGTACCCTTCATTGGTCGGCTCCAACGCACCTGTTAGCACAAGGTCTTCAATGAGCGGATTGGGCGCTGCGTGTGGGTACATGCATGAACTTGCGAGGTTGAGCAGTCGCGTCACACCAGCCTTACGCGCCGCGAGTATGACGTTGCGGCCAACATCGACGTTTTGCACGAGGAATTCAACCGGATGGGCAATGTTGGCCTGAATGCCTCCTACGCGGCCAGCAGCATGGATGACGGCATCAGGTCGTTCTATCGCCATATATGCAGTAACCGCAGCAAAATCAGCAAGGTCAAGTTCCGCTCGCCCAGGAGCAAGTACATCCCATTCGCGAGCGAGTGGGTGTTCAATGATGTTTCGCCCCACCATACCGCCACCTCCGGTGACGAGGAGCTTGCCGCGCATTGCCATTTCAGGTTCAGTTTAGATTGCGAAGTGCCTTGTGGCCGTGCGCCTGCACTTTGAGCTCGAACTCAGCTTCACGGAGGTCGGACAATGCCATTTCCTTCACGAGTTCGCTGAATGACGTGCGAGATTGCCACCCCAGTTTTTCCCGCGCCTTGGTCGCGTCCCCCAGTAGTGTTTCCACCTCGGTAGGGCGAAAATAGCGTGGATCAACCGCAACGACCTTCTGCCCCAAACGCGCATGCAAACTGGAGTCATTGCCGTCGATGTGGATTAGTAGTCCGACCTCATTGACGCCTTGACCTTGCCACGCGAACGTGAGACCAAGCGCCGCGCCAGCAAGGTTCACAAAATCGCGCACCGAATACTGTACGCCCGTTGCGATAACAAAATCCTCAGGAATTTCTTGCTGAAGCATGAGCCACTGCATCTCGACATAATCACGCGCATGGCCCCAATCTCTCTTGGCATCCAGATTGCCCAAATAAAGCTGCTCTTGGAGCCCTAACTTAATCCGTGCTAACGCGCGCGTAATCTTGCGCGTGACAAAGGTTTCTCCACGAATCGGGCTTTCGTGATTGAATAAAATTCCGTTACATGCGTACATTCCATACGCTTCACGATAATTAACCGTTATCCAGTAAGCATATAGTTTGGCGACCGCATAAGGACTGCGTGGATAAAAGGGTGTCGATTCCTTTTGCGGGGTTTCTTGTACCAAACCATAAAGCTCTGATGTGCTGGCTTGGTAAAACTTCGTTTTTTTGGTCAACCCAAGAATACGAATAGCCTCAAGAATCCTTAACGCGCCTAGAGCATCAGAGTTAGCCGTGTATTCAGGCTCTTCAAAACTTACCGCAACATGGCTTTGCGCAGCTAAGTTATAGACCTCATCCGGCTGCACCTTCTGAATAATGTGGACCAAACTCGAAGAATCGGTCATGTCACCATGGTGCAAAACGAAGCGCCCGTCGGAAACATGTGGATCTTGAAAAAGATGGTCAATGCGATCCGTGTTGAAAAGGGATGTCCTACGCTTGATTCCGTGGACCACATAACCTTTTTCAAGCAGAAAATCTGCCAGATAGGCGCCATCTTGTCCAGTTACGCCAGTGATGAGTGCGATCTTTGTCATGCGAATCTCGGCCGTAGGGGTATTCGAGTCTAACAGTGTCGTTTCTGCCCAAGTCGCTGCAGGGGATATCCTTCGGGTACGCCTACAGACTGCACGGTTTAGGCTCTCTTGAATTCTTTCTGGTCGTTGTGACGCTCGCGGGCAGAGTGCGATAGCCGGTGCTCAATGCGGCCAGTTACCAGAAATGGCGCGCGCTAATCGTGCGATCCCTACGAAATACTGGAAAGTTCGCTTTCTAATTCCATCGACTTTGCCCACAATGGCAAACCACAACCAAATAAGGGAGCCCCATGAAACTTCAACATATTCTGATCACTGCCCTCTTGGCCTGCAGCGCCAGCGCCTACAGCGCCGACAACATCAAGCCCGGTCTGTGGGAAATGACAAACCAAATGCAAGGCAGCGCGGGCGGCGAGGCGGCCAACGCCATGGCCACTATGCAAAAGCAAATGGCGGCCATGGCGCCCGAGCAGCGCAAAATGATGCAAGACATGCTGGCCAAACAGGGGATGCAAATAGACAGCACAGCGGGCGGCGCGATGGCGGTGAAGCTGTGCATGACGCAAGAGATGATTGACCGCAACGAGGTCGCACCCCAAGACGGCAACGGCAACTGCACGCACACCAACAGCGCGCGCAGCGGCAACAGCATGAAGTTTTCGTTTGTCTGCACCAAGCCACCCAGCAGTGGTGAAGGCGAGGTGAACTTCACCAGCCCTGAGGCCTATACCTCGCGGGTGGCAGTCAAACGCACGGTGCGCGGCAAGCCTGAGACGATGGATATGCGAACCAGCGGGCGCTGGCTAGGCAAAGACTGCGGCAGCGTCAAGCCGTTGGCGATGCCAGGTAAGTGAGCTGACTCGGTAGCCGGTGCCCGACTTATGGGCTGGTTAGCCGCGCACCAAAGATGGCGCTACCCACCCGCACCAATGTGCTGCCGCTGGCCACCGCAGCCTCCAGGTCGGCGCTCATACCCATGGAGAGCGTGTCCAGCGGAACACCCGCCGCATTTATGGCATCTAATAGGCCTCTAGCCCTCGTAAACACTGCGCAAGCAGCTACAAAATCAGGAGCAGGCTCGGGGATACACATGAGGCCACGCAGTTGCAGCTGTGGCAAAGCGGCTACGGCACGGGCCAGCGCCAAGGCGTCGTCGGGCACCACCCCCGACTTGGTAGGCCCGCCATCCACATTGACCTGGATACACACCTGTAGTGGTGGCAACTCGGCGGGGCGCTGCTCGCTCAGGCGCTGGGCAATTTTCAGGCGGTCGATCGTGTGCACCCAGTCAAAGTGCTGTGCCACCAGACGCGATTTGTTGCTTTGGATGGGGCCTATACAGTGCCACTGCAGGGGCAGGTCGTGCAGGGAGGCCATTTTGTCGACGGCCTCCTGGATATAGTTTTCGCCAAATGCGGTTTGCCCAGCAGCGTAGGCCTGGCGCACGGCGTCGGCACCAAAGGTCTTGGATACGGCCAAAAGCGAAACCGACCTTGGTGCGCGACCTGCTTGTGTGCATGCACGCATCATCCGCGCACGAAGTAGTTGGAGATTGGAAGCAATCATGGTCATAATCTTCCGAGCGTACCAAACAAGCACTTTTCACCAAAGAGGACTCCGTGGACATTACCCAATTGCTGGCCTTTAGCGTCAAGAACAAAGCATCGGACTTGCACCTGTCAGCAGGCTTGCCGCCCATGATCCGGGTACACGGCGATGTGCGCCGCATCAATGTGGAAGCACTGGACCACAAGCAGGTGCACGGCATGGTGTACGACATCATGAACGACGGGCAGCGCAAACACTTTGAAGAGTTTCTGGAGATCGACTTCTCGTTCGAAATCGATGGGTTGGCGCGTTTTCGGGTCAATGCGTTTAACCAAAACCGCGGTGCGGGCGCAGTTTTCCGGACAATTCCCAGCAAAATCTTGTCGCTAGAGCAACTCAATGCGCCCAAGATTTTTGGCGATCTGGCGCTTAAACCGCGCGGTATGGTGCTGGTGACCGGACCCACAGGTTCGGGCAAGTCCACCACCCTGGCAGCCATGGTGAACTTCTTGAACGAGACCGAGTTTGGCCACATCCTGACGGTGGAAGACCCGATCGAGTTTGTGCACGAGTCCAAAAAATGCCTGGTCAACCAACGCGAAGTGGGGCCGCACACCCTGAGCTTTGCCGCCGCCCTGCGCTCGGCGCTGCGGGAAGACCCGGACTGTATTTTGGTGGGCGAGATGCGCGACTTGGAGACCATCCGTTTGGCCATGACCGCTGCGGAGACTGGGCACTTGGTGTTTGGCACCTTGCACACCTCTAGCGCGGCCAAGACGATTGACCGGATCATTGACGTGTTTCCGGCGGACGAAAAAGAGATGGTGCGGGCCATGTTGTCGGAGTCCTTGCAGGCGGTGATTTCACAAACCCTATGCAAGACCAAAGACGGCCAAGGCCGTGTGGCGGCCCACGAGATCATGCTGGGCACCAGCGCGATTCGCAACCTGATTCGCGAGGCCAAGGTGGCGCAGATGTACTCCAGCATCCAAACCGGCAACGCGGTGGGCATGCAAACACTGGACCAGAACTTGACCGACTTGGTCAAGCGCAACATCATTAGCCCCAGCGAAGCGCGCAGCAAGGCGAAGATTCCAGAGAACTTCCCTGGCTAATCACGATTAAGGAGGTGTTCTCATGGAACGCGACCAAGCAACCAAGTTCATTAACGACCTGCTCAAGCTGATGGTCGGGCGCGGGGGCAGCGACCTGTTTATCACTGGCGATTTCCCACCGGCCATCAAGGTCGACGGCAAGGTGACCAAGGTGTCGCCCCAGCCGCTGAACGCTGGGCACACCCTGGCGTTGGCGCGCTCCATCATGAACGACAAGCAGGTGGCCGATTTTGAGCGCACCAAAGAGAGCAACTTTGCGATCTCGCCAGCGGGCATTGGGCGCTTTCGGGTCAACGCCTTCATCCAGCAAGGCAAAGTGGGTATGGTGCTGCGGGTGATTCCGCAGGTGCTGCCCACCATTGACGGCCTGGGCGTGCCGCAGATTCTCAAAGAAATCACCATGTCCAAGCGCGGCCTGTGCGTGTTGGTGGGGGCGACCGGTTCGGGAAAATCGACCACCCTGGCCGCCATGGTGGACTGGCGCAACGAGAGCTCGTTTGGTCACATCATCACCATTGAAGACCCGGTTGAATTTGTACACATGCACAAAAACTGCGTGGTAACCCAGCGCGAAGTGGGCTTGGACACCGACAGCTGGGAGGCCGCCCTCAAAAACACCCTGCGCCAGGCCCCCGACGTGATTTTGATGGGTGAGATTCGCGACCGTGAAACCATGGAGCACGCCGTCGCTTTTGCCGAAACAGGCCACTTGTGTATGGCCACGCTGCACGCCAACAGCGCCAACCAGGCGCTGGACCGCATCATCAACTTCTTCCCGGAAGAGCGGCGCACCCAACTACTGATGGACCTGTCGCTCAACCTCAAGGCCATGGTCTCGCAGCGCCTAATCCCCAAACAAGACGGCAAGGGTCGCGTGGCGGCAGTAGAAGTACTGCTCAACACGCCGCTGATTTCTGACCTGATCTTTAAGGGTGACGTCACCGAGGTCAAAGAGATTATGAAGAAGAGCCGCCAATTGGGCATGCAAACCTTTGACCAGGCGCTGTTTGACATGTACGAGGCCAACCAGATTACGTTTGAAGACGCGCTGCGCAACGCCGATTCGGTCAACGACCTGCGGCTGCAAATCAAGCTCAATAGCCAGCGCGGCAAGTCCACTGACCTGTCGGCCGGCACCGAAAACTTTGCCATCATGTAAGCAATGGCAAATACACCGCCCGCAAACCCAAGCCCCGCATCGACAAACCCCAAAAGCTACGCCCCCTGCACACCCAGCAAGGTCGCGTTCCTTGGACTAGGGGTTATGGGCTACTCCATGGCGGGCCACTTGGCGCTGGCGGGGCACAGTGTCACGATTTACAACCGGACCGCTTCCAAATCAGTAGCATGGTGTGCAGAGTTCGCGAGGGCTAGTGGCACAAACAACCCTATTGCACACGCCGCAACACCGCGCTTGGCAGCACACGGCGCACAGGTGGTTTTTTGCTGCGTGGGCAACGACGACGACCTGCGCAGTGTCACCCTGGGGCCTGACGGCGCCTTTGCTGGCATGCAAGTGGGCGCAACTTTTGTGGACCACACAACGGCCTCGGCAACAATTGCACGCGAACTGGCGGCCGCGGCCCAGGCCTTGGGCCTAGGGTTTGTAGATGCCCCCGTATCCGGCGGGCAAGCAGGCGCCCAAAACGGCATGTTGACAGTGATGTGTGGTGGCCAGCAGGCTGCGTTTGAGGCGGTGCAGCCGATCGTGATGGCGTATGCCAAGGCATGCACCCTGCTGGGCGACAGCGGCGCCGGGCAGCTAGCGAAGATGGTGAACCAGATTTGTATCGCCGGCTTGGTACAGGGTCTGGCGGAAGCCATCGCATTTGGACAGCAGGCGGGCCTAGACATGAGCCAAGTATTGGACGTCATCGGCAAAGGTGCCGCGCAAAGCTGGCAGCTCGACAACCGGGGCAAAACCATGGTGGTTGACCAGTTCGACTTTGGCTTCGCGGTGGACTGGATGCGCAAAGACCTAGGGCTGGTGTTGGACGAGGCCAAGCGCAATGGCGCTCGCCTGCCAGTGACGGCGCTGGTGGACCAGTTTTATGCCGATGTGCAGCATATGGGTGGGCAGCGCTGGGACACGTCCAGCCTGATCAAGCGGCTGCGCTAAGCGGGATTTTCAAAATTACTTCTTAGCCGACTCAGGCGGGGCTTGCGGCAGGGTACGCGCCAGCTCCTCCTCGCTGATGATTTCCAGCACACGCACCACGCGCTGTACACCACTGGTGCCGCTGATCACCTCGGTACCGCGCCGGGCTTCGCGCTCGGTCACCCGGCCCATCACATAGGTGGTGCCGCGCTCAGTGACGATTTTGAAGGCGTTGGCAAACAGGTCTTTGGCGTCAAGCAGATTGGCTTTAACCTTGCCGGTCACGATCGCATCGGACGAGCGCTGGGTAAAGCTGGAATTGCCCATCACGCCCAGTTCGTTGACCACCTCACGCACGTTGTCCACACCCTGCACAATTTTTTCGACCAACTGTTTGTCTTGCTCGGTCGGAACCTCTCCAACGAGCAAAACCCGGCGGTTATAACTAATGATGTTGACATGCACGCGTTCACCCACGTTTTCGCGGATACGGCTGTTGGCGCGCAGCTCTATGCCTTCATCCTCTAACTGAGAGCCCGAGGTGCGGCGGTCGGTGGCCACCAAGGTGCCCATGTAAGCACCACCCAAAATGACAGGAGCGCAGGCGCTCAAACCGACAATGCCGCTGCCCAGCAAGACCAGCGCCATAACAACGCGACGGGGTGAAATATTCATGAATTGGTTTCCTGGTCACCCAAAAGTTGGGCATCAACCGCATCGCAAATGCAATGCAAGGCCAAAATATGTACCTCTTGAATACGCGCGGTGCGTTCGTGGGGCACACAAATGTGCACGTCGGTATCGCGTAGCACCTGCGCCATCTTGCCGCCGCCCCGGCCGGTGAGGCCAACCACCACCATTTCACGGGCGTGTGCCGCTTCGATGGCGGCCAGCACATTGGCCGAGTTGCCGCTGGTAGAGATGGCCAACAGCACATCGCCCGGCGACCCCAAGGCTCGCACTTGGCGAGAAAACACAACATTGAAGTCGTAGTCGTTGGCGATGGCCGTGAGTATGGAGCTGTCGGTCGTCAGCGCAATCGCGCCAAGCTCGGGGCGTTCACGCTCAAAGCGGCCCACAAACTCAGCCGCAAAATGCTGCGCATCGGCGGCTGAGCCGCCATTGCCGCAGGCCAGCACCTTACCGCCACTGGTTACACACGCCAGCATGGCTTGCACGGCCGCTGCGATGGGTTTGCTTAAGACTTGCGCAGCCTGGTATTTGAGGTCAGCGCTGTCAATAAAGTGTTGTTGAATTCGTTGTTCCAGCATGCGGCGAATGATACAGCGCTTGGGAAGCCCTTGTTCAGTCCTTGCCCACCGTCGCTTTGCTCCGATTACCCGGCGTCAAACGCGGCCTGTAGCCACTGCACACCGGTGGGCTCGACCACCACCACATCAAAGCGGCACGGCGGTGGCGTGGCGTGGCGCATGAGGTAGTGGCGTGCGGCAAACACAATGCGTCGTTGTTTAATACCGCCCACGCTAGCGGCCGCCCCACCGTGGCGGCTGGAACTGCGCTTGCGGACCTCAACAAACACATGGGTGCCATCCGCCGCGCGCATGATGAGGTCAATTTCTCCGCCGCCGCGCCCGGGGGTCCGATAATTGCGCTGCATTAGCTTTAAACCCTGTCCTAGCAGGTAACGCAAAGCGACCTCTTCAGCCGCGTCTCCCAGCTGTTTAGTCGTAGGTAATGCATTCGCCCCCGACCCGCGTGATGAAAGGAAACCCATGTGAGCGCTCTCTTTACCTCTGCCTTGGCCGCCTCGGCTGAAGCCGCCTCTGCCCAGCATTATCCGCAAGGTGCGCTGTATGTGGTGGCCACCCCAATCGGGAACCTGGCCGACATCAGTCTGCGAGCGCTGCACGTATTGGGTTTGATGGACGTTATTGCCTGTGAAGACACGCGCCACACCCAATCGTTATTACGAGCCTATGGCATCGACAAGAGTGCTGCTCAGCTGATTGCGGTGCACCAGCACAACGAAGCTCAGGCGGCATCCACCGTGATTGACCACCTGCGGCAGGGCCAGCGGGTGGCGTATGTGAGTGATGCGGGCACGCCAGGCATCAGCGACCCTGGCGCCCGCTTGGTTGCTGCAGTACGAGCACAGGGCCTGCGTTCAATCCCATTGCCCGGCGCCAGCAGCGTGATTACGGTCATGTCGGTGGCCGGCATGACCCAAGACGATCCCGGTGGATTTGTTTTTGTCGGTTTCTTGCCCAGCAAGGCGGGCGAGCGTGACAAGGCCGTGTTGGCACTGGCGGCACAAACGCGCGCAGTCGTGCTGTTAGAGGCACCCCACCGTATCGAGGCCTTGGCCACTGCTTTGGCAGCGTTGGGGCCACGCCCAGTAACCGTGGGGCGGGAATTGACCAAACAGTTTGAAGAGATTGCTACCGTGAACGCCGATCAGTTGGCCAGTTGGCTGGCTGCCGATGCCAACCGTCTGCGCGGCGAATTTGCGCTGGTGCTGCACCCGGTTGCGATTGAAGTCGCATCCGGGCCGGACACCCGCGTATTGAAACTCTTACTGGAGCAATTGCCGTTAAAAACGGCCGTCAAACTGGCTGCCGACATTACGGGGCAGTCGCGCAACACGCTGTACGAATGTGCTTTGGCAATGAAAGAGGCACGCGATTATGTCACTTCGGCTGGGCGCACCGACGGACGCTCCGGTGCGTAACCTTGCACGCAGGCGCGCAAAACCGCTTTCATTTGCGCGACGTCTTGTTGCGCACACGCATCCAACAGTTGTTGCAAACGGGGTTCCAGGAGGCTCCACGCCAGATATTCTTCGTGCGCCTTCATGATGCGGGGGTGTGCGGTAGGAAAGGGGTTGTCGCCAATCAGCAATTCTTCGTAGAGTTTCTCGCCAGGGCGCAGACCGGTGATAGTGATTTCAATGTCACCGTCCGGGCAGGCACTGTCCCGCACACGCAGACCAGAGAGTTCGACCATGCGCCGGGCCAAATCAACAATACGCACCGGCTCGCCCATATCCAGAACAAATACATCACCGCCCACGGTCATAGCACCGGCTTGCAACACCAGTTGTGCCGCCTCAGGAATGGTCATGAAATAGCGGGTAACTTCGGCATGGGTCACCGTCAGTGGACCACCTGCTGCCAACTGACGGCGAAACAAGGGCACGACGCTACCACTAGACCCCAGCACATTGCCAAAGCGCACCATGCCAAAGCGGGTACCCGTATCGCTTACGTGCTGCTGCGCCACTTGTTCGGCCAAGGCCTGCAGCACCAACTCGGCCATACGTTTGCTGGCACCCATGACGTTGGTGGGTCGCACTGCCTTGTCGGTTGAAACCAGAATGAAGTGCGAAACCCCGTTTTCTATTGCCGCGCGCGCCATGTTTAAGGTGCCAAAGACGTTGTTGACAATGCCTTCTACGGGATTACTCTCCACCAGCGGCACATGTTTGTAGGCCGCTGCGTGATAAACGGTGTGGGGGCGGTATTCTCGGAAAATCTCGTGTACGCGCACTGGGTTGCCTACCGTTCCCAACAAGGGAACCAGCTCAACCGCAAGATTCTTGATGCGGCACAACGCTTCCAACTCTTGGTGGATGCTGTACAGATTGAATTCACTGTGGTCTAACAGCAGCACCTTTTCAGGCCGCTCCACCACAATTTGGCGGCACAGCTCGCTGCCGATGCTGCCACCAGCACCCGAAACCACAACGACTTTACCCGCCAAACAACGCGCTAGCCATTCGGTGTTGGGGGGAACCGGGTCGCGACCCAAAAGGTCTTCAATGTCCAGCTCTTTGAAATCTTGCACGGTAACGCGGCCACTGGCCAAGTCAGCCCAATCGGGCAAGGTGCGAATGTGGACCGGCAATGCGTGCAGGCTCTCGATAATGGTCTTGCGACGGGTGCGCGCCGTGCTGGGCAGTGCCAGCAGAATATCAGTGACTTCCAACTTTGCGACCAGTGCCACTATGTCGACCGGGAGAAAAATGGGGGCGCCATTGATACTGCGCCCGGCCTTGGTTGGGTCGTCATCGACAAACCCCACCAACGCAAAAGGGCCGCCCATGGCCAAGGCTGCCGCCGTTTGTGCGCCTGCCGTACCGGCTCCAAAAATAAGAAATCGCTTGGGTACAGGGTCGCCTTCGCTGCCCAAGCTGGCGAGCCAAAAGCGGGCAAAGGCTCGGCTGGAGCCCACTAACATTAAGAATAGCAGCGGCTGCAGAATGCCAAGACTGCGTGGCACCCCAGGCCACTGTCGCCACAACAATATAGCCAGCAGCAGTGCGCCATAAACACCTACGGCTTTGGCAGTGGCCAGCAAAGCCGCCTGCCCTGTGTAGCGAAAAATGGCCCTGTATAGGCCGAAGCGTACAAAAATAGGGATGAATAGCAGTGGGGTAATGCCGTACACCCACCATTGCGCCCCCTCAGGCCAATGCAGCATATCCAGCCGCAAGGAATAGGCCACCCAAGTTGCCACAATGGCCAAGCCCATATCCAGCGCCAGCACGACCAGTATCTTGGCCAAACGCGACCATGCCAGCATTTTGCTTTGCATTTACACCACCCGCAAACACACCAGCGCGCAACTGGGCGCGCTGTCAAAAACACACATCAGGCACTGATAGCGAACGACTCTTTAGATTGGCCCTGCGCCACCAGCGATGCCAACCAGCGTGGTGTTAAACCACGTCCGCTCCAGGTTTCACCGTTGGGACCCCGAAATTTAGCGGCTACGGGTGTTGTGCTCGATTTCTTCTTGGCGCCAAGTGCTTTTGCCTTTTTAACGGCGGCTGGACGCCCCCGACCTTTGCGTGGTGTGCCGGCTACGGACTGCAAGTCTTTAACCGTGATACCAAATGCCTGCATTTTTGCAAGAATATCTTGGATGGTTTTGTCAAACTCTTTTGCCTTGATCTCGGCTTCTTGCTTTTGAAGCTTATGAATCTGCGACTGT
Source organism: Burkholderiales bacterium (assembly GCA_038245855.1). Taxonomy (GTDB): domain Bacteria; phylum Pseudomonadota; class Gammaproteobacteria; order Burkholderiales; family Burkholderiaceae_C; genus Allorhodoferax. The sequence continues at coordinate 72,700 of JBBRSA010000016.1, forward strand.
ATATCTATCAAATTCGTCATACCAAAACTCCTCATTAAAAAAATCCAACAACTCAGTGGGTGACATTATCACGTCTGATCACTTTTAAAGCAGTCAATGCCAATATTTTTGTGTCAACCCATAAAGATTCAAAGCGCCGACACTCGCAAATTATTACATTCTTTAAAACTAACGATGAGACTCGATTGCACTACGGATGGTCTGATTAACTCACCACCACATCGAGTGGCGGCGCTGTAATTTTCAAGTGGCGCAATTTCACGGTAGCCCTGCCCGAAATACCCGCAATTGCAAGGCACATCGGGTCGATTTGCCCGGCTTTCAGGGCCATTACCCTGTTTGCAGGTGCACTCATGCCCCGACGCCCATCAATTTGTCCCGAACCATCCACAGGTTCGAGAGCGCAAACAGCGTGTTGAGCTGAGCGGTGTTCTTCTTCAAACCCCGGTAGCGCACTTTGACAAATCCGAACTGGCGCTTGATCACCCGAAATGGATGCTCCACCTTGGCCCGCACACCCGCCTTGATTTTCTCAATCTGATTGCGGATGGCGTCGGCTTCGTTGTCCAGGTTCAGTGCACGGCGCTTACCTGGGCGCATGGCAACATGCCAAGTGACGTCCGCTTTGGCATCAGGACGCCTCTCAACACCTTGATAGCCCGCATCGCCAAAGGCCAGTGTTTCTTGCCCGTGCAGCAAGGTGTGGGCCTGGGCAATATCGCTGACATGGCCCGCCGTGCCGCGC
>JBBRSA010000017.1:0-73284 GCA_038245855.1 Burkholderiales bacterium
AAATTCGTTTGCAGATTCTCAATTTGAAGAGGTCAATATGTACGCGGTCATAAAAACCGGTGGCAAGCAATATCGGGTTGCGGCTGGTGAAAAAATTAAAGTAGAACAGATTGCTGCGGACGTAGGCCAAGAGATTGTGATTAACCAAGTTCTGGCTGTCGGAAACGGCGCTGAATTGAAGGTTGGCACACCCTTGGTGTCCGGCGCAACGGTGACAGTCACCGTTCTCACACACGGCAAGCACGACAAAGTGCGCATTTTTAAGATGCGTCGTCGTAAGCACTATCAAAAACGTCAAGGGCATCGCCAGCAGTTCACTGAGCTGCTCATCGGCGCCATTGTTGCATAAGGGGCAAGGGTCATGGCACAGAAAAAAGGCGGCGGCTCTACGCGAAACGGGCGCGATTCCAAGCCCAAAATGCTCGGTGTGAAGAAATTCGGTGGTGAGTTGATCAGTGCTGGCGCAATTATTGTGCGTCAGCGTGGTACCAAATTCCATCCCGGAGTTAATGTTGGTATCGGCAAAGACCATACTTTGTTTGCAACAGCGGATGGTCATGTGTCATTCTCTGTTAAGGGCGCGCTGAACAAGCACACGGTGAGTGTTACTGCAGCTTAATTTGCTGCATGCTCCCCAGCGAAGCCCTGCGCCTGTGCGCGGGGTTTTTCGTTTATAACCACGAAACATGCCATGAAGTTTGTTGACGAAGCCTATATCGATATCTCTGCTGGGGACGGTGGAGCCGGGTGCGTCTCGTTTCGGCATGAAAAATACAAGGAATTTGGCGGTCCCAACGGTGGAGATGGCGGTCGTGGTGGCCATGTCTTTGCAGTGGCAGACTCCAACCTCAATACCCTGGTGGACTTTCGCTTTTCGCGTCGCCACGATGCAAAACGCGGGGAGCACGGCATGGGCTCGGACATGTTTGGTGCGGCTGGGGCAGACATCACGCTCAAAATGCCGGTCGGAACCATCGTCACAGACGCTGAAACCGGCGAGATACTGTACGAACTACTGATCCCTGGTGAGGTGATTACCATCGCCAAGGGCGGTGACGGCGGTTTTGGAAACATGCGCTTCAAAAGCGCCATCAATCGGGCGCCTCGTCAAAAGACGCCCGGTTGGCCGGGTGAGCACAAAAGCCTGAAGCTGGAGCTTAAGGTGCTGGCAGATGTCGGCTTGTTGGGCATGCCCAATGCCGGTAAGTCGACCTTCATTACTGCGGTATCCAACGCGCGCCCCCGAATTGCAGATTACCCCTTCACCACTTTGCACCCCAATCTGGGCGTTGTACGGGTGGGGCCTGAACAAAGCTTTGTGGTTGCGGATTTGCCGGGCCTCATCGAGGGTGCATCCGATGGGGCTGGCCTGGGGCACCTGTTTTTACGCCATTTGCAACGCACTCGGCTGCTTCTGCATATTGTCGATATGGCGCCGTTTGACGACAGTGTGGACACGGTTGCGCAGGCCAAGGCGATTGTCAACGAGCTCAAGAAATACGACGAAGGCCTGCACAGCAAGCCCCGGTGGCTGGTGTTGAACAAGCTCGACATGGTGGACAAAGACCTGCGCCCGGCGTTGGTGAAGGATTTTGTGAAGCGCTTCAAGTGGAAAGGGCCGGTCTTTGAAATATCTGGCCTGACCCGCGAAGGCTGCGAGCCACTGGTCAAAGAAATCTATCGCCATATTCAGGCTCAGCAACTTGCTGCTCAGCCAATGGCCGAAATTGATCCGCGTTTTGTCGACCGATTAGATTCGTAATTTGCTATAAAAACCGTAGCTGCATACGTATGATTTGCGTGGGCTAGACGCCAATATGATGCTGAAATTTAATTCCAATGCACTGCGGGATGCCAGACGCATTGTGGTCAAGGTGGGCTCCAGCTTGGTCACCAATGAAGGGCGTGGACTCGACGAAGAGGCTATCGGGGAGTGGTGCCGACAAATGGCCCACCTGACCCGTGACGGGCGCGAGGTGATCATGGTCTCCAGTGGCGCCATTGCCGAGGGCATGAAGCGCCTAGGGTGGACGGTGCGTCCCAAGCTGATTCAGGAGTTGCAGGCGGCGGCAGCCGTTGGGCAAATGGGCTTGGCCCAGATGTATGAAACCAAGCTCAAGCTCAATGGTTTGGGCAGCGCGCAGATTTTGCTGACCCACGCGGACTTAGCTGACCGCGAGCGTTACCTCAATGCCCGCTCAACCTTGTTAACCCTACTCAAATTGCGCGTGCTCCCTGTGATCAACGAAAACGACACGGTGGTAAACGACGAAATCAAGTTTGGTGACAACGACACACTGGGTGCCTTGGTGGCAAATTTGGTAGAGGCCGATGCGCTGGTGATCCTGACTGACCAAAAGGGCTTGTTCACCGCAGACCCCCGCAAAGACCCTACAGCGCAATTTGTGGCCGAGGCGCGTGCGGGCGATGTGGCCTTAGAGTCCATGGCAGGCGGTGCGGGCTCCAGTATCGGGCGGGGTGGGATGATTACCAAGATATTGGCTGGCAAGCGCGCTGCAGGATCGGGTGCATCTACGGTCATTGCCTGGGGGCGTGAACCGGATGTTCTGATTCGGCTCGCTCAGGGAGAGGCAATTGGCACATTGTTGGTTGCCCAGACCCAAAAAATCCAAGCCCGCAAACAATGGATTGCTGACCATTTACAGCTGCGTGGCTCGGTGGTTGTCGATGCGGGTGCGGCTGCCAAGTTATGCGACCAGGGCAAGAGCCTGCTGCCTATTGGCATGGTGCAGGTTGCCGGTGAGTTCTCGCGTGGAGATGTAATCGCTGTGCGTGATGCCAGTGGTGCCGAGATTGCCCGTGGCCTGAGCAACTACGCCAGTGCGGAGGCGCGCTTGCTGTGCCGCAAGCCCTCGTCCGAGTTCGAAAAATTATTAGGCTACGCGGCCGAGCCAGAAATGGTGCACCGGGACAACATGGTGCTAGTTCGCTGAAAGACGTTCAGCGCACAACTTTCTGATTCTGACGCAGCGCCTTCAAGGTTTCATCCAGTGAACTGCTTAGGTGGGTATTGCAGCCACCCTGGCGCGCAATCGCAAAAGCATGTTTGGAGGGCAGATTGTCGGTGACAGAGCGCCATTGGGGCGCCGCAATGGCGACCCAATTACCTGCTGAGTTGGTGCGCGCATAAGTTTTGACTTCGTCGGTCGTGCAGCGAATACCCTCGTAGGCTGCGGTGGTTGAGCCAGACGTATTGCGCATCACGACGACGTAGCGCACGACCCCATCGGTTCCCACGGACACGGTTGAAGGGGCAATGCCGACTTCAACCGTGACATAGTGCGGCATCTCGATGGGAATCAATTGATCGGTTGTAAAGGAAGGTGGAGCAGCCGTCTTCGCCTCAACCCAGTCTGGTGGGTTGAACGCAACCTGCGCTGCGGCAGAAACAGCCCACAGCGCTGCGGCAATCACGCCGAAACTTTTAATGCGCACCTGGATTCTCTTTATTTATGGCGGGCGGTTGAACTAAAGCGGCAGTGGCATCGTCCGAACCTGCGGCATGGTTGCCATCTCGCCGGCCAGCTGTCGTTGACGGGTCAACTTCGCGCACCCGATTGTTTTGCCGCGAAAAGTGATTGCGCGTGTCTTGCCGGGGTAGGAAGCGGGCAAGCTCAGTCAAGGCGGTTTCATAGACCCCGCGCTTAAACTCAACCACAGACTCCAGCGGAACCCAATAATCATTCCAACGCCACGCGTCAAACTCCGGATGGTCGGTTGCGCGCAGGTTCAAATCCCAATCGTGCCCGACCAGTTGCAACAAAAACCAGATTTGTTTTTGACCTTTGTAATGACCGCGTGAGTCACGTCGGATGAAACGGTCCGGCACCTCGTAGCGCAACCAGTCTCGGGTACGGGCAACAATGCATATGTGCTCCGGAAGGAGCCCCACCTCTTCGTGCAACTCCCGAATCATGGCCTGCTCCGGGGTTTCCCCACGGTCAATACCACCTTGCGGAAACTGCCACGAATGGGTCCGAATACGCTTGCCCCAAAATACCTGATTTTTCTGGTTGAGCAGGATGATGCCGACATTGGGCCGGAAGCCGTCCCTGTCAAGCATAATCAAACCCCAATTTTTAAACTTCGTCCATTATGCACAGCATGCGCTGGCTATCAAGGACGAAACCATCCGTAGTTTCCCAGGTCACGCCATGAAAGCATCTAAATTTCTCATTTCTACCCTCAAGGAAGCCCCCGCAGACGCGGAAGTGGCCAGCCACAAGTTGATGATGCGTGCCGGATTGATTAAAAAGCTGGGCGCCGGCATTTACACCTACATGCCCATGGGTTTGCGGGTGATCCGCAAGGTGGAGGCTATCGTGCGCGAAGAAATGAACCGGGCCGGCGCGGTTGAATTGGCGATGCCCGTCGTACAGCCTGCGGATTTATGGGAAGAGACTGGGCGTTTTGAAAAAATGGGCCCCGAGATGCTGCGTATCAAAGACCGCCATGGGCGCGACTTTGTGATTCAGCCCACTAGCGAAGAGGTGGTCACGGATATCGCACGCCAAGAAATCAAAAGTTATAAGCAGTTACCTAAGAATTTTTACCAAATTCAAACCAAGTTCCGCGATGAGCGTCGCCCCCGATTTGGCCTCATGCGTGGGCGCGAGTTCACCATGAAAGACGCATATAGTTTTGATGTGGACCAAGTCAGTGCCAAAGCCAGCTACCAAGTGATGGCGGATGCCTACCGTAAGATATTCGATCGCTTTGGGTTGACCTACCGCGCCGTGGCCGCCGACAGCGGTGCCATTGGAGGCGACCTGAGTGAAGAGTTCCAGGTGATTGCCGCGACGGGCGAAGACGCCATCGTCTACTGCCCTGGTAGTAACTACGCGGCCAATATGGAAAAGGCCGAGGCCTTGGCGCCCGCCCACACGCGCCCTGTGGCAACTGTGGCCGCCGCCAAAGTTCCCACGCCGGGTAAGAGCACCTGCGAAGACGTGGCAACGCTGCTGGGCGTGCCCTTGAATACCACGGTCAAGTCGCTGGTTCTGGCAACCGACATTAAGGGCGAGGGCGGTGCCGTGTTAAGCACCCAGGTGTGGCTGTTGCTGCTGCGCGGCGACCACGCCATGAACGAAATCAAGGTCGGCAAGCTCGCAGGCCTTGCAGACTTCCGCTTCGCCACACAGACTGAGATTGAGGGCCACTTTGGCTGCAAGCCTGGTTATTTGGGCCCTGTGGGCGTGGGCAAGGATGTACGCGTCGTGGCCGACCGTGATGTCGCTGTCATGGCAGACTGGGTATGTGGTGCTAACGCGGAAGATTTCCACATGACCGGCGTGAACTGGGGCCGTGATTTGCCGGAACCCCATGTGGTTGCCGACATTCGCAACGTCGTGGCGGGCGATGCGTCGCCTGACGGACAAGGTGTCTTGGTGATCGAGCGCGGAATCGAGGTCGGCCATATTTTTTACCTGGGTACCAAATACAGCAAAGCCATGAATGCCACGTTTTTGGGTGTCAATGGCAAACCCCAACTGTTGGAAATGGGCTGCTACGGCATTGGTATTACCCGGTTGCCTGCGGCGGCTATTGAGCAAAACCACGACGAGCGGGGCATTATTTGGCCAGACGCATTGGCGCCGTTTACTGTGGTGATTTGCCCCATCAGCCCGGATCGTTTTCCCGAAGTCAAGGCTGCTGCTGACGCCTTGTACGCCCAACTTGTGGTCAAAGGCGTTGACGTGATTTTGGATGACCGGTGCGAGCGTCCCGGTGCCATGTTTGCCGACTGGGAGTTGATCGGTGTTCCGCACCGCGTCACGATTGGTGACCGGGGCCTGAAAGAAGGCCACGTTGAATACCAACACCGTCGTGATAGCGCATCGTCCAAGGTGGCGGTGGATGACATCCACGGACACCTGATTGCGAAGTTGGCGCGATGACGGTGCCTGCAGAGACCAAGCGGGGTTTCTGCAAGCGCGCATTGGCCTTCTGTGGGTCGTCAATGGTGGGCGCATCGGGGCTTTGGGGGATACCAGGTGCGGCCCATGCCGGCGGACAACTCGAAGAGCCTATGGTGGATGCTGTGCGTACGGCCTTGAGTGCCGCGATCCGCAATACCGCACCGCCAGTTCCGGAGTTCCCCAACACCGCATCGCGGATGCATTACCTACGCTGGCTGGGCGTCATGAGTGAGCGCCTGAAGAAGAAAAAGTCAGAGTTCGAGATTCGCAAAGAGTTTTTGCAGACCGTGTGGTACGAGAGCAAACGCGCCGGTTTGGATGTGGCCTTGGTTTTGGGGTTGATTCAAGTCGAGAGTAATTTCAGAAAGTACGCGGTGAGCTCGGTGGGTGCACGGGGGTATATGCAGGTGATGCCTTTTTGGACGCGTGTTTTAGGCGATGGGGACGCCGGCAAACTGTTCTACATGCAGACCAATTTGCGCTTTGGTTGCATCATTTTGCGGCATTACGTAGACCGCGAAAAAGGCGACTTGTACATGGCGCTGGGGCGTTACAACGGCTCGCGTGGCAAGCCACAGTACCCCAACGCGGTGTTGGGTGCACGTAAAAACTGGGAATTTGTCGACCGGCCCTAGAACTCGATGCGGCCGGGGATCGACCTAATTCGATCTATTGAAAGAAACCGATCTTTCCTTTTCCATGTGTGCTCTTTGGAGTGTCCTCGACTTGGATGTGGTCTCGACCCGCCAGACGTGCATTGCCAAACCCGGTCATGAGTGCACGGCGCATATCGCGCGGCGCCATCTCCGACAAGCAGTCCAACATGTCGCTTTTTGGCTCCGGTTCGAAGTATTTACCCCAATCGTGTGCGCTGCGAATACTGCGGTACAGGTTGCGACCAATGGCGCGCGCCTGCTCCGCATTGGGTGGGGCAATTTCAAATATATTCATCCGGTTCAAAATGGGGTCGGGAATACTGCGGGGGTCATTGGCGGTGGTGATCCAAATGACCTGGCTGGCATCAATCGGCACGTCGGCAAATTCGTCGGTGAAGTTGCCAGCGGTATCGTGCTCCAGCAGGCTGTATAGCGCCCCCAAGGGGTCATATTGGGCATCGCCTGCAGCCTTGTCGATTTCGTCTACGACGATCACTGGGTTGGCGTACTGACCATCAATTAAGGCTTCAAAGACTTTGCCGGGCTTGGAGCCCTTCCATTGGGACGACGAGCCTGACAGCAGCCAGCCCGCAGTCATGGAACTCATGGGAACCAGATTCATACCGGTTCCCAGCAGGTCAGCCAATTGCTTGGCAAAGTGGGTTTTTCCAATCCCGGGTAAACCCAGCAGCAAGATGGGAGTGACTTGTAGGCCATCGTTGCAATCCTGGCTGAGCGCTACATGGCGTTTGACGTCGTCCAATACGGCGGTGAAATTAGGGAGCAGTTCGTAGAGGTCGGCCATGTCGGGGATGCCGGAAGGTTTGACCTGAAAGCGCTCTGGGCCGCGCTCGAGCATCCGTTCGTAGGTGCTGCGCAGTAGTTCATGGTCGCGCTCGGGGAGCTTGGCGAGTTTGCGCTCCACCTCGCTGGCCTGGAAGACGCTGCGGATCTGCGCAATCGGTATTTTTATGCCGGACGCAGTGGGGAAAGTGCTCAGAGATTCCATGGTGAACTCCTAGTCAATCCAACTCGAATTCATTAAAGCATGGTGATTGCCAAACACGAAACGCAAAACTGCCGCAGTTTGATGCAGCTTTTAGGCGCCTTGAAATGAAAAAGCCACCCGAAGGTGGCTGGTAATGGAATCTTAGGGGGCTTAGCGTGTGATTACGCGGCAGTGCCCAAGGTCTTTTGCAGTTCGCCCGATTCGTACATTTCCATCATGATGTCTGAGCCACCGATGAACTCGCCTTTGACGTACAACTGTGGGATGGTGGGCCACTTGCTGTAATCTTTAATCTCTGCGCGGATGGCGTCGTCTTCTAGGACGTTGACGGTTTTGACCGCTTTAGGGTCAACACCACAGGCCTTCAAAATCTGAATAGCACGGCCCGAGAATCCGCATTGGGGAAAACTTGCATTGCCTTTCATGAACAGCAACACCTCGTTGCCCTTAACCAATTCATCGATGCGTTGTTGTGTGTCGCTCATAGCCAAACTCCAAGAAATAGAGGCCCGAGTGGCCTGCTGGAAAGCGGTAAAACCCAGATTATCCTCTCCCGGCGCTGGCTGGGGCGACGCTCGCACATTGGATGTCTTCGTGTAGGGTTTTGTTAATTTTCATAATTTCTTACTTGTTGGTTGTTTATGCCTGTAAACGTAATTATTTAGGTGTTATATGCCATTAAGTATGGAGTTGCTGGAAATTTTGCAATTTTGTGCCCCATGCAAGTGCGTACCATAGAGAGCATCATCCGCTTTAATTGCCTTGAAGGAATCGTCACCATGCAGCAGCATCCCTCTACCAAATACCGTCCTTTTCCCCCAGTGCCCTTGGCCAATCGCCAGTGGCCTTCGCGCACGATTTCTGCGCCGCCCATTTGGATGAGCACTGACCTGCGTGATGGCAATCAGTCGTTGTTTGAGCCCATGAATGGCGAGCGCAAAATGCGCATGTTTCGCACCCTGTGCCAGATCGGTTTCAAAGAAATTGAGGTCGCGTTTCCCAGCGCCTCACAAACCGATTTTGACTTTGTACGTACCCTTATTGAGGGCGGCCATATTCCAGACGATGTGACCATTGAAGTGCTCACCCAATCGCGCGAGCATTTGATTCGCCGCACCATGGATTCCGTCAAGGGTGCACGGCGCGCCATCGTGCACGTGTACAACGCAACGGCTCCCGTATTCAGGGATGTGGTGTTTGGCATGAGCCGCGACGAAGTCAAAGCCATGGCGGTGTCGTCGGTTCGTCTCATCAAGCAATTGGCGGACGAACATCCGCAGACTGAGTGGGTATTGCAATACAGCCCCGAGGTGTTCACCAGCACCGAGTTGGACTTCGCAGTGGAAGTGTGCGACGCCGTAACTGCCGAATGGGGCGCCACCCCGAGCAACAAGGTGATCTTGAACCTGCCCGCCACGGTAGAGGTGGCCACACCCAATGTGTATGCCGATCAAATCGAGTGGATGCACACGCATTTGGCGCGACGCGACAGCGTGATCTTGAGTCTGCACCCCCACAACGACCGTGGCACCGCCGTAGCGGCTGCCGAGTTGGGCGTGATGGCGGGTGCCGATCGGGTAGAAGGCTGTCTGTTTGGCAATGGCGAGCGTACGGGTAATGTGGATATCGTGACCCTGGCTTTGAACTTGTACACGCAGGGCGTGTCGCCGGGGCTGGATTTTTCCGACATCAATGCCGTGGCCCGCACAGTGGAGCATTGCAACCAGTTGCCTATCCATCCCCGCCACCCCTATGTGGGTGACTTGGTGTTCACCGCATTTAGTGGGTCGCACCAGGATGCCATCAAGAAGGGTTTTGCGGTGCAGCAAGCCGACGCGCTGTGGAACGTGCCCTATCTGCCCATTGACCCTGCCGACGTGGGGCGCAGCTATGACTCGGTCATTCGCGTCAACAGCCAAAGCGGCAAGGGTGGTGTGGCGTACCTGATGGAGGCTGAGTTTGGCGTCGTGATGCCGCGCCGCTTGCAGGTAGAGTTCTCTGGCGAAGTGCAAACCTATACCGACACCCATGGGGGTGAGATGACCGCACAAGACATCTGGAACCTGTTTGACGCCACCTATCTGCACGCCGCCGACGCCACCGTGTGTTACCGGGAGCACCATTTGTTCGAACATGCTGCATCAGAGGGCAAGCCCCATGTGCAGGGGATTCGCTTGGGGCTAGAGGTTAACGGGCAATCCATGCTGCTCAGTGGTGAAGGCAATGGCCCTATTGACGCCGCCGTACACGCTTTGCAAGGTATGGGTGTGCAAGTGCAAGTGCGCAGCTTTGAGGAGCGCTCTACCACCAGCAGCAAAGACGGGGCTGACGCCCAAGCTTGTGCATTTCTGGAGTTGACGGTGGCAGGCGCTGTCGCCAAGTCGGGTGCCGAGCGGTATGGGGTGGGTATGGACACCAACATCGTCACCGCCTCCATCATGGCCTTGGTCAGCGGTGTCAACCGCCTTGGGCTCGGCAACACGGTGCAGGCTGTGTCCGAGCAAGCGGCGTAACCCGGCCTTAACTGTGCTGCCGCGCACCCCAGCATCCAACCGTTCATGGCGGGGCGCTGTGGCATTTTCGGTGGGTTTTGTGCTGTGGACGTTTACCGCACAGGTGTGGTCGGACCACATCGCCAATTTGCAATTTGACCGTGCCCGGTATGAGGCTGGCGCCGTCTGGACGCTGCTCTCTGCCCAATGGGTGCACTTTGGTGTTGCCCATGCGGCACTCAACGCGGCAACCATGGTGCTGGTGGTGCTGGCCTTGCAGGGTTGGGTTCCGCTGCGTCTCCAAGGGGCGGCATTGGCTGGCGGCTACGCGGGGGTGGCGCTGGTGATTGCTTTGGACCCCCATTGCATGTATTACGCGGGCGCGTCCGGCGCGCTGCATGGCTTGTGGTCGGGCAGCGCCGTCGGCTTGGTATTGAAACGGGGCCAGGGACGCCGGGGTGCCAGTGTCTGGATGGGTGCTGCCATGTTGCTGGCGCTCGCCTTCAAACTGTGGTGGCAGGCTTGGGGGGGCATTCACGGCAGCATCGGTGGCGAAGGTGGCGGGCTGCACCTGCTGATGGGTGTGCCGACCTATTACCCTGCGCATATGGCCGGGGCCATCGGAGGGGTTGTGTTCGCTGTGCTGGCAGTTGCCGTTTTAAGGCGTGCGACCCATCAAGGGCTTGCTGCGTCGCAGGCCCCAGCTCGCTAATAGCACCAACAAGGCCGCTGCCAACTCGGTGACGCCCATTGCGCCACCGCCGCCGCCACTTCCGGCTGACAGTGCACCCGTAACCCGGATCTGCACCGTCTGGGGCGTACCTGTTGTCAGCCCATCTCCGGGTGTAATCTGTACGGAATAATTACCAGGCAAGGTGTAGCCCCAGTAAAACGTGCCCGCGTTGCCATCAAAGATCGCGCCTGACGGCAGACCGGTGGCAGTAAAGCTGACGCGGTCGCCGTCCGCATCACTGGCGCTGACCGTGAATTGCAGTGCGGAACCCGCCGCACTGGTTTGTGGGGGTATTGCCGTCAATACCGGTGCGTGGTTGGTGCCATTCTGGGCAGTGAGAAGGGCATTGACTGCACCAAAGGCGTCCAGCAAGCCGGCGCCGCAGTCGCTGCGGTTCTTGCAAAAACTGCCTGTCGGATAGGCCCGTGCGCTTGTAGTGAGGTAGTGCAGCACCGCGTCTGGACTGATGGTGGGGCGAATTTGAAACAACAGGGCTGCGACAGCCGACACGTGGGGTGCGGCGAAACTGGTACCGTAGCCGGTCGTGTAGCTGTCGGCACTGGTGGGGGTAGTGGTGCCTGAGTTGGATGTGGAGTAAATGCCGTCGGCCGCCGATCCGCCAGGGGCACTGATGCTGGTGCCAACGCCGACATTGGCATAGTCAGTGGTATCACCTAATCGATCATGCCCGGTGACGGCGATAACACCATTGCAATTGGCGGGTGAACTGATGCTGGTTGCGCCGTCGTTGCCGGTGGCTACGACGATGACGCTGCCCGCATTACGCGCCGCCGTGATGGCATCTTGAAAAGTGGCCGAACAGGCCCCGCTGGCACCTATGCTGAGGTTAATGACCTTGGCGACGTGGGCTGTGTTGTTGGGCACACCCGGAACCCCCAGGCCTGCCGCCCACTGAATGCCTGCGGCAATGTCTGACACAAAGCCGCCACACACCCCCAGCACCCGCACCGGCAGGATATTGGCCCCATAAGCTGCACCAATCATGCCGACATAGTTGCCTGCTGCCCCAATAATGCCGGCCACGCGGGTGCCATGCCAGGTGGAGTTGGCGACGGGGCAGTTGGTTGAAGCAATGCTGTTCCAATCGCCCGGGTCTTGCGCGTCGGCATCGCGGCCATTGCCGTCATTGGCGGTGGCAAAGTTGTTCGTGCTGTCGGCGCTGACAAAGTCGTAACCAGGTAGAACCAAATTGGTAGTCAGCTCTGTATGGGGGCGGTAGCCCGTGTCGAGCACCGCCACGGTGATACCCGCACCGTTCAGGGGCTGGCCACCGACCGCAAGCCCCCAGGCGTCGGGCAAGTTAGCGCCGCCTATTTCAAAATTTGGGGCAGCGGGTGATTTTAGATTCCATTGATCGGTCGCATAGGCCGGGTCATTGGGTACGAACGCCGCAAGTGGATAAACCCGCTCGTCGATTTCGGCGTATTCCACCTGCGGGTCGCTGGCGATGGTGTGCGCCAGCGCCAGCATGTCGGTGCGGCTCAGGGCTGTCTCGCTGAGCATCACATGGGTTTGCGCGGAGATGGACTTGAGGTACGCCAGGCGCAGTGCTTTGTGGCTGCCTTTGGTGTGCAAGCCTAGAGCGGTTAGGCCGTCTGCGCGCGCTAATCCACTGAGGGGTTTGCGGTGCTCGACATCGGCCTGAGCATCGTCACGGTATTTCACGATGAGGCGGCGAACCGGCTGCGTATCCAGACGCTGGATTAAGCCCGTTGGCCGCTGTGCATGCGATGCTGGCTCGGCTTTGGCAGAGCGTGGTAACACCGCCATCGTCCCCACCATTGCAATGGTGACGACCCAACCCACGACCCAGTACCCGACCCCTCCAAAGGGTAGGGCCCGGTATGGGCTATTGCGCAGGGACTTTCGCGTCAAGGCTTACCCGGGAAACCGCTGGCATGCCGCGCAGCCGCTCGACAATCTGCGCATAGGGTTGGCCCGGCGTGGGCACAAAGCTGTAAACATGGGTGTTGTTGGATACGGATGCAAGGTAATGCACAGCTGCCCCGGTTTGCGCCTGCAGTTGCTGCAAAAATGCTGCGCTGGCGAAGGCCGTGGTGGTGCTGCGGAGCTGCAAGATAACACGAATTGGCGCCAGCGGTGCGCTTGGCGTGGGGTCGGTGTTGTTGGCAGTCTGCACGGGCGTTTTGTTTGCGGAATCGGTGTCTTGTGCGCAGGCTGTCAGCGTAAGCGCCATAACGCAGCCTATGCAGCTTATACAGACGAATTTGATTGGCATGGGCGTGCTTACGAGGCCCCGCCCGCATTCAGGTCGATGTCAAAGAGTTGGAAACGGCTTTTCCCCATGGCACGTTCATGGTACAGGGCCTGGTCGGCATGGCGCAAGAGCAGGTCTACGTCCACCGCGCCATCGGGGCTGAGTGTGACGCCAACGCTTGCTTTAACGCAGAGCGATCGGCCCTTGACCATGACTGGCTCGGATGCCACGCTCACCAGGCGGTTCAGAACGGGCTCGCTGTCCTGCGGTGCGTCCAAATCGACCAGTACCGCCACAAATTCTTCGGTGCCAATACGCGCCAGGGTGTCGCCTTCGCGCAGGACGACTTTCATGCGCTGGGTAATGGTGATCAGGAACTCGTCGCACACCGCAGGTCCATAGGTTTCCGTAATGGCGTACAGGCCATCAAGTTCGACATAGGCCAGTGCCAACGCCTGACCCCGGCGCTGACATTGGTACAGGGCTTGGCGCACCCGGTCGGCCAATAAAAACCGGTTCGGGAGGTTGGTGACAGCATCGCGGTGGGCGATGTGTTCTAGCGGATGCGGGGACGCCTTAATTGGCGTGCTTTGGGTCAACACGGGGGCCTTTTGTGGGTTATAGGGGCTTATGGCGGCGCAGCTTGCGTGCCATTCCAAACGACCTGAACAACCTTGTTGTCAGTACGGCAGGAGTATCAGTGAAATAGCGGGTTTCCACAGTGATTGCTGGGGCCAAACTAGTGACCTGTGAAGCCAAAGACGCACCCATGGGTGATTGGGCCCTACAAGTGCTTGTTTAGCAGGCAGTGGGCTGCCTTGATAGTCCTATGGGCACGGGGTTTATCCGTCTAAAAACTGCCCACCACTGCAGCGCGCGATGCCTGCCAAGTCGTACCGCGATTGGACGGCCTCAAAACCAGCCTGCGCCAGGAGGGCGCATACCACAACGGACTGGTCAAAACCGTGTTCTAGCAGCAGCCAGCCTCCAGAGCGCAACCGCAGCGGGGCTTGGGTAATGATGTGGCGGATGGCATCCAGCCCATCGACGCCGCTGCTCAGGGCTTGCATGGGCTCTGCTGTGAGGGCGTCTAGGTGGTGGTCGCCCACTGCTATATAGGGCGGGTTAGAGACGATGGCGTCAAACTGCGCCGCAATACCATTGAGCCAAGAACCGTGGCAGAACTGCACTTCCAGCCCCAGCCGGTGTGCATTTGATTGGGCCACGACTAAGGCGTCGGTGCTGTAGTCCAGCGCGTGTACTGCCAGCGCAGGCCGGGTCGCCTTGAGTGCTAGCGCAATGGCGCCGCTGCCAGTGCCCAAGTCGATCACGCTGGCAGGGGCTTGTACGGGCAGCACATCCAAGGCCCACTCCACCAAGGTTTCGGTATCGGGGCGGGGCACCAGCACGCGTGCGTCTACCAGCAGGTCCAGGCCAAAAAACTCCTTGTGGCCGGTGATGTAGGCCAAGGGTTCGCCGGCAATCCGGCGCGTTGTGGTCGCCTCCAATGTGTTGGCGGCGGGCAGGGGCAGTGGGTCGTCGTCGTGCGCCATGAGCCAGGCACGCTCCCCCAAGCCGCGTCCTAAGGCGTGGAGCACCAGCAACTGGGCGTCGAGTCGGTCTAGCCCCAGCGCCTGGGTATGGCGCAGCGCTTGGGCAATGGTTCTCACGGGTAGGGGCATCGTTTGCTATACATTCAATAGCGGCTTACGCAAGCTATTCGAGGGCTAGCGGCCGATTTGGCATTAAAAATTGGCGGGGCAGTGTAACGCGGTTAAGTGTACGCCGCTGCGGTCCAACGCTTCTTATGGTCCGCCGCCAGCGCGCAATCGAAGCACCGTGGCGCGCCGCTCCAGCCAATGGGCGTACTCCTGCGGATAGGCTTGGCCAAATTGGGCCTGGTCGTGCTGCACGGCTTCGTCGTCCACCCCCAGAACGTGTGCACTGTCCAACAGTATTTTGAGTACGGTGGGTTCGGGCGAAAAATGCAGCAAACGTCTGGCCAAGGCATACAGGCGCGGCGCGGTGGTGTCGTCCAGTGGGGTGGTGGTCAACTCGGCAAACTGGACTTCGCGCACAAACAAGACCGAGGCGCGCGCTTTTTCTAGCGTGTCGGTGCGAAACATGGCCAGCCGCTGTGCGGGTGCACGGTACAGTTGGCTGATGCGGGTGTAATCCCAGCCCACATAAGCCACCGTAACCAAACCCGCAAGCAGTGTCGCAGTGAGCGCCGCTGCCCCCGCCCCGGCGGATTGGCGGGGCACGATCCGGCTCTGGGTGCGGTGCCTGCACAGCAGCCAGATGCACAGCCCCACAGCCACCTGAAAAGGCCCGTACCACAGGGGGTACTCCACCAGACTGTGTAAGCCGATGATGGCCAAAATCGCCCAGGCGGACTGCCGTGCGGTGTCGGCTTCAGCCCAGGGTTTACTGCGCCACACGATCCAGCCCATTGCCGCGCACAAAGCAGTAGCAATGGGCACACCCAGCTCCACCGCCAGGTGCAAGGGCAGGTTGTGGGCGTTGTCCAAAATGGCGCAAAACCGTTCGCCCACGTAGGGGTGGGTGAAGTGGGCAAACTTCAGCTCGCCCCAACCCCAGCCGGTGATCGGTTTTTGGGCGATGAGCTCCAGTACATTGGCCCACAGCACCCGCCGACTCTCGCAGCCCGATGGCTCGCTCAAACGGCCCAGCAGGCCGGGGTTGCTCAAACCGGTGGCTGCATGCAGCAGTGTGGGCAAGAGCAGCACGGCGACGCCATAGGCCAGTAGGGCACCACTGGCCAGTACCAGGCCGCTGCGTTGGTTCTTGGCAGACCATAGTCCCGCCAGCGCCGCGACCATCAACCACTGCAATGCGCCGGTGCGCGACGCGCTGGCCGCGTTGGCCATGGCCAGCAGCGCGATGGCGCCCGACAGCAGCAGGGCCCGCAGTGCGCGCTTGCCGCTGAACCGTGGCGCCTGGGCGGCCAAATACAAAACGCCCACCAGCCCGATGGCCGTGAGCGATGCAAACTGGTTGCGCTGGCGCAGGTTGCCAAAGGCTTCGCCCGCCCGGGAATAGTCCATCCACGGCGACAGCGACGCCGAGAGACCAAAGTACTGCACCAGCCCGATTGCGCTGGAGAGCAGCGCCGCACACAGCCAGGCGGCAAACAGGTAGTTGGGGGTCGTGCGCAATTGCTCCACGGTGGCCTCGCTCGCCCAAACGCGGTAGGCCAGTACGCATACCAAAGCCCCCACCATGCTGGCCAGCCAGGGGACCATGTTGGGGTTGGGGCCGCTGGACCAGGGGTTGAGCCAAGGCAGCACTACTGCAGCGCAGGCCAGCAGGGCATGCCACCCGTGCAGACCGTGTGGCAATAGGGTGGGCGCAGTGTGGGGCAGGGGGCTGGGCATAGGACGCGTATTGTCTCGCCTTTGATTCCCACACTTTGATTACCGTCATGGGGGCAGCGTGGCCGCGTGCCTAAAATACCCGTATCCATGATTTTCCCCAATAAGAAACCCGACGGCGGCATCCAACGCAGTGCACTGGGCCGCAGTTTTTCGGCGTCGATGGCGGGTGCGCGCGCGGGTGGCGCCATGGCGCTGGACGCCGCCCTAGGGCAGTTGTTGCCAGGCTGGAAAAAGCACAGCACCATCATGCAAAGCGAGGCCAAGCGTTTTGTGGCGGAGCTGGGGCGCCTAAAAGGCACCTACGTCAAGGTCGGCCAGATGTGGGCTCTGTTTGGCGAGCATTTTTTGCCGCCCGAATTGACGGATGCCCTGCACGAGCTAGAGGCCCAGACCCACCCCTTGCCCTGGAGTGTGATTGAGCCGGTGATTCGCAGCAGCCTGGGCGCCGCCTATGGGTCGCTGGAGATTAACCCCACAGCCCTTGCAGCAGCGTCGCTGGCGCAGGTGCACCGTGCGCGCATCATCGCCACGGGCGAAGAAATTGTCCTTAAGGTGCTCTACCCCGGCGTGCGCGACACCATCGATTCGGACTTCAACGCCGTCGTGCGCCTGCTCAAAATGGCGCGCTGGCTCAAGGCCGGGCGTGAATTGGACGACTGGCTGGAAGACATGCGCAAGCAATTGCACCTAGAGGTCGACTATGTGCACGAGGCCCTCATGACGCAGCGCATGTCGGCGCTGGTGGCCGGCGACAACCGCTATGTGGTGCCACGCGTGTATCCGGCATTGAGCAGCGGCACGGTGTTGGCCCTGGAATATGTGCCCGGTGAAATGATCACCAGCGCGCGGGTGGCTGGGCTGCCCCAAGCGCGGCGCAACCAGCTTGCGGTGGCCATGTTTGACCTGTTTTTGAACGAGGTCTACGCCTGGGACCTGATGCAGACCGACCCCAACTTTGGTAACTACCGCATCCGCGTGGGGGTCCATTCTGACCAACTTATTTTGCTCGATTTCGGTGCGTTGATGCAGTGCGCCCCCGCGTTTTTGGACGCCTTGGGCCGCACCATTGTCAGCGGCCAACAGGGTGACCGCCAAGGGGTGGTGCGCGGCCTGACCCAGTTGGGCTGCCTCACGCCTGCGAGCAGCGACCATGCGCAGCGCACGTTTGCCGACTTTTGCCTGACGCTGTTAGAGCCCCTGCGTGACCCGGCCGACTTGCCCGCCCAATACGTTAATGCCCAGGGCGAATACCGCTGGGGTGCTTCGAACCTGATGAACCGCGCTGGGCTGTTGGCGGCAGAGTCCGCAGCCAGCCGCCATTTCACGACCCCAGCGCGCGAGTTTGCGTTTGTGGCCCGCAAGCTCACCGGCGTGTTTACTTTCATCGCAGTGCTCAATGCCGAATTTAATGGTGCGCAGCGGATCAAGCAGTACCAGGGTTTGCAACGGGTACTGACCACGCCGCCGATTAGCGGCTTAGCGAAATTGCGTGGGCAGCAAACTCAGTAGGGCCAATGCCTTAAGCCGTTGGTGGGCCGCATGGGCAGGGTCATACGGCAGTTGGTTCTTGGCTTGCAGGTAGTGGTGGGTAAATACATCGAGGTAGGCCTCTAAGGTCTGCGCGGCGTAGGGCTCACCCGCCAATTCCAGGCACAACGCTGCCACCTCCGACGTACAAAAATGGTCCTCGCGGGTCGAGCGGCGCAGCCGGTAGCGCGACAACTGTTCGGGCTGCAGGCTCAACACTGGCAGGTGCCCTAGGTAGGGGCTCTTGCGAAACATCTTGCGCGCTTCAGGCCAGGTGGCGTCCAACAACACAAAGAGGGGGCGCTTGGGCGGCGTAGCGTTTGGTCCGCCTGCGCTATCGGTCATGTGTACGGCGGGCAGCAGGGCCGTGACGACCCGCTCGGGCGCCACAAATTCACCCGGAAACACCACATAGGCTTGCCACTGTGGGTCGGCCAACAGGGCCAGCAAATGGGGGTCAACCACGGTGCGCGCCCAGCCAAAGGCAAAGGTGTCGGGCACCACGTCGGCAATTAACCAGCCGGTGTTGCTGGGCTTGAGGGGTTCGATGTCGGCCATCAGCAAGCACACCCCAGCGTTGGTTGTCAGCACCGGGCGCACGCTGCACACACAGTGGCT
This sequence comes from Burkholderiales bacterium, assembly GCA_038245855.1. Lineage (GTDB taxonomy): Bacteria > Pseudomonadota > Gammaproteobacteria > Burkholderiales > Burkholderiaceae_C > Allorhodoferax. Next base: position 18,612 of record JBBRSA010000017.1, read on the forward strand.
GGGCACCAGGCGGCAGCCGGGGCAGCGTTCGCCGTGCGGCCCACCGCGCGCCAAAAACGGTTTGGCACTGCGCGCCAAACGCGTAGTTCGTAAGCGCGAGACCGCGTGGGGGAGGGAAAGGGGCATCAGCCGAGTCTAAAGGCCTGCCCCACCATTGCGCCGGAGCGGTGTTTAGCCAGCGGCGAGAATGGATGAATGCAAAACCCAGACACCTCCCTCACGCCCACCCGCCGCTGGCTAGCCCCTGCAGTGCTGTCCATCGCAGCGTTGGCTGCTTGTTCTTCGGTGCCCATGCAGGCGCCAACCGTGGCCGCATCGGCCACTGCCACCGTTGCGCCGGCTGCTCCCGTCGCTGTAGCTCCACCCCAATCCGGCGCTCCATTGCCAAGCGCCAGTGTGGAAGCGCCCGACCAAACCCAAGCGTTTGCCCGCTGGGTGGATGCGTTTCAGGTGGCAGCCCGCGCAGCGGGCATCAACGAGGCCACACTGCACAGCGCCTTTGACAACGTGCGTTTGTTGACCCGTGTGGTTGACGCCGACCGCGTGCAACCCGAGTTCACCCGCACCGTGTGGGACTACCTAGACAGCGCCGTGTCGGTGCAGCGTATCGCGCATGGGCAAGACAAGCTGCTGCAGTTCAGGCCTGCCATTGACGCGGCCGCCGCGCGCTACGGCGTGCCGGCCGAGGTGCTGGTCGCCATTTGGGGCATGGAGAGCAATTTTGGCAACTACACAGGCGATATTCCCACCATCGACGCCCTGGCCACGCTGGGCTTTGAGGGGCGCCGCGAGGACTGGGCACGCGGCCAGTTGTTAGCCGCCTTGAAGATTTTGCAAAACGGCGATATTGCCCGCGTCCAAATGGTGGGCTCCTGGGCCGGGGCCATGGGCCAAACGCAGTTTTTACCCTCCAACTTTCTGGCCTACGCGGTCGATGCCGATGGCGACGGTCGGCGTGACGTTTGGGGCAGCGTGCCCGATGTGATGGCGTCCACCGCCAACTTTTTGGCCCGTTCAGGTTGGCAGGCTGGGCAGCCCTGGGGCGCCGAGGTGGTGTTGCCACCTGGCTTTGACTACACCCAGGCCGATGCGGATATCCGCAAGCACGCATCCCAATGGGTAGAGCAGGGCGTAAAAACGGTGGATGGTGCGCCGCTGCCAATGCTGGCCGACAGCGCCCTCTTGCTGCCTGCTGGCGCGCGCGGACCGGCCTTCTTGGTGGGGCCCAACTTTCGCACCATCTTGCGCTACAACAACGCCACCAGTTACGCGCTGGGGGTGTGTCTGTTGGCGCAGCGTCTGGCCGGTGGTCCAGGCGTGCAAACACCCTGGCCGCGTGATCTACAGGCACTGACACGCAGCCAAATATTGGCGCTGCAGACCGCACTGAATGGGCACGGCTTTAATACCGGCACGCCCGACGGCGTGATGGGCCCGGCTACCCGCAACGGTGTGCGCCAATACCAAGGCAGCCAGGGTTTGGCGGCAGACGGCTACCCGACGCTGGAGCTGCTGCAGCGCTTACAGTGAGCGGTGCGCCGTGCAGGAAAGTCGGATTCGCGTTGTAATTGCGACCTGCTATCGTGCACGTTCCTGTTTTTAATCTCCCATTTGGATACACCCATGACCCATTTCACACTCCCGCAACCCCTCAAAGCCCTGTTGGCCAGCACCGTTTTATGCCTAAGCGGCTTCTTAACCACCCCTGTGCAGGCCCAGCAGGTGTTCAAAATCACCGCCATTCCAGACGAAGCCCCGACCGAGTTGGCACGTAAGGCCGCGCCCTTGGTCAAGTACCTGGAGCAAAAGCTGGGCATGAAGGTTGTGTTCACGCCAGTCTCTGATTACGCCGCCGCGGTGGAAGCGCTGGTCAACAAGCAGGTTGATTTGGCGTGGTTTGGTGGTTTCACCTTTGTACAAGCCGAAGTGCGTTCGGGTGGCAAGGTGGTGCCCCTGGTGCAGCGCGAAGAAGACACGAAATTTCGTTCGGTCTTCATCACAGCCGACCCGGCCATCAAGTCGTTGGCGGATATCAAAGGCCACACCCTGAGCTTTGGTGCTCCATCCAGCACCTCGGGCCACCTGATGCCGCGTAGCTTTTTGCTGGACGCCAAGATTGACCCGGACAAAGACCTTAAGCGCGTCGCCTATTCGGGTGCACACGACGCCACCATCGCCGCCGTAGCCGCTGGCAAGGTGGACGTTGGTGCACTCAATATTTCGGTATGGGACAAGTTTGTGGCGGATAAAAAAGTGGATACCGGCAAAGTACACGTCATCTTCACCACCCCAACCTACTATGACTACAACTGGACCGTACACGCCGACATGCCTGCCGCGCTCAAAGAGAAGCTGACCAAGGCGTTCTTGGACCTCAGCTCCAGCACACCCGAGGGCAAAGAGGTGCTCGCGCTGCAGCGCGCCACCCGTTTTGTGCCGACCAAGGCCGAAAACTACAAAGGCATTGAGGCCGCTGCTCGCAGTGCGGGCCTGCTGAAGTAATCTTGAGTGCTATTAAATTGAGAGCTGTGTGCGCATATTCCATGAGGGCTAGAGGCCGTTTTGATACATGAAACTTGTGCTACAAGCTTGCTCGGCCCGCCATCCGGCGGCCGTATCTACCGCAGCACCGGCGCTGCGCGCCATGAGCCTTGCGGTGGCCAGCGGCGAGCAGTTGGCGGTGATTGGCCCGTCCGGCGCAGGCAAAACCACCTTGTTGCAGGTCATGGCCTGTGCTTTGCGCCCTGCGCAGGGCAGCGTGCATTTGGATGGCGCCAACCCGTGGGAATTGCGCGGCGGTGCGCTGCGTGCCTTGCGCCAGCGCCTATTCCTGGCGCCGCAGGTGCCACCTTTGCCGCCACGCCAGCGTGTGGTTTCGGCCGTGCTGGCCGGGCGCTTGCCCAACATGGGTTTGTGGCAAAGCCTGGCCAGTCTGGTCTACCCCACGGATATGGATTTGGCCGACGCCGCGTTGGCCCAATTTGATTTAGCTGAGAAATTGTTTGAGCGGGTGGACCGGCTCTCCGGCGGCGAGCGCCAGCGCGTTGGCCTGGCCCGGATGGTGGCGTCTAGCGCCGAATTGCTGTTGGTGGACGAGCCACTCTCCGCCCTAGACCCCGAGCGGGCGCGCCAAGCCCTGGAGTCGCTGACCGGCGCCGCACAGCAGCGCGGCGCCACGCTGGTGGCTACGCTGCACCATGTCGACATGGCGCTGGCGCATTTCCCACGCATCGTGGGTCTGCGTGATGGCGCTTTGGTGTTTGACCTGCCCGCAGCCCAGGTTTCCCCGGCGCTCTTGCAAGAGCTGTATGCCAGCCATCCTGATGAGCTGCGCGGCTCCGCGCCTGGGGCAGTGTTTTCGCCGGTGGATGCCGCCCCGGTGGCGATGCAGTGCCGATAAGCATGGGCTCTGCAGCCAGCACGAACACGCACCGATCCGATCCGGCTTGGTGGGGCCGGGTCTTTTGGACCTTGGCGACCCTGGCCATTTTTTGGCCCCTGTTGGTGTTGGCCGAGTTCAAACCCTGGGTGCTGTTTGACCCCGAAAGCCTCAAGCCCACGCTGCGTTTTCTGGCGGACTTTGTTCCGCCCAAGACAGACCCGCAGTTCCTCATCATGGTCGCGCACGAGACCTGGCGTACCGTCGCCATGGCCACCGCAGGCATGGCATTGGCCATGCTGCTGGCAGTTCCGTTGGCGCTGCTGTCGGTGCGCACCTTGTCACTGTCCGCACTGGCTGGACCCATGGGGTTTGTGCCAGCAGTGCTGCGCCAAGGCATACGCTGGCTTTTGGTGGTCTTGCGCAGCGTGCCCGAGCTGGTCTGGGCGCTGGTTTTTGTGCGGGTGGTGGGGCTGGGCCCTACCTCGGGCGTGCTGGCCATTGCGCTGACCTTTGCCGGCATGCTAGGCAAGGTGTATGGCGACATTTTGGAGTCGGTTGATGCCCAGCCCACCCAAACCCTGCTGCGCAATGGCAGTGGGCGCTTGCAGGCTTTTGCCTACGCGCTCTTACCCCAAAGTGCGGCCGAGCTCACCAGCTACACCGTGTACCGCTGGGAGTGCGCCATACGGTCGTCTGCCGTGCTGGGTTTTGTGGGCGCCGGTGGCCTGGGTCAGATGATGGACTCGTCCATGAAGATGTTCAACGGCTCTGAGGTCGCCACCATGCTGCTGGTCTTCATGGCCTTGGTGGCGCTGGCCGACCGGGTGAGCGCCTGGCTGCGTGAGGGCCTGGCATGACCCCGCAGCGCATGCCTCCGCCGCTGTTCAGTGCCCGCTGCCGCGCGTGCTGGTTTGTGGTGGGTATTGGTGTATTGGTGGTGGCCAGCTTCTGGTCGCTAGACCTGCAATGGGGCCAGTTTTTGTCCCCCGGCGCCATTGGCAAGATGGGGCGTTTTCTGGGTGAACTGCTTCCGCCCGATACCAACCCGGCATTCTTGGCCAAGGTGGCGTGGGCCACGCTAGAGACCTTGGCCATGTCGGCCGTCGGTACTGTGCTAGCGGTGGTGGGTGGTTTGGCACTGGCGCTGCCCGCTGCCAAGACCCACGCACAAGACCCTGCGCGTTGGCGTTGGGCCACGCGGCTGCTGCTCAATGCCCTGCGCAGCGTGCCCGAGCTGGTTTGGGCGGTGTTGTTGCTGATTGCCGCAGGCCTGGGGCCTTTCGCGGGCACCTTGGCGCTGGGCTTTCATACCACCGGCGTGTTAGGCCGCTTGTTTGCCGAGAGCCTAGAGAATGCGCCCAGCGGCCCCGCCTATGCGCTGCGGGTGCGCGGTGCCAGCAGTGCAGCGGTGTTTTGGTATGCGACGCTGCCGCAGGTGCTGCCCCAGCTCATCAGCTACACGCTGTACCGCTGGGAGAACAACATCCGGGCCGCTACGGTGTTGGGTGTGGTGGGCGCCGGTGGCTTGGGCCAGATGCTGGCCTTTCACATGGGGCTGTTTCAGATGGCCCAGACCAGCTCTGTGCTGGTGGCTATGTTGTTGCTGGTGCTGCTGGTGGATGCGCTGAGTTATGGCGCCCGGCTGGCACTGGCGCGCTGACATACTCTGCGGTATGAATAATCATCCCCACATTCGGCGCGGCGGAAATTGGCCCTGGGCCGTCATCGTGGCGTTGCTGGCCAGCATCCCCGCGTTTTACGATTCGCTCATGCCCCAACCGGCGTTTTGGGCCAATGGTTTGTATGTTGTCAGTGGGGGAGTGTTGCTGGCGTCGCTTAGGCGCATGGGCACCCGCATGACGCGGGCTGTTTGGCGTTCGGACCGCGCTATCGATGTGGTGTTGGCGCTGGCGCTGCTCAGTTGCGCTGTGCTACCGGCCAGTCACACGTCCATGCTGGCCTTGGGCTGGCGCTTGGCGGTGGCGCTGGCCACCTTGTTTCGCATGGTGGTGCTATGCCAACCCCTTTTCTCCAGCGCGGGCTTGGTGCGCATGCTGGCCATCGCCATCGGTTTGTTGCTGATGTGCGGGGTGGGGTTTTATTGGATCGACCCGTCGGTGGATTCGCTAAGCGACGGGCTGTGGCTGGCCTTCACCACGGCGGCCACGGTGGGTTATGGCGACGTGGTGCCCAGCACCACGGCGTCGCGCATTTTTGCCGTGTTTGTGGTTTTACTGGGTTACGGCGTGCTGTCGCTGGTGACTGCGGGTATTGCCGCCATGTTTGTCGGCTCGCAAGGGCGCGAAGTCGAGCAAGAAATATTGCGTGATATGCACACCCAGCTTGGCATGGTTCGACGCGAGATCGCTGAACTCCGCGAAGAGATGCTGGCCGTCAAAAGTGCAGCCGCATCGGCTTCAGAAAATTCGCCACACACAGAAACGCAAGGCGATCACGCTGCGAACTGACCCTGGGGCGGTGGCGCTGTAGGTACCAGCATTTTGTTGATGAAAACAGCCTATAGCCCTCGCAGAATATGCGCAGGCAGCTATAAAAAGAATAGCATTTAACTGGCCGTTGTCGCCATACGCAGCCTGCGCGCAGCATCATCAGCCCGGGCATCGTCGATCTCGCGCAGCACGGCTTGCATGTCTACATCGGCGTGGCTTCGCTCAAAGTGGCCGGTCAGCGGCGTTTCGTTGGCCAATAGGCCCGCTTGGTACAGGCTCCAAATCTCGGGGCCGTAATCGGTGGTCAAGAGCGCGGGCGCAAACTGGCCAAAAAAGTCGCGCAGGTTGCCCACATCGCGCAGCAGCATACGCTGTGCATGGTTGTTGCCCGCCGCGTCTACCGCCTGCGGCAGGTCGATGATGACGGGGAAATCCACCCCGTCGGCGTCCCCTTCCACATCGCCATGCGCTAGCAAGATGTTGAACTCGGACAAATCCCCATGCACCACGCCCGCACACAGCATACGCACCACCTCGGCAATCAGCGTGGTGTGGTGGGCTAGGGCCTGCTCGGGTGTGAAGGACACATCGTTCAGGCGCGGGGCGGCGTCGCCGTTCGCGTCCGTCACCAGCTCCATCAGCAGCACACCTTCAAAAAAGTTGTAGGGCTGCGGCACGCGCACACCGGCAGCGGCCAGGCGGTACAGGGCATCGACCTCGGCGCTTTGCCAGGCGGCCTCTTGCTCTTGCCGGCCAAACCGGCTGCCCTTGGCCATGGCGCGGGCTGAGCGTGAGTTTTTGACCTTGCGGTTCTCGGTGTAGTCCACCGCTTGGCGAAAGCTGCGGTGGGTGGCCTCTTTGTAGATCTTGGCGCAACGGGTTTCGCTGACGCCGTCATGTGTACAGCGCACCACAAACACCATGGCCTCTTTGCCACTCATGAGTTGGCGCACTACGCTGTCGATCAGGCCTTCGTCGATCAGGGTTTGGAGTCGGGCAGGGGCTTTCATGGCTTGCGATTCTCAGCGGCGCGGCAAAGACCAGCCCGCTTTTTGGTTGGCCTTGTTGTTTTCGTAATCCCAGACAGAGCCACAGCGGGTGCAGCTGTACCGTGTGACGGTTACATCGTGCCCATTGCGGTCTTCTTTGCGGTTGTCGCCCTGCACCAGCTCGGGGTGGCCAGGTGCGCGGCGCCAGTTGCGTTGAATGCCCCGGCACGCCTCGCACAACGCGGCTTCGCGGGCCTCTGCGGCAGCTTTGTATTTGTCAACCATGGGGTGTTTCTTGGGCAGTGCCGTAGTGGTGAATGCCCCTATTGTCGCAGCCGGGGCGTTGGGTGCGGGGGCAGAGCCCCTGCCTATGTGCGCTAGGGCACCGACAGGCAGCACGTTTGAGTAAAAGATGAAACACCACGATTGGAGTTTGACGATGAGCCCACAACCACCCCCCGTTACCGATGACCACCAGGCCGGCCTCTCTGCCGCCGACCACATGATGGGCCTTGAAGACGCACCCTTCACGCTGCTTGAATACGGCGACTACGAATGCCCTTACTGCGCCGTTGCAGAGCCCAAGGTGCGCCGCTTGGTGGAGACCTTTGGCCCCCAGCTGCGCTTTGTGTTTAGGCACCTTCCCCTGGTGGAATTACACCCCCATGCAGAACTCGCCGCCGAGGCGGCCGAAGCAGCAGCGGCACAAGGCAAGTTCTGGGCAATGCACCGCCTGCTGTTTGGCGCACCAAACCACCTGAGCTTGGCCGATTTGACGAAACATGCGCAAGCCATCGGCTTGGATATGACCCGCTTTCACGTCGAGATGGCCGACCGCATCTACACGCAAAGGGTTCAAGAGCACCGCCGCTCCGCAGTGCTGCGCGACGTGCACACCACGCCCACTTTCATCCTCCACGGCAAGGTGATCGATATCTCGTCTGGGTTTGACAGGTTGGAAGAGGCGGTCCACGCACTCAAGAGCTCACACGCGGCCAAAAGCCTGTAGCCGCAATCTAGTACCCTTGCCAGGTGCACCCACGTGCACCCATGTGGAACCCATCGTTTTTCTACCGCGCAAGGCCCTACTGTGTCTGACTCCATCATCATTCAACAACCCGCCCAGGCGGCGCAGCAACTCATGGTGTTGCACCATGGCGTAGGAGGCAGCGCGCTGGACCTTAAGCCATTGGGGCAACACCTGGCGGCGCTTTTTCCTAACGCCTTCATCGTCAGCGTACACGCCCCCCATGCTGGCGATGCCGGGGTGGGTGCGCAGTGGTTTTCGGTGCAAGGCATTACGGACGAGAACTGCCCCGCGTTGGTCGCCCAGGCGATGCCCGCCTTCATTCATAACCTGCGGTATTGGCAGAAAACCAGCGGTGTAGCGGCCGGGGCCACTGCCGTTGTGGGCTTCTCGCAAGGGGCCATCATGGCGCTGGAGGCCGCGCAAGCGCAGCAGGGGCTGGCCGCGCGCATCGTCGCCCTGTCTGGGCGCTATGCCCAGCTACCCACCCACGCGCCCGTGGAAACCACCTTGCACTTCATCCATGGCAAGGCAGACTCCGTCATTCACTACGGGCACTGCGTGGCTGGGGCCGAGCGCTTGGTCGGCCTGGGCGGCGACGTTACCGCAGACGTCATCCCCTTTTTAGGCCATGCAATCAATGAAGAAGTGATGGGCATGCTGGTGGAACGACTCACCGGCCATATCCCGAAACACCGATGGGACGAAGTGCAAAAGGCGGCCGCCGCCCAGCAAGCCAACCACTGAATGCACTGCGCCAAGGCCTGTTGCCATACCAAGGGAGCGGCATGTACCACAAGCCCAACTGGAACCTGACCCAAAAATCCGTCACCATGTGGCTGGACGACTACGCGCCCACCCAATCCGATGGCACGGGTCAGTAATCAAGCCTTCGGTGGGCGGTGCAGCGCACAGATTTTGTTGCCGTCTGGGTCCCGTACATAGGCCAGGTAGAGCTTGCCCACAGCGCCGTCGCGCCAACCTGGTGGGTCTTCACAGGTGGTGCCGCCGTTGGCAATACCGGGGCCAATGCCCACGGTGCCCAAGAGGGCGTCGTAAAACTTCTTCGACACTTCTAAATTATTCACACCGACCATCACATGGCTAAACATCGCTGTCTCCTTCGTCGTTTTTAAGGCAAAGGGCAAATAGTACAGCGCTGCGGTTGATCGTGTAAACACCGCGCAAGCCGTTGCAAATACAGTCGTGGTCAGTCTGAATTCTTAAAATTTTCAATTGTTCAACCACAAGGAAACCACCATGTTCAAAGGCATCTTGATCGAGAAGGACGAGTCCGGTTACCGTGCCGCCCTCAAAGACATTGACGAAGCGCAGTTGCCTGAGGGCGATGTCACCGTGCGCGTCAGCCACTCCACCCTCAACTACAAAGACGGCTTGGCCATCACCGGCAAAGCGCCAGTGGTGCGCAAATTTCCCATGGTGCCGGGCATTGACTTTGCAGGCACGGTAGAGCACAGCGCGCACCCGGACTACTCGGTGGGCGACGCGGTGCTGCTCAACGGCTGGGGCGTCGGCGAAACCCACTGGGGCGGCCTGGCGCAAATGGCGCGGGTCAAAGGCAACTGGCTGGTGCCGCTGCCGTCTGCATTTACGCCGCAGCAGGCCATGTCCATCGGCACGGCAGGCTACACCGCCATGCTGTGCGTGCTGGCCCTAGAGCGCCAAGGCGTCAAACCCGCCGACGGTGAAATTGTGGTTACCGGGGCTGCGGGCGGGGTGGGCAGCGTCGCCATTGCGGTGCTCAGCCAGCTTGGCTACACCGTGGTCGCCGTCAGCGGCCGCCCGGAAGAGGCCGACTACCTCAAAGGCCTGGGCGCTGTGGAGGTGCTAGAGCGCGCGCAGTTTTCAGCGCCGGGCAAGCCGATGGGCAAAGAGCGCTGGGCGGGCGCGGTCGATGTGGTGGGCAGCCACACCCTGGCCAACATCTGCGCCACTACAAAGTACCGCGGTGTGGTCACCGCCTGCGGGCTGGCCGGTGGCATGGACTTTCCGGCGTCGGTGGCACCCTTCATCTTGCGCGGCGTCACCTTGGTGGGGGTGGACAGCGTCATGTGCCCGCAAGCCGACCGGCTGGCGGCATGGCAACGGCTGGGCACGGATCTGGACTTGGCCAAACTCGGCGCCATCAGCCACGAAATTGGCCTGAGCGAGGTGGTGCCTGTGGCCACCCAGTTGCTCAATGGCGAAGTCAAAGGCCGTGTGGTGGTGGATGTGAACCGTTAACGGCCTGCAGCCCTCGTGGAATGTGCGCAAGCAGCTATTAATACAATAGCAAAAGGTGTGCGCAATACGGGTAATTTACAGCCGCGCTTTTGGCACAAAACCAATCGTCAGCCCCTCGTTCGTCACCGTAATGCTGCCCGGCTGCATACCCATCGTATCGGGCAGCGCCAGGTCTTGCGGGCGCAGGGTGTGCAGCACCACCTCTAACAGCGTGCTCTCGGCCAGCGCGGGGCCATAGGTGTTGAGCAGGGCCACCACATCGGGCTGCAGGCTGGGAAACGCCAGGCGCACAAAGCGCAACTGGTACGCGCGTACCGTGCGGTCTGTCGCCTCGTAGCGCAGCGCAAACTCCACGTCCAGCGTGCCCTGCTGGCGCTGCTCCAGCGCTGGGCCTGCGGCCTCTACCACCATCAGCGCGCCCAGCCGGTTCTGCGTGGGTAGCAGGCGCAAGGTGGGCACCTGCACATCCAGATTCAGCAGTCCCGCCACCGGATAGCGCAGCGGAAAGCGCTGTGCCACGGCGGCCTGTAGCTGCGCGACAGACACCTTGTAATGCGGCAGGGCTTGGGGCGCGCCGTCTGCTTCGGCCGGAGCATCGGCGTTGGTGTCGGCGTTGGCGGGTTGCGCCCAGGCCAAACGGGTTAGCGGCAGGCACAGGGACAAAGCGAAGGGAAGTAAAAAGCGACGGCGCATTCAGAGGATCTCCTAGTAGGTTGGATTGTGCGGCACCGTTTAGTTCCGACTTGGCTCAAAATCACCCCCAGTCCTGTTTTAAAAAGAGAGCTCGCTATGAAAAAAAGATTACTGGCATTGCTGCTGACCAGTGCCGCGCTGGCCACCAGCGCCGAGACCATTGGGGATGTCAGCACCACTTTTAAGCTGCTCAGCCCCAACGACAAGGTGGTGGTGGATGCGTTTGACGACCCGGTGGTCAACGGCGTGGTGTGTTATTTGTCGCACGCCAAAACTGGGGGCTACGCCGGTGCGCTGGGTTTTGCCGAAGACACTTCAGACGCCGCAGTGGCCTGCCGCCAAGTGGGCGCCATCAGCTTCAAAGGCAAGATCGACAAGCAAGACGAAGTGTTCAACGCCCGCTCGTCCTTCTTGTTCAAACACGTGCGGGTGGTGCGCATGGTGGATGTCAAACGCAACACCCTGGTCTATCTGGTGTACTCCGACAAGATCATCGACGGCAGCCCCAAAAACAGCGTGACGGCGGTGGCGGTGCCTGCCAACCAGCCGATTCCTGTGAAGTAAAAATTGTGGGTCAAATTGGGCTGTAGCCCTCGTAGGGCATGCGCAAGCAGCTATATAAAAAATAGCAAATCATTTCGCAGGTTGCTCCCAGCCGGGCACGTTCACCGCGTAGCGCGTGGCTTTGCCCGCGCCTTCTACGCGCAGCAGGCCATGGGCCAGCAGGTCGGCCAGGTCGCGCGCGGCGGTGGCTTTGGAAGTGGCGGTGATCTTGGCGTATTTGTCGGTACTCATACTGAACAAGGCCTCCACGCTCCCCACTTCGTGTGGTTCGCTGCCTCCCAAGGAGGTGCGTTTCACCTTGGGACGGCCCGGCGGAAAAACTAAAAACCCACCGCCCGAGCCTGTATGCCCGGCTTCTAGCAGGCGCTCCAGCACCTTGCGTTGGCGTTCATTTGTTTGGCACTGCGCCGCCCGTAGCCGGAACTGCGCCTTGTCAGTTGCATCCCGCACCACGGCCTGGCTGGCTATGCACGCGCGGGTAAACGCCTGCACAAACCACAGCACCCACGGGGTTGCGTCAATGGTGGAGGCCTCGGGCGCAATGCCGCGCAAGCGCTGCGCGTGGTTGAGCGCGTCGTAGTAGGCGGAACGGGTTTTGAGCATTTGATGCGCCAAGCCATAAACCCGCACCAGCACCGGGCTGGCTTGTGGGCTGGATTCTGAGTCTTTCGCGTGCATGTCTTGCGCCAGCGCCATGTCTGCCAAGGCGCGGCCCAGGCGGCCGTTGCCGTCTTCAAACGGGTGGATGGACTCAAACCACAGGTGGACCAGCGCAGCCCGCGCAATGCCGTTTACCGCTGCGCCTGCTGTGGAGACCGTGGCGGCCCCTGCCGGGTGGGTGCTGGCAAACCATGCCAAAAAGCGGTCTATCTCTGCGACAACCTGGGGGGAGGGTGGTGCCTCGTAATGCACCACCTCACGCCCCAGTGCGCCGCTGATGATCTGCATGGCATCAGCGTGGTCGCGCACGCGCCCCACTGCAATGCGGGTGATGCCCGACGTGCCGCCGGGAAACAGTGCCGACTGCCAGCGGCACAGCCGGTCCAAGTCCAGCGCGGCGCTGTGGTTGGCCAGCGCGTCTTGCATCACCTGCACCAAGCCTTCCACAGACCGGTCAGCTCCCGGAGCATCAGCCAAGTGGAGCCGGTGCGCCACCGATGAGCGCAAGGATTCCAAGTTGAGCTGCTCGCCCTCTATGGCGGCAGTGGCCAGCGCCTCTTGCACCCACAGCTCGCGCTGCACCGCGTTGGCCTGCTCTAGCCCTATGGCGCCCAGCAGCCCCAACAAGCGACCCTGCTCCAGCCGGGCAAGGTCCAGCGCCGTGGCCAGTGCTGCTGCATCAAAAGTGAGCTGCGGCCAGGCGCGGTGCTGCCAGATGTAGCGGGCGTGGGCGGGTGGGGTTTGGGTGGGCATGAGGCGTATTTTGAACTATACGACTCAAAAAGTGAGGTGTATTTGCAAGAATACGACTCTGTGTATGCTGTATAGCGCAGGCGGAGTAGCAAGAAATTATTAGTCAAATAGGCCTGTAGCCCTCGTGGAATATGCACGAGCAGCTATCCAATTTGAAGCAATTGCTCATATTCGCGCTGGCAGTAGTCCGCACCCCAGCAAGCAAATTCGGACCCATTGCAGCATGCAGCGCAGGGTCTTTGGCGGCGTAATCGGCGCCAGCATGCGTGATGGTTGCACCAAGGCAGGCAGCATGTTCCGTTTGTGCGTTAAGTCCAGGCGGATAGTGTGATTTTGGAACAACCTTGCAGCTTGCAATTATGTAAACCATAGATTACATTCGACCCATGCTCCAAATCCTCCGCACAGCCGATTTCGACACATGGCTGGCTGCATTGCGGGACAAAGTGGGACAAAAGCAGGTTCTGGCCAAGCTGGCCCGCTTGTCTTTGGGGCATTGGGGTGACTGCAAGCCGGTTGGCGGCGATGTTGTCGAACTTCGCATTCATAGCGGCCCAGGCTATCGCGTGTATTGCTGGAAAGATGGGCTCACCGTAGTGGTTGCACTGGGCGGTGGCGACAAGTCCAGCCAAGAGCGCGATATCGCCAAGGCACAGCACATGGTCACACTTTTGAAGGAGTAATTGGATGAACCCCACCGCCGCCGCCCAACTAGGCATCAAACCCTTTGAAGCCGCCGACTACCTGCAATCTGACGAAGACTGCGCGCAGTACCTGCAGGCCTGCATGGACGAAGCCCCAGAAGACGTAGCCCTGTTCACCAAAGCTGTAGGCGACATCGCGCGGGCGCGCGGCATGATGCAGCTGGCCCGCGACACCGGCATCACCCGCGAAGGGCTCTACAAGGCTCTGGGCGAACAAGGCAACCCCAGCTTTGCGACTGTTGTCAAAGTCATGCATGCGCTGGGCTTGCAGTTCAACGTGGGGGCGCTGCCGGCGCAGGGTTGAGTGCCAAATCGGGCGCTAGCCCTCGTGGAATATGCGCAAGCAGCTATCAAATCAGAAGCAATTTGCCGTACCTCTCGCCCCGACACCCAGGACTTTCGTCATCGAGACCCTCCCGAAATCTCAGCAGGTCCTACTCTGATTCAGCCGCGTCGATAGTCCCCGGCAGCTCCGCAAACTTCGCCGCCATCGTCGGGTTGCCCCGTGTGAGCTTCTTGATCGTCAGATCGTCGGCCTTGTCGTTGGCGAGGCGCAAATTGTTCGCTGACTTGTGCAGCGCTTCCTTGGTTTTTTCCAGGTCCTTGATCGCATCGTCGATGCGCTTGATGGCTTCTTCAAAGCCTTCGGAGGCCAGGCGCCAATTGCGGCCAAACGCCGTCTTGAAGTCGTCAAGCTGGGCTTCGAACTTCGTGATGTCCACGTTCTGCGAGCGCACCAGCGCCAGCTCGGACTTGTACTTCATCGCGTTCAAAGCGGCATTGCGTAAGAGCGTGATCAGGGGCACAAAGAACTGCGGCCGCACCACGTACATCTTCGGGTAGCGGTGCGACACATCGACGATGCCGCTGTTGTACAACTCGCTCTCCGGCTCAATCAGCGACACCAGCACCGCGTACTCGCACGCCTTTTCCGTGCGGTCCTTGTCCAGCTCTTTCAGAAAATCTTCGTTCCTTTTCTTGGTCGCCGTCTCGTCGCTCTCGTTCTTCATCTCAAACATGATCGAGACGATCTCGGCGCCCGACTCGTCCGAGTCGCGAAAAATGTAGTCGCCCTTGCTGCCCGTGCGGGCATCGTTGTCTTTCTCAAAATGCGCCCGCTGAAAGGCGGCAGCACGGATGCGGTTGAACTCGATCTCGCAGTGCTGCTCCAGCGTTTCACCGACCATCTTGGTCGATAGCCGCGCCTTCATGTCCCGCAGCCGCGTAATCTCCCCATCACGGTCGCGCAGCTGCAAGGCGTATTGCTCCTTGATGGCTTTCTCTTCCAGCTGATTTTTCACGGTGATGAGGTTGAGGTCATTTTTCAACCCATCGCGCTCCCGGGCGACCACCTCCACGGCTTGATTCACGGCCAACTGGCGATTAGCGTCTGCCAACTGCGCGGCAGCTTGCTGCGCGTTGCGCGCTCTTTCCTGTTCGTTTTGCAGCTCGTTCGCCAGCCCATCGCGCTCTTTGCTCACCGCGGCCAAAGCCTCCGTCACCGCCAGCTTGCGGGCCACCTCCGCGGCAGCGAGCTGGGCCTGCAAGGCCTGAATCTCCGCATCTTTGCGGGCCGCAGCGCTTTGCAGCGCATTGGTGACCTTGGCCTCGGCCAAGGCAATCGCGTCGCGCTTTTCCCGCTCGGCCAGCTCCAGCCGCTCGTGCAACTGTTTTTCAAAATCGCCATCGCGCACCTGCTTGAGGATGTTGGCGTACCCCGCTTCGTCGATCTTGAAGGCTTTGTTGCAGTGTGGACAGATGATTTCGTGCATGGGGACTGGGCCTTTTGTTTTTGGTTGGACGGGTGTCTGTCTGAGCATACCGGGCCTTATGCGCGGCCTCGAGACCGCTCAACGGCCGCATCAACCGCGCTGTGGGATATCAATGACCTGCTGGCGCGAGGGGGGTTGGGCAGGCTGGAGGGTGGGGGGCGGAGTACGGGGTATTTGTTGGTCAAATAGGCCTGCGACACTCGTGGGATGTGCGCGCACTACCCGGCCAGCGAATTTTAAATAAGGCAGCTGGGCGTTTGCTGTTTGATGATCTGGGGAATTTAGCAAGTATTAGTTACCATGGTTGCCGAACACATCAAGCTAGAACAGGGCGGATATCAATGAGTGGACTACTGACCGTACCTTTAGTCGCTATTACTTCGTTGACAGCGGAGGGGGCAGTGGCAGTGATTCGGAACACTGTCAGGGCGGAGTTCCGGTACGCTCGCGTGAGTCCGGCCTCGCTGACGATCTCAGATCGCCTCACCGTTGCGGATGGTGGTATCGACGCCGAAGTAAACGTCACCTTAGGACTGAATGTCCCAGTCGACTGCCTCTTTCAATCTGGTCTAACCGGATTCCAAATCAAGTCTGGTGCAAGTTTTAAACCATGGACAAATAGCGCCATTCGGGGCGAACTCCTGAATAGCCAGGGTAACCTCCACAGCGAAGTTCAGCGGCTAGTGCAACGTGGTGGACGTTATGTCGTGATTTGCACAGGACATGACCTTACTCCTGAGCAGCGCAATAAAGCACGGGATCAAATTGCGGCCGTACTTAAGGCGGTTGGTTACTCTGGGTACGCAGACCGAATCGATGTTTTCGGTGCCAGTCAACTTGCCACATTCATTGAGCGCTACCCCGGTGTCGCATCGCTTCTGACAACTGACCCCATACAAGAAGCGCTTGTATTCGAGGAATGGGCACGTGACGACCACATGTCGAACTCGTTCCAAATATCCAAGGAACAAAGCGAATTGATTGATCAAATTCGAAAAGGGTTGTTTGATGATGTCAAACATATTCGTGTGCTGGGTGAGCCAGGTTTGGGAAAAACACGACTTGTTCTAGAGGCGCTGCGCGATGTAAATATCGCTCCATTGGTGCTGTACATCGGAAATGGATCTAGGTTTGGTCAATCGAGGCTATTCCGTCAGATGCTAAAGGCCCCGAGCGATAAACCACTAATACTGGTAATTGACGAATTGCCAGAACATGAAATGGCGGAGATTTGGCGCTCACTCAAGTCAAGGTGCGGGCAACTGAAAATCGTGTCCTTGGATCACGGCCACGATGAAACGCAGGATAACGAGATTCAAAGAATCTATGCGCCACCGCTGTCCGACGAAACAATTAAGAAAATATTGATTGCACGGTTGGGCGAATCGCGCGAATTGGACCGTTGGGTGGAAATATGTGAGGGGTCACCTAGGGTGGCGCAAGCGGTTGCCGACAATTTGCGAGCTAACCCTGCCGACTTGCTGCGCTCACCAGCGACAGTTCCGATATGGGATCGATTTCTGCACGGTTACGACAAGCGCGATGAGCAACAGTCGCGCCAAATTGACTGCGTTACTCAGCACTTGGCATTGTTCAGTCGATTCGGCTTTGAAGACCCGGTTGGGGATGAGGCGCGTTACATCTCCGGTCTAGTCGCGGCGATTGATCCCAGTGTCGGTTGGGCTCAGTTTCAAGAGATTGTGCAAAGTCTTCGGGCGCGGCGGGTGTTACAGGGTTCTAGAACGCTTTTCTTTGTGCCAAAGGCACTGCATATATACCTATGGAAGCGCTTTTGGCAGAGTTACGGCCGTGGGTTTGACTTCACCCGCACCTTCAACCAGATGCCTGAAACACTTCACGCTTGGTTCATGAATTTGTTCAAGTACGCTGGAGAAACGACCACTGCGCATGTGATAGAAGACATTCTCAAGCTGGATGGCATCTATTCTGAGAAGGCCACTCTTACGTCGGCAAAGGGGGCACGGTTCCTATCAACTTTAGCTGAAGCAAATCCCGCCGCTGTGCTTCGGTTGTTGGAGGCGACCCTCGGAAAGTGGTCGGATGAGGAGATCGTTTCGTTCAAGGAGAATCGCCAAACTCTTGTATGGACTTTGGAAAAAATTGCGGTCTGGCCTCAGCAAACCGTGCGTGCTATTCAACTGCTTATGCGTCTTGCAGTGAATGAAACAGACACGAACAGCAACAACGCAACGGGCACTGTTTGTGGCTTCTTCCGCATAGGGCTAGAGGCTGCTGCAACCGAGGCCTCCCCTGCCGAGCGATTACCCGCGCTCCTACCGCTACTTCGATCAACATCCGACAAGGATCGCGCGTTAGGACTGAGTTGTTTGGGCGCGGCTTTGGATACGCGTGGGCGCGGCTATCGGATCGTTGGGCCGGAGTTTCAAGGACTCAAACCGCGTGCCAAATTATGGATTCCAAAAACGTACGGAAATTGGTGGGATGCGCATTACCTATATTTCAAAACATTGATGGAAGAGACGGCGCGCTGGCCGGACCATTCAAGACCCCGGGTCTGCAGTGCGCTACTAAGCGCTGTAGAACAGCAAATCAAGATAAAGCCATGCACACAACTTGCGTTTGACATGCTTGCCGCATTGGTGAGTGATCCTTGCATGGAGCCAAGCGAGTTAAATAAATTTTTCGCGGACTGGCCTGAATACCACCACCAGCCCGAAATCCAGGACATCACAAACAGGATCGTGTCGATTGGTCGCGCGTACGCAAGGCAAAGCTTGACGACGCGCTTTCAGCGATATGTCGTGGATGTTGACTGGCTTACTTGGGATGAAGATATCCGTGAAAGGCGTGGCAAACGAAACAACCGCGCAAAGCTGCTGGTGAATGCACTCGCCAAACGGTTGGTAACACGCATTGAATTATTCGATTCAATACCGCCACTCCTGTCGCCCGCAAGGGACACTCCGGCCCTGTGGCACTTTGGCGAGCAACTTGCCTACAGGGACGTCAATAGAAAATTGCAAGAAGTGTTGGTGTCGCAAGCACGGATATCGAAGGACTTGAGGTGCTTGGCCGGCTATCTTTCTTACGTGCAAAAGAGCGATGCTCCTGCCTTTCAAGCTACGGTGCTCGCGCTTTTGTCGAATGTTGAAACTGCATGGCTTGGGACTGCGCTGACCATGCGTTCTGAATATGACCAGATGCTGTTTGTCGAATGCATAGCGGCCCTTGGTAAGGGCTGGGTTGAACCAGTGCAGTTTTCTGCTTTACGTTACGGGCAAATGTGGCAAAAAGTCTCAGTGCCAACGTTAAAGCGACTGATCCAACTGCTGAGCGCAGCGCAAGATCCTGTGTCACGCGGAATACTGCTTGGTTTATTTCATGACATTCCGTTTGACGACGCGGCACCGTTTACTAGCGTCGAAGTCTATGCAGCCATTTGTTGCAGCATGCCAAGCGAAAATGGATGGGACAGTTCACGTGGATACGATTGGAAAAGTGTTTGCCAGAAGCTCATTGAATGGGATGCCAACTTTGTCCAAATGCTATTGAAAAAATTGCTGTCGGAAATGGCACACAACTACAGGTGGAGTTACGACCATTACGTTGAATCTGCTTCTATGGAGTTGGTCAAGGCAGACCCTGCGGGCGCTTGGAATGTCATTTCTCATCAAATTGAATTGACGCTTCCTAAGTGGAGATCAGACTTAACAAATTGGCTCAAGGGCGGACTTGCAGGCTTTGATGAAAAAGCTGTAAATGCGCCTATCAATTGGCTCCCTATCCCCGCTATATTGGAGTGGATTGATGTTGCACCGGAGATCCGGGCTGGCCTCATTGCACATTGCGTTCCCGGCACTCTTGATGGTGAAGTGGGAGGGCAATTAACCAGCACGCTACTCACAAAATATCATCATATTGACGGTGTTAAGAGCGGCATAAGTGCAACATTCCACTCGGGTGGATGGACGGGGCCTACCAGTTTTCACTTGAAGAAAAAGCGTAGTAAGTTGCGTGACTGGTTATCCGGTGGATTTGATTTCGAGGTGAATCAATGGATTGAATCTGAACTTGAATACATTGATAAAAATATTGAACGAGAGGAAACAGCTGAGGAGCGAACACGGTTTGACTGATTTCTGTCAAACAGCGGCTTGGCGGCATTTGCCGCCTAAGTACTCAAGGGCGATAGAACTTCTTTGCTAAAAGCACTTCAGAAATAGTTGCCCATTTTGATCCTTTGTACAGGTATTGATCCTACTAATTTGTAGAAATTTTTGGCAGTTCAGGCAAGAATTCCCTTAGGCTCTTTCTTGACAGCTTTTCAGCTGCGTCAGCCTTAACCCAAAATTGCTTTAGCCAGTACAAGCAAAAAACCAGCAACGCGATTAGCGAAGCGCCAATTGCACGCTGACCCTTAACTGCGTTATCAATGATTTGTGGCATATCCTTACTGTCAAATAGGGTGCAAAGAGCGTCTACTTCCCGCTGGGTTATCAATTCTTGTGGCGAACGTAATTCCTGTTTTGCGCAATTGCTTTTGTAAAACGGCTTGTCCTGCAAAGTCCACATTGGCGTCGCGCTGTCCATTTGGACCCAAAACCAGTGCCCACTTTCGTTGTATTTGAGTGCAGCTTGGCTTCTTGCGATGGTTACCGCAAGTAGTCCAGTACAACCAGCCAGCAATCCCGCAAGAACGATTGACGAAATCATAAGTTTTTTCGATGGCAGCCTTTCGACCAACAAGCGCAATTCATTGATATCAAAAATCTCTCGGCACTTTTTCACTGTCTCAAACGGAACGTCATTTTGCCCGCACCAATCGATGATGTTTTGTGCCTGTTGAAGCGTTGCAGGCTGGAGCCCGGTGTGATATCGAAAACAAACTAGACTCGTCTGATCATCTAAAAAAGCACCGACCTTTTTGTCTGCTATTTTTTCACCGCCATTTACCAGTAGCCATAGTCGTTTGAGTAGTAGATGAGGTGAATTTGATCTGTACCAAATCCATATCAACAGCGATGCTGGCACCGCTGGGGCTAGCCAGCCAACTATCTGACTCGTTGCTGTGAAAACTGAAGTGTCCATTTAGAGGTCCATTTTTGATGTTGTGGTGGGCGCTGTTCCGATAATGTCTTTGCAAATGCTAGCAGCGACTCTCACAAACAATTAGCCTGAGCTTCGAGTGCCAACTTTTCTGTGGCGAATGTTATTCATGAGTTGACGATAGCGAATGTCTGGCAGACATCCATATTATTCATACTGGCCAACCTCAGCCCCCCCCATTCACCAAAATCACCAATCGCTACGTGCCCTGGTAGCAGCCAAAAAAACACCCGCGCCGCTTCCTTCTCGTCGTCACCGGGCGCAGGCATGTGCCCCCGCCGGGTAGCGCCACCACGGGGAACTCCAAGCGCTTGCGCACATCACTCATCGTCGCCCCCCTCCAACAACACCCCACGCCGCGCCAGCCGTTCCCGCGCCTCAATCAAAGCCTGGTGCAGGTGCTGCTCCAGCTCGGCCTTGGGCGGCAGCTCGGTCCAGTATTCGGCTACGGTGATGCCGTCTTTGTGCATTTGCAGTAGTTCCACCTGTTCGCGACTGGATTCGGCACAAAGGATCAGGCCTATGGGGGCCTCTTCGCCACTCTGGCGCTCGTGCTTGTCCAGCCACTTCAAATACAGCTCCATCTGGCCTTTGTGGGCGGCTTTGAAACGGCCCAGTTTGAGTTCGATGGCCACCAAGCGGCGCAGGCGGCGGTGGTAGAAGAGCAAATCTAGGTAGAAGTCTTCGCCGTCGATGACCATGCGCTTTTGGCGCTCCACAAACGCAAAGCCCCGGCCCAGCTCCAGAATGAAGGCTTCAAGCTGGCGCAGGATGGCGGCTTCTAGGTCAGCCTCGTCGTGGCCTTGGCGCAGGCCCAGAAAGTCTAAAAAGTAGGGGTCTTTGAAGACTTGGGCGGGGCTGGAGTCCAGGGCAACGACCGGCTCAGCCTGAACGGGGGTGACTTGCAGAGAGGCAAGCTCAGTGCGTTCGAAGGCTTTACGTTCGATCTGGTGATGGAGTTCGCGCACACTCCAGCGCGACTCCACACATTGCTGCGCATAAAACCAGCGTGCCGCGTCGATTTTGAGGGGAAGAAGCTGCAAAAAATGCGTCCAGCTCAAATGTCGCATCAGTGATGCGACTTTCTCCGTGTCCGGGAAAGCTGCCGAAAACTGCAGCATGCGGCGCAGGTTTTTGGCTTCAAACCCGCGGCCAAACTCTTGCGCCAGTTGATCTCCCATGCGCTTGATAAGCTGGTCGCCATATTTGGCGCGGTCTGCGCCGCCCAGCACCTCGGTGCGCAGGCGTTCACCCACGCTCCAATACCGCCGTGTCAGCTCCGCGTTCACGGCACCAGCCAACCGCTGGCGGCTGCTGGCAATGAGGGAGCGCAGTTCGGCGTGCAGGCTGTCGCCAGGTATGGGCACCACCCCGTGCGTGGTCTCGTTCATGGTGGTTGCCCTTTTCATGTTCCCAGCCGCTCGCCCAAGCGCCGCTCGCCGCTGGTCATGCGGGAGATGCAGCTGTTGATCAAAGGAATTAGTGTCGCCATCCCTGGCCCTGTCTCTCTGGGTTATTTTTTATTGGGCCACATCATGCCGCTAAATGCGCTGCGTGGCTAGATGGGTGCTGCCGCTTCTCGCAATTTTCTAAGCAAAATAGGCCGCTAGCCCTCTTGGACCCTGCGCAAGCAGCTATTGAAAACATAGCGTCTATGCGGCTGCTGGATGGCAGGCGGTGTGCATTCAGTGGTTAGCCGCCACCATGCCAAGGTCGTCTTTGCGGTTGGCAAAGAAGGCATAGTAGGGCAAGCTTCGACCGCCAATCCATCCGCCGTGCGTTTGAAATAGACTGGGTTATGGTGTGCAAGGCGTGCTGCTTCAAGCTGCATCTAACTGTTTTAACCCACTAACCGCGATTGGACCCTCTATGCAAGCCATCTGGAAAGACACCATCATTGCCGAGAGTGACGACACGGTGGTCGTCGATGGCAACCACTACTTCCCTGAGAGCGCACTCAAACGAGAATTTGTGACCTTCAGCAACCACAAAACCTCGTGCGCCTGGAAGGGGCAGGCCAGCTATTACTCGCTAATCGTGAATGGCGAGCTGAACCCAGACGCGGTTTGGTACTACCCAGAGCCATCGCCAGAAGCCGCCGCCATCAAAGGCCGGGTTGCGTTCTGGAAGGGCGTCAAAGTCGCCTGACGTAGCGCCTGTGCTGCACGAGGGCACTTCCGAAATTGCCCAAGCAGTTGACCCTGGCGCGACGCTGATCGAATTCGGCGCGGGGCGGCAATAATCGGGCGAATGCATAAATCTAATCACACCCCACAGCACATTCGATTGCGGTTGTTCCGTGTTGTTGCGGCAGCGCTCCTGGCGGCCCCACTTGGGGCATGTGGCGCGCCCAATGCCAATGCCATGGGTGACTTGCAAGGCGACCATTCCGGGCCGCCTTTTCACAACAACTACGCCGCTGCCGACAAGTCATTGCCCGATGTGGCGCGCTGGTTTTTTAACCGCACGCTGCACGGCTTGCCGCCTAAGCCAGCGCACCCCACGCCGCAGGTTGCGCCGGACGTGGCCTTTATCCACGCCAATGCGGTGGCAGGCGCGCAGATGGTGCCCGCCGTTACTTGGATCGGGCACGCCAGCACCTTGGTGCAGGCCAGTGGGCTCAATGTGCTGACCGACCCGGTCTTTGCAGAGCGTGCGTCGCCGTTTCAATGGTTTGGGCCCAAGCGTATGCAGCCGCCGGGGCTGAGTTTGGCGCAGTTGCCCAAGATTGATGTGGTGCTGATCTCGCACAACCACTTCGACCATCTGGACCCCCAGTCGCTTTTGCTTTTGAGCCAGCAGGCGGGTGGCGCGCCGCTGTTTATCGTGCCGCTGGGTCTCAAAGCGTGGCTAGAGGCGCGGGGTGTGAGCCATGTGCAAGAGTTGGGTTGGTGGAGCAGCACCATGGTGGGCGGTGTCGAATTTATGCTGACCCCTGCGCAGCATTGGTCGGGCCGTGGCATTGCGGACCGTGGCGACACCCTATGGGGCGGGTGGGCTGTGCTGGGCAAAGATTTTCAGTGGTACTTTAGCGGTGACAGCGGCTACAGCCACGACTTTTTGGACATCAAAGCACGGTTGGCAGACCGCCAAACAGCCGCGAAAGGCGGTGGGTTTGATGTGGCGCTGCTGGCGATTGGCGCCTACGAGCCGCGCTGGTTTATGCAACCGCAGCACATCAACCCGGCCGAGGCGGTGCAGGTGCACCAAGACCTAGGTGCCAAGCGCAGCATTGGTGTGCATTGGGGCACGTTTAACCTGAGCGACGAGGCGCTGGATCAGCCACCTATTGACTTGGCTATTGCGCGCAATGCAGCCAAGCTCAAAGAAGACGCTTTCACTGTTATGGCCATTGGTGAGACACGTCGGTTTGCGCGCCGCGTCGTGCCCTGAGCGCCCGCAGTTAGTCGTAAAGAATACGCACCGCCAGCCAGGCGGGCAGGCCCAGGTAGAGCGCCACAAGGCCGATACGCTCTAGCACCTGTCGGGTGGCTATGGCGTCTGCCGGGCGCAGTGCGACCATGACCATGGTTGCCACTTCGATGGCCGCACGCACGCCAGCGGCACACAGCAGCACGCCAATGGCCCATGCAGCCCACCACAGGCCCAGTGTGGTGATGTAGGCCTTGAGTCCAAAACTATAGAACTCGCCAAGCAGGCCACCATAGGCAATGTATTGGTGCAGGCGAAAGGCCGGTAGCGCCAGCACCAGTGGGAAGAAGACAAATTTGGTCACCGGGTGGTCCAGCCAATTGCGTGGCATGGCCAGGCAAGTCTGCATATACGCCATGCTGCGCGACGCTGCGCTGTTGGATACGGCTGGCCCGCCCGCAGCAGCCAGTGCGCGCGCAAAGCCCAATGGGTTGCTCAGCGCCATGCCAAACGACCAACGTGCACCCGACACCAAGCGCAGCGCCGTTCCGTGGCTGGGCACGGGCAGGCGCCACGGTTCGACCGCTGCGATGTCGTGCAGCGGCATCTCCAGACGCCGCGTGCCGTGGGTAAAAACCAGTGCACCTTGGTCAATATTGGCCCGCGCGCTAAAAGCCCGCAGCAGCAGCCACGCGGCGGCCTCGGGTGCCAGAAAGAAGCCGGTGATCCAGCGCATTTGGGCCAGCGTGTTGCTACGCAAGCTGTCGTCAAGCAACATGGCAATGCCCATACACAGCAAGGCACCCCGCGCAAAGCCACGCAGCACACCGGCTGTCAGGCGAACCGTGGTGGGCAACAAAATGACGTTGATCGGAAAAGTGGCCGTGGCCGGCGATGCCAACGCGCCGTCCACCACATGGTGTGGCCGCAGGGGCCACAGGGCCAGTGACGCCAGCAAAACCAAAAAGGCCGCGCCTGCCAGCCCCACCCAATTGCCCCATCGAACGATGAGGGTGCGCTGCGGGGTGGGTATCGGCACCGCGCCAATGACCAGTGTGCGCTCGCCCATGGCACCGCTTGCCAACACGCTGCCCGTGGGGTCTATCACGGTGCTCACGCCATTGGTGGTAACGCGGAACTGGGGCAGCCGTGTCTCAATGCTGCGAAACGCGGCAACGGCCAAGTGCAGGTGCGCGCCCTGTGGGTAGTTGGTAAACCAGGAGTCGTTAGACAGCGTCAAAATGGCCTGCGCACCCAAGCGGGCGCCGCTGATGGCCAGGCTTGTGTCGACGTCGTCTAGGCAAATCATGGGCAGCACGGGTATCTCGCGCCCATCGGCCAAGCGCAGCGGAAACACCCGTGCACCGTCGCCGGGCTGCCAAGTGCCCGTCCAGGGTAACCAGCGCCTGAACGCGGGGCCGTCCAGCCAGGGCGGCACATATTCGGTAAGCGGGAAAAGCCGTGTCTTGCGGTACAGACCTATCAGCCCCGCTGTGGGTTCGACGAATGCGGCGGCGTTGTATTCGCCAGCGGCGTCGCGGTCGTAGGTGCCAAACACAAAGGGCACACCGGCTGACTTGACAATGCCCAGTATCTCGCGGTCTAGCTCTGCGCCGGTCTCGCTCTTGGGGTGGCCAAAGGTGGTGGGGTAGGCGGTTTCTGACCACATCACCGCGTCGACATGCTGGTGCTCTACCGCGTCGTAGCTCATGGCGTAGTGCAGGTCCAAAATTTCACGCACCGCTGCGTAGACACCTTCTTCTTGCCGCTTGTGCTCGTAGTTCACCATGTTGGACTGCACCATGCCGATGCGCAGTGGTTTGCCGGTAGGCGCAGGTGTTGCGGACAGCACCGTGAATCCATACACCGCCATGGCCAGCGGCACCAAGGCGGCGCCTGCCAATGGCACCAACACCGCGCGCAGGCCGCTTGACCGTTGGGCCACGGCCCGTGCGAGGCCTTCGTTACACAGGATGAGCAAAAACGTCAGACCCGCCGCGCCGCCTAGGTCGGCGCTTTGGCGAAGCAGGCGTGATGGATAGAGGCCATAGCCCAGCGTGTCACCCAAGAGTTTGGGAACCAGCCATTCAGTCGCCACCCAGGCTGAGGCGCCCGCCAGCGCACACACCAGGGCGCCGTGTTTGCGGCGGGCCGCATGGCGTACCCACGCGAAGGCGAAAAACTGGGGTTGGAACAGTGGCGCACCCACTAACAACACCGCTAAGCCAATGGCCGAACCCACCTGGGTGTAGCTACCAACGGCAATACCAAACCAGGCAAACACGGCGATGGTGTACGCGACCGACATCAGGTACGCGCTCCATAACGTGCTGGTGAAGGTGCGTTGGGCGTTCAGTGTGCACAGCCACGGCGCAAGGGCGACAAAGCCCAAGACCCAAGCCATATCGCCGCGCGCATAGAGCGCAAACAAGGCCGCGCTGGCGCCAACGCCCACCAACATGCCGCCGCTGGAGCGTAAAAAAGAAGCAGGGAATTTCAGAGCTTGGACCCTTCGGGGTCGAGCGGCGCCGGGATCACGATACGCCGGATGGGTAACCCAGGCGGGGCGAGTTCTGGCGGCACGATGCGGTCTGCGGGCATCGCAACGGGTTGTTTGGCGGCATCTAACATTTGGAAGTCTGGTGCAAACATCAAAATTGGTTCTACCGTTTGACCGTCATCGGTTGACTGGTGGTGGCGCACATAACCTTTGGGAAGCGGGAAATTTTCGGGCACCGCAAGGCCTACCAAATTGGGGCGGGTGCCGGGGGGGTTAAATGCGGCCAAGCCGGTATAAACGCCGGCCTCGTGCAGCCGCTTGATGACTTCGTTCATGGTGGGTTTGGCGCCACTGGGAACATAACTCGATAGGTCGGGTGTGGGGTCGTTGTCCACTTCGCGGGCGCGTTGCTGTGCTTCCTGCGCGGCGGTTTCTTTTTGCGAGGTGCTGTTTGCAGCAACGCTGCGAGCGGCGTCGGGGTCAATCAGTGACAGGCCGAAGTGTTTGGCGGCGGAATTGTCCGTTTGGGACTCAGCAGCGCCTTCAACCGGTGTTTTGATGGAAGGCGATGAGAGTAAAACGTAGGCAATGCCAATGACGACAATGCCTAACAAAATATACAGGTAACCCATGGACGGCCGCCACGCAGGGTCTGCGCCACCCAGGTTGGGCTGCGTCAAACCATTGCGACGTGGCGAATCCATGGGGTTACTTTAACCCTAAAAATCAGGGTGCGGTTGGGTTGGAAGTAGACACAGCCCAGCCCATGCGCTCGTGGCCATACTGGTTCCAGATTGGGTTCTTGCCACCGGAGATGGTGGCGTAGCGTGGAGCACCCGTGCCAGAGCTGCCGCCAAACAATCCACCTTTGACGGTGCCACCGGTGTACGTTGGGTGGGTGTCGTCGGACTGAATATAGTCATAGCTGCTGCTGGCCGACACGAAGTGTGTGTTGGCGTCGCGCAGGGTGGACTTCAGCGTGGTCGTAATACGTGTCACATAGCTCGATTCGCTCTCGCCGGGCACGTATTGCAGGGCCACCGAGTCGATCTGGCCGTCGCCATTGGTGTCGTAGTCAGCACCCATGTACTGGGCAAAATTATCGGTGCACTTGAAGCCTTTTTGCTGCGCGTAGGCGCACATCCAGTAGTTCATGGTGGCCAGCTTGGGCAAGAAGGTGTCGCGCAGGTTGACGGTTGCGCCGGTGGTGGCGTCCTTGCAAGAACTTTGCACGTTGTCAGCGTTGTAGCCAGGGTAGTGCAGGTTGGACACGATCTTGGCTTTGACGCCAGCGTAGGCATTGGCGTTGATGTAATCCATCGCCTTGGCAACATAGGTTTTGCAGTTGCTCACGCCGGTGTTCATGCCAGAGTAGTCGCAGGTGCCGGTTTGCTTTTTGAACGCGGTGCGGGCTTGCAGGCCGTCGTTGCCGCACATTTCGAACTCAACCACGCGGGTGTTGCTGGCCTGCATGTAGGACTTTTCGGCCACAATTTTGTTGTTGTAGACGTCCGATGCAATCGCACCCGATTTGGTGCGGCGCACGTTTTCGATGTCGGCATTCAACGCCGCGGAGAGGTATTCGGCCGCCACCGTGGGTGCGGCATATTTTGCGGCGTTAAAGACGGAACCGTTGTACCCAGCGAAGATCGAGTCACCGTAAGCAACCGTGCGGTATTTGGTGGAGGTGCCCGCCTTATCGACCGTCCAAGAGACGTTTTGGTTGAGGGTACTGGCTGCTGCGCTGGCGCCCAGTGCCATCAGCACGAGGGCGGGCAAGAGTGTGCGCATTTTTGTGCCGACGGTGGCGACGTTGTTGAGTCGTTTCATAGCTGTCTCCAAGTAGTAAAAATAGTTATTCAGTCGAAAGGCCGGCACGATCGTAGGGGGTACCTTGCTTTTGTACATCAGGGAAAACGCGTCCAAAGCGTAAACACTGAGTCAGGAAGATAACGCAACTTTTTTTTAGGTAATGGTGTGGCAGTCGTGTTGTGCTCTGTATCGCATCGCATCACATCGCCTTTAACCAATGCCTAGCAAAATAACCAGTAGCCCATGGACGGGCGCCGCGCGCGGCTAATCCATGGGCCTGCCTTAACCCTAAAAATCAGGGTGCGGTTGGGTTAGAAGTCGACACAGCCCAGCCCATGCGCTCGTGGCCATACTGGTTCCAGATCGGGTTTTTGCCGCCCGAGATGGTGGCATAGCGTGGTGCACCGGTTCCTGTCGATCCGCCCCACAATCCGGCAGAGACGGTGCCGCCGGTGTAGGTTGGGTGGGTGTCGTCTGACTGAATGTAGTCATAGCTGCTGCTGGCCGACACGAAGTGTGTGTTGGCGTCGCGCAGGGTGGACTTCAGCGTCGATGTAATACGCGTCACGTAGCTCGATTCGCTTTCACCGGGCACGTATTGCAGGGCCACCGAGTCAATTTTGCCGTCGCCATTGCTGTCGTAATCGGCACCCATGTACTGGGCAAAATTATCGACGCACTTAAAGCCTTTTTGCTGCGCGTAGGCACACATCCAGTAGTTCATGGTGGCTAGCTTGGGCAAAAAGGTGTCGCGCATGTTGACCTTTGCATGGGTCGTTGCATCGGTGCAAGAGCTCAGCACGTTGTCGGCGTTGTAGCCAGGGTAGTGCAGGTTGGACACAATTTTCGCCTTGACGCCGGCATAGGCGTTGGCATTGATGTAGTCCATCGCCTTGGCAACATAGGTTTTGCAGTTGCTCACGCCGGTGTTCATGCCGGAGTAGTCGCAGGTACCGGTTTGTTTCTTGAAGGCGGTGCGCGCTTGCAGGCCGTCGTTGCCGCACATTTCGAACTCGACAACACGGGTGTTGCTGGCTTGCATGTAGGACTTTTCAGCCACAATCTTGTTGTTGTAGACGTCTGATGCAATAGCACCCGATTTGGTGCGACGCACGCTTTCGATGTCGGCATTCCACAGGGCGGACAGGTATTCGGCCGACACGGTGGGCGCTGAATACTTGGCCGCATTGGAGGTGGAACCGTTGTAGCCAGCAAAGATCGAGTCTCCGTAGGCGACCGTGCGGTACACGGTGGTGGTGCCAGGTTGGTTGACCGTCCAAGAGACGTTTTGGTTAAGGGTGCTGGCTGCGGCGCTGGAGCCCAGTGCCATCAAGAACAGGGCTGGTAAGAGTGTGCGCATTTTTGTTCCGACCGTGGTCGAATCGAAGTTGCTTCGTTTCATAGCTGTCTCCAAGTAGTAAAAATAGTTATTCAGTTGCAAGGCCGGGCGGATCGTAGGGCTCGCCCTGTTTTTGTGCATCAGGGTAAACGTGCCCAGAGCGTAAACACTGAGTTAGTGGGGTGACGCAACTTTGCGTTAGGGAATGGCGCTGACGAACTGCGTCGGCCCAAAAAGCCGATGCAATTTCGTGACGTACTGCGAGCGTTGGGGGCTTAGCCCAGGCTTGCGGTGGCTCTAATGTCTAGGGTTGCAGCGGCAAGCGCATTTTGAGAATGCGCTTTACGAGCCATTGGGTGTCCTGTGCGTGTGCCAAGGCCCAATCAAAATAGAGGTAGCCAGACCCCGCGTGCAGCGTGGGCCACAAGAGTGTGCCAACCATATCGGGCTCACTGGCAGGTGCGGTAAACGTGACGCGAAACACTGTGTCGCCACTTTGGGTGGTTTGGGTGATGGTGAATTTCTTCGGGTCACCTTGGGCCGTGATGAACCACAGGTGGGCATCACATAACAACTGCAGGTCAGGCGCCCATGCGCCTTGGCGTGTGTAGGGCACACGTTTGGTGCCTGTCGTGTCGTTGGTAAAACGCATATCCAGGTTATAGGGGTCTACCTCGACCGCCTTGAACATCGGTTTACAGGCCTCAATGCGCTGCGTGTCGATAGTGAGTTGTTTCCAGCCTTCCTTGGTATATGCCGTTTCTGGCACGTAATCGACTGTTTCCAAAAGCGTCGTCATGCTTTGCGTGGGTGCTGGCAACACCAGGGGTTCTAGCGGCGTGCGCGGTGGGCGGCAATCACCCACGAGGCGGTCGGTGAGGGCGCTGCGTCGGTTCAGCGCATGCCAGTCGGTAAGGGTTCGTGGAATGGTCTTTTGCACAAGTCCAGAGGTTTGGTGCTGTGCAGCAGCAACACGCTGGGCCACATCGTCAACGGAGAGGTGGCGGCCCGCAGCGTCAGTTGGCATCTCGTGGGTGGCCAGATTGGCGGTGATTAGCGTCGCGGGCGCCTGTTCCATCGGGACAGCCTGCCAACCCTCCGTGTCATGGCGCAGGACAATGTAGGGCAATTCGGGGCAGCCATAGGTGTCGCTGGTGTCTTGCGTCGGACGCCCGTACACCACGAGGTAGGGAACGCCGCTGACGATGTCGAGCAGCACCGGGCTGAAATAGCGCGCACCTTGCCAAACGATGGTTTTCTGTGTGTCCGGGTCGCGAAACGTCAGTTTGAACTGGTTGACATTGCTCTTTTGGTACGACAGGTAATAGGGCAGGGTAGTGCTGTTGCCCTCAATGCTGACAGCGACCGTGCGTCCGTCATGCAGACGGGCATCTTCGGTCCACGCGATGGTTTCGGCCCAGCCCCCACGGCTTGCCACCATGAGCACCAAAATTGCGATCCATTGGGTCCCGCGTGCTGTCCATCCAAATGCCATTAGGTGCTCCATGAGAAATAGGCTCAAATTTACTGCGTTTATCGCCAGCCGTTCCCCGCCTTTGCCAGATTTTTCAGGGGCCCGCCACGGTCCTGCGCTCGCCTACACTTGGCGCCACCCTGACCGCATGGGTCTCTTCACTACCAACGCCCACGATCTCTATGAAATTGCCGATTGCTACCTCCATTGTCTTTGCACTCACCTGCTTGGGCACCATGCCATTTGCCGCCGCCAGTCCCTTAGCCAACGAAGCCTCTTTGGAGGTCGGTGTCGCCAACTACCATTACCAAGAGCCCAACTTGGGCGTGGCGCTCAAGGGGTTTCAGGCCTCTGTGGCCGGGCGGTATGCGTATGGTATTGACAGCAACAAGCAACTGGTTGTGGACGGCCGCTGGATCGGTGGGCCGCTTGATTATTCAAGTGACACCAGCGGCAACAATGCTGGCCAGCCCAACTATTTTTTGGACCTGCGCGGCATGGTTAGCCTGCGTAGCAATGCGAGCTTTGGTTTCTTTGACACCTACATCGGTTTGGGAACGCACTACCTAGTCAACGATGGGGCGGGCCGTTTCACGACCACGGGGGCTTACGGATACACCCGCTTGAACCGTTACCAATATGTGCCGCTGGGTGTCACCTTGCATACCCACAACAACACGCTGGAAACCAACCTGGAAGTGAACCTGCTGATCCAGGGCATGCAAACGTCATACCTGCAGAACTACACCGCCCAGAATTCTCAAACCAAGGGCGCAGGTCTTCGCAGCAGCATGATGTTCAAAAAAGACAAATGGGCGCTGGGGCCGTATCTCAATTATTGGGCGGTTCAAGACTCTGCGGTCGATGCGGGCTTCTATGAGCCGTCCAACACCACCACGGAGGTGGGGGTCAAGTTGCGCTACGATTTTTAGCCGATCGGCTATAAACGCAGCAGGCGAGCCCCTTGTGTCTTACCTGGGTCCTATTCGTACCTTGTCTTTTGGATCGGCTGATGACTATGAAAAACGCACGTTCTTTCCCCGCTTTCGTCGCTATTGTCTTGGTCGGTGCTAGCTTGGCCGCCCACGCAACCCCGGACGAGGAGGGCGCTGTCGCAACGAAGGTGTCACTGCGGGTATGCGAAGCGGCGGTCACCAAAGCAATTCACAAGGCGCGCGGAGATGGCGCTAAGCAGGTGCAGTTTTTCGCGCCCAAGCAGGCTTCGGACAAAGCGGTGGCGCAGATGCTCGAAAGCAGCATTAGCGGTGACGGACACTACCAGGGCACCGGCGGGAGCGTTGCTTTTTCGTACCACTGCACGCTGGACCCAGAGGGTAAAGAGCCACCTGGCGTGATTTTTAAAGAGGTCGGCGCACCCGCTCGTGCGGCCGAAAAGCCCTGGCAGGCCGACCTGACTAATTTGTCGCCGGAGGCCTGCGAGGCTGCGGTCGCCAGCGCAGTGACCGACAAGTATTCACGTGCGGCGAATTTGGTGCTGTCGTCCAAGTCCCGCCAGCTCAAACCAGGTCCAAACGGCCACACCTATATGCATGGGCAAGGTTCAGCAGAAAAGGCCGCTGGCATGCGCCCCAGCGCCTTTACCTACCGCTGCGAGCTCGATACCGCCAGCGGCAAGTTCATCGGTGTGCAGACCGACTGGCTGGACTAGCCTCCCAAGCCCAAGCGGCTTACGCAGCCACTGCTTAGGTATTGAGCTCCAATGCGGCCAGTTGCTCGGCCGCCTCATAGGCCTGCAGCGCGTCCACCACGTCTTGCAAGTCGCCTTCCATAATTTGCAGTAGTTTGTACAGCGTCAGGTTGATGCGGTGGTCGGTGAGGCGCCCTTGCGGAAAGTTGTAGGTGCGGATGCGGTCACTCCGGTCACCGCTGCCGACCAGACTTTTGCGTTCAGCCGCGTCTTTGGCGGCGCGCGCTGCGCGGTCTTTTTCGTGGATGCGGGCGGTTAGCACTTTCAGGGCTTGCGCCTTGTTGCTGTGCTGGCTGCGTCCGTCTTGGCATTCGGCCACGATGCCAGTGGGCAGGTGGGTGATACGCACAGCCGAGTCGGTTTTGTTGATGTGCTGACCACCAGCACCGCTGGCGCGGTACGTGTCAATGCGCAGGTCGGACGGGTTGATCTTGATGGCCTCGGCCTCGTCCTGCTCGGCCAGCACGGCGATGGTGCAGGCGCTGGTGTGGATGCGGCCCTGGGTCTCGGTGGTGGGCACACGCTGCACCCGGTGTCCGCCCGATTCAAATTTGAGTGCGCCGTAGACCCCCGTGCCGTTGTGGTGGCCTTCCATACGCACCACCACCTCTTTGTAGCCGCCGAGCTCGCTGGGGGATTCGCTAACAATTTCGGTTTTCCAGCCGCAGCGGTCGGCGTAGCGGGTGTACATGCGCAGCAGGTCGGCGGCAAATAGGGCCGATTCGTCACCGCCCGTTCCGGCGCGGATCTCGATAAACGCGGGGCGCGCGTCGTCGGGATCTTTGGGCAGCAGCATGCGCTGCAACTCGCCCTCCAACTGCGCCAGCTCGGCCGTGGCGCTGGCGATTTCTTCCTCGGCCATTTCCGCCATGTCGGGGTCGGACTTCATCTCTTGCGCGCTGGCCAGGTCTGCCTCACGCTGCTGGTAGCGCGCCCAGCGGCTGGCCACGGCGGTGACATCGGTGTGCTCCCGAGAGAGTTTGAGGAACTGTTCCATGTCTTTCATGATGTCCTCGCGGGACAGCAAAAATTCCAGTTCCCCTTGGCGGTCGGTGTATCGGGCGAGTTGTTGGCGGAGAAAGGGTTTCATGGGGTCAATCTGAAAGGAGGGGCTTCGACCAGCTCAGCCCGAACGGTATGTGGACAACGATTTTCGTGCGCCCTGTGCGGGGTCGATGGGTTAAGTCGGGGCTCTGTTGGAGCCAAGTGGTCAGCGTCGCTAACGCTTGCAGCGCAGAAAGAAGTGTTCGATGGCGCTGGTGGCGCGCTCGCGTGCTGCGGCGTCTCCTGCATGCAATTCGGCCAGTGCGCCGTGCAGCATTTTTTGGGTTAATCCGCGTGACAGGGCTTCTAGTACCACGTCTACGTCTTCGCCCTTGGCCAGCAGCTTGCGGGCACGGGCCAGTTCGGCACTGCGCCAGGCGTCGGCTTGGGCGTTGAGCTGCTGGATCAACGGCACGGCGCTGCGCTGGTCAATCCAGTGCATGAAGCTTTGCACCCCGGCGTCCACAATCGCCTCGGCCTGGGCCACGGCGGCCTGACGGCTGGCCTGGGCGGTCTGCACCACACTGGCCAGATCGTCCACGGTGTAGAGGTACACATCCTCCAGCGCCTTGACTTCGATTTCGATGTCGCGCGGCACGGCCAGGTCCACCATGAAGATGGGCCGGTGGCGGCGCTTTTTGAGGGCACGTTCGACCGCCCCAAGGCCAATGATCGGCAGGGTGCTGGCGGTGCAACTCACCACCGCGTCAAATTCGTGCAGGCGGTCGGGTAGGTCGGCCAGGCGCATGACCTCGCCGCCAAAGCGGCTGGCCAGTTTTTCGCCCCGCTCCAGCGTGCGGTTGGCAATGGCGATGCTCTTGGGGTTTTTGGCAGCAAAGTGGGTGGCGCACAGTTCAATCATTTCGCCGGCGCCCACAAACAGCACTTTGACCTCGCCCAGGTCTTCAAACAGGTTGCCGGCCAAGCGCACGGCGGCGGCGGCCATGCTGATGCTGTGGGCGCCAATCTCGGTAGAAGTACGCACCTCCTTTGCGACGGCAAAGGAGCGCTGAAACAGTTGCGACAGGGTGCTGCCCAGTGCGCCTGCGGCGTCGGCGGCGCGTACCGCATCTTTGAGTTGACCCAAAATTTGCGGCTCGCCCAGCACCATGGAGTCCAGTCCGCTGGCTACCCGAAAGGCATGGCGCGCGGCCATGCTGTCGTGCAGGCCGTAGGTGTGGGCGCGCAGGGCGTCGGCTGACAGGCCCGCAGTTTGGGCCAGCCAGACCAGGGTAGGTTCCATCTCCGCCTCGGCGCCCGCGCAATAAATTTCGGTGCGGTTGCAGGTGGACACAATGGCCGCCTCTGGCGTACGGCTCAACGTTTCGCGTAAGCCCCGCAAACTGGGTTCGATTTGGTCCATGGCGAACGCAAACCGTCCCCGCAAATCCAGGGGTGCGGTGGTGTGGTTGATGCCTAGGGTCCAGACGGCCATTATTGGGGGAATTTGCGGTGCAGTTCGCAGCGTAGCGCAGCTCTGACAGTTATGGTTGGACTGGGGATTATAAAATCGCCTGCTACACCACCAACCTTGGCCCTTTGGGGTTTTTCCGTTATGGGCTTTTTGGACTTGATTAACCACCTCTTGAATTTTCTGGCGCCCGCCGTGGCGGTGGGTGTTCTCTTGGCTTTGGCGGCCCCATTTTTTTATAAAAAACGGCCGTCAGCCCTCGTGGTTATTGTGCAAGCAGCTATCAATAGTGTAGCGGGTATGCTGGCTTTGGGGCTGGGCCTGTGGTACTTTGGGCATGACGCCAAGATGGCCACATATGGCGCCATGCTGGTATCAAGCGCCAGCGTGCAGTGGTGGTCCTTGCGTGGGGTGCGGTAATGCGCGGGTTTTTTCAAATCGGCCACCGCGTCTGAACCGATGTCCATTCAAACGCTGCTAATGCCGCCCATCAGTGAGCGGCTTCTCTCCAGCCGGCGCTTGCATCAGCAGCGCGCTAAGGCCGAACAGCAGCGCACCGCGGCGGGTTTGCCCCACCAGGTGCACTATTTTCACCAAGTGGATGACCCCTACAGTGCGTTGGCTGCCGCTGCCTTGCAACTGCTGGTGGCGCGTTATGACATCACGGTGTGCCCCCATGTGGTGGGGCCTGTGCCTGCAGCGGCTGCGCCGGAGCGGGACAAATTGGTCGCCTACAGCCGCCGCGACGCGCAATTGCTGGCACGCCATTGGGGCCTACCTTTTGTGGACCCTGGGTGCCAACCGTCGCCGCGCAATTGCGCTGACGTGGCTGGCGTATTGGTCGCTGCGATCGAAGATGAGCGTTTTTCTGAGGTGGCTGCATCGTTGTCGCAGGCCCTGTGGGAGCACCCACAAGGCCCCATTGCGGACTTGGCCGCAACCAGAGGCCTGCGCCAGGCCCACCCCGACGTGGTTCATGACCATCAGTGCGCGTCCGATACCCTGCGTGCGCAATGGGGCCACTACCTGGGCGCCACTTTTTATTACGGCGGCGAATGGTATTGGGGCATAGACCGCCTGTACCACCTGGAGCTGCGGTTGCAGGCCTTGTGCCAGCGGCGCAGTGGCACGCTGGAGTTGATGTTTGCGCCCAGCCATGATGTGCGAACTGCCGTTGATTTGCCCAACGCGCCAGTGATCGACTTTTTCTTTTCCCTGCGCAGCCCGTACTCGGCCATCGTGGTGCAGCGGGTGTTTACGCTCAGCCGCCTTACCGGCGCTCCGGTGCGCTTGCGGTTTGTCTTGCCCATGGTGATGCGCGGCTTGCCAGTGCCCAAAGCCAAGCGGCGCTACATTGTGCTGGACGCGGCCCGAGAGGCCGGCACGCGGGGCATCCCCTTTGGGCGCATCAACGACCCCATCGGCCTGCCCACTGAGCGGGGTTTGGCGTTGATTCCGCTGGCAGAGCGGTTCGGCAAGGGGCAGGCGTATGTCTTGTCGTTTATGCAGGGTGTGTGGGCCGAAGGTATTGATGCCGGTAGCGATAGCGGCCTGCGCCGCATTACCGATCGCGCTGGCTTGGCCTGGAGTTCTGTGAAGGCCGCGCTGCGTGACCAAGGCTGGCGCGCCACGGCGCAGGCCAACCGCGAGGCTATGGCGGCGATGGGGCTGTGGGGTGTGCCATCCTTTCACGTGAATGGTGTTGCAGTTTGGGGGCAGGACCGACTTTGGGTGGTGCAAGAGGCTGTGCTGGCTTACCATCAGGCCACAACACGACCTTGATAGGAGACACATGGCAATGGATCAGGAAGGCAAGCTGCGCCGACAACGCAAATTCAAGCGTGAACTGCGGGTCTGGGGCGTCGCCGCGCTGTTGTTGGTGACGGCCTTGTCGTTAATAGGTTCGCTCACCATTGACTACCTAGAGCGGCATCTGGACAACCCGCAGGAGCCACCGGGCCAGTCGACGCCCGACGCCCGAGCGCTTCCTGTCGCCAACCCGCTACGCAACGCTTATTTTGGTGACTTGCATGTGCATTCCAGCATGTCGCTCGATGCCAACGTCTTTGATGCCCGCAACGGCCCACGCGCCGCCTACCGGTTTGCCAAAGGTGAGTCATTTGCCTTGCCCGGAAGCGGCATTCGCCAAAAACTGTTGGAGCCGCTGGACTTTGCTGCGGTCACGGACCACGCGGAAAGCTTTGGCCCCATCCACCAGTGTTATGACAAGACCAGTACCAATTACTGGTCTTTCAACTGTATGGGTGTGCGTTACCAGGTGGCGTTTGTGTTTTCGCAGTTTTTTTCTAGCGGACAGCAAAGTGGCTCGCATTTGGCGGCCTACGATACGGGCATGTGCAGCGCTGGCGGCAAGGCCTGCATGGTTGGCGCCAAGGCGGTGTGGCAGGACATGCAAGCTGCTGCGCGTGAAAACTACGAGCCCGGTTACTTCACCACCTTTAACGCGTTTGAGTACAGCCCCACCCTGGCCCAGGGCGGCAGTTTGCACCGCAGCGTGATCTTTCGGGGCGATGTGGTGCCAAGCGGCGTGTTTTCCGCCATGGACGGGTTTGTCGAAGACCTGTTTCGCTGGCTGGACGCCCAGTGCACCGGGGGGTGCAAGGCGTTGACCATTGTCAGCGGTTCCAACTTTTCGTGGGGCCTGGCGTTTGGCGATACCAACAGCGATGGCACGCCCTTGACGGCTGCCACCTTGGCTTTGCGCCAGCGCTACGATGCTTTGGTAGAGGTGTTTCAGACCAAAGGCAGCAGCGAGTGCACTGCCGGAGTGGACGGTGCGGATGAGCACTGCAATTTTGAAAACATCTTCCCGGCCTGCACGCCCGACGAGGCGCAGGTTAACCCCCAAACCGGTCAACACAGCAGCCGCTGCATTGCCGCCACCGATACCGTGCGCAGCACCTTGAAAAAAGGCCTTGTTCTGGGGGCCCAGTCGGGGCTCAACCCCTACAAGTTCGGCATCCTGGCCGGATCCAATACCCATAACGGCACGCCGGGCGACACGCAAGAGAGCACCTGGAACGGCTACGCCGGTGTCAGCGATGCCTTGCCAGAGCAGCGCCTGGGCTACAAACGCAGCCTGCTGGCCCGTATGGTGGGGCTCACCCCCAGCACGCTCAACCCCGGTGGACTGACCGGTGTGTGGGCCGAAGAAAACACCCGTGCGGCCATTTGGGACGCATTGCACCGTAAAGAAACCTTTGGCACCAGCGGCACACGGGTGCGTGCGCGTATGTTCGCCAGTTTTGATTTCCCTGACGACCTGCACACCCGGCCCGACGCGGTGCGTATCGCCTACCAAAAGGGCGTTCCCATGGGGGGTGATTTGCCCCACGCCGGATTGGGCCAGGCACCATCGTTTCTGGTAATGGCTGCGCGCGACCCCAACTCGGCGCCACTGCAGCGTATCCAGGTGGTCAAGGGCTGGGCCGTTGGTAAACAAGCCAAAGAGCAGGTCTACGACGTGGTGTGTGCTGACGGCATCCAGCCCGACGTGGCCACCCACCGTTGCCGCGACAACGGCGCCACGGTCAACCTGAGCGACTGCAGCATTTCCACCGGCAAAGGCGCCGCCACGCTGGCCACCACCTGGCGTGACCCCGACTTTGACCCCCACGCCCCCGCTTTTTACTATGCGCGGGTGCTGGAAAACCCCGTGTGCCGCTACAGCCAGCGCGACGCGCTCAAGGTGAATGAGGAACACCCGGCCAATGTGCCGGCCACCATCCAAGAGCGGGCGTGGACGACGCCGATCTGGTACGGGGCCAATGGACGGTGAGTGAGTGCTATTTAATTCATAGCTGCTCGCGCAATGACTACGAGGGCTGAGGGCTGATTTGGTATTCAATCTCTGGCGGCAGCGGTGCTCCCGGTCGGGCCGCGCCGGTTTGGCGTGATTTGATGTATGTTAAGTCGCGCTGACCATAAAGTGCGCAAAATACGCCCCAATGCGCAAAACTTCAATGTGTCTTCAGTCTCTGAATGGCCGCCCATGCCGCGCCGCGTCGCCCGTCAGGCTCGCCCTCTAACACCTTTATGAACACCGACACCCGTCCACGACCGCCCAACCCTGCCCAGGCCCCTCCCGATTTGCCTGCGCTCGCCCCACGCCACCTGATGCTGGTCGATGACGACCGGCTGGTCTTGGCCACCGTTGGGCTGGGCTTGCGCAACGCGGGTTACCAAGTCAGCACGGCTGAATCGATGGCAGAAGCCGAAACGCTGCTCGCCTCGGGATTGCTGCCCGACTTGGTGATCGTGGACGTGCGTATGCCCCACGGCGACGGCTTGACCTTGGCGCAGCGCCTGCGCGAACGCGGCAACCTGCCTTTTATGATGTTCAGTGCCTACCGAGACACCGATACCGTGCGCAGCGCCTCCGCGCTGGGTGCATTGGGTTATTTGGTCAAACCCATGGCAGTTGAGCAGATGCTGCCCACCATTGAGTCCGCCTTGTCGCGGGGGGCTGATTTACGCGCGCTGGCCACGAATGCCGCGCAGTTGCAGCAAGCCTTGAACGCCGAGCACGATGTGGGTGTGGCCGTTGGCATCACCATGGCGCAGCACCGGCTGAGCCGCCAAGCGGCACTGGATATGCTGCGCAAGGCGTCGCGCGCCAAACGGCGCAAACTGGCCGACTTGTCCAGCGACCTGGTGCAGACCACCAACGGCTTGCACGAGATCTAAGCGCGTATGTTTCAGGCTCCCTACCATCGGCAGACGATTGGTGGTATTTGGCTGCTGAATCTCTTGGTCCTGCTGTTTGCAGGTGCGGTTTTGTACCAAGACCGCCAGGCCAAGCAGCGCCAGGCCATGGTGAGTGCCGAAAACGTGTCATTGGCGCTCGGGCGGGATGTTGCGCACACCTTTGAAAAAATTGATCTCAATTTGCAAAACCTGGTTGCCTCCTACGAAGAGCGCCAGGCCAACCATCAATCGGATACCTCCGGATGGAGTGCTGCATTGCACCGTCATCACCGGCACCTGTCCGAGGTCAGTGTTTTGGCTGCGACCGACGCATCCGGTAATGTGGCTTACGGCCTGGAGCCGACTATGGCGGAGCACTTGAATGTGGCCGACCGAGCCTACTTCGTGCAACTGCGGGACCACGCTGACACTGGTTTGGTCATTTCGCAACCCGTTTTGGAGCAAGTGACCAAGGTGTGGTCGGTGGTGCTGGCGCGGCGTTTGAACCACAATGACGGCTCCTTTGCGGGCGTCGTTTTTTCGAGCTTGCCTTTGAGCGTATTGAGTGCGCTTGCGGAGCAACTCAAGCTACCACCGGGTTCTGCGTACGCCATTCGGGATTCAGCCTTGCGCGTCATCGTGCGCAAGCCGGAGCAAAAGGGCAAGGGCGAGATTGGGGCCACGACCATTTCGGCGGCATTCCAGGCGCAGATACAGTCCAACCCAGGGCAAGGGACTTATTTCACCGACGAGGGTGAGGTGGACAGCACCCCACGGGTGCATGCGTACCGTTTTAATGCCGAGTACGGCTTTTACGCCAATGTCGGTTTTGCGCGTGACGCGTACCTTCAGAGCTGGTGGGGCGAGTGTCGAAATATGGGGCTCCTGATGGCCTTATTTCTCTCACTTTCAGCCCTTCTGACCCGGCAGATGCACCGCAGTTGGCGCGCTGAACAAACCCACCGTAAAGCCCAGCTACAACAGCAAAAGCTGACTCACGCCATACTGGACCGTGCACCAGCGGTCATCTTTATCAAAAACTGCAATGGCGAATACCAGTTGGTAAACCAGCAGTATTGCGATGCCATGGGGCGTAGCGCCGAGTCGATGCTGGGTAAGACGGACTACGAGGTTTTCTCTGCGGATGTGGCAGGCACGGTGCGCGCCAATGATTTGACCGTTATTCATAGTGGTGCGGCCTTGGAGTTTGATGAAACCGTTCAGATGCCCGACGGGGAACGCCAGTACATGGTGCTTAAGTTTCCGATCTTGGATGACGCCGGGGCGGTCGATGCGGTCTGTGGCATTGCTACCGACATTACCGACCGCCTGCGGCAGCAGGCCCAAAAAGAAGCCGATCACATCGCCCAACGCCAGGCGTTGGTGCGAGAGGTGCACCACCGCATCAAGAACAACCTGCAAGGCATCAGTGGCTTGCTGCGTGCGGCGGGCCGGCAGCACCCCGAGTTGCAAACCTATATTACCCAGGCAGTTGGCCAAGTGCAGAGTGTGGCGCTGATCCATGGCTTGCAGGGCATGGACCCATCTGAACGGGTGCGTTTGGGTGAAGTGCTGCAAGCGGTCGCTGCGAGCGTGGGGGCACTGTGGAATAGCACCATCGATGTTGAATTGACCGACCCCCTGTGTTGCGGCCTGATTTCTGAGACAGAGTCGGTGCCATTGGCGCTGGTGATCAACGAACTGGTCGTCAACGCAGTCAAGCATGGCGACACCACCGTGACCGGCGTCAAGGTGCAGCTGCATACCGATAAGCAAGCCGGCACGGTGCGTATTGACATTAGCAACGGCGGTGTCTGGCAAGACCGCGATCTGGACGGGAATATGGGCTTGCAACTGGTGCAAACCTTGCTGCCACGCACGGGTGCTGAGCTGAGCCGGGTGTGTGAAGACCAGCGCGTGTGCACCACCTTGGTTCTGAGGTCCCCAATCATTGACTTAGAGTGTGAACACCCGGCATGAACGATACAAACACCCCAAACCAGGTGCACCACCTATTGCTGGTGGACGATAACCGCTTGGTTTTAGCCACCTTGGGCGCAGACCTGCGCGATGCGGGTTACCAAGTCACCACGGCTGAATCGGTAGCCGACGCCGAAGCCTTGTTGTTTGGTGGCCTACGGCCCGACTTGGCCGTGCTGGATGTGCGCATGTCCCAAGGCTGTGGGCTGGACCTGGCGCTGCGCCTGGGGGAGCTAGACCGGCTGCCGTTCATCATGCTCAGTGCCTACAGCAACAGCGAAACAGTGCAACGCGCCAACACCCTGGGTGCGCTGGCGTATATGGTGAAGCCGGTGGACGCCGCACAAATGGCACCCACCATTGAGGCGGCGTTGGGCCGGGCCAGTGATTTGCGTGCCCTGCGCGCCACCACCGCGCAATTGCAAAAAATGCTGAACGCTGAGCGAGACATCGGCGTGGCGGTGGGTATCACCATGGCGCAGCACCGGCTGAGTCGGCACGCCGCCATTGAAACGCTGCGCCAACGGGCCAATGCGCAGCAGCGCCAACTGGCCGAGCTGGCCAAAGACGCTATCTATGCGCTGGAGTTGTTGGGCCGCTAGGAGAAACCCTATTAGTGAAAACCCACGGGTGTGACATTTTGCAACGGTAGTCTGGGGCAAGTGAATTTAAACTTCTCCTAACGTCCAGCACCCCAGCCCGCGCTGCTGCACGTTTCGTGAAGCCCTGAACCCGCTTTGTTTACCAATTTGCTCTGGCCAATGCCACGGGCAGGCAACAAAGCGTCCCCTGCTTGGTAGAGCAGGGCGTTGGGAGGGTTTTTCCATGAATAATTTGAAGATATCAACGCGCCTGTTTTTTTTGATTGGCGCACTGTCGCTGCTGATGCTGGCGGTAGGTAGCGTTGGTCTGTTTGGTGTTCGCCATTCCAACAGTGGGTTGCAAACGGTTTACGAGGACCGATTACAGGCCCTAGCGCAAATCAGTGAAATCCAGCGTCTGCTGCTGCGCAATCGCTTGGTTCTCGCGGTTTCCTTGGTGACCCCGACACCCGAGGTGATTGGCTCTAGTACCTCGGAGGTGGAATCCAATATCGAGTCAATCGGCAAGGTCTGGAAGCGGTACATGGCCACGTCGCTGACGCCCAAAGAAGCGGAACTGGCGCAAGCGTTCGCCAATAGCCGAACGCAGTTTGTGCAAGAGGGTTTGCGCCCGGTGGTTGCCGCCTTGCGGGCCAATGAGGTTGAAAAGGCCAATCAGCTGGTTGTCAGCGCCATACGGCCCTTGTATGTGCCCGTGGGTGTTGGCATTGACGCACTGATGCAATTGCAACTGGACGAAAGCAAGCGAACGTATGACACCGCCGTGGCGGACTACCAGTTGATTCGAAATGTATCGATCGTATCCATGGCGCTTGGGGCTGCGTTTGCGGTGTGGTTTGGCCTCGCCCTGTCACGGGGCATTACGCGGCCGCTGGGGCAGGCGGTGACTGCTGCCAACGCAGTAGCGCAAGGTGATTTGACCCAGCCGATTCCTGCCGCAGGGCGGGACGAAGTGGGGCTGCTCTTGACCGCGCTGGGTGCCATGCAAACCAGCCTGATCCAAGTGGTAACCAGCGTGCGAAGTGGCTCTGATGAGGTGTTAACCGGCAGTTCAGAAATTGCGCAGAGCAACCACGACTTATCGGCGCGTACCGAGGCCCAGGCCAGTTCGCTGGAAGAGACCGCCGCGTCCATGGAAGAGCTCAGCGCTACCGTTCAGCAAAATGCCGACAGCGCACGCCAGGCCAACCAACTGGCCAAGAGTGCCAGCAGTGTTGCTGTGCAGGGTGGCGTGGTAGTGGCGCAGGTGGTTGACACCATGAAAGGCATCAACGAAGCGTCGCGCAAGATTGCCGACATCATCAGCGTGATTGATGGCATAGCGTTTCAAACCAATATATTGGCGCTTAACGCCGCAGTGGAGGCCGCCCGCGCCGGCGAGCAAGGTCGTGGCTTTGCTGTGGTGGCCACCGAGGTGCGCAGTTTGGCGGGTCGATCGGCTGAGGCGGCTAAGGAAATTACAAATCTGATCGGCGCCAGTGTGGCGCGGGTGGAGCAGGGCTCGGCATTGGTCGACCAAGCGGGCGCCACTATGAATGAAGTAGTCGATTCCATTAAACAAGTGACCGATCTCATGGGCGAGATCAGCGCGGCGAGCAATGAGCAGGCCGCCGGTGTCTCGCAAGTGGGGGAGGCGGTCGTCCAAATGGACCAAGTGACACAGCAAAACGCAGCGCTGGTGGAGGAAATGGCGGCGGCGGCTTCCAGCTTGACCAGCCAGGCGAAAGACTTGGTCTCCGTGGTAGAGGTGTTCAAGTTGCCGCACGGCATGGGGTCGGTGCCGCGTGTGCCGGCAGCGGTGTCGCGTGCGCCCAAAGGCCATGCCGTGCCCATGTCACGCGCAAAACCGAGACTCCCACAGCGCGCCGTACCAAAGGCCACGCTGCCAAAGGTGGCCTTGGCGAGTGCGGACCACGGCTCGGACCAAGACGGTGGGTGGGATGCCTTTTGAGTAGCCAGCGATTGAACACAGCGTCAAGCGGCTAAGAAGTATGCAAAACATTGACCTGCCGCAGGGGGTGCCCCGCGTCCTGCGCTCGATCTGGATTCTGCCCGCTATCGCCATACTGGTGTTGGGGAGCACACTTGCGTGGCTTTCGTACGATGAATACATACAAACCCGCGAGAAGGCCTTTCGCGCCCTTGAGACACTCGACCAAGTTGCCATCAACTATGCGGAGAATTTGCTGGGTGATTTGGATTTGCACCTGAATGAGGTTGCCTATGACCTACAGACCTGCGATTCTGAAGGATGCGCGGTCTATAGCCAAAAATTGACGCGCCATTTGCGGTTTTTGCCGGCTATCCGTTCGCTGCAGGTTATCAATGCGCGCGGAGTGGTGGAGTTTGCGACCGCGCCAGCGCTGAGGGGTGTGGACGTGTCAGGCGCTGAGTATTTCACGACCCTGCAGCGCAATCCAA
This sequence comes from Burkholderiales bacterium, assembly GCA_038245855.1. Taxonomy (GTDB): domain Bacteria; phylum Pseudomonadota; class Gammaproteobacteria; order Burkholderiales; family Burkholderiaceae_C; genus Allorhodoferax. The sequence continues at coordinate 63,308 of JBBRSA010000017.1, forward strand.
CGGTGCAGGCGCTGCATGTGTCGCGCCCCTACAAGACCGACGGTAGGTCTGATCTGAATAGTGAAGTAGGAATTGCCTTCTCCGTGGCCGTTCGGGACCGGCAAGACCGGTTTCAAGGCGTCGTCGTCGCGCAAACGTCCCCCAGGTTTTTTGATGCGATGCTCATGCAAATCAAGCCTGACGGCGTCGACTCCGTTGCGGCCCTGCTAAACCAAGACGGCGATGTGGTCCATCGGCTGCCGTACTTAAAAGGTGTCAATGTCGTCAATGTTGCCAGCAGTGCACTCATGCAGAACCACCTGCGTTCAGAGCAATCTGTGACACGGCATGTTGGCGCGTCGCCCTTGGATGGCATCGATCGGATGTGGGCCATCAGCCATGTTGGCTTGTCCGGGCTGAATGTATGGGTGGGGCGCCGCTACGACGATGTGTTTGCCGCGTGGCGGTACAACACGGCTTTGCGGGCGCTAGTTTTTGTTTTGGTGTTGGCTGCGGTGTTGGGCGTGACTTTGGTGGCACGGCGGCGCTCCCGAATGGTGACTGCCTTGAACACCCAGCTGAAGGACGATGCAGCGACACGGCAACAAGCCGAGGCGGCCTTGCAGCTGTATGCCAGCGTTTTTGAGAAAAGTGGTGAAGCCATCATGATTACGGACCCCGCCAATCGGATCATGGCGGTCAACGCGGCGTTTAACACCAACACGGGTTACACCTTGGACGAGGTTTTGGGCAAGAACCCCAAGATGTTGGCCTCTGGGCAAACGCCCTTGGAAACCTACCAGGCGATGTGGGTCGCCTTGAAGAACCAAGGGATTTGGCGGGGCGAGCTCTGGGACCGGCGCAAGGATGGAACCACCTACCCGAAGTGGATGTCCATCTCGGTGGTGCGTGACCGTGCCGGATCGGTTACGCACCATATTGGCAGTTTTATCGACATCACGGACCGCAAGGCCGTCGACGCCAACATCAGCCGCTTGGCGCACTTTGATCCCCTGACAGGGCTGCATAACCGGGTGAGCGTTCGGCAGTGCTTGGCGTCCGCCATTGTGAGCGCGCAAGGTGCAAAACGGTTGGTGGCTGTGGCACTGATTGACATGGACCATTTCAGGTCCATCAATGACAGCCTGGGTCACGCGGCAGGGGATGAATTGCTGGTGGAGGTTGCGCAGCGCTTGCGCGTGGGTGTGCGTGAATGCGATACGGTTGCGCGGCTGGGTGGGGACGAGTTTGTGGTGGTGTTGCCCGAGGTGGATGACATTGCCACCGTGGCCCGCTTGGCGGATAGGCTGCTATTGGCGTTGGGGCAGGCATATTTCATTCGGGGGCAAGTGCTGCACTCGACGCCCAGCATTGGCTTGTCCATCTACCCCGATGATGGCGACGACGTGGAGTCGCTTCTCAAAGACGCCGATGCGGCCATGTACCACGCCAAATCGCATGGGCGCAACAACATTCAGTTTTTTACCCCGGCCATGAACCAGGAAGCAACCGAGCGGCTGTGCATGGACCATGAGCTGCGAATGGCGCTGCAGTTGGGGCAGTTTGAGCTGCATTACCAGCCCCAGTTGGTGCGGTGCGTCAGCGACCATGCCGAAGAAGCGGGCTCGGGCTTTTGCGTGGTGGGTCTGGAGGCACTGGTGCGCTGGCGCCATCCACAGCACGGCTTGGTGCCGCCCGTTGAATTTATTCCGCTGGCCGAAGAGACCGGTTTGATTTTGCCGCTGGGTGAATGGGTGCTGAACGAGGCCTGCCGCCAACTGCGGGCATGGCGGGACGAGGGTGTGGCGGGCATCGCCATGGCGGTCAATTTGTCGGCCCACCAGCTGCGTGATCCGGCGCTGCTGGGTATGGTGACCCAGGCGCTGGAGCGCCATGGCTTGCGCGGTCAGGATTTGGAGCTGGAGATTACCGAGTCGGTGATGATGGATGACCCCGAGGCCAGCATCGACAAGCTCAAGGCGCTGCGGGCGATGGGCGTCAATTTGGCCATTGACGATTTTGGCACCGGCTATTCGTCGCTCAGTTACCTCAAGCGACTACCCATCCACACTTTAAAGTTGGACCGGTGTTTTGTAAGCGACATTGAGACCGACGCCAACGACGTGGCCATTTGCACCGCCACCATTGCACTGGCCCACAGTCTGAACCTGAAGGTGGTGGCAGAAGGGGTGGAAACCGTGGTGCAGCGCGACTTTTTGACCCGGCTGCACTGCGATATTTTGCAGGGCTACCATTTCAGCATGCCTTTGCCTGCGCCAGAGGCCCTGGCATATATCGCAGCGCATGGTGGATTCGCCGGTTTGGCGCATTATGATGGCCGCCATGTTTGCGCCCGCCCCCACACTTCGCCAAATCCTGATCTGGCTGTCCAGTGATGCGATGCTGGACCTGGTTTTTGCGGGTCGGCACGACGCCTTTTTAACGCGCCAACGCCTGTTGGCCATGGATGTGCGCATTCGGCTGATCGCTACGGCATTCAGTTTTTTCAACCTCTTGTGGATCGCCTTGGACGCGGCCACCCTGGCGGCGCCCGTGTGGCACGGTTTGGCGTTGTGCCGGGCACTGTCGGCCGGGATTTTTATGGGCTTGGCCCTATCGCCCCAGCGTGATCCCAAACGCTGGGTGGTGCTGGCGCGTTTGGGCGTAACCCTGCTCGTGCCCGTGGTCACCTACGGTGTGGCCCTGTCCGTGATGCGGGGCCACGCCCTGAATGGGGTTGCGGCCATCAACGCCACGATGTACCGCACACTGCCCATGCTGGCACTGGCAGGCTTGAGTGTGTTTCCATTGGTTGTGATCGAGAGCGGCGTCTTGGCACTGGTCTTGGGTGGTTCTGCCCTGGCTATCCAATGCGCTGTGGGTGGGTTCGATGGGCTGGCGCTGGCGTCGTCTGCCTGCGTCATGGTGCTGCTGGCCGGTGTGTACCTATTGGCGGCGGCCATTCAGCTGCATTACATGGCGGTGGTTTTGCGCCAGGCCAGCCACGACACTTTGACCGGCGCGCTGACCCGGCGCAGCGGTACCGACGCGCTTGAGCAGTATTTCCGGCTGGCCAACGGCCGTGATGCACCCTTGGTGGTGCTTTTTATTGATGCTGACAACTTCAAGTCAGTGAACGACCAATTCGGCCACGATGCGGGGGATGTAGTGCTCAAAAACATGGTGTTCCATTTGACCGCGTCTTTGCGCCAAGGTGACTTTGTCATGCGCTGGGGTGGCGAGGAATTTGTGGCGATTTTGCCCAATATGTCCATGGACGAGGTGGTGATCGTGGTCGACCGCATCATGCGTGAAGGTGTTGGCCAGCGGCCGGACGGCAAGCGTATGACCGTCAGCATTGGCGTGGCCGAGCGCAAGACCGATGCGGCGCACGACTGGACGCGCCTAATCGCGCTGGCTGATGAACGTATGTATGCAGCCAAGAAAGCGGGCAAAGCCTGCTGCGTTGACCACCGGGGTGTTATGCCCCTGCCGGACTAAACAGGTCTACCCGGTCGGTGATGAACCCGTCGGTGCCTAAATCTGCCAGATACTGGGCCGCCCACTCGTCGTTAACGGTGTAGCTCAGGCAGCGAAAGCCCGCGTTTTTAGCCAGGGTGACGCTGGAGCGGTCCCACAGGCTGTAATGGCATACCACCGCCTGGCAGGCTAGGGTCAGTGCGGTTTCCAGCCAGTCGGTTGACAGGCGTTGTTCTAGCAGCAGGCCTCGGGGCAGTTCTGGCTGCGCATCGCGTGCGCCGTGGAGGGCTTCAACCGCAAACGACGTCAAAAGCGGGGGCACCGCAGCCTCTTTCCAAAGGCGGGCCACGTGCTGCGCCACCACCTCGCCGGTGTAGCGTTCGGTGCCAGGGGTAGGCTTGATCTCTAAATTCAGGAAGTAGCCATTGCGCAGGCAAAAAGCGGCCACGTTGTCTAGGGTGGGAATTGGCTCGCCAGCAAATGCCCGTGAATGCCAGCTGCCCGCATCCAATTGGGCTAGGGCTGCCCAGGGGTGCTCGCCAGCCACGGCGCTGCTGCCGCGGGGCCACAGGCTGCGGGCGTTGGTGGTGCGCTGCAAGGTGTCGTCGTGCAGAAAAAACGGCACGCCGTCAAAGCTGAGTTTGACATCGCATTCAAACATGCGGTAGCCGTAATGGGCCCCCAGACGAAACGCTGCCAGGGTGTTCTCAGGCGCCAGCTTGCCCGCGCCGCGGTGGGCAATACGCTGGGGGTAGGGCCAATGGGGTGCAGTCATGGACGGCTCCGGTCAAAAAATGGGGCAAATGGTCTATGCAGCGTAACGCAGATCAGGCCGGAAAGTGCCAGTAGAAAGCGTGGGTGATTGTGGCACTGCGGTAACATTCTCCCCTACCCAGGCGCCCCCATTTGGGTCGCCGAGTCTGCCACAGAACACCCGATGAACGCTCCGACCTCGCTCAATCACCTCCTGTCTGCCCCTGGGGTTGCACCTCCGGAGCACGAACGCATCCGCGAAATCCCTTACAACTACACCTCGTTTTCCGACCGCGAGATCGTGATTCGCCTGTTGGGCGAGCCCGCTTGGGGGCTGTTGAACCAGCTGCGCGATGAGCGCCGCACCGGGCGATCGGCCCGTATGTTGTACGAAGTGTTGGGCGACGTGTGGGTGGTGCAGCGCAACCCCTATTTACAAGATGATTTGTTGGATAACCCCAAACGCCGGCGCATGCTGGTGGACGCCCTGAACCACCGTTTAAGCGAGGTTGAAAAGCGCCGCACCCCGCAAGCGGACGCCGAGCGCGATGCGATGGTGGGTGCCCTTTTGGTGGCAGCCAAGGCGGCTGTAGCCCAATTTAATGCCTCTTTTGTCGAGGTGGCGGCGCTGCGCCAAAAATGCCAGCGACTGCTGGTGCGCTTGACGGCCAAAGACAACATCAAGTTTGATGGGCTCTCGCGCGTGTCGCATGTGACCGACGCCACCGACTGGCGCGTGGAATATCCCTTTGTGGTGCTCACGCCCGACTCTGAAGAAGAGATGGCCCGCCTGGTCAAAGGCTGTATCGACCTGGAGCTCACCATCATTCCAAGGGGCGGCGGCACGGGCTACACCGGTGGCGCCATTCCCCTGACCTGGAAGTCGGCGGTGATCAACACCGAAAAGTTAGAGGCCATGACCGAGGTGCAGATGAAGCGCCTGCCGGGCATGGACGTTGACGTGGCCACCGTCTGGACCGAAGCCGGTGTGGTGACCCAGCGCGTGGCTGACGCGGCCGAGCGCGGCGGTTTCGTATTCGCGGTAGACCCTACCTCTGCGGAAGCCTCGTGCGTAGGCGGCAACATCGCCATGAACGCCGGAGGCAAAAAGGCCGTGCTGTGGGGCACGGCGCTGGACAATCTGGCCAGCTGGCGCATGGTGACGCCGCAAGCCGAGTGGCTGGAAGTCACCCGTGTGAACCACAACATGGGCAAGATCCACGATGTGGAAACCGCCACTTTCGACCTGCAATATTTCAAAGCCGACGGCAAAACCAAGCTGCGCACCGAGCAACTGGTGATTCCGGGTAAGTCCTTCCGTAAAGAAGGCTTGGGCAAGGACGTGACCGACAAGTTTTTGAGCGGCTTGCCTGGCATTCAGAAAGAAGGCTGCGACGGCCTGATCACCAGCGCCCGCTGGGTGGTGCACAAGAAACATTCGCACACCCGCACCGTCTGCCTAGAGTTTTTTGGCAACGCGCGCGACGCAGTGCCCAGCATTGTCGAGATCAAAGACTTCATGTTTGCCGAGCAACTGCGCACTGGCGTGGTCTTGGCCGGGCTGGAGCACTTGGATGACCGCTACCTCAAAGCGGTGGGTTACGCCACCAAGAGCAAACGCGGTGGCCTACCCAAGATGGCCTTGTTTGGCGACATTGCCGGGGACGACGCCGACGCGGTGGCCCGTGCTACGTCCGAAGTGGTGCGTATTGCGAATTCGCGCAGTGGCGAAGGTTTTATCGCCATCAGCCCTGAGGCGCGCAAAAAGTTCTGGCTGGACCGCAAGCGCACGGCCGCCATTAGCAAACACACCAACGCGTTCAAGATTAACGAAGACGTGGTGATTCCGCTGCCGCGCATGGCCGAGTACACCGACGGCATCGAGCGCATCAACATCGAGCTGAGCCTGACCAACAAGCTGGCGCTGTGTGATGCGTTGGCCGAGTTTTTCCAGTCGGGTAACTTGTCCCTGGGCAAGTCCGACGATGCCAACGAGATCCCATCCCCCGAACTTCTTGGCGACCGGGTCACCCAGGCACTGATGTTGGTGAGCGAGGTGCGGGCCCAGTGGCAAGGCTGGCTGGATAACGTAGAAAGCCTGTTTTCCGACCTGCAGGACCACACCCTGCGGGCAAGCTGGAAGACGCAGCTGTGTGCCCCTTTGCAAGGCATTTTTACTGGGCGGGCCTATGAGGGCATCGTCGCTCAAGTGATTGCCGTCCACCAGCGGGTGCTCAAGGGCCGCGTCTGGGCGGCGCTGCACATGCATGCGGGTGACGGCAATGTCCACACCAACTTGCCCGTCAACAGTGACGACTACGAAATGCTGCAAGCCGCCCACGGTGCGGTCAAACGCATCATGGCCTTAGCCCGTTCGCTGGACGGTGTGATCTCGGGCGAGCATGGCATTGGGATTACCAAGCTAGAGTTTTTGAGCGATGCTGAGCTACAACCGTTTACCGATTACAAGGCACGTGTGGACCCAGAGGGGCGCTTTAACAAAGGCAAGTTGCTACGAAATAAGGAGCTTCCTGCGCAGGTTCCACGAGGGCTAGGGGCCGATTCTTCTTTAATTTTTGCGGATTTGACCAACGCCTATACCCCCAGTTTTGGTTTGATGGGGCATGAGTCGCTCATCATGCAGCAAAGCGACATTGGCGCCATTGCCGACAGCGTCAAAGACTGCCTGCGCTGCGGCAAATGCAAGCCGGTGTGCGCCACCCATGTGCCGCGCGCCAACCTGCTGTACAGCCCACGCAACAAGATTTTGGCCACCTCGCTCTTAGTCGAGGCGTTTTTGTACGAAGAGCAGACCCGCCGGGGTATCAGTATCAAACACTGGGAAGAGTTCGAGGACGTCGCCGACCACTGCACCGTGTGCCACAAGTGCCTGAGCCCGTGCCCGGTGAACATCGACTTTGGCGAAGTGACCATGAACATGCGCAACCTGTTGCGCAAGATGGGCAAAAAGACTTTCCGTCCCGGCAACGCAGCGGCCATGTTCTTTTTGAACGCTACCAATCCGCAGACCATCAAGCTGATGCGCATGGCCATGGTAGGCGTAGGCTTCAAGGCCCAGCGCCTTGCCAACCAGGTGCTGCGCCTGGTGGCCAAGCGCCAAACGGCCAAGCCGCCCGCCACGGTGGGTACGGCTCCGATCAAAGAGCAGGTGATTCACTTCATCAATAAGAAGATGCCAGGTGGTCTGCCCAAGAAGACCGCCCGCGCTTTGATGGACATCGAAGACCCGGACTACGTGCCCATCATCCGCAACCCCAAAACCACCACGGCTGAGACCGAGGCGGTGTTTTATTTTCCCGGTTGCGGCTCTGAGCGGCTGTTCAGCCAAGTGGGCTTGGCCACGCAGGCCATGCTGTGGCACGCGGGTGTGCAAACGGTGTTGCCACCTGGCTATTTGTGCTGCGGCTACCCGCAGCGTGGCTCGGGCCAGTTCGACAAGGCCGAGAAGATGATCACCGACAACCGGGTGCTGTTCCACCGGGTGGCCAACACGCTGAACTACCTGGACATTAAGACCGTGGTGGTGAGCTGCGGCACCTGCTACGACCAGTTGCAGGGTTACAAGTTTGAAGAAATCTTCCCGGGCAGTCGCATTATTGACATCCATGAGTACTTGCTGGAAAAAGGCATCACGCTGCCCGCCAACCAGCCCGGTTACCTGTACCACGAGCCTTGCCACAATCCGATGAAGTTAGGCGACTCCATGGAGACCGTCAAGGCCTTGGTGGGCGACAACGTGGTCAAGAGCGAACGCTGCTGCGGCGAGTCCGGCACCTTGGGTGTTACCCGGCCCGATATCGCGACCCAGGTGCGTTTTCGCAAGGAAGAAGAAATCCGCAAGGGCGAGGCGCAGTTGCGCAGTGCAGGCACCGTTGGCGAGACGGGCAACATCAAGATTTTGACCAGCTGCCCCAGTTGCCTGCAAGGCCTGACGCGTTACGGCAACGACCTGAATAACGGCCTGCTGGAGGCGGACTACATTGTGGTGGAAATGGCCAACCAAATTTTGGGCAAAGAATGGTTGCCCACCTACGTGGCAACGGCTAACGCCGGTGGTATTGAGCGGGTGCTGGTCTAGGTCCCATTTTGGGTAATGCGGTTCCTGGGGGTAAACCCAAAGGGGCCAAGAAGGGTGCAACGCTATGGCGGGTTTAAAGGCAGGGGGCCCAACACCCCAAAACATCACGGTGCACGGCCAGTCCCAAACGCTGGAAGTGGCGTTTTCCGACGGTGCGGTGTTTCGTATCCCGTTTGAGCTGATGCGGGTGTATTCCCCATCGGCCGAGGTACAAGGCCATGGCGCGGGCCAAGAGACCTTGCAAACCGGCAAACGTGGTGTGGGCTTGGAGGCCTTGGAGCCTGTGGGAAACTACGCCGTTCAACCCCGATTTTCTGACGGGCACGAAACCGGCATCTTTTCTTGGGATTACTTGTATTTTTTGGGATCGCAGCAAGACCAGCTGTGGCGGGATTACGCGCAGCGCCTGCAGGCGGCCGGTATGGAACGTGACGCTCCTATGCCGACCAAGGGCGGTCACGGGTGTGCAAGCCATTAATATTGCTATCAGTTGGATAGCTTCTTGCGCATGTTCGACGAGGGCTAGAGGCCGATTTGACTATTAATTCACTATGACAAAAACCCACTTCGGCTTCCAATCGGTTGACGAGTCCGAAAAGGCCAGCCGCGTGCGCGGCGTGTTCGATTCGGTCGCGTCCAAATACGACCTGATGAACGACCTGATGTCAGCGGGCATGCACCGCGCATGGAAGGCCTATACCGTCATGGTGGCTAACCTGCAAGAGGGGGACAGGGCGCTGGACATTGCCGGTGGCACTGGCGACCTTGCCATGGCGTTTTCCAAAAAAGTCGGCAAGTCGGGGCTGGTGGTGCATACCGACATCAATCAGGCCATGCTCAGCACCGGGCGCGACCGGTTGCTGGACGCCGGTGTGGTGTTGCCCACGGTGGTCTGTGATGCAGAAAAGTTGCCTTTTCCCGACAACTATTTCAACCTGGTCAGTGTGGCCTTTGGCCTGCGCAACATGACCCACAAAGACGTGGCACTGGCCGAGATGAACCGTGTGCTCAAGCCCGGTGGCAAGCTCTTGGTGCTGGAGTTCTCCAAAGTGGCACCCCCATTGGAGAAAGTCTACGACTGGTATTCATTCAAGGTGCTGCCCCAGTTGGGCAAGCTGGTGGCGGGTGATTCAGAGAGTTACCGCTACCTGGCCGAGTCCATTCGCATGCACCCCAGCCAGGAAGAGCTTAAGACCCTGATGCGCGTAGGTGGTTTCGGACATGTGGATTACCACAATATGACTGGCGGCATGGTGGCATTGCATGTTGGAATCAAGTGCTGACGGTTGAATTTGTGCCTATTGCGCAGTAAGCCGTATTACTTGGAGACACCATGAAATTTTGGACCTTGTTATTCGCAGTATTTTTGGGCCTGTCCAGCCTCAATGCGGAGGCGGCGCGCCGTATGGGCGGCGGGGGCTCGTTTGGAAAACAATCATCCAACGTCACCCAGCGCCAAGCACCGGCCCCAACGCAGGGTGTGAACAACGCGACTGCCAAGCCAGCTCCGGCGGCTGCAGCAGCCCAAGCGCCTAAGCGGCCTTGGGGTGCCATGCTGGGCGGCTTGGCGGCTGGTTTGGGCTTGGCTTGGTTGGCCAGTTCGCTGGGTTTGGGTGGGGCGATGGGGCAGATATTGATGTTTGCCTTGCTGGCCATGGGCGTGGTG
>JBBRSA010000018.1:0-71328 GCA_038245855.1 Burkholderiales bacterium
TCAAACTGCAGCGTTTGGCAATCTCTACCGTGTTGGCCACAGCCGAGGGCACATCGGCAAACAGCGCTTCCATTTGCGCCTGCGTCTTGAAGTATTGCTCGCGGGTGAACTTGCGCACCCGGCGCTGGTTACCCAGAATTTCGCCATCGGCAATGCACACCCGGGCCTCATGGGCTTCAAAGTCGTCGGGCGTGGTGAACTGAATCGGGTGGGTTGCCACCACCGGCAGCTGCAGGCGCGCCGCCATTTGCACCGCAGCCAGCACATGCGACTCGTCGTCGGTGCGGCCAGCACGCTGCAGCTCAATGTAAAACCGGTGCACAAACACGCCCGCCAAGCGCAGCGCCACATCCACCGCCCGCGTCTGGTCGCCCTGCACCAGCGCCTGCCCCACGGCGCCGGCCTGCGCGCCGGAGAGGCAAATGAGCCCTTCATTAAGCTCTTGCAGCCACGCCAGCTTGACCACGGCCTGCGCCTTAACTATGTTTTGGGTATAGGCGCGCGCCAGCAGCTCTGACAGATTCAAGTAACCTTGCTTGTTTTGCACCAGCAAAATCATGCGCGAGAAGGCGGTCAAGTCTCCGCCTAGCCCTTCCAGAAAAATCTCGACACCAATAATGGGCTTGGTGCCCTTGGCGCGACCTTGCTTGTAGAACTTGATGGCACCAAACAGGTTACTCAGGTCAGTAATGGCGATGGCAGGCTGACCATCGGCCACCGCAGCGGCAATGGTGTCGTCGATTCGGTTGGTTCCATCGACGACGGAAAACTCGGTGTGCAGGCGCAGGTGGATAAACATGAATCCATTGTAGGTGGCGCGGGCAATTCCCCGCCGGGCCGCCCCCAGGGGAATTAGCCCCCACGGGGGGCAGCAACCCGCGCAGCGGCGGAGCGTGGGGGCGCTAGGAACGTAGCCCGTAAAATCGCCCGGGTGAACCCCATCCTGAACATCTCCGCCTATAAATTCGTCCCGCTGTCAGACGTCCACGCGCTACGAGAAACGTTGCTCGCCCGGACAGTGGCCTTAGCGCTCAAAGGCACCATTTTGCTGGCGTCCGAGGGCATCAACCTGTTTTTGGCGGGCCCCGCCGATGCCGTGCGCGCCTTTGTAGCGCAGCTGCATACCGACGCCCGCTTTGCCGACATCACACCCAAAGAGAGCTGGTCTGAGTTGCAGCCGTTTAAGAAAATGCTGGTCAAGGTCAAGGGTGAAATCATCCGGATGAACCACCCCACCATTCGCCCGGCTGACGGCCGCGCCCCTGCGGTCACCCCTGCCACCCTGAAGCGCTGGTTAGACCAGGGCCATGACGACGAAGGTCGCCCCGTCATCACGCTAGACACCCGCAACGACTTTGAGGTGGATGAGGGCACGTTTGACAACACCATCGACTGGCGCATCACCAAGTTCACCGAATTCCCCCAAGCGCTGCTAGACCACAAGGCCGCGCTGCAAGGCAAGACGGTAGTGAGCTTTTGCACCGGCGGCATCCGCTGCGAGAAGGCCGCTATTTTGATGCGCGAAGTGGGCTTGGAGAACGTCTACCAGTTAGAGGGCGGCATCCTCAAATACTTTGAAGAGACTGATGGCAGCCACTACCACGGCGGCTGCTTTGTGTTTGACGAGCGCCGCGCAGTGGACGCCCAGCTGCTGACCGTGCCCAAAGTTTAAGCGTTTGTTTTAAGTGGTCAAATCAGCCTCTAGCCCTCACGGAACATGCGCAAGGCGCTATCAAAATAATAGTAAACGCAAGCACTTGACCCGCAATCCCGTCAGGAGCGGATTAACGTGGACGTTCGCCCACCAAGATTTCAACCCGACGGTTACGCGAACGACCCTCTGCAGTGTCGTTGGTCGCAATGGGCTGGTAGGAGCCCTGCCCTTCGACTTTGATTCGGGCGCCACTGACACCCCGTGACGTCAAATAATTGCGTGTGCTGGTAGCACGGTCTACTGACAGCGGATTATTAATGGCATCGGTGCCGGTGTTGTCCGTGTGGCCCACGATGCGCACGTCGGTATTTGGGTTGTCGCGCAGGCTACCGGCAAAGCGGTCTAACACCTGCGCAAAATTGCTCTGAATATCTGAGCGGCCTGTGTCAAACGAGATGTCGCTGGGAATGTCCAGCTTGAGTTGGTTGTCCGTTGTTTGGCTCACACCAATGCCTGTGCCTTGGGTAGCCTGCTCCATCTCACGCTTTTGCTTTTCCATGTTTTGCGACCAGATGTAGGTTCCCAGCGCACCCACGCCAGCGCCGACCACAGCGCCAGTACCGGCCTTGCCGCCCGTGGCAGAGCTAAGTACCGCGCCGACCACAGCGCCTACACCGGCGCCAGTGGCAGTACGCCGCTGGGTGTCGGACATGTTCGTGTTGGCACAGCCGGTGACGAGTAGGGCTAGGGTTGCGGCACCGAAAACGAATTGCTTGCGCATGATGGTTGTCCTGTAATGTTGCGGGAAAGAATGCCAAAAATTAGAGTTGATTGTGAAGCGTGTCTATTGCGCCGTCTGTTCGGTCGCGAACAGACGGCCAGCATGTGGCTCGGGTTCAGGTAGTGGCAGGCATCTGTGCAATAGCTGGTCCAATATCGATTGAAATATGCAGATTTAACGAGACGGCTCACCCAGCAATTCTTTCACCCGCATCTGCAATCCCTCTGGCGTCACATCGGCCAGCGGCACTGGCGCACCCACATTCAAACCCACCCGGGTGAACCAACCACGCCTAAAGGGCCGCACCATAGCACTACCCTGCTCCACCCGGCTAAAGAAAGAACCCCACAGGTTAATCAGCGCCATGGGCACCACCTGCACCGCCACACCTTGCTGCGAGGTCCGCTCCAAAATCTTCATGATGCCGCCTTTGAACCCGTGCACCGAGCCGTCACGGGTGAGGCCGCCTTCGGGGAATATGGCCAACATGTCACCTTCTTTAAGCACTTTGGCGGCGGCGTCAAACGCGGCTTCGTAGGCTGCGGGGTCTTCCGCACGCGGGGCAATGGGAATGGCTTTGCCCAGGCGGAACAACCAACCCAAAACCGGCACTTTGAAAATGCGATGGTCCATGATGAAGTAAATGGGCCGTGGGCTGGCCGCCATCATCAGAATGGCGTCCACAAAACTGACATGGTTACACACCAAAATAGCCGCGCCTTCGGTGGGAATGTGCTCATCGCCCTGTACCTTAAAGCGGTAAATAAAGTGCGACAACACCCAGGCCACAAAGCGCAGCAGGTATTCTGGCACCAGCATAAAGATGTAAAAGGCCACCACCGCGTTGGCAATACCGGTGAACAAGAAGATTTGCGGAATGGTGAAACCACTGCCCAAGAGCGCCCCGGCGATGACCGAGCTGGCGATCATGAACAAGGCGTTCAAAATATTATTAGCCGCGATGATGCGCGCGCGGTGGGTAGGCTGGCTACGCAGTTGGATCAGCGCGTACATGGGCACGCTGTACAAGCCCGCAAACAGACTCAACAACCCCAAGTCAGCCAACACCCGCCAGTGGGCAGCTTGCGCAAAAAACGCCGCCACACCCATCACATCGGCCGCAGGCAGACCCTTGGATGCAAAGTACAGGTCAATTGAAAACACGCTCATACCGATGGCGCCCAGTGGCACCAAGCCAATTTCCACATGGCGGCGGCTCAGCACCTCGCACAAAAGCGAGCCCGTGCCAATACCGATCGAAAACACCACCAGCAGCATGGAGGCCACCCGTGCGTCGCCATGGAGCACTTCTTTGGCAAAGCTGGGGAACTGGCTTAAAAATACCGCGCCAAAGAACCACATCCAGCTAATGCCCAAGAGCGAGCGGAAAACCACCAAATTACCGTGGGCGAGCTTGAGGTTGCGCCAGGTCTCGCTGACCGGGTTCCAATTGATCGTCAGGCCTGGGTCCGTCGCCGGGGCAGCGGGTATCACGCTCGCAATCAAGCGCCCCACCACTGCCAAGCCTACGCAGGCAATGGCTACATGGGTGCGCCCCATGTACGGAATTGCCACTAGCAGGCCACCGGCAACTTGGCCGAGCAAGATGGCGACAAAGGTACCCATCTCCACCATGCCGTTGCCGCCGGTGAGCTCACGCTCGGACAGCACTTGGGGCAATAGCGCAAACTTGACCGGTCCAAACAGGGTGGAGTGCACACCCATCAAAAAGGTGCACGCCAGAAGTACCACCACCTGGCTTTGCATAAAGCCGTAGGCAGCAAGCGCCATGATGGCAATTTCCAGATTCTTGACGAACCGAATCATCACCGTCTTATCCACCTTGTCGGTCAGCTGCCCGGCCGTGGCCGAGAACAGCAAAAACGGCAGAATAAACAGAGCACCAATCACCAGCCCGGCCATTTTGGGCTCCAGCCAGCTCACGCTGAGCTGGTAGGTGACCATGACCGTAAAGGCGAACTTAAACAGGTTGTCATTGGCCGCGCCCGCAAACTGCGTCCAGAAAAACGGTGCAAACCGGCGTTGGCGCAGCAGTGCAAACTGGTTAGGGTGGGCGTGCTCCGCTGGGGCAGCAGGGGCCACAGTCGTGATAGATGGGGTACTCACGGTGCTCTCTCTCGTTGTTGTTGTAATAGTTATAGTTGGCGAGTTGCCAACGGTAGTTCTGCGAAGGACCGAAATGTCTCGGTAGCAGCAATACAAGACGGTCGGCCGCAACAGGGCCACACGACATCCGCGCTTAGATCTCTACCTCAAGATAGTCTTGGATGTGGCAGATGTCCGCCACGGAGGCGACCAAATCGTGGTATTTTTTTGTGGCGATGTGGGCGTCTAGTGCAGATTTGCTGTCATGCGACTTTTTAATCAAAAAATGATGGTCGTCTCTGGTGTTTCGGAAAATTTCGTAATGCAGGCAACCGGGCTCACACCGCCCCTCTAGGGCGCCAATTTGAAGTGCAGAGGCAACAATTTCTGCTTCGCCAGGATCAGCAATAACGGCAATGATGGTGTTGATCGTCATTTCCAACTTTCTCAGTTTGACTTGAGTCTAATCGCCCATTAAGGCAATGTACAACACCCGAATAGGTGATTTCAAGTGACTTCGCAGGACGTGCGTCCGTTTTGAGGCGGCCTCTCGAATACCTGCTTCTGGTCCACTCCTAACAGGTGTTTGAACGCGCTACTTGCAGCCAATGCCATCCGCTGACACCGGACAGGGAATGTATTTTTCGCGCATCTTGCGGTATCGACCGTCCGAGACCATTGCAGTAACTTCGCGGTTGAAGGCATCGACAAACGCCTTATCGACCGATGCCTTGCTGAAGGCGACATAGGCCGGCACTCCGGTTGAAATCGCCCTATTGACTTCAATTTTTGACAAAAGGCCAAGCTGGCGCAACTCAACCAGCCCTGTGACTTCGTCGGCAATCATGGCGTCAATGCGCCCAAAATCCATCATTTTCCAGCCCCCCATTCGGGAGCTAATTTGTGTGAGATGCCGATTGAAGTCGGAATTTTCCAGTAGTGCTTCGTAGTCACTGCTGTACAGCACACCAATCTGCACACCCAGCTTCAAGTCCGTTTTTAGAATGTCTTTTAACGTGTTGATGGGGTACTTCAATGCCGCAGCGTGTGTCATGAATAACACATTGGGAGAGCGATTGACTGCTATCGAAAAGCGCGCATATCGCTGGCGTTCATCCGTCTTTCTGGAGCTGCCCAGGATATCGAGCCGACCATGCTCCAGCTCAATCAAAGCCCGAGCCCACGGCATCTCAACCCATTGAACGTCGCACTTCAGGCCAGTTAACGCCTCTTGAATAAGCTCTACATCCAGCCCCTTGAGCTGGCCACTGATGTCGCGGTAGGTGTACGGTGCATCGTCCGCCCATCGTGCAGTTTTGATGCAACCTTCGGCTTGGGCCGCACTGGCAACCATTGCCACCGTAGCAGCGACGTACAGAAATTTTGTGCAACGGTTGAGATCAATTTTCATGTTCAGCGTTCCCCGGTCTGCAGCCGCCACAAAGCGGCGTAACCACCGCCTAGTGCCAACAGCGCTTCATGGGTACCACTCTCGACAATGCGACCGGCGTCTAGCAAGTGAATGCAGTCGGCCTGGCGCACCGTAGACAGGCGGTGCGCAATCACAATCGTGGTCCGGTTGCGGCTAACCACGTCGAGTGAGCGCTGGATAGCAGCTTCGGTTTCGTTGTCCACGGCACTGGTTGCTTCGTCCAATACCAATATGGGTGGATTTTTTAGAATGGCCCTGGCAAGTGCCAGACGTTGGCGCTGCCCACCCGAGAGCTTTTGTCCGCGCTCACCGATACGGGTCGCAAACCCCAGCGGCAGCCGCTGAATAAATTCGGTGGCCTCAGCAGCCTCTGCGGCCTGCGCAATCTCTGCTTCACTGGCACCAGTCACACCATAGGCTATGTTGTCGGCAACCGTGCCATCGGTCAGAAAGGTGTCTTGCGACACATAACCCACCGCCCGACGCAGGTCTTGCAGGTTCAAGGTGTTGATGGCTTTTCCGTCCAGCAAAATGCGCCCTGCCTGAGGCTCGTAAAACCGCAGCAGCAGCTTAACGAGGGTGGATTTACCGGAGCCGGTGGACCCCACAAAGGCCGTTGTTTTACCAGCCGCCAGCGTCAAGTTCACATCATGCAAGGTGGCAGTGTCCCCGTAGGCAAAAGCAACATGTTCAAAACGGAGCGCACCCTGCACCGTGCTGGCGGGGAAGTGTGCGCCTTCATAGGCAATGGTGATGGGCGTATCCATCAGCTTCATGGCGCGGTCAATGGCGGCCATAGAGCGCTGGTACATGTCGGCCACATCAGCCAGCCCAGTCATGGGCCACAGCAGGCGCTGCGTCAAAAAAACCAAGACCGAATAGGCACCAACGGCTAGCTGACCGTGCAGGGTGAGCCACCCGCCATAGAGCAAGGTGGCGGTAAACCCACTCAAGATCGCCATGCGGATCACCGGCGTGATGGCTGAGCTGACCCGAATGGCCCGGACATTGGCACTGCGGTAGGTGTTGCTGGCCTGTTCGATTTGCCCCGCCTCAAAACTCTCGGTCGCAAACGCCTTGATGGTCGCCAAGCCCAGCAGGTTGTTGTTCAGCCGCGCCCCGACATCACCGGCGGCTTCACGCACCTCAGCGTAGCGCGGCGCCAGACGCTTCTGAAACCAAAAGGCGCCAAAGAGGATCACCGGCACGGGCAGCAGCGCAATGACAGCTATGCCCGGTTGCAAGGCAAAAAAGACAGCGCTGACCATCAGCGACGAGCAAAATACCTGAATGATTTGGTTGGCCCCGCCATTGAGAAAACGCTCCATCTGGTTGATGTCGTCATTCAAGATCGCCATCAAATTTCCGGTGCGCTGGTTCTCAAAAAAGGCCATGTCCAGTTGTTGAACATGGCGATAGGCATCAAGCCGTAAGTCGTGCTGAATGTTCTGTGCCAGCTGGCGCCATTTGATCTCGTACAGGTACTGAAAGAGCGATTCACCGCCCCAAACAAACACGTTGAAAACGCCCAATATCAGAAGTTGGTGCCAGGTATCCGTGATACCCACAACGCCCAAAATGTGGCGGGCCAAGAAGCTGCTTTCACCACGAACCACGACATCTACCGCGGCGCCAATTAGAACCTCGGGCAGGATGTCAAAAAACTTATTGAGAACCGAATAGAGCGCAGCTAATCGAAAGTCGGCTCGGTAGCCAGCGGCATAATGCAGCAGCTTTTTTAGGGGGTGGACAGGTACCATGGTGCGCAATGGTACCCGCCCTCGGTGCCCTCATTCAGCCAACAAACTTGACCGCGACTGCGGCAACCCGCTGACCAAACAAGCGGGCGGTTTCCAGGTCACCGGGCAGCATCTCTGCCACGCTGGCATCAGATGGCGATTGCGCCATCGCACCGCAGTAGGTACCCAGGTGGTTGACGTCGTTGCGCTGCGCGGCCTTGCTGTTGAACGGCTTCATGCCATTGCCCACCCAGATGCCGCCATGTTGCATGGCCAGTGTAAATAGGTAGTGCAATGTGGAAAGCTTGTCGCCATTCAAGGTGGCGCTGTTAGTAAAGCCAGCAAACACTTTGTCTTTCCAGGCCTGCGCGTTCCATGGCTTGCTACTGGCGTCGGCAAACTTCTTGAACTGCCAGCTTACCGAGCCCATGTAAGTGGGGCTACCCAAGATGATGGCGTCGGCACCAGCCAGTGCCTCCCATCCTCCTGCGGGCAAATTGCCCTCGGCATCAATGGCCACCAACTCAGCCCCCGCACCACTGGCCACCGATTGCGCCATGCGCTGGGTGTGACCGTAACCCGAATGAAAAATCACGACTACTTTTGCCATTGCTATCTCCTATTCAAAAAAACAAAACACTCCGGTACGTCCCTGCCGCAGGGTTTACGCACCCGCCAAATCAAACACCAACACTTCGGCCTGCACACCCTGCGCCAAGCGAATATGCGGCTCGCCGTCTAACAATGCCGCATCGCCCGCACGCAGTTGCACGCCATTGACGGCAAGCGCGCCATTGACAATCTGTACATAGCCCTTGCGACCGACCGCCAGCGCCAGTTCAGCCATTTGCGCGCCGTCAAGCAAGCCGACGTATAAGCGTGCGTCAGCGTGGATCGTGACCGCACCGTCCGCGCCATCGGGCGCCGCCACCAGTTTCAAACGGCCGCTTTTTTCGGCAGCGGTAAAGGTCTTTTGTTCGTAGCTGGGCACGATGCCGGTCACGTTGGGCTCAATCCAAATTTGCAGCAGGTGGGTGGTGGCGTTGGGCGCGTGGTTGAACTCGCTGTGCTGCACGCCGCGCCCTGCACTCATGCGCTGCACGTCACCGGGGGGAATGCCTTTGACATTGCCCATGCTGTCCTTGTGCGCCAATTCACCTTCTAGCACGTAGCTGATGATTTCCATATCGCGGTGACCATGGGTGCCAAAGCCGGTGCCGGCGGCGATCCAATCCTCATTGATCACCCGCAGATTGCCCCACCCCATGTGCGCCGGGTCGTGATAGCCAGCAAATGAGAAGCTGTGAAACGACTTGAGCCATCCATGGTCGGCATAGCCGCGTTCCTTCGAAGGTCTTACAGTCAGCATGGTGTCCTCCAATTTTCGCCAGTGCAATAAGTCTGGCATTGGCTGTACTTTAGGTGGACGGCGCATGCTTTTAAGCCTCGGGATTTGATGGCATCATTCAAATAATTTCAATTTAACGAGGCTTGTTATGCAAACCGCACGCGATGTACTCACGCCCGATGCCCTGGCCATGCTGCAAGCCATCGAACAGGCCGGCAGCTTTGCCGCTGCGGCGCGCACCATGGGCATGGTGCCCAGCGCGCTGACCTACCGCGTGCGCCAGATTGAAGACGCACTGGATGTGCTGCTATACGACCGCAGTTCGCGCCAGGCCCGCCTCACGCCAGCGGGCGCCGAACTGCTGCGCGAAGCAGCCCACCTGCTGGGTGCGATAGACGCCGTTGCCAACCGGGTCAAACGTGTGGCCACCGGTTGGGAGACACAGCTCACCATTGCGGTTGACACCATCATTGCCCCTGCCACCGTGTTGGAACTGTGCGAAGGCTTTTTTGCGCAGTCACCACCCACCCGCATTCGCCTGCGGGAAGAAGCCCTGTCCGGTACGTGGGCGGCACTGATCTCAGGTCAGGCCGATTTAGCCATTGGTGTCATGCCCGACGCCGCCACAACGGCGGACATACACACCAAACCACTCGGGACTGTGGATTTTGTCTACGCCGTGGCACCCCACCACCCATTGGCGCAGGCGGCAGAGCCAGTGAGCGACGCCATCATCCAGCAATACCGGGCGGTGGCGGTGGCCGATTCGGTGCAGCGCGGCAACGGCATCACCTTGGGGCTACTGGGTGGGCAAGACGTATTTACGGTAGGCAGCATGCAAGAAAAGCTGGACGCACAGTTACGCGGATTGGGGGGTGGCAACCTGCCTTGCTCCATGGCCAACCCTTACATTGAAAGCGGGCGTCTGGTCGTAAAAAAAACCGAGCGCGCGCAGCGCCAATCCACCATCCACTATGCTTGGCGCGCCAGCAAAACAGCCAGCCAAGGTCGTGCCTTGCAGTGGTGGCTTGGCCAACTGGAAAGCCCCACAACCCGCGCAGCCCTGCTGGTGCGCCACTGGCGGGGTGCTCAGGTGGTGTAGTCGCCGCTGGCTTCGGGCTGGAACAAAATCGCCAGCACCTCTGCCGCGCATGGCTCACCAATGGGAGACTGCCAACGGGCCACGGCACCCACCTGCAGGCCCAGCAGGCTGGCGCCTACTGGCGACAGCACCGAAATGAAGCCTCGGCTCGGCTCGGCGTCAACGGGGTAACAAATGGTGAGTTTTTGCCGGGTTTGCGAACGCAGGTCACGGAGCTCGACCTGGGAGTTCATGGTGACGACATCTGACGCAATGTCCTGCGACGCGACCTGATCGGAAAACTTGACGTTGTCCGCCAAATCATCTGGCAACTGACCGCCTCGGAGCTTCTTCAAGCGGGCAACGTCCAGTTCGGTGAGCGTTCGTTCAACACTTGCATTTGTAGGCATAAACCTCTCCAATCAAAGCGACCTGACCGGGGTAAAAGTGGCGGTCGCGACAGCGCTGAGCGAGGGGCCCGGCGAAGGTTGGATGCGCAATATAAATGGAAGTGGAGAATCGCCGGGCTTAGGAATGTGCGGCCGGCTGATGCAGCCCCACCGCCTTCGCCACTTTGCGCGACCACACAGCCGCCCTGGCCAGAAATGGCAAGGTGGCTGCTACGCTGCATTGGGAAAGGACCGGGGATTGCATGCCGCAATTTTAGGCCACTGCAGTCCGCCAGAGTAATGGCCTTACACACCTTGCCAGATACCGCAGACCCGCCATTGCCGCGTCACCACGACGCACCGTGTATAAAGCGGCACATACCATTACTTTTTGGAGACCCAGCGCATGACCCAATCCAAACACATCGCCATCGTGGGTGCCGGCATCGCCGCCGTGACCTGTGCACGCACATTGGTGCAAGCAGGCCACCGCGTCACCGTGTTTGAGAAAAGCCATACCGTGGGTGGCCGCATGGCCACACGCAACAGTGCCTTTGGCACCTTCGACCATGGCGCGCAGTACTTCACGGTGCGTGACCCACGTTTTGCGCTGGCCCTGCAGACAACACCCAAGGTCTGTCGCCCTTGGAGTGCCAACACGGTACAGGTGCTGGACCAACACGGACGGGTTGCCGCCGCCGCTGCGCCCGGACGCGAGGCGCATTGGGTACCCAGCCCCGGCATGAGCACCCTGGTGCGCCGCTGGGCCCAGCCGCTGGTAGATGCCAAATGTGTCGAGTTGCAAACGCAAGTCAGCCACATCGAGCGCGACGCCCTGAACGCCCACCAATGGCAGCTGCGCACCCTGGGTGCGGGTGACAGCTCGCACGTCTACAGCGGCTTTGATGCCGTCGTGCTGGCCACGCCCTCACCTCAGGCGTATACATTGCTACAAGCGGCGCCAAAGGCCAGCGCGTTGTCCAAAAAGGTGGGGAAGGTCACGGTAGCCCCCTGCTGGACCCTGATGCTGGCCTTTCCGCAGGCGGTGCAACCGGGCCTGACAACGCTGGGCCCCCAGTGGAACGCGGCACACAGCACCCACCACCGCATCGCCTGGCTTGCGCGTGAATCGAGCAAGCCAGGGCGCGGCGCGATCGAACGTTGGACGGTTCAGGCCAGCGCCGCCTGGTCTACAGAACACCTGCAAGACGACCCCCAGCGGGTGCAAGCTAAGCTGATCAAGGCGTTCTCCGAGGTCACCGGTATCCGCGCCGAGCCCGCCCATGTGGACACCAAGCGTTGGCTCTATGCCAAGACCGAAAAGCCGCTGGGCCAGTCTCACCTGTGGGATGCCAGCATCGGCCTGGGTGTATGTGGCGATTGGTGTCTGGGCCACCGGGTTGAAGACGGCTTTGTCTCCGGTTTGGAGTTGGCCTTGGCGATGGTCTAACCCAGCCCAGCGACCGCAAGCAAGCAGCGTGAGGGCAGCGCTCTACCGGGGTCGGTTTGCCCCCTCACCCACCGGAGCCTTACATGCGGGCTCGTTGGTCGCTGCCCTGGCCAGCTGGCTCGATGCCCGTGCCCACGGTGGGCAATGGTTGGTGCGTATCGAGGACGTAGACACCCCCCGCTGCGTCCCCGGCGCAGACCACCACATCTTGCAGCAGCTTGCCGCTTGCGGCCTACACTCTGACGAGCCTGTCGTATGGCAAAGCCAGCGGACGGCGCATTACCAGCGCGCACTCGACCAACTCACCACCGCCCAAGCGGCCTACCCCTGCGGCTGCTCGCGCAAAGACATTGAGGCAGCACTGCAGCGCATTGGCCAGACCAAGCCCCGCCACGGCGAGCTCATCTACCCCGGAACCTGCCGCGACGGTCTGCATGGCAAGGTGGGACGTGCGTGGCGCTTGCGGGTCGAAAATTGTGTGCCAAATCGGCCTCTAGCCCTCATAGAATCTGCGCAAGCAGCTACACAATTAATAGCACCAACAACCACCGCAGTGCGCTGGCACGACCGCCGACTGGGCCCCCAGGCGCAGGATGCGGCGCGCGATGTGGGTGACTTTGTACTTAAGCGTGCCGACGGCCTGTTTGCCTACCAACTTGCAGTGGTGGTGGACGATGGCGCGCAGGGCATCACCCATGTCGTGCGGGGTGAAGACCTGGCCGACAACACGGCGCGCCAAATTCTGCTGCAAGGCCACTTGGGGCTTAGCATGCCCCAGTACCTGCATACACCCTTGGTGCTGGGTGCCAATGGCGAAAAGCTCTCCAAACAAAATGGCGCCCGCGCCATCGACACCAGCAGCGCACAAGCCGCGCAGCGGGCGTTGACCGATGCGGCGGCGACACTGCACTTGCCGGCCTTGTCGGGCCCCAGTGACGCACAAGGCCTAACCACTGCCCTGCACCACTGGACCACTTTGTGGGGCGAACGGTACCGCTAAAGCCTGCGTGCCACTGCCCCTTGGCGACACGGCAAAGTTGGTGTTTTTGGGCCACCCGAATTAAAATACGCCCGCTGCCCTCAGAAATCGCCCATGGGACAATGTCTTCGGCGACGTCAGGTGATCCGTGCGTTTTGGAATGTGCGGCGCACTGTGTCGGTAGCCACAAAAAAAACTAACTCAACACACTGGACCGAACAACACCATGACTCCTACTCTACGCCCTCTTGCATTGGCCCTTTGCTTGGCCTGCGCGGCTATCCCCATCGCTGCCACCGCTGGCACCAACGAAGGCGTAGAAGCCTACGATACGCAAAACTACGCCGGCGCGCTAGCCGAATTACTGCCACTGGCCAATCGAAATGATGCCAAAGCGCAGGCCTATGTCGGGCTGATGTACGCCTTCGGAAACGGTGTCCCGGTGAACTACCCAGAGGCACTGAAGTGGCTCCGATTGTCGGTCGAGCAAGACAACCCGCGCGCGCAAAATGCGCTGGGCTATATGTACAACTACGGCATGGGTGTGCCACGGGACTACGCTGAGGCGCTGAAATGGTACCGCCGCGCAGCCGACCAGCGCGATATACGCGCGCAGGGCAATTTAGCCAATATGTACCTGTTGGGCTTGGGTGTTGCCCAGGACGACAAAGAGGGCGCCAAGTGGTACCTCCAAGCGGCGCATCAAGGCAGTGCCGACGCGCAGTTCATCGTGGGCAATTTGTACCGCATTGGCCAGGGTGTGCCAGTCAACAACCAAGAAGCCGTCAAGTGGTACCGCCAAGCCGCCGACCAGGGTCAGGCCCAAGCCCAATTTAACCTGGGCCAAATGTACCGGGCGGGCGCAGGCGTGTCCCAAGACTATGAAGAAGCCGTCCGGTGGTTCCGCACCGCTGCCGACAAGGGCGACGCCAGCTCCCAGTACGCCTTGGGCATGGCCTACTACATCGGCCAAGGTGTTAACAAAAAATACAAAGAAGCCGCCAAGTGGCTAAAAATGGCGGCCGAAAAAAACAATGCATCCGCACAGGCCATGCTGGGCGACATGTACACCAAGGGCGACGGCGTGCGTCCCGACGAAAAAGAGGCCACCAAGTGGTTTCGCAAAGCCGCCGAGCAAGGCGATGCCGATGCGCAGTTTGAACTGGCCACCATCTACCGCAAAGGCCGAGGCGTGGTGGCGCCAGACCTGAAGGAAGCGGTCATCTGGCTGCGCTTGGCGGCCGATCAAGGCCACCTGGGTGCGCGCAATGACCTGGGTATTTTGTACGCCACCGGAACAGGGGTTGCGGGCAACCGCGTGGTCGCCTATGCGCTGTACCTGTTGTCGGAAGGTAGTTCATCTTTGGCGGAAGACCGCGCCACCTGGGCGCAGTTCATGAAAGAACAGCCCTTGAGCGGCGCAGACAAAGCGACGGCCCAAAGCCTGGCGCGCGACATGGCAAGGCAACGCAACCTGTTGGCAACCTTAGACGCCTACATCAAGAAGACCTCCCCTAAGGCGGCCCCTGCGCCACAGGCTGGCGCAGAAGCAGCGGCTGTTGCAGTTTCGGCGGCCATTGCGACACCCGCACCGGCCGTAGCACCGGCACCAGCGCCAGCACCTGTGGTAGCCCCCGTTCCTGCACCGGCTGCCAGCAAGTAGGCGCTTATTTAGCGCCCAGCCCCATTGCCCGCGTGATCACTTCTTTCATGATCTCGTTGGTGCCACCGTATATGCGCTGCACCCGTGCATCGGCATAGGCGCGGGTAATGGGGTATTCCCACATGTAGCCGTAGCCGCCAAACAGCTGCACACACTCGTCCATCACCTTGCATTGCAAGTCGGTGGTCCAGTACTTGGCCATGCTGGCAGTGGCGGTGTCGAGCTTGTCTTGGCAGATTAGCTCACAGCATTTATCGACAAACACCCTAGCCACTTGCACTTCGGTTTGTAACTCGGCCAGCTTAAAGCGGGTGTTCTGGAAAGCAGCCACCGGCTGGCCAAACACCTTGCGCTCTTTTACATAGTCCACGGTCCAGTCAATCGCCGCTTGCGCTGCCGCCACTGCGCCAATGGCAATTTGCAGCCGCTCCCAAGGTAGCTGCTCCATCAGGCAAATAAAGCCTTTGTTCAAATGCGCGGCACCGCCCAGCAGGTGCTCGGGGCCGAGCTTCACGTTGTCAAAAAACAGCTCGGAGGTGTCCTGGGCTTTCATGCCCATTTTCTTTAGGCGCTGGCCCACGCTAAAGCCAAGCATGCCGCGCTCTACCAACAGCAGACTGGTGCCTTTGCCGCCCGCTTGGGGGTTGGTCTTGGCGACCACAATGACCAAATCGGCATGCCAGCCATTGGTGATGAAAGTCTTGCTGCCGTTGAGCAAGTAGCTGCCATCTGGCTGTGCGATGGCGGTGGCTTTAATGCCCTGCAGGTCTGAGCCCGCCGCAGGCTCGCTCATAGCGATAGCACCAATCATCTCGCCACTGGCCAGTTTGGGCAGGTACTTGGCTTTTTGCTCCTTTGTTCCGTAGTGCAGGATGTAGGGTGCCACGATTTCGCTGTGCAGGCTGAAGCCGATGCCAGTGACCCCCGCGCGGGCCACCTCTTCCATTTGGATCACCGAATACAGTTTATCTGCCTCAGAGCCGCCGTATTCCTCGGGCATGGTCATGCACAAAAAACCGTTTTCTCCGGCCTTGTTCCACACCTCTCGCGCGACATAACCTTGGTCCTCCCAATCAGCGTGAAAGGGGGTAATTTCTTTCTCGACAAACTTGCGAAAGCTGTCGCGAAACGATTCGTGGTCAGCGGAGAAAAGGGTTCTTTCAATCATGGTGTGTCTCTCGATAGGCGTTAAATTGATTTATAAAAAGCGTTTGCTTGGCGAAAAGAATATACTTCAAAACCAAAATCGACGTACTGACCTATCTACTTGACACCCATTGGAGACCCCATGACCGAAGCATTTGTGTTTGACGCCATCCGCACCCCGCGCGGCAAAGGCAAAAAAGACGGCAGCCTGTACGAGGTCAAGCCCGTCAACCTGCTGGCCGGGCTGTTGACCGATTTGCAGCAGCGCAACCAGTTCGATACCGCCTGCGTGGACGACGTGGTGATGGGTGTGGTCTCCCCCGTGGGTGACCAGGGTGCGGTGCTGCCTAAGGTGGCCGCACTCAAGGCGGGTTGGGATTTTCGGTGTTCGGGTGTTCAGATCAACCGCTTCTGCGCCTCAGGCCTGGAAGCCGTCAACATGGCCGCACAAAAAGTGCGCTCGGGCTGGGAAGATCTGGTGGTGGCGGGCGGCGTAGAGAGCATGAGCCGCGTGCCCATTGGCTCGGACGGCGGCGCCTGGGCAATGGACCCTGAGACCAACTCGGCGACCGCCTTTGTACCCCAAGGCATTGGCGCTGACCTGATCGCCACCTTAGCCGGCTTTACCCGCACCGATGTTGACACGTTTGCAATGGAGTCGCAAAAGCGGGCGGCTGCCGCACAGGCCGCCGGTTACTTTGACCGCTCTATCGTCCCCGTGAAGGACAGCATCGGGCAGGTCATTCTTGGCCGCGATGAATTTATCAAACCCGGCACCACGCTGGAAGGTCTAGCAGGCTTGAAGCCAGCCTTCGAGCAAATGGGCGGCATGGGTTTTGACCAAGTGGCCCTCACCCGCTACCCTCAGGTGGAGCGCATCAACCACATCCACCACGCCGGAAATTCATCGGGCATTGTGGACGGCGCGGCTGCCGTTTTGGTTGGCAGTGAAGCCGCCGCAAAGGCCCACAAGCTGACGCCGCGTGCCCGCATCGTGGCCACCGCCCTGAGCGGTGCCGACCCGACCATCATGCTCACCGGCCCCATGCCCGCCACGCGCAAGGCGCTGGCCAAGGCGGGACTGACCATCGACGACATTGACCTGTTTGAAGTGAACGAAGCCTTTGCCGCCGTGGTGATGCGCTTCATGAAAGAGATGAACGTGCCGCATGACAAGGTGAACGTCAACGGCGGCGCCATCGCCATGGGCCACCCACTGGGTGCTACCGGCGCCATGATTTTGGGCATGCTGATTGACGAGTTGCACCGCCGCAAGCTGCGCTACGGGCTGGCCACGCTGTGCGTGGGTGGCGGCATGGGTATTGCCACCATTGTCGAAAGAATATAAGCCTTTTAGGCCTCTAGCCCTCGTATTCATTGCGCAAGCAGCTCACTAATTTATAGCATTTTCACCATGAAAACCATCCAATATTCCTTGGTCGACGGCATCGCCACCATCACCTTTGACGAGCCCAACTCCCCCGTCAACACCATGTGCCTGCAGTGGCAAGAGGACATGGCTGCCGTCACAGCGCAAGTGCTGCAGAACAAAGACGCGATCAAAGGCATCGTGCTCGCTTCGGCCAAAAGCTCCTTCTTTGCCGGGGCCGACCTCAAAGGCACCATGCGGCTCACCGCCGCCGATGCACCGCGCGTTTACGTGGAAATTGAGCGCCTCAAAAGGAACTTCCGTGCTATCGAAACGCTGGGCAAGCCCGTGGTCAGCCTGCTCAACGGCACCGCATTGGGAGGCGGTTGGGAAGTGGCGCTGGTCGGCCACCACCGCATTGCCGTGGACGACAAAAAAATCCAATTCGGCATGCCCGAAGTCACCCTGGGCCTCTTGCCTGGTGCCGGTGGTGTGACCAAGATGACCCGCCACCTGGGGCTGATGGGCGCGCAGCCCTACTTGGTGGAAGGCAAGTTATTCAACCCGTCTGAAGCCAAAGCCCTGGGCTTGGTACACGACTTAGTGCCCCCCGGCGACAGCGCCCAGACCGAGATGCGCACCAAAGCGCTAGCCTGGATTGCCTCCAACCCAGCCGCCCAGCACGCCTGGGAGGTCAAAGGCTACAAGGTTCCGGGCGGTTTGCCCTCCAGCCCCGCCGTCGCGCAAATGCTGGCCGTGGCTCCCGCCATGATCAAGAAGCAAACGCGCGGCCTGTACCCTGCACCAGAGGCCATCATGGCCTGCATGGTTGAAGGCCTGCAGGTGGACATCGAAACCGCGCTGCGTCTGGAAAGCCGTGCGTTGGCCCAGTTGATGACCGGCACCAACGCCCGAGCCATGATCAACACCTTTTTCTTCAACCTCAACGCCATCAAAAGCGGTCAGAGCCGCCCCAGTGGTGTTGCCAAATTCAAACCCACCAAAGTGGGCCTGCTGGGCGCGGGCATGATGGGTGCAGGCATTGCCTACGCGCAGGCCAGCAGGGGTATTGCCACGGTGCTCAAAGATGTAAGCCAAGAGAAAGCCGACCTGGGCAAAAGCTACACCGCCAAACTCACCCAGAGCCGCGTCAGCAAAGGCCGCATGACCGCAGAGGCGCAGCAAACTATTCTGGACCGCATCCAGCCCACGGGCTCGGCTGAAGACCTGAAAGGCTGCGACCTGATCATTGAAGCGGTGTTTGAGAACCGCGAACTCAAGGCCAAGGTCACACAAGAATCGGAGCCGATGCTGGCGCCGGGTGGCTTCTTTGCCTCCAACACCTCCACCCTGCCTATCAGCGGCCTGGCTACTGCTAGCGCAGCACCCCAGAAGTTCATCGGTATCCACTTCTTCAGCCCCGTGGACAAAATGAAGCTGGTAGAAATCATCCGTGGCCAGCAAACCGACGACGAGACTGTGGCCCGTGCTTATGACTATGTACAGGCCCTGGGTAAGCTGCCGATTGTGGTCAACGATTCGCGCGGCTTTTTTACCAGCCGCGTGTTTGGGACTTTTGTGATGGAAGGTGTGGCCATGGTCGGCGAAGGCATTCCCGCTGCCGCTATTGAAAATGCCGGTACCCAATGCGGTATGCCGGTTGGCCCCTTGGCGGTGCTAGATGAAACCGCACTCACACTAAGCCTGCATGTGATGGAGCAAACCCGTGTCGACTTTGAGCTCGAGGGCAAAGCCTATGTCGCAAGCCCTGGTGAGTTGCTGGTGGCCGAGATGGTGCGCAAACACCAGCGCCCGGGCCGCGCGGGCGGTGCAGGCTTCTATGAGTACCCCAGTGCAGAAGATGCCAAAAAAGGTAGCAAGAAATTCTTGTGGTCCCAGTTGCAGCCGCTGTATGAGAAGGCCGATGCCCAGTGGACAATCACAGACCTCAAAGACCGCCTGCTCTACCGCCAAGCGGTGGAAACGGCACGCTGTTTGGCAGAGGGCGTGCTCACCAGCGTGCACGATGCCAACATCGGCTCCATCTTTGGCATTGGCTTCCCAGCCTGGACGGGTGGTGCCATGCAGTTCATCTACGGCATGGGGCAAACAGCATTTGAGGCCCGTGCAGCCGAGCTCGCCGCGAAGTTTGGTGATGGTTTTGTGCTGACCGATGCGGTCAAGGCTGCAATCCGGCAACACCAGCCGGCGTATTAACGACCATCGCCACAGCACCTATCCACCAACACCATACTGAGGACCTACCCCACCATGCGAACATTCAAAGGCAAGGCGGTGGTTATCACCGGCGCGGCGTCCGGCATCGGCGAAGCCCTGGCCATGGCACTGGCCCAGCGGGGTGCACGCTTGCTGCTCAGCGACATTGATGCCGCTGGTCTGGCAAAGGTGGTGGCGCGGTTGGTGCAACAGGGCTGTGATTGCAGCGGTGCGGTGGCCGATACGGGCAATGAAGCAGCCATCTACGCCCTAGCCGTCACTGCACAAGAGCGCCTGGGTGGGGCCGATGTGTTGATCAACAACGCCGGGGTCGCGCTGGTTGCGCCGGTGGAGAAGCTGAAAACCGCAGACGCCCACTGGATCATGAACATCAACTTCTGGGGCGTGGTGCATGGCTGTCAGGCGTTTTTGCCGCAGTTGCGCCAAAAGCCCGACGCGCTCTTAGTCAATATTTCTAGCATTTTTGCCATGGTGTCTATGCCCACCCAAAGTATTTACAACGCATCGAAAGCCGCCGTGCGCGGGTTTAGCGACGCGCTGCGTGAAGAACTCAAGGGCAGCACCGTGGGTGTGCTGTGTGTACACCCAGGCGGTATCAAAACCAACATTGCCAACAAAGCCCGTATTACCGATGCATCCATGGTGGCCGACTCGGACCAAGACATGCGTGACCATTTCACCAAGGTGGCCCGCACCACACCGGCCCAGGCGGCGCAAACCATCATCGCCGCCATGGAGCATGGCAAAACCCGCGTGCTCATTGGTAGCGACGCCAAACTACTCGACTTTTTGTACCGCCTGTTCCCCACCCGCGCCTCGGGATGGTTAACCGCTATGAGCAACTACTTAAGGCGCCAATCCCATGCAAAACCTTCCTAACATTGACAAGGCACGGGTACTGCGCACACCAGACGCGCGCTTTGCCCATCTGCCTGACTTCCCCTACACGCCGCATTACCTCGACCTAGGCGGCCCGCAGCACCCCAACGGACTGCGCATTGCCTACATCGACGAAGGCCCACGCGACGCACCGCCGGTGCTGCTGATGCATGGCGAACCGAGCTGGTCTTACCTGTACCGCAAGATGATTCCCGGCTTGGTGGCAGCGGGTTACCGGGTCATTGCGCCCGATTTGGTGGGCTTTGGCCGGTCAGACAAGCCATCGCGCAATAGCGACTACTCGTACCACAACCATGTGCAATGGATGACCGCCTGGATGGCGCAGTTGAACCTACAAAACACCACGCTGTTTTGCCAAGACTGGGGCTCGCTCATAGGCTTGCGTATGGTGACCCACAGCCCAGATCGATTCGCGCGGGTGGTGCTGGCCAATGGCGGGTTACCCACCGGGGTCCAAAAAAATATACCCAAAGTCTTTGCGTTGTGGCGGGCTTTTGCACGTTTTAGCCCCTGGTTTCCTATCGGACGTATCGTCAATTCGGGCTGCGCGCACAAGCTATCCGCCAAAGAGCAAGCCGCCTACGACGCGCCCTTCCCCTCATCCAAGTACCAAAAGGCAGCGCGCCTGTTCCCCACCTTTGTACCCACCAGCCCCAACGACCCCGAGCGCGAGCGCAATGAGCAAGCCTGGGAGGTTTTGAAGCAATGGAACAAGCCCTTTTTAACCCTGTTCAGCAGCCGCGACCCGATTACCCGGGGCGGTGAGAAAGTGTTTCAGAAATGGGTCCCTGGCGCGCAGGGCCAGGCCCACAGCATTACGCACGGTGCCGGGCATTTTCTGCAAGAAGACAAAGGGCCTGAGCTGGCCCGTCAGATTGCCGAATTTATTGCGCGCACACCGGCCGCAAGCTAAGAACGTCCTCCCATGCTTGCGCGCCTGCTTCGTCGGATCATTTTTGTACTTTGTATGGCCGGTGCTGTTGTTGGGTATGGCTTGGTGCGATGGGACATTAGCCCAGTGTGGGTGGCGTACTTGCTCGCTGCTCTGGCGCCCTTTGTGACCCTCTTCTTGATCGTTAGCGTGAGCATGTTTAAGTCGAGAACAGATGAATCGGCCAACGCGTGGTGGAGCCCGCTGCTTCGGGAATACCTCGCGGGTGTGCATGTGTTTTTGTTACGCCAACCCTGGACTTGGGGTACACCACGCGTGCTGGCACCCACAGCACCTGCGGCGTCACCAAAGGTACCTGTAGTTTTGGTGCATGGCTACATGTGCAACCACCGAACCTGGGACGATGTCGCCCGCGCCCTGCGGGCAGCTGGACACACGGTTTTGGCGGTGGACCTAGAGCCGCTGTTTACGTCCATTGACCGTTACGCACCGATCATTGACGCGGCAGTAACAGGCCTGTGCAAACAGACCGGCACAACCCAAGTCGCATTGGTGGGGCATAGCATGGGCGGCGTTGCCATCCGAGCGTGGATGCGCCAACATGGCACCGACAAGGTTGCACGGGTTCTCACTCTGGGCAGCCCCCATGCTGGCACCCAGATCGACGCTCGTCCAATGACACCCAACGGGCGGCAAATGCTTTGGAAGAGCGCCTGGCTGACCGAATTGGCGGCCAGTGAATCAGAGGCCACACGAGCGTTGATACGGGTTGCACTGGCAGCACAAGACAACATTGTTTACCCGCAAAGTCCGCAAATTTTGCCGGGCGTTCCCACCACAGTGTTTGAAGGCATTGCCCACATGCAACTGTGTTGGGAGCCAAAACCTATTGCATGGATTTGTTCGCAACTAGCAAATCTCGCACCTAGCCAGGCGCAGCCAATGGCGCAGACCCATTGAAGGAAATTTACGGAAATTGAAGGAGACAGCAAATGACCGAATTGGTGGTTCGCAAACTGTTAATCGACCTGACCCCTCCATTTGCACCCCGCTGGAACGGCGGCGACGCGTTTCGGTCTGCATTTTTCAGTGCCTTGTCGATGAGTTTTCCGGTCGGCGAGCAATACTTTATGGACTCGGTGCGTGCGGGGCTGCAGCTACTGCCGGCCCACGCGCAGCAGCGCTTTGCCCCCGAGGTGCAGGGTTTTGTGGGGCAGGAGGCCACGCACCGGCGTATCCATGCCCTGTTTAATGGCCACTTGGCTGCGATGGGGTTTGACAACGCCTTAGAGCGGCGCACGACCCTGCGCCTAAAGACCAACGCCCACCGCGATGTGCGTATCCATGTGGCCGCCACTGCCGCCACAGAGCATCTGACCGCCATTTTTGCGGATTGGCTGTTTCGCCACCCCGAGGCGTTTCAGGGCGCAGAACAACGGCTCCAAACCTTGTGGATGTGGCATGCCGCGGAAGAGGCTGAACACTGCAGCACCGCATTTGACATCTACAAGGCCCTGGGCGGTGGAGAACGCTGGCGCCTGGGCCTGCTGCGGTATGTGACGATCACCTTTGCAATGGATATCACCCGCCAAACCATCCGAAACCTGTGGCATGACAAAGCCTTGTTTCGGTGGAGCACATGGCGCAGCGCTTACCAACTGCTGTTTGCCAAAGACGGAATGGTCCGAGGCTCCATCCCCATGTGGAAGGCCTACCAGGCCCCTGACTTTCACCCCCGTCAACACGACACATCCAATGCAGTTCAATGGTTGCAAGACCACAGCGACCGTTACCGCGTGGTTGGGCAAGCCGCGTAATACCAGTCGCCAGTGCGACGGTTTTTAGAGAACCAGGTCAGTCGGCGCCTTGCTGCAGGGCGCATTTTTGGGCGATGATGCGGACACACACCCATCAACACTGACCGAACTTTTCACCATGCACGCACTCAGCCCGACCGATTCCGCCTTCCTGTGGATGGAAACCCGCAACCAGCCCATGCACGTAGCCGGGTTGAATATTTACACGCCTCCGGCGGACGCGGGGCCTGATTTTGTAACCCATTTGCTGGCCGGCTGGAACAAGAGCCCCCAAGCCGTGGCGCCGTTCAATCTGCGTCCCGTTTTGCGCATGGGCCTGTGGTATTGGGAAGAAGACAACGAGTTTGAGCTGGACTACCACCTGCGCCACTTGGCCTTGCCCCGGCCCGGACGCATTCGCGAATTGCTGGCCATGGTGTCGCGCTTACATGGCAACTTGCTGGACCGTAACCGCCCCTTGTGGGAGTGTTATGTCATAGAGGGGCTACCCGGCGGGCGATTCGCCGTCTACACCAAGATGCACCACGCGCTGGTCGACGGTGTCAGTGGTGCCAAGATGATGACCAAGAGCCTGTCGCTCAATACCACCGAACGCAAACCGCCACTATGGGCACAA
The DNA here is from genome assembly GCA_038245855.1 of Burkholderiales bacterium. Taxonomy (GTDB): domain Bacteria; phylum Pseudomonadota; class Gammaproteobacteria; order Burkholderiales; family Burkholderiaceae_C; genus Allorhodoferax. The sequence continues at coordinate 23,601 of JBBRSA010000018.1, forward strand.
ACCTTTGCACACCTGCCCTCTGCGCGCATCAAGGCAGCGCCTCCCAGCCTGCTCACGCAATTGGGCAACGTGGCCAGGGCGGGCAAAGAAATACTGCCGGGCGTGGGCAGCGGGCTGTGGGATACCCTGCGTGGCGGCTATACCAAAAGTACAGCGGCACTGCCGTTTCAAGCCCCGCGCACACCCTTTAACGTGGAAATTTCGGGCTCCAGGCGGTTTGCTTCGCAATCGTATTCGCTCGCCCGCCTCAAACACATTGGCGCGGCGGCAGGCGCTACCGTGAACGATGTGACTCTGGCCATTTGTGCGGGCGCGCTGCGGGAGTATTTGGCCGCGCAAAACAAGCTGCCTAAGAAGCCCCTCATTGCCATGGTGCCGGTATCGCTGCACGGGGAAACGGATGTGGGTGGCAACCAAGTGTCAGTGCTGTTGGCTAATCTAGCTACCCATATTGCCGACCCGCTCAAACGCCTGCAGCGTATTGTGGCGTCCACCGCCGAGGCGAAAAACAAGCTCATTAAAATGCCACGCTTGCAAAAAATGGCCCATGGCATCTCCTCCATTTCGCCCATGGGCATTGGCATGGTGACGGGCTCCGCCGAGAAGTATCCACCCTTCAACCTGGTGATCTCCAACGTGCCTGGCACCAAAGATGCGCTGTACCTCAATGGTGCGCACCTAGACGAGGTGTACCCGGTGTCTATACCCACCCACTACTTGGCGCTGAACATCACCATCAGCGGTTACCGCGACCGCCTGGGCTTTGGCTACATTGCCTGCCGCCGCTCGGTGCCCGCTCTGCAGCGCATGCTGGACTACACCCACAACGCCATCGTCGAGTTGGAAACGGCCTTGGGCTTAGGCGCACACGAAACCCCCAAGGAAGCCAGCACCAGCACCAAGGCTAAACCAACGCGACGAAAAAAGGCGGCCTAAGAGGTTGGGTGGCACAGCGCTTTGCTCTGTGTCCCCCACCCGCTTTGCGGGCTCCTCCTTGACCTGCGCAAAACGCTATGCCACCCAACCTCCAGCAACTAAATTGCTATCAAAATCGCAGCTGCTTGCGCAATAAGCATGAGGGCTAGAAGCCTAAAACACCATTTAATTTCACGATGCCCACCAACCGCCCCCGCTCCAAGGCCGACCTATTTTGGTCGTTCTCTTTCCTGGCGCTACAGGGCTTTGGTGGTGTGGTGGCCATTGTGCAAAACGAGTTGGTCGAGAAGAAGCAGTGGCTCAGCCGCGAAGAATTTCTCAATGAATGGGCGGTCGCCCAGATTCTGCCTGGCCCCAATGTCGTAAACCTGTCGCTGATGATTGGTGACCGCTACTTTGGTCTGGCCGGGGCGCTGAGTGCATTGGCGGGCATGCTCACCTTCCCCCTGCTGATCGCACTGGCATTGGTAGCCCTGGTTGGGAGCGCCGCAGATACGCCGGTGGTGCAAGGGGCACTGCACGGTATCGCAGCCGTAGCAGCCGGACTCATCGGCGCCACCGGCTTGAAGCTGATCAGCGCCCTGAAGACCAACGTGATGGGCCAATGGATATGCAGGGCAGTGGCGGTGGCCAGCTTTGTCGCCATTGCCTTATTCCATGTGCCGCTGGTGTGGGTTCTGCTGGGTATTGGCGGGACCGCGTGTGCGTGGGCCTACCGGCAACTGGCGCAGATGGCCCATTTGACCCAAGGGGCTGCCGCAAAAGACCACCCATGATGCATTCCTTTACCAGTGCCGACTGGCTGAGCCTGTTGGTTCACTTTATGTCGCTGTCCCTGATGGCCATTGGCGGAGCCATCACCACAGCGCCGGAAATGCACCAATACCTGGTCCAGGACAAGGCGTGGCTGACCGATGGCCAATTCAACGCATCCATCGCACTGGCGCAGGTGACCCCAGGGCCCAATGTGTTATTCGTGGCATTAGCGGGCTGGCATGTAGGCTTGAATGCGGCCGGCGGGCTCGCTGCGGGGTATCTTGCATGGCCCATGGCAACGTTGGGTGCGGGTATCGCCATGCTGGGCATGATGCTGCCAAGCACGACGCTCACCTTTCTGGCGGCGCGCTGGGCACACACCAACCGCCAACTGCGGGCCGTGCGTGCTTTCAAACAAGGTATGGCACCCGTCGTGATTGCGCTTTTGGTCGCCACGGGTTGGATCATGGCGAGTAGCCAAGCGGCACTGGACCACCACCTGCGCCTGTGGCTGCTCTCCGGGGCCTGTGCAGCCCTACTCTGGCGCACGAAAATTCACATTCTGTGGCTGCTGGGGGCTGGCGCGCTGCTGGGCGCTTTAGGTTGGGTGTGAGCGAAGCCCTGCCCAGCACAACTCAGCGCAACGGCGAAACTCAACTCTTTCTGTGGAGGCGTGCAAGGGTGCAACTGGCTAGGAACAGCACGATCAGCAGCCACTTGAGCATCGATGCAGTGCCGCTGAGTGCATACCACAGCGGATCGGTAGGGGTCTGCAATGCACTTAAATACCATTGCAGTAAATTCTCCACCGCGTCGAAGGCCGCAGCAACGGGCAGCATCAACGACACAGCCGTGCGCGCCGCTCGGCGCCACTGTGAAAACAATCCCGTCTGCACCACCAGCAAGTAACCCAGCGCGCCGTAGCACAGCAAAAAGAAGCCATCCACCGGCAGGTGGTTGCGAAACCGCTGCACCCCTTGCGGGCCCCAAGCATTCAAAATGGAATGAAAATCCGCCGGGGTGAACACGAGGATTTGGAGCGCCACCATATTGGGTTGCAACGGCAGCAGGTACAGGCCCATGCCGGTCAATAGAACAACACAAACCACCGACAGAATGGCAATCGACTTATTTACAGCATCAGCTGCGCTGGCGCAGCGCCTCGTACAAACACACGCCGCTGGCCACGGACACATTCAGGCTCTCCACCGCCCCTTTCATGGGAATGCTGACCAAGGCATCACAGGTTTTGGCCGTGAGTTGGCGCATACCTGCGCCTTCGGCACCCAACACCAAAGCCACAGGCCCTTTTAAATCAGTCTGGTACAGGGTATTGGGCGCCGTATCGCTGGTGCCAATGATCCAGATGTCGCGCTCCTTTAGCTCGTTGAGCGTGCGCGCCAAATTAGTCACCATGAAGTACGGCACCGTCTCCGCCGCCCCACTGGCCACTTTAGCCACCGTGGCATTGATACCGGCCGCATGGTCCTTGGGTGCGATCACCGCATGGGCACCCGCACCATCGGCCACACGCAGGCAAGCACCTAGGTTGTGCGGGTCGGTCACACCGTCGAGCACCAAGATCAAAGGCGGCGTGCGTTGTTCGGGCGGCAGGGCCAAATTGGCTGCCTCCAGATTCTCAAGCAGTTCATCGAGCGAATGCACTTGGGCAATGGCCTGCACCCGCGCCGCCACACCCTGGTGGCCGTGGCCACCGCACATCTTGGACAGGCGTTCGCCGTCGGACTCAATCAGCTTGATGCCGGCCTCGCCCGCTTTTTCCAAGAACTGGCGCATGCGTGCATCACGCCGACTAGGCTCGAAATACAGCTCGATAATGGACTGCGGTGCGGTTTTGAGCCGCACACCCAAGGCGTGAAAGCCAAAAAGTACTTTAGATGATGACATGCGGCGATTATCGCGCCACCCGCCCTGCCTCAATGGTGATGCGCCGCTGGCAACGGTCCGCAATGGCGCGGTCGTGGGTCACCAAGACGAGCGTGGTGCCCTGCTCGCGGTTCAGCTCAAACATCAGTTCCATGATTTTTTCGCCGGTGGCAAAGTCTAGGCTGCCCGTGGGCTCATCGGCCAACAACACCGCCGGATGCACCACAAATGCGCGGGCCAGGGCGACCCGCTGCTGCTCACCACCACTCAACACCTTGGGGTAGGCCCCTAGGCGCGACGAAAGCCCCACGCGGTCGAGCATCTCGGTGGCAACCTTGCGGGCGTCTTTGCGGGCGGCCAATTCCAGCGGCAGCATGACGTTCTCCAGCGCGGTTAAGTTGCCCAACAACTGAAAACTTTGAAACACAAAACCGACTTTGCGGGCCCGCAAGGCCGCACGTGCGTCCTCGTCCATGCTGAACAAATCAACACCGGCCAGCCGAACCGTACCGCTAGTGGGGGTATCCAAACCCGCGATGATGGACAGCAAGGTGCTTTTGCCAGAACCCGATGCACCGACAATGGCCGCTGTCTCTTGGGCATTGAGTGCAAAATCGATGTCTTGCAGAATTTCCAAGGTCCCGGTCGAGTCGGTTACCGACTTGCAGACATGTTCAACAGAAATAATGGAATCAGTCATGGGGCCCTTTTTGAATCGACGACACTTTAACGCGCTTGCGGTAGGCGCCGCTGTGGCGGGGCTATCGCGCCCCATCCATGCGTGGAGCAAGTCAGCCCCCACGACCATTTTGGTGGTTGGCGACTCCTTGAGCGCGGAATACGGCCTCAAACGGGGCAGTGGCTGGGTGGCCCTGCTGGAGCAGCGCTTAGCTGCGGAGAAGAGCACGGCCAAGGTCGTCAACGCCAGCATCAGTGGTGACACTACGTCAGGGGGGCGATCGCGGCTGCCTGCATTGCTCAAAACCCACCAGCCCACCGCAGTCATCATTGAACTAGGGGGCAACGATGCCCTGCGTGGCCTGTCCCTGCAAATGACGCAAGACAACTTGCTTGCCATGGTGCGTGCCGCACAGGCCGTCAACGCAAAAGTGCTGCTGCTGGGTATGGAGATGCCGCCCAACTACGGGCGGACTTATGCCGAGCGCTTTGCAGCGATCTACTCAGCCGTTGCCAAAGAAACCCAAGCCCTGCTGGTGCCCTTTCTCCTCAAAGGGGTAGCTGATGGCCCGGACCCCACGCGCCTCTTTCAAAAAGACCGTATCCACCCCACCGAAGCGGCCCACCCCATTATTCTGGACACCGTGTGGCCCAGCGTTAAGAAATTGATCAAATGAGTTTGACCCCCATGCCAGCCGCAGAGGTGCTGCGCCTATTAAATACCTTCGACACCGTCATCGACGCGCGCAGTGAAGGTGAGTTTGATGAAGACCACCTGCCCGGCGCGGCCAACTGGCCCACGCTGAACAACGAAGAGCGCATCCTCATTGGCACGATGTACAAACAAGTCAACCAGTTTGAAGCCAAGAAGCGGGGCGCCGCCCTGGCTGCGCGCAACATCGCAAGCCACATTGAGCGCGAGGTGATCGACAAGCCCAGAGACTGGAAACCCCTGACTTATTGCTGGAGGGGTGGCAAGCGCAGTGGCTCACTGTCGTTGATTCTGGACCAAATCGGCTTTAGGGTCACCTTGGTGGAAGGTGGCTACAAGGCATTTCGGGCTGCGATGCTGCTGGACATCCCGCAGCAGGCAGAGCGCCTCCACTTTCGTGTGGTGTGTGGCACCACCGGGTCCGGCAAAACACGCCTTTTGCATGCCTTAGCGGCCCAAGGGGCGCAGGTGCTGGACTTAGAAGGCCTGGCCAACCACCGCAGTTCAGTGCTGGGCGCTATTCCCGGCACGCCCCAGCCCACCCAAAAACGTTTTGACACCCTGGTGTGGGATGCTCTGCGGCAATTTGACCCGCAGCGCCCGGTGTATGTTGAAAGCGAGAGCAAAAAGGTGGGTAACGTGGCCATCCCCACCGCCTTGGTAGAGCGCATGCGCGCTAGCCCCTGCTTGGATTTGACTCTGCCGCTTTCAGAGCGTGTTGCCCTGTTGATGGAAGACTATGATTTTTTTGTCAAAGACAGCGCGCATTTTTGCGAACGACTGGACGCTTTAACCAGCATTCGCGGAAAAGTGGTGATCGAGGCCTGGAAGGAGCAGGTTCAAAGGGGCGCTGTGGAGAATGTGGTGCAGGAACTGCTGACCCTTCACTACGACCCGGTATACCTGCAATCCATGCAGCGCAACTTCACACAGTACGCACAGGCCATTGGTATCAACCCCCAAAGCCGAAACATCCAAGCGATGGCAAAACTGGCCGGAGAACTGCTACAGAGCCGTTAGGACGCCTCAGGCGCGCTAGGCTGTGCGCCTTCCGATTCGGAGGCCTCAGGGGCATCTGGCTCATCGACAAAACCGTGCACCTTACGGTCATTTTTTTCTTTGAGCTTTTCTGCCTTCTTTTGCTTTTTGGCAAGTTCTTTTTGACGCTTCTCGTATCCGTAATTCGGTGTTGCCAAGATGATCTTTCTGTAGTTGCTGACACTGTACCACTGCAGGCGCATTCACCGGCAGGACTATGGCGCGCTGACCCAACAAACCGCACCACGTAGCCATGCCGCATGGATGTGCTTTGTCGCCCCTTGCTTATTCAGGTTAACACGGGCTCACACAAGAATGGGGAGCGCCTGTGCAAGGTCGGCTTGCAGGTCTTCCACGGCTTCCAGACCAATGGCAAAACGCACCACCGTACCTTGGGCAATGTGGGCAGGCCACGTGCGTCGCATGGACGCGAGTTTGTAGGGCACCACCAAGCTCACCGGCCCACCCCAACTCCACCCAATACGAAAACAGTGCAGTGCTTCGCAAAATGCATCCACCTTGGCCTGAGATAAGTGGGGCGCAATGACCACGCTAAAAAGCCCGGCCGCCCCGCCCGCTTCGGTCTTGCACACATCGCGCCAATAGGCATGGCCGGGCGAACCCGGTAATGCTGGATGAAGCACCTGTACAAACGGGGCTTGGCTCTGGCACCACAGGGCCAAAGCGCGGGCGGCCGTATCGTGGGCGCGGTAGCGCAGGGCAATGCTGGGTAGCGCACGCAAGACCGCCTCGGCATCATTGGCGCCAATATTGAAGCCCAGCCGCATATGGGTGCTTTGCAACTGTGAGTGCAGTTCTGGGTCACGGGTCATCACGCTGCCCATCAAGACATCACCGCCGCCACTGGGGTATTTGGTCAGTGCATGGGCGGAAATATCTACACCCAAAGTGGGCACTGTGCCCGGTAACAAATCAAATGGGTTAAAGGCAAGCCCGGCGCCCCAGGTGTTGTCGATGGCAACCCGTACGCCATTGGCTCGGCACAGCTGCACCATGGCCACCAGATCTGGAAACTCCAGGGTCACCGACCCAGCGGCCTCCAACCAGACAAGCCTGGTACGTTCGCTGAACTTGGCTTGTAAATCAGCCACGTCCATCGGGTCGTATATCTGGTAGGTGATGCCCCAGCTTTTAAATTCGGCATCAAACAAAGGTTTGTTATTACTGTAGGCGTTGTCAGGCAGTAGCACCTCGTCTCCGGCCTTCAACATTGCAAGCGCAACCAAGGCCAGCGCGGCCAACCCGCTGGGCAGCAGAAGGCAGTGACGACCGCCTTCCAGGCTACAAAGGCGCTGCTCTAACAGGTAGGTAGTAGGCGTGCCATGCAACCCGTAGGTAAATGCAGACCGGTCCTGCCAATCGCGCTGGCGCATGGCTGCAACGGTAGGGAAGAACACCGTGGACGCTTTAAAAACGCCGGGCTGCGGCGCCTCAAACCCGTTGGGCGGGGCGTATGGGTGGTGAATCAGCGTGGTACTGATATCGGCCATGACATACCCAGGTAAACGTTGCGCAGACTCACACGCTCCACTTTTGGATCAGTTGTTCCGGACGCAGGGCGTCGTAGCTTTCAAACGGCTGGTGAATCCAGGGGTTGGTTGGCAAGAACTCCACTGAATAGTCCGGCGTGAAGATGGACATGGCTTTGGTCCAAATCACCGCACTGCGCAGTTCAATAATCGGCGGGTAGTCTTTCTTCAGCCGGTTGATGACGCTGCCCAAGGTATGGCCAGAGTCGGCTAGGTCATCGACCAGCAACACACGCCCAGCGATCTCGCCTTTGGGCGTGGTGATGTAGTGTGCAATGTCCAAGTTGCCTTGCATCGTACCGGCGTCGGCCCGGTAGGAGCTGGTCGACATGATCGCCAGCGGTTTGTTAAAAATTCGTGACAAGATGTCGCCGGGGCGCAATCCGCCGCGGGCCAGACACAAAATGGTGTCGAATTGCCAATCGGACTGGTGGATCTTGATCGCCAACTTTTCGATCAGACTGTGGTACTCGTCGTAACTCACATAAAGGTGCTTGCCGTCTTCGGTTAACATGGGTTGCTCCTGTAATGATAGCGGCCTACGCAATATATTCGAGGGCTACAGCCCGATTTAACCTTAAAAACCCACGCCGATCAGTCCGCCAGATAGGGGTGACGCATCATGATGGTGTGGTCTCGGTCCGGACTGGTGGAGACCATGTGAATCGGCACGCCCGTGACCTGCTCAATACGCTGCAGGTACAAGCGCGCGGCCACTGGCAATTGGTCGTATTGGGTGACACCCACTGTGGTGTCCGTCCAGCCTTCCATCACCTCGTAGATGGGCTTGCACCGCGCAATGTCATCCGCCCCCATCGGCAAAATGTCTAATATTTCGCCATCCATCTCGTAACCGGTGCACAGCTTCAATTCGGTCAGGCCATCGAGCACGTCGAGCTTGGTAATACACAGGCCCGAGAGGCCATTGACCTGCGCCGATCGCTTGAGCAAGGCCGCATCAAACCAGCCACAGCGGCGCGAGCGCCCGGTTGTTACGCCCTTCTCTGCCCCAATGGTGCTCATGTGGTAACCAGGGGTTCCTTCGACTTCCCATTCGAGCTCGGTCGGAAAAGGCCCTCCCCCCACCCGCGTGCAATACGCCTTGGTAATGCCCAAAATATAGTGCAGCATGCCGGGCCCCACGCCGGAGCCCGCTGCCGCGTTGCCCGCAACACAATTGCTAGAGGTTACGTACGGGTAGGTTCCATGGTCCACATCAAGCAAGGTTCCCTGGGCGCCTTCAAACAGCAGATTGACACCTTTGGCATGCGCCTCGTTGAGCTCGCGCGAGACATCGGCGATCATGGGTTTGAGCAACTCGGCGTGTTGCATGGCCTGGGTATAGACCGCGTCAAATTCCACCCGTCCCTTGGACATAAAGGGTTTCAAAGCCGCATCAAAGTCAAACTGTGCAGAGTCCAAATACGTGGTCAAAACATGGTTATGCAGGTCCAACAACTCACGCAACTTTTCGGCAAACCGTTCAGGGTACTTCAAGTCTTGGACTCGCAGCGCCCGGCGTGCAATCTTGTCTTCGTAGGCTGGTCCAATGCCACGCCCGGTAGTACCAATTTTTTCGTTTCCACTCTTCTCACGGGCCGCCTCACGGGCCTGGTCCAAAGCGGCGTGGAACGGCAATATCAGGGGACAAGCTTCGCTGATACGCAAACGTGAACGCACCTCAACGCCGACCTTCTCAAGGCCTTCAATTTCCTCAAACAACTTAGCGGCCGATAGCACCACACCATTGCCGATATAACACTTCACACTCGGACGCATAATCCCGCTGGGAATCAAATGCAAGGCTGTCTTAACACCATTGATGACCAGGGTATGACCCGCGTTGTGGCCGCCTTGAAAACGCACCACACCTTGGGCAGTTTCGGTCAACCAGTCGACCAACTTGCCTTTGCCTTCGTCCCCCCATTGGGTACCCACGACGACGACATTGCGTCCTTTGGTTGCATTCATTTGGATTTCTCAGAGATAACTTGTACAACCCATTGACCGCTCGCCAAAACTAGCTCACGGTCACAATGGAACTCATCAACCTGGCTCTCATGGCCGGGCAAAACACACACGACCGTCTCGCCTTGCCGACGCAAGGCCGCGATCGCCATGCGCAACGCTGCGGCTTCACCCCAGGGCGCACGTATAGCCGCCCGCAAGGGCCGGGCCGCGGCAACGGCAGCCAATGCCTTGATATCGAGGCTAAAGCCCACCGCCGGACGCCTGCGCCCAAACACCGAGCCCACTTCGTCATAGCGCCCACCGCGCGCCAATGCATCGCTCGCACCAGGGGCATATAGCGAAAACATGGTACCGCTGTAATAAGAATAGCCTCGCAGGTCCGCCAGATCAAACGACACGCTTGCACCTTCAATGTGGCTGGCAAGCCACTGCAAATGGGTCAAGGCCAATTCGATCTCGGGCAATACTGGCAGAACCTTGCGGGCATCTTGAAGCACCGTCGCATCTCCATACAACTGCAGCAAGCCCAGCAAGGCGTGAACTGTCGGTGCAGGGGCATCGCGCAAAAGGCTTTTGAGCGCACTGGCGTCCTTCGCTGCCAAGGCGCCATGCACCAGCTTGCGACGGTCAGCGTCTAAGTGCAAATCTTTGAGTAGCGCTTGGACGATTCGGGCGTCGGCCATGTCGACCCCAATGGCGTCGACATGCGCCGCCTTCATTACGTCCAAAGCGAGGGTCAAAATCTCTAAATCGGCTTCCAGACCGGAATGACCGTAAATCTCGGCGCCCAGTTGCAAGGGTTCGCGGGTAGCGTGCGGTGCGGCCGGCTTGGTGTGCATCACAGGACCGCAATAACACAACCGGGTAACACCCTCACGGTTGAGCAAATGGGCATCAATACGGGCGACTTGGGGGGTGCTGTCGGCGCGCAAACCCATCATGCGGCCCGACAACTGGTCGACGAGCTTAAATGTTTGCAAATCCAGTGCTTCGCCGGCGCCAGACAGGAGTGACTCCAGGTGCTCCAGCAGCGGTGGCATGACCAACTCGTAGCCATAGCAACGCGCCACGTCAAGCAGGTCTCTACGTATTTCTTCGATATGGCGTGCCTCGGAAGGCAGCACATCGGCAATGTGATCCGGTAAGACCCAGGCAGACATGGAAAAATGGCAGGCTATTAAAACCGTGATTTTACCGGTCTTAGGGTGACGATTTCAGACCACCATCCACCAAATCACGATCAAGCCGCCCAATATGCTGCACAAAGCGAAAAAGCGAATCTGTCCGTCATTGAGTCGAAGGATTTGAAAAAACATTCGCCTCCACCCTGCGGGCGAGGCAAAGGGAAACAATCCCTCGATCACGAACACCAGCCCCAACGCTAGCCAAAACACATTGACGTCGATCACTTATTTTTGGCCGATCCAGAGGCGCCACCGCGGAATATTTTAAAGAAATCGGACGATGCAGGATCGACCACCATCACGTCGCTCTTGCTATTAAAAGTCGCCTTGTATGCGTCTAGGCTTCGGTAGAACTGCGCAAACTGCGGATCGCGTCCAAACGCCTCGCCGTAGATATGCGCTGCCTCGGCATCACCTTCACCCTTGATTTTTTGCGCATCTCTGTAGGCGTTGGCGATAGTGACCTCGCGCTGGCGATCGGCGTCGGCTCGGATTTTTTCGCCCTCCGCCGCACCAGTAGAGCGCAGTTCGTTGGCCACACGTTTGCGCTCCGCCTCCATACGACGGTATACCGATTCCGTGATCGCTTCCACATAGTCGACACGGGTGATACGCACGTCAACCACATCAACTCCCCACGGCTGAGCCCCTCGCACCGTGGCCAATACTTCACCTTTAACATCTGCCATCAGCGCTTCCCGCTTATCCGACAGCAACTCCTTCACGGTACGTTTGTTGATTTCTTCCTGGAAGGCATTGCGCACCACGCGGTTGAGTTGACTTGCGCCAGCGCTTTCGTTCTTTCCCACATTGCGGATGTATTCCAAGGGGTTGGAAATGCGCCAGCGCACATACCAGTCAATCACCACCCTTTGCTTTTCAGCGGTCAACATCGGCTCTGCATCCGTACTGTCCAGAGTCAGCAGGCGCTTGTCGATATAACTAACATTTTGAAAAGGAGGTGGCAATTTGACATGCAAGCCAGGCTCGGTGATCACCTCCTTAATTTGTCCAAAAGCGTAGACCACACCAAATTGGCGCTGATCCACAACAAATAAAGTCGAACTTGCCAGAACCAATAGCACCAGCAGTGACGAGAGAAACAATCCAATTCGATTCATGGCCAGCTCCTAGCGCGATTCGCGTTCACGCGTGCGGGTGGAGTCCCGGCTTCGCGCATCGTTTGGCAATACTGACGTCTGCGGGGCAGGTGTACTTGGCTGCGCCGATGTATTTCCCCCCGCGTTCTCAGGTCCGTTGGCTGCACCTGTCATATGCATGAGCTTGTCGAGAGGAAGGTACAACAAATTGGACCCCTTACTCGAATCCACCATCACTTTGGTCACGTGGCTATAAATTTGTTGCATGGCGTCCAAGTACATACGGTCTCGGGTGACCTGCGGTGCTTTTTGGTATTCGGTTAGGACCGAACGAAAGCGCTGCGCATCACCCTGCGCCTGGGCCACGACACGTGCTTTGTATGCGTCTGACTCTTCTTTCAGCCGCGAAGCTGAACCGACAGCACGTGGAATTACATCATTGGCGTACGCCTGTGCCTCGTTCTTAGCGCGCTCACGCTCTTGACCGGCCTTTAGTACATCGTCAAAAGAAGCTTGAACTTGCTCCGGAGGTCGCACCCCGCCCTGCTGCAAATTGATAGCTACCACTTCGACACCCACTTTGTAACGGTCAAGAATGTTTTGCATCAGCTCGCGGACCCGCGGCGCAATTTGGTCACGCTCCTCGGCCAGTGCGGCATCCATTTTCATCTTCCCCAGGACTTCGCGCACGGCCGTCTCGGCCGCCTGCACAACTGCGGCACCTGGATCTTTACTTTCAAACAAAAAAGCGCGTGCGTCATTAAGCCGGTACTGCACGGAAAACTTGATGTCCACGATATTTTCATCCTGAGTCAGCATGGCTGACTCGCGCAGTCCCGTGGCTTTAAGAACGATGTCACGCCCCACATCGACGGATCGAATTTGTGACACAAACACCAGCTCGTGGCGCTCAATGGGGTACGGTAAGCGCCAGTTAATTCCTGCATTGCTGACAGTCGTCTTGTACCGACCAAACTTGGTAATCACAGCCTGCTGACCCTCCTCCACGATGAAGAATCCTGTACCCAGCCAGATCACGGCCAAAACGGAAGCGATAAGGCCGACACCAATGCCGGCACTTTTCATATCTGGTTGAAACCCACCACTAGGTGGCCCACCCGGGCCCCGTGGTGGCACCCGACCAAACAAACTGCCCAGCTTGCGATTGACGTCACGCCACAGCTCGTCCAAATCCGGTGGACCTGAATTTTGATTGCCATTGCGACCGTTGCTCGGACTCGGATCGGCGTGGGGTTTACTCGGCTCGGCGTCATTGGGCGTTGAGTCTGGCTTGTTGGGCTCATTGTGCTTGTCGTCGCCACGCCCCCACCGCGAATCGTTCAAATTCAACAGATTCAAAAAGCGCCGTGGCGCGCGCGCTGGCCCAGCGTCAAAAACACGAATAGGTAGTTTCATCTCGTCGTTTCTCATTGGTCTGAACTGAATTGTGACGAACTAGCAACCGGCCCCACCGCCTCTGGGGAATTCACTGGCCCTTGTTGGCCCTCGACATGGGCTGTCACCAGTGCCGAAAGCCGCTGGCGCAGTGCCGGTAAGCCAAAGCCTTTGCTAGCACTCACAAAAATACGGGGCGTTTGCACACCGTCTATTTCCAAATCATCTTCCATTCGCAACGGTTGGTGCTCGGCATCCAACGCATCCACCTTATTAAACACCAGCAGTTGCGGAACCTGGTCTGCGCCAATTTCTTTAAGCACACGTTGTACCTGCGCCATTTGCTCAACCCAGTTGGAATTTGAGGCGTCCACCACATGCAGCAACAAATTGGCATCCACAGCTTCTTGCAAGGTTGCCCGAAAGGCATCGACCAACCCGTGCGGCAAATCCCGGATAAAACCGACCGTATCTGACAAAGAGACAGACCGACCCGCTTCACCCAGATACAGCTTGCGGGTCGTTGTATCCAGGGTGGCAAACAACTGGTCTGCCGCATAGGCCTGCGCCTTGGCCAGCGCATTAAAGAGTGTCGACTTACCAGCGTTTGTGTAACCAATCAGCGAGATGTTAAATGCGTCCCGACGCTCCCGTTGACGCCTCTGAGTTTGGCGTTGGCGCTTCACTTTTTCCAAGCGCTCTTTGGTTCGTTTGATCGTTTCACCAATCATGCGCTTATCCAACTCGATCTGCGCCTCACCGGGGCCGCCACGCATACCAATGCCACCACTTTGCCGCTCCAAGTGCGACCAGCGCCGCACCAAACGTGTACTTAAATACTGCAGCCGCGCCAACTCAACCTGGAGTTTGCCTTCGTGGCTACGCGCACGCTGCGCGAATATTTCCAGAATGAGGAAGGTCCGGTCGTTAACCGCCAGACCAAGGTGGCGCTCAAGATTGCGCTGCTGCCCAGGACTGAGACTTTGGTCAAAGAGCACCTCGGTAGCGCCAACCTGACTGGCCAACAGTTTGATTTCGTCGGCCTTTCCAGAACCGACAAACAGCGCGGCATCGGGTGCTCGGCGCTTGCAGGTTACATGCGCAACCGGAGTCATGCCTGCGGATTGCGCCAACAAGTCCAACTCCGCCAACTCGGCGTCAAAGTGGGGCTCGCCAAAATCGACCCCCACCAAAATAGTCGGAGCGTTAACGATTTTTGGCGCCGCAGTCAAAAGCAAAGAGGAGAAAAGGGCTTCACGAACGAAGCCGCAAACCGACTCAAAGGACCTCAGGCGTGTCGACGCTGGGCCCAGAAAAATTCACCGCACGCCCGGGGACAATCGTCGAAATCGCGTGCTTGTACACCATTTGGGTGACCGTGTTGCGCAGCAACACAACATACTGATCAAATGATTCAACTTGGCCTTGCAGCTTGATGCCGTTGACCAAGTAGATAGAAACGGGGACGTGTTCCCGACGCAAGGCGTTAAGAAATGGGTCCTGCAATAACTGACCTTTGTTGCTCACGATATTCTCCGTGTTCAATGGAAATTAATAAGAGTTAACGATAACACATGATTACCAGCACTTCGTCTGCGGCGCTCAGCTTTCATCCTTATTTGCGTAGGGATTTTGGGCTGACTTCATCTGAATCCGCAAAGACGTTCCGATGAGGTTAAATTCCTTGCGAAACCGCCCCTCTAGGAATCGTTTGTAGGCATCGGTAACATGTTCAAGCGAATTACCATGGATCACAATAATGGGCGGATTCATGCCGCCTTGATGGGCATACCGAAGCTTGGGACGGTACATCCCCGATTTTTTCGGTGTCTGAAACTGCACCGCTTCCAATAGCAAACGCGTCAGTACGGGGGTGGACATCTTGCAATTGGAGGCTCGATGGGCCTGAGCAATCGACTCCCAAAGTGGACCGAGCCCCTGACGCTTTTGGGCCGATATAAAGTGCATCGCAGCGAACTTGAGGAATGGCAGGCGCGTTTCCACCGAACGTTTTACCAGCTCGCGCCCATATTCATCCACGGCATCCCACTTATTAATCGCAACGACCACTGCGCGACCAGACTCCAAAATATAACCAGCGATATGGGCATCTTGATCGGTTACACCTTGCGTCGCATCGATCAACAACAAGGCTACGCTGGCGGACTCAATCGCCTGCAGTGTCTTCACCACCGAAAACTTCTCGATCGCTTCAAAAACCTGGCCTCGGCGTCGCAATCCGGCCGTATCAATCAGCTCAAAACGCTGGCCACCTCGCTCAAACGGCACCGAAATCGCATCGCGTGTCGTCCCCGGCATATCAAATGCAACAAGCCGCTCTTCACCCAACCAGGTATTGATCAAAGTGGATTTACCAACATTGGGGCGGCCCGCCACCGCCAGCTTAATGGTGCCAGGCTCTTGCACATCGTCAAGCGCTTCTTCCGACTGGGCTAGCAGTGGCCCCAGAGCAAACTCTATCAACGGTTTGATACCCTGCCCATGGGCTGCCGATATTGGCAGAACGGCACCCAGACCCAGCTCAAAAAATTCGACTAACGGCGTGCCCTCGGGCATACCTTCGGCCTTGTTGGCCACCAAAATGCACTTCTTCCCCAGCTTGCGCAGGTATTTCGCAATTTCATGGTCTTGCGCTGAGACGCCGCCCCGCGCATCCAGCACAAACAGTACAACGTCAGCCTCGGCAACCGCTTGCCGGGTCTGCTTGGCCATCTCTTTGTAAATACCCGAGGTGGCATCCGGCTCGAAGCCACCGGTATCGACCACAATGTATTCAAGCTTGCCTAACTTCCCGTTGCCGTAATGCCGGTCACGCGTGAGCCCCGCAAAATCAGCCACGATCGCATCACGGGTTTTCGTCAATCTATTAAACAATGTGGACTTGCCCACATTGGGTCGACCGACCAACGCAATCACTGGTTTCATGCAATCAAGCCCAAAAAAAATTACTCGGGCCTAAAGCCAAAAATGCCACCATGCTGCGTCACGGCCACCAGCGTTTTTCCAACCAATACCGGGGTGGCTGCCAAGGGCGAACCATCCGTTGACATCCGGTTCAGAAGCGTACCATCTTGACGGGATAAAAAATACAGCGTTCCGGCATCATCGCCCACCACAATGGAACTACCCGCCAATAGGGGGGCCGTTAGCACCCGGAAACGCAATCGGTCTGTGCTCCACTGCCGCTCGCCGTCCGAGTGGCGCCAAGCCATAATTTTTCCATCCGCCTCGGTACCATAAAGACTGGCATCGTCCCCATCTATCCCCTGAGATCCGTCGGCCGACTTACTCCACAGCAAGACGCCCTTTGCCGCGTCGACGCAGCCAATGGCCGATTGGAATGCGCGCGCACAAACCTGCGAACCAGAACGACTCACACCCGACACCAGATCAACCAGTCGCTCTACTTCATTGGTACCACGACCGCTGGCCAAAACTGCCTCCCACCTTGAGCGCCCGTTAAGTGGATTCATCCCGACCATGCGCCCACCGATTCCCGCAACCAGGGTATCACCAACAGCGAGTAATACACCCGCTTCATTCAGCACTAGCGCGTCACCCGATCGGCCTTGTTGCCATAACCTTCGCCCAGTTGCTGCATCAAAGGCCGAAACCGTACGATCAGACGACAGCACGAAAATTCGATCACCAGCAACCAACGGAGCCGTGAGAGTCAATGCACTAAGGCGCTGCCGCCATAACGGCTTACCCGCCTCCAACGCAATAAGCTCATTCTCGTTGTTGACCACTGCACTATAGCGGCCATCACTTCCAACACCTGCTGTCAACTTGGTACCCAGCGCAACGCGCCATAGGTCCGCCCCCGAATCCGCGTTGATCGCTGCGACATTGCCATCGCTACTGGCAACCACAAATTGGTTACCCAGAACTCGAA
The DNA here is from genome assembly GCA_038245855.1 of Burkholderiales bacterium. Taxonomy (GTDB): domain Bacteria; phylum Pseudomonadota; class Gammaproteobacteria; order Burkholderiales; family Burkholderiaceae_C; genus Allorhodoferax. Next base: position 40,724 of record JBBRSA010000018.1, read on the forward strand.
TCTCCAGCGGGAGTGAAACGCGACCGATGTTTGCAGACCAAACCGGCCTCACATTGATTAAAGCCGTATTGGGACCTAGGTCGGCGGGCTTAGGATGACCAGGGCCCGCGCAGGCCACAAGCATTCCTGCCATGCAAACGGCTGCCACAAAACGCATGCACAAAGACAGCTTCAATGCCGTCTGGGTCACAGCGCACCCTCCACAGCAGAACCAAGTGCATTGAGCTTAACCTCAACCAATCGACGATATTCCAGCCGATCATCTAAAGCCTTATAAGCCTTTTGATACTCCACAATCGCGTCCGCCTTCTTACCCTGCAAAGTGAAAATATCCGCGCGACGATCTGCGACCAAACCGGCAAATTCTTCAGGAATATCGGAGGCCAACGACTTCAACGCTTCGTCATATGCTTTTTCCTCCATCAATACGCCCGACAATCGAAGCCGCGCAATCGCCACATAGGCGTGATCTGTGGCATGTTCAGAAACCCAAGTCAACGCTGATTTGGCGGAGCCAACTTTGTTAGCATCCATGGTCATTTTTGCCAGTAATAGGCCTGACTGGGGTGCATAGGCGGTGCGCGGAAAGCGCTCCTTCATCTCGGAAAATGCCCGCTCCGCCTTGTCGGTATCGTTGCTACTGACCTGCCGCTCGACTTCATCAAACAGCGCGGACGCTTGCGTCGACTGGGTACGTTGCCAGTATTGGTACCCATTCCATGCCGCCAACGTCCCAAGCACTGCGATCACAGCCCCGGTAATTAGATTGCCGTATCGGTTCCAAAAATGCTTAAGTTCATCGAGCTGCTCTTGCTCTTCAAGGTCGAGGTGATTTGCCATAGGGGTATTTCGTTAAGCGGTTGATTGTAGGCGTCTGGCCCAATGGGGAACTTCATCCAGGCGCTGGGTGCTTTGTGTGCCCGCGCCGTCACGCAAAGATTTGATTGTTACAAAACCATTGGCCAACTCATCTTGTCCAAAAATCAATGCAAACCGGGCACCAGACAGGTCTGCGCGCTTGAACTGTGACTTCATGCTGGCACTGCCATCACCGAGACCTGCATACATCAGGACCGATACGCCATTAGCGCGTAAAGTCTCCAAGCAAACCATCACAGCTGGCGAGCTACTCACGTCGGGCACGATGGCGTAGGCGTCTGGCGCGATCTGCGCTGCGGCGCCCCCTTGCTCTTTGAGCAACTCCAGCACGCGCTCGACACCCATCGCCCAGCCAACAGACGGTGCCGACTTGCCGCCAACTTGTTCCATCAAGTAATCGTAACGGCCGCCAGCGCATATGGTTCCCTGCGACCCCAAACGTGTGGTCACGAACTCGAATACGGTCAAGTTGTAGTAGTCCATACCCCGAACCAAGCGGGGATTAATCACGTAGGCTACCCCATTCGCAGACAGAATGGCGGTCACACGATCCAAATGCGACCGCGACGCCTCACCCAGAAAATCCAACAGTTGTGGCGCATCTTGAATCACCGTTTGCATGGCCGGATTTTTACTGTCAAGCAGTCGCAGCGGGTTCAAATGTAGACGGCGCTTTGCATCCGCGTCCAAGACGTCGGCATATTTTTCAAAATAGGCTATCAAGGCAGCGCGGTGTAGCAGTCTCTCTTGCGGTTGCCCAAGGCTATTAAGCTGCAACTCCACGTCGCTCAGACCCAGCTCGCGCCACAAGGCATGGGCCATCAGAATCAGTTCTGCATCAACCTCCGCACCACCAAAACCCAAGGCCTCCGCTCCAATTTGATGAAATTGGCGATAACGGCCGCGCTGTGGACGTTCATGGCGAAACATGGGGCCCATGTAGTACAGCCGCTTGCCGCCGTTGTAGAGCATGGAATGCTCAATAGCCGCACGGACCACACCTGCTGTATTTTCGGGACGTAGGGTTAACGCTTCACCATTGAGGCGGTCGTCAAAAGAATACATTTCTTTCTCGACAATGTCCGTGACCTCCCCCAGCCCTCGCACAAAGAGCGCCGTTGGCTCCACAATCGGTGTGCGAATATTTTCATACGCGTAACGCCGCATCAAGGCCCTGACGGTCTCCTCCAGCGCTTCCCAGCGTGCCGAATCCGGAGGCAGTATGTCATTCATGCCTTTGACGGCTGAGAGTTTTTCTACCTTACGAGCAACAGTGCTATCCACCATAACCTTCTTACTTCTTATTGGAATCAACAGGTGCGCCAAAGCGCTGTTGAATGTAGTTTTCAACAACCGCCTGAAATTCAGCGGCAATGGCATCCCCTCGCAATGTCATGCGCTTCTCACCATCAATATAGACAGGGGCAGCAGGTGTCTCACCCGTTCCCGGCAAGCTAATGCCAATGTCGGCATGTTTACTCTCGCCTGGGCCGTTGACGATACAGCCCATCACCGCCACCTTGAGGTTTTCGACACCAGGAAACTGCTCACGCCAAACCGGCATCTTTTCACGCAGAAAATTGTCGATTTGTTGGGTCAATTCTTGGAATGTTGTGCTGGTAGTTCGTCCACATCCGGGACAAGCGGTGACGCTCGGAACAAAGGCTCGTAATCCCAATGCCTGGATAATCTCGGCAGCAACGGTTACTTCCTGGGTTCTGGCCTCTCCCGGAGCCGGAGTCAATGACACACGAATGGTGTCGCCAATTCCCTCTTGCAACAATATGGATAGCGCCGCCGCTGAAGCAACGGTACCTTTGGTCCCCATACCAGCTTCGGTCAGACCTAGGTGCAAGGGGTACGCACTTTGTCGTGCCAGCGCTCGATAGACCGCAATGAGGTCACGCACACCACTAACTTTGCACGACAAAATGATCTGATTGGCTGGCATACCAATCGACTCAGCAACCCGAGCAGACTCCAGCGCCGACCGGATGAGTGCTTGGTACATAACCGGTTTGGCATCCCAAGGAATCGGACGACGACTATTTTCATCCATCATCGACGCCAAGAGTTCTTGATCGAGGCTACCCCAATTGACTCCGATTCGAATTGGTTTGGACCACCGAATAGCCGCTTCCACCATCAGTGCAAACTGACGATCTCGTTTTTCACCTCGGCCAACGTTTCCTGGGTTGATCCGGTACTTGGACAGCGTCTGCGCACAATCCGGGTAATCCGTCAGCAACCGATGGCCGTTGAAGTGAAAATCACCGACTAGGGGCACATCAATGCCCATGCGGTCCAACTGCTCCCGAATATGCGGCACCGCCTGAGCAGCCTCCGGTGTATTCACGGTAATACGGACAATCTCAGACCCCGCCCGCGCCAGCTCTTTCACCTGAATCGCAGTACCAATCACATCCACCGTATCGGTGTTCGTCATGGACTGAATGCGCACCGGGGCACCGCCGCCAACGGTAACGATACGCGAACCCCACGCAATAGTCGCTTGTAGTGACTTTCGAATGAGCGGCTCTGCGAGGGCAATTGGCGTGTTGGGATCCACTATTTCACCTCAAATCGGGCAACGTTGTCCTTGGCAACCGACTGCAAATCAAAGGCTACTCCACGAACCTTGACCTCCAATGAATCTGCTGCCCCGATCACAACCGACAAAGGCGCCATGCCACCCACATTAACGGTTTCACCAGCCATCAAGATTTTCATCAGCTGCACCGCGCCTTTTGCGTCGATTACCTTAACCCAGGTAGGCGCTCGTGCATTCAGTGCCAGCAAATCACCCCCCGAGGCATCGACAATATCCTTGCCGGAAACCATGCCAACCTGCTGCTTTGCGCTACCAACATTGGCAATGGCAGAAGCGTCCGCGTCTGATTGCACTGTTACAGAAGTAACCGCCGCAGGTTGCGGTAAGTCTGGTTGGATCGTCTGCGCTGGAGAATCACCCTCATCCACCGCTAAATTGGGCTCTGGCATAGAGGTAACATCTCGCGGCGCAATAGTAGCCTTGACAGGAGAAACCTGCGTATTCACATCTACGAGGGCCGGTTTTTCATCACTACGAAGGTGAAATTTTTGCAACTCAGGCAAAAAAAACAAAGTAACACTACCCACGAGCAGTAAAAGAACCATCACAACGGACGGTTTGGTGAACAACCCCGAAAAAGACAAGCCGCCTGATTTTCCGTAGGCATAAAAAGGCTCATTGACCGCACGGATTCCGGGCCCAAGCTCGGGAACATGGTTGCGAGGCAACTTTTCCAAGATCGGCGCTGCATCAATTTTCAATGTGCGACAAACACTAGAAGCCAGAGCGCGAACAAAGACTGCATCCGGCAATAAATCGAATCGATCCGCCTCCAAGGCCTCCAACTTCTTGACCGGAATCTTCATGGATACCGCGAGCGCGCCAACATGAAGACCCACAGCCTCGCGCGCATCACGCAGCATGCGCCCTGCAGTGAGCGATGGCATGAGATTGACCGCGTCCGAATCATCGTCTCGAACGGGGTTTAATCCATCACTCATCAAAAGCACCTTTCTCATATAGTGACAACTCACGGGATTCGCTAAACCGCTTTTTAAGCTGCGCAGCTAGTTGCGTCATGCCATCGCGGTTTCCAAGCTTGCGCTCGATCCGAATACCCAGCCACAGTGACTCTGCGTTCGCAAAGTCACTGTTGTTGATTCGCCGGATGTAAAACAGGGAACGTGTGTAATCGCCACGCTCAAACAACAAAAGCGATAAGTTGTACCCTGTCACCGGATTACCAGCGTCAAGCTCATACGAACGTAGCAAACTCTCTTGAGCCTCTTCTTTTTGCCCCGCCTTCAATTGACACAGCCCTTGCGCCATCCATGTCTTGGCACGGTCACCGTAAGTTGGCGTCGCCAACGCCTTCCCAAACAACTGCAGGGCTTCTGGCATTCGATCATGGTGGCATAACAACCACCCATAGTTATGCTGCACGGACGCGGCAATGGGATTCAGCACCAACGCACGCCGGAAGCTGTCTTCCGCCAAAGGGACGTCATTGAGCTTGGTGTAAATGAGACCACGCAGGTTATAGGCCTCGAATAAGCCCGGATCAATGGCAATCGACTGTTTGACCTCGTCCAAGGCCACAGTGGCCTGCCCCTTCTCAAAATAACCAGTAGCCAGCTCCAGACGAATTCTTGCGCGCTTGCGGGTCGCTGGCTCGTCGGACTCCGTCTGAATGTCAGAACCCGCAGCTACCCTAGGCTGCACACTAGAACACGCCGACAGCAAAGCGCCGGAGGAAAAGACCAACAACATCCAAACCAAACCAGTCAAAGCCAGCAGGCCCATGCGTCCATTAATTGTCATACCCATCACCCGCTCTTTCTTGCATTGCAGATTCATTCACAGCCTTCAATAGGATGGTACGTTGCTTACGCATACGCCGGAGCACATCGGTACGATCCTGCACGTCACCAGCCAGTTGCCCACAAGCTGCATCAATGTCGTCGCCGCGTGTCTTACGGATCGTCGTGACAATGCCACCATCGCTCAGTATCTTCGCAAATGCCAATATTCGTTGTTGGGGTGAACGCAATAAGCCCGAAGCGACAAATGGGTTAAATGGAATTAGATTGAACTTGCACCACGGCGCGCCATGCGTCCTTGAACGCACCAAGGTAAGCAGCTCCTCAGCCTGGGCAGGAGAGTCGTTGACGCCATCGAGCATGCAATATTCGAAAGTAATGAAATCGCGCGGCGCGAACTGCAAATAACGCTGACAGGCGTCCAGCAACTCCGCAATCGGGTATTTACGATTCAGTGGGACCAAGTCGCTACGCAATGCATCATTCGGCGCATGTAATGAAACCGCCAACGCAACCGGACAGTCAACCCCTAAGCGATCAATCATCGGAACAATTCCGGAAGTTGACACGGTTACGCGTCGGCGTGACAAACCATACGCATGGTCATCGAGCATAACCTTGAGGGCCGGCACCAACGCCGCATAGTTTTGTAACGGCTCACCCATTCCCATCATTACCACGTTGGATATCACGCGCTCTGTCACGCCGAGGTGTTTACGCAAAAAATGTTCCGCAAACCAGAGTTGCGCGACAATTTCTCCGGCGCTTAAATTGCGACTAAACCCTTGGTGCCCGGTTGAGCAAAACCGGCATCCAACTGCGCATCCGGCTTGAGACGAAATACACAGTGTCCCGCGCCCCTCTTCCGGGATAAATACGGCCTCAACCGCATTACCATTGCCTACATCAAACAGCCACTTAATGGTTCCGTCGGATGACAAATGTTGCTCAATCACCTTGAGTGACTGGATACAAGCCGACGTCTTGAGTTTTTCACGCAAGGACTTGGCTAAATCGGTCATTTCCTCAAATTGCGAGGCACCTTTTTGGTGAATCCAGCGAAACAACTGGGTTGCACGAAAACGCTTTTCCCCCAGTCGCTCACACAAGACGACCAATCCCTCAAGATCGTAATCCAGCAGGTTGGTCGTCATTGCGCAAATCAGCGTGAGTACACGCTCATGCCGGGGAAGAAAAAGGCGATTTCCGCAGCCGCTGTTTCCGCCGCATCAGAGCCGTGAACCGCATTGGCATCGATGCTGTCTGCGAAGTCGGCACGGATGGTTCCTGCTTCTGCCTTCTTAGGATCGGTAGCACCCATTAGGTCACGGTTCTTCAAGATGGCGCCTTCGCCTTCGATAGCCTGAATCATGACCGGTCCAGAAATCATGAACTCAACCAGATCCTTAAAGAAGGGACGAGCCTTATGCACAGCATAAAAGGCTTCGGCTTCACCACGGGACAGATGGGCCATACGTGCAGCAACAATTTTCAAACCAGCCGCTTCAAAACGGGCGTAAATTTGGCCGATCACATTCTTGGCGACGGCGTCAGGTTTGATGATGGATAGGGTGCGTTCGATAGTCATGGTATTTCCTGAGCTGTAAATGGGGGAATCATCTTGCTTCACGTGAAGCAAAGCTTTTGATTTTAGCACCCTATGTGCTAACGATTACGGTCATTGCGGCGTGGGCCGCCCTTGCTTCCTCGCGGCCGTTGGCCTAGGCCTTGCTCTTGGCGTTGGCGCGTAAAGCTGTCGGCACCGATGTACCCAAATGCCGTTTTCATTGGGTCTGGTTGTGCGGCATTGCCGCGCCCAGCCCCTGCAGGGTCTTGGCGCCCGCCACCGGATCGCCCAGTAGCCTTACCCGCGCCACCGCCTGAAAAACCACCGGCAGACGTATTGCGCTGACCCGCGTTGGCGCCACGCGGACCACCCGTACGCCCGCGCCGCGGCCGTCCGTCGCGGGGCGCAGGACCCGGTTTCTCGCCATCTGCACCCGCAGAAGCTGCTGTCTCTGCACGCCCACCCGATGCTTGCATCAATGCGCGAATATCCAACTCGTCTAGTTCCATACAGGCGCCACGCTTGAGGCCACGCGGCAACACCATCGCACCATAGCGAATGCGTATCAGCCGACTCACTGCATGACCAACCGCTTCAAACATGCGTCGAACCTCCCGGTTGCGCCCCTCAGAAATAGTGACGCGGTACCAACAATTAGCACCTTCTCCACCGCCATCGTCAATGGAACCGAACTGCGCAATACCATCGTCCAATTTGACGCCACCTAACAGCATTTGCTTTTCGTCCTTACTCAGCGAGCCCAATACCCGAACTGCATATTCGCGCTCCAAACCAAAGCGCGGGTGCATCAGATTGTTGGCCAACTCCCCTGAGCTTGTGAACAGCAACAATCCCTCAGTATTCAGATCCAACCGCCCAACTGACTGCCATTTTCCTTGGTGCAGCTTTGGCAAACGGCGAAATACCGTTGGCCGATTTTGTGGGTCGTCATGGGTAACAACCTCTCCAACTGGCTTGTGGTATGCAATCACCCGCGCAGGCGGTGGATCAATGCGGTAACGAATCGGCTTGCCATTAACCTTGATGTGGTCGCCAAACTGAATACGCTGCCCGATATGGGCAGGCTCGTTGTTCACCGAAATACGCCCTTCGAGGATCAGTTGCTCCATTTCTAGGCGTGAGCCCATGCCCGCCTGGGCTAAAACTTTGTGCAACTTAGGTGTTTCAACCATGGCAGCAAGCACCCGCTTCGGCGGCGCCAATTCCGTCAACTCTTCGTCTGCATCAAACTGACCCGAGATTACATCACCAAATCGGTTTGCATCATGGTCGTTGCTCAGCACTTCGGCTCTCGGCAAACTTGCATCGTCAGGTTCTGGCGTCATCACTATGGGTGTATCAGGGGTGGTGTTATTCATTGTCAATCCGTCTTAAACGGGTCCATATTGGGACTCACTGTGTCCAATGCCATATCTAATTGCAACGCACCGCCATCAGACGGACTATCGAGTGATTCAGCGAGACTGCCAAACACATCGCCAGGACGCGTTACGCTATCCAATAAAGGCAGTTGGTCCAAGGAGGCCAGCCCCAGGTCATCCAGAAACTGCTTTGTTGTTGCGAACAGTGCCGGTCGCCCAGGCGCCTCTCGGTGCCCAATTACTTCGACCCAGCCCCGGTCTTCCAATTGCTTGATTAACAAAGAGTTGATCGTGACCCCGCGAATGTCTTCCATATCGCCTCGGGTAACGGGCTGACGGTAGGCAATAATCGCCAAAGTTTCCAAAGTTGCCCGCGTATAACGCGGTGGTTTTTCCGGATGCAGCCGATCTAAATAGTCACGCATCTCCGGCCGACTTTGAAACCGCCATCCGGTTGCAACACTGACCAGTTCGACACCTTTTCCCGCCCAATCCAAGCTCAACTCTTCCAAGATTACTTTAAGCGAGTCAGTACCCAGCGCGTCATCAAACAGAACCCGCATGTCGCGTAATGTCAAAGCTTGTTGCGAGCAAATCAACGCGGTCTCCAAGACCCGCTTTGCGTCTGCCATATTCATAGTCAGGCTTTTTCCGGAAACGCCACCCACGGGGCGAACAATCTAAGTGAGTCCATCAGGACGGCAGCAGGCGTGAAGACGATGTCACCGTGCCAAGCCCCTTCTCTAAGCCGAGGGGGCATCAAATGCTTTGCAGCTTTTAAGGCTGATTGTAGCTTAGGCCCCACTCTGACAACAGGCCTGCAAAATCTGCCGGAGGCTGGGCGGTAAAAACCAGCGGCTGCCCGGTTACCGGATGGGTGAAGGCCAGCCTACAGGCATGCAGAGCCTGCCGAGCCATGCCTGGGACTTGGGTGCCACCATACATAACATCTCCAATCAAGGGGTGTCCCAGAGACGCCATGTGCACTCGAATCTGGTGTGTGCGTCCTGTGTGTAGGATGCAACGCACAAAACAACCGTCGTGTGTATTTGCCAGCAAAACCATGTCCGTCTTGGCAACCTTGCCCGGTGTTCGTTCCAGATCGACCGCCGCCATGCGCAATCGGTTGCGTGGGTCGCGTCCAATTGGCAACTCGACCGATACCGATTGCGACCCGCGCCACGTGTTATGGGCCAATGCTAGGTACTGTCGACTCACTGTGCGTGCTGCAATTGCTTGCACCAAGGCATCCATCACCGCGCGGGTTCGGGCAACGACCATGAGGCCGCTGGTGTCTTTATCCAGTCGATGGACAATGCCCGCGCGGGGTACCGCGCTAAAAGCAGGGTCAAACGCCAGCAACCCGTTGAGCAAAGTACCGCTCCAATTACCGGGTGCTGGGTGCACCACTAGGCCCGCAGGCTTGTCGATAACCATCAAATGTGCATCATCGAACACCACATTAAGGGCCATCACTTGCGGTGTAAATGCCTGACTCTGCGGTGTTGGTCGCAGTTCAATGGCGCAAGTATCCCCCGCCTTGACCCTCTGTGAAACCTTGCGCACACCCTGCCCATTCAAGGTCACATGGCCAGCCTCAATGAGCTGTTGCAAATAATTGCGCGAAAACTCCGGGGCGACCTCGACCAGCGCCCGATCCAGTCGCGCGCCATGCTGCGAAGCCGCGATGGCAACCGTACGCCATTCGACATCAGCGACCGCGTCACCTCCCTCTTCACCATCTGTTCCAACCAAGGGGATCGATATAATTGCGTCGGTCTGTTTCAAGAAAGTTTCCAAATATGCGTCGTGCCAAATTATCGGTCGTTTGTGCCTGCCTGCTGATCGTCGGTGTGGGCACAATAACCGGATGCTCCACCACCCCGGTGGACCCGACTGCTGGTATGAGCCCCAATACTCTGTACTCAGAAGCCAAAGACCAGATGACATCCGGGGAGTGGGACAAGGCAGTTCCGCTTTTGGATAAGCTAGAAGCCAAGGCCGCTGGCACGCCTTTGGCGCAACAGGCACAGTTGGACAAGGCGTATGCCCATTACAAGGCGGCTGAACCTACACAAGCGATCGCCACGCTGGACCGGTTTATCAAGTTGCATCCCGCCAGCCCGGCGCTGGATTACGCCTTGTACCTCAAAGGCATTGTGAATTTCAACGGCGACCTCGGGATGTTTTCCAAGGTAGTCCGTCAAGATCTGGCCGAACGCGACCAGAAAGCCTCCAAGGAATCCTTTGAATCCTTCAAGGAATTGGTGAGCCGTTTTCCTGACTCGCCCTACAGCGCCGATGCCCGCCTGCGCATGAACTACATTGTCAGTTCGTTGGCGCAATACGAAGTGCACGTGGCACGCTACTATTTCAGACGTGGCGCCTATTTGGCAGCCGTCAACCGGGCCCAAATTGCCGTAGAGGATTACCGAGATGTGCCGGCCGTCGAGGAAGCGCTGTACATCATTTACAAATCCTATGACGCGCTCGGCATGACCCAGTTACGTGACGATGCCAAACGTGTTTTGGAACTAAATTTCCCCCATTCGGAGTTCCTGGTTAAGGGTTTGAAACAAAACACGGATCCATGGTGGAAGGTGTGGTGAGCGCGTCTAGCGCCGCCATAAATTGATCCTCGTTTTCCAAGCGCCGCATCTCGGGCAGAGCCGACAATATCTTGCGGCCATAACCCATGAGCGTCAGCCGCACATCACACACCACCAAAATGCCGCGGTCGGTCTCTGATCGGATTAGCCGACCCGCACCCTGCTTCAACGCCAACGCCGCCTGGGGAATGTGGTAATCCTTGAACGGGTTTTTTCCGCTCGCCGCGAGCCGATCCGTGCGAGCCACGACAACAGGGTCTTGCGGTGGAGAAAACGGTAGCTTGTCGATAACCACCATTTGCAGAGCGTCACCGGGAACGTCAATACCCTCCCAAAAAGAAGCCGACGCAACCAAAATGCAACCGTGCATACCGGCTTCAGTGGCCTGTGCAAAGCGCGCGACAAGCTCACGCTTGGGCGCGTCCCCTTGAACCAGGACATCGATTGCGACGACATCCACGAAACGCATACGCAAGGCCTGTCCTAGATTGCGCATGGCCTGTAATGTCGTCGTGAGCACAAGCGTGCGCCCACCCAACACACTGGCCCCTTTTACGATCAGTTCCACCACGGCGGCCCCATGTTGAGGATCAGTCGGTTTGGGCATATCGGCCGGAATATAAAGTGCGGCTTGCTGACGATAGTCAAACGGGCTTTGCACCTGCAGGCACTGGGCCGCTTGTAGACCACAGGTATCCAAAAACCCCGCCATGCTGGCGTCGTGACCCAGTGTTGCTGAGGTGAACAACCACGCTTTGCGAATCGGCATGGAGTCGTCTTGCTCTACAAGGACGCGGGTCCGCATTACGTCGGCAATATCCAAGGGCGACTGGGTCAAAACCACCTGTCGTCCTGCCTCAAGCCAGCGCACATGGCCCGGCGAAAGCGGGTTAGAAAAGTGATTTAGTTCTGCCGCCAAATGGCGGGTACGCATGGACAGGGCGTGCAGTAGTGGAGACGACTCGGCCAAGGCCCGCAATACCAAATCGACCTCTTGCAATGCAGTGTGAACGGCCATCATTGTGCGTTTCCACAATGCGGCATCCATGCCGTCTGGTGCTTCGTTCGCCCAGGCTCGCCTAGGTGTCGTGTTGCCTTCATAGCACAGCGCTTTGAAGGTGCACGCAACCCGGTCCAGCGTCTCAACCATGGCGCGCCAATCCTCGCAGGCTTGGACCAATTGCGGACCCTGTGCGAGCAGCTCTCGCGCCAATGACTGCAACTGTCCCGAGCTGAATTTTCGGCCGAGGAACTGCACGCCAATGTCGTTGAGCTGGTGGGCTTCATCAAATACCACGCAGCGTACCGTCGGCAGCAACTCGGCAACGCCAGACTCCCGCACATTAAGGTCCGCAAAGAACAAATGGTGGTTGACCACGACCAACTCTGCGGCCATGGCGTCTCGGCGCGCACGGTTAACATGGCATTCTCGCGCCTTCGGGCACTGCGCACCCCAACAGTTCTCGCGGGTTGAGGTCACCAGCGGCACCACAGCCGCGCCGTCATCGAGTTGCGGCAGTTCTGCCAGGTCGCCGCTACGGGTGCGCGCAGACCAGGCTTCGATATAGGCCAGATCCAATAACGACTCCGTATCCTGGACCGCGATGCCGTGGCGTGCGGTTTCCATTCGCTGCAAACACAGGTAACTGGAACGTCCTTTAAGCAAAGCCACACGAACCGGACGCCCCAAGGCTGCGGTCAGGCGGGGGATATCCCGAACATACAACTGGTCCTGCAGGGCCTTGGTCGCGGTAGAAACCAAGACCCTCTCGCCGCTGAGCAGCGCAGGAATAAGGTAAGCAAATGTTTTTCCAACTCCGGTGCCGGCCTCCACCGCGAGGATGCCCCCCTCCTGTATGACCCGTGCGATCTCAAGTGCCATGGTCTGCTGACCCGGGCGCGCTTTGAAGCCCAAGAAAGCCACCGACAGCGGCCCGTCCTGCGCCAACGCCCGTCTGACCTCACCCTGCAAATCCATGCGTCAGGCGGGCTCGTTGGGTGATAAAGCCCGCTCGATGCGGGCAATTTCGTCGCGTAAAGCCAAACGCCGCTTTTTCAAACGACGCACCGTGAGTTCGTCGGCTGGCGCGTCTAGCGCAGACCGGTCCAGCAAGGCATCAAGGTCGGCATGCTCCATGCGCAACTCGATCAGGCGTCGGTCGGGGGAATGTAAATTGATTGACACAAAACTATGGAAAAAGTTCGCGGTGAATTGATGTTGAATTAGTTCACACTAGGCTGATAATACGTCCACCGCGCCCTTCAACAGAAAGTATTGCTTCCCCAAGCATCCCTATATGGCAACTGGCTACCGACTAACCGCTTCGACAGGCACCCACAAAGGTGACCGTGAGTACCAGCAGGATCAAATCGCACTGATGAAGCACCCGCGAATCAATGGATGCATTTTGGCCATCGTGGCCGACGGCATGGGCGGTAGAAGCGGTGGACGCAAAGCGTCAGACCAAGTCATGATGACGGCAAGGCAATTATTTGAACGCTACGATCCCGTCACCGATGACGCCGCAGCAGCGCTCAAGCAAATGGTGGAAGAGTCGCACATTGTGATAAAACTCACTGCGGTATCTTCCGAAGAGGAACCCCATAGCACTCTGGCGGCCTTCCTGATCAACCCCGGCGGTGACTGCCACTGGGTCCACACCGGCGACTCGCGGATATACCACTACAACGGCAATCAGTTTATCAAGCGCACCATGGACCACTCCTATGTGCAAACCTTGGTCAACCGGGGGGAAATTACGGAAGAAGAGGCTTCCAATCACCCACAGTCCAATATTTTGATGGGTTGCTTGGGTACTGACGAAGATCCGCCGATTGAAACCCACTTCATCGCTCAGTTGCGTCCTGGTGATGTATTGATGGCCTGCAGCGACGGCTTATGGCACTATTTCAACAACACCGAACTGGGGTCGGTTCTGTCGTCCTTATCCGCCCGTGAAGCCACTGAATTTCTGATTGAAAAGGCGCGTTCGCGTGGCCACGGAACTGGCGACAATTTGTCACTGGTGATTGTCAAGCTAGAACCTTTGTAATTTGCAGCCCAGCACTGAAGCACGCACCACAAATGCTTGTGTGGAGATCAGGGCGGCGTTGGCAGCCCCGGTTTGGATGGCTTCTGCAGGCGCTTGTCGCGTTCTTGCCGCCTACGGATCAATGCCTCTTGCTTGGCGTCATACGCCCTGCGTGCTTCTGCTAGAACAGCAGGATCTATCACCTCCACCGCCTTCGCCTTTTGATCGACCCGTTCTTGAGTTGGCTTGGGCAACAGTGGGTTGCGCACCTTTTCCGGCTGGGCTGGTTGACGGATTTGAACCGGCGGGGTAGCCGCGCGCTCAGCTTGGCGCGCGGCATTTTCTGCCGCCTTCACTTTCAGTTGCTCCAACTGCTCGCGACCAGCCTCTTTGCGCGCCGCCTCGTTGAGCACCAGTTCTTGACGTCTCAGGTCGGCCAGCACAGCGCGTCGGCGCTTGGCCACATCGTTTCGACACGCAGTCACCGCAAAGCGCGACAAACACGCGCTGTCCTCCTTGTCAAGTGCCTGCAAATGCTGCTGGCGCTGCGTGGCGATGCGGGAGCGCGCAGCGTCCGCACTCGGCTCACCCGGCAGCGCACCCTCTTGACCCCATGCCATTAGGCACAAGGCACTGAGCGAAAAAGCAGCAAACCAATTTTTCATGTCAAACGTGTATCCACCATGCGATGCCCCAGCATCAGGTAATCTTTCCCTTGCATTTCGTTCAGACGGGATACCGTGCGCGAAAATTCGTTGGCCATGGGTCCCTCAAGGTACAACGCCTCTGGCGCCACTTCAGCAGACACCACCAACTTAACCCGCCGGTCATAGAGCACATCGACCAACCAAGTGAACCGCCGCGCCTCGGAGGCTAGACGCACTGGCATGCACGGGACATTGCTGAGAAAAACCGTATGGAACTGCGATGCAATTTCGAGATAGTCGTTTTGCGATCGCGGACCGCCACACAACACCTTGAAATCAAACCATACCGCGCCGCCAGCCCTTCGCCTAGCGCGGATAAGGCGCGACTCAATGTAAATAACCGGGTCTTCATCTTGCACTTCCGCCAAAGCGTTGAAGGCGTCCTCCATGGCCGCATCAGCAACTGGCCCCAGTGGCACGTGGTACAGCTCAACAGACTCCAAGGTGCGGCGCCGATAATCGGTGCCGTTGTCCACATTGATGACTTCTAACTTCTGGTTTAGTAGCGCAATAGCGGGCAGAATTCGATCACGGTGCAAGCCGCCTGGGTACAGGTCATCGGGCTTGAAATTGGACGTAGTGACCAGGCCAACACCGTTGGCAAACAGCGCTGCCAACAGCCGGTGCAAGATCATGGCATCCGTAATGTCTGCCACATGGAATTCATCAAAGCAGATTAAGCGGTAACGTTTGGCCATGCGCTCTGCGAGCACGTCCAGGGGGTTAACCGTGCCCTGTAAGTCTGCCAACTCACGGTGCACCTCGCGCATGAACTCATGAAAATGCAATCGGGTCTTGCGTTTGAGCGGGACTGCGCTGTAAAAACAATCCATCAAAAAACTTTTGCCTCGCCCCACCCCACCGTACATGTAGACCCCAAGGGGAATGTCTGGGCGATTGATGAACTTCTTCAAGGCGTTGGAACGCTTTTCCTTAAAGACCGCCCATTCCTGGGCGCAGCGTTCCAGCGCATCAATCGCCCGCAGCTGCGCCGGATCGGCCGTGTAGCCACGGGCCTTGAGCTCAGCATCGTATGCTTGCCTAACACGCACAACAACTTCCTTTATAAGCTATCATTTAGATAGCTGTTTGCGCAATAGCCACGAGGGCTAGAGGCCTATTTGTCACTTAATTAGAAGTTGAGCGTACGCTTATCGACTGCCAACGCGGCTTCCTTGGTGGCCTCACTCAAGGTCGGATGCGCATGGCAAATACGCGCAATGTCTTCCGCGCTGGCCTTGAACTCCATTGCCACTACAGCCTCCGCAATTAGTTCGCTGGCTTGCGGGCCCACGATATGCACGCCCAAAATCTCGTCGGTTGTGGCGTCGGCCAAAAACTTGACGAATCCGGTAGTGTCGCCCAGCGCCCGCGCGCGCCCATTGGCCAAGAACGGAAAGCTGCCCGCCTTGTAGGCCACGCCATCGGCCTTGAGTTGCTGCTCGGTGCGGCCCACCCAGGCAATTTCAGGGCTGGTGTAAATGACCCACGGGATGGTATTGAAGTTCACATGCCCGTGCTGACCCGCAATGCGCTCGGCCACGGCAACGCCCTCCTCCTCGGCCTTATGGGCCAGCATGGGGCCACGCACCACGTCGCCAACGGCCCAAACCCCCAACAAGTTGGTCTTGCAATCGTTATCGACCACAATCGCACCGCGCTCGTCCAGAGCCAAGCCCACGGCCTGCACGTTTAACCCATCCGTATTAGGCACACGGCCAATCGAGACAATCAGCTTGTCCACCTCCAGCGCCTGGGCTTCACCCTTGGCATTGGTGTAGGCCACGGAGACACCCTTCTTACCAATCTTGATCACACCGACCTTGACGCCCAACTCAATTTTGAGGCCCTGCTTGGTAAACGCTTTATGCGCTTCTTTGGCCACCTGCTCGTCGACAGCCCCCAGGAATGTCGGCAGGCCCTCCAAAATGGTGACCTCCGCACCCAGGCGCTTCCACACCGAACCCATTTCCAAACCGATTACGCCCGAGCCAATCAGACCCAACTTCTTCGGCACAGTGCCCACACGCAAGGCGCCATCGTTCGACAAGATGTGCGTTTCGTCAAACGGTGCTCCCGGCAGTGCGCGGGCATTGGAGCCTGTTGCAATGATGATCTGTTTACCAACCAGCACGTCTTCGGTGGAGCCGGTCACTGCGATCTCGTAGCCGGCCGGGACAGCCTTGGCAAACGAACCACGGCCATGGAAAAACGCCACTTTGTTTTTCTTCAGCAGGTACTGGATGCCATCGTTGTTTTGCTTAACAACCTGATCCTTGCGGGCCAGCATCTTGGCTACATCCATCGTCACCTCTTTGGCACTGATGCCGTGCTCAGCAAAGTGGTGGGTCGCGTGGTGAAAGTGCTCAGACGATTGCAGCAATGCCTTGGAGGGAATGCAACCGGTGTTAGTACAGGTGCCGCCCAGTGCGGGCCCGCCCTTGGCATTTTTCCACTCGTCAATACAGGCTACGTTCATCCCAAGCTGGGCCGCACGGATGGCAGCGATATAACCGCCAGGCCCGCCACCGATGACGATCACGTCGAATTCTTTACTCATTATTTTCTTTCGTTAAATGCAGCCCGCAAGTCATACACCGGCTCGCAAACCAAGATGCAAGGCCCGGGCGATTGACACGGTTTGCTAAGCACAGCCGGACCACACCGCCCTACTTGGCCCTCAAATATCAAACAACATGCGCGATGGGTCTTCCAACGCCTCTTTTATAGCCACCAGGCCAAGCACCGCTTCGCGACCGTCGATGATGCGGTGGTCGTAGGACAGGGCAAAGTAGTTCATTGGCAACACCACCACCTGACCATCAACGACCATCGCCCGGTCTTTGGTGGCGTGGATACCCAAAATCGCGCTTTGGGGTGGGTTGATGATGGGTGTAGACATCATGGAGCCGAAAGTGCCGCCATTGCTGATGGAGAAGGTGCCACCCGTCATGTCCTCAATACCCAGTTTGCCGTCTTTGGCTTTTTGACCAAATTCAGCAATTTTCTTCTCGATATCGGCAAAACTCATCTGGTCGGCATTGCGCAAAATGGGCACCACCAAGCCGCGCGGAGAACCGACTGCGATACCAATATCAAAGTAGCCGTGGTAGACGATGTCGGTGCCGTCCACCGAGGCGTTGATCACCGGGAACTTCTTGAGCGCGTGCACCGCTGCTTTGACGAAGAAGCTCATAAAGCCAAGTTTGACGCCATGCTCTTTTGTGAACTGGTCTTGCATGCGCTTACGCATCTCCAGCACCGGCGCCATATTGATTTCGTTGAACGTGGTCAAAATCGCGTTGGTCGATTGCGACTGCAGCAGACGCTCCGCCACGCGGGCACGCAGGCGGCTCATCGGCACGCGCTGCTCAGGACGTTCACCCAAGAAAAGGTTCGGCGCCGAAACCTGCGGCAATATAGTAGCGACAGCCCCCGTCGATATTGGTGAAGCCGCTACTGATTTTGCAGCAGACCCACCCGCAACTGCGGCCAGCACGTCACCCTTGGTGACGCGGCCGTCTTTACCAGTGCCGCTCACAGCGCCCACCACCATGTTGTTATCGGCCAGCAGTTTGGCGGCTGCCGGCATGGCTACGTTAGCCTTGGAGCCAGCACCTGCGCCGGCGGCAGGGGCTGCTGCTGGAACTGCTGGAGCTGCCGCAGCAGCAACAGCCGGAGTCGCAGCGGCGCTGGCGGCTGCGGTAGCGGTTGTGTCGATGCGGGCAATCAGTTGCTCTCCGGTCACCGTGGCGCCATTAGCCTGAACAATCTCAACCAATACGCCGGCATGGGGCGCAGGTACTTCCAGAACCACTTTGTCAGTTTCAACCTCGATCAAGATCTCGTCAACCGCGATGGCGTCACCCACCTTTTTCTTCCACTGCAGCAAGGTGGCATCTGCCACGGATTCAGACAACTGGGGAACTTTTACTTCTACGATGGCCATTTTTTACTTTCAGTGAATGTGTGTGTGATCAAACTGGTGTCACTTGGGCATGACAGAACCTTTGAGCTTGCCAAACGCTGTATCGACCAACGCCTTTTGCTGCTCCTGGTGCAAGTGTGAGTAACCTACCGCTGGCGAAGCCGAAGCAGCCCGTCCTGCATAAGACAGGCGCTGGCTATCGAGCATGTTTTCGTAAATGTTGTGTTGAATAAAGAACCATGCACCCTGGTTTTGGGGCTCGTCCTGGCACCACACCACGTCACTTGCATTGGGGTATTTGCGCAATTCAGCAGCAAACGCCTTGTGCGGAAACGGGTACAACTGCTCGACACGCAAGATAGCCACATCGTCTGCACCTTTTTCTTCACGCTTACGCACCAAATCGTAGTAAACCTTACCCGAACAGGCCAGCACGCGCTTGACCTTGTCGGCCTTGAGCTCCTTGCGCTCAGGGATCACCGTCTGAAAGCAGCCTTTGGTGAACTCAGACACGGGCGATGCAGCGTCTTTGGCACGCAGCAAGGACTTGGGTGTCATGATGATCAATGGCTTGCGCAAATTGCGCACCATTTGGCGACGCAAGATGTGGAATATCTGGCTCGCCGTGGTGGGTTGCACCACCTGCATATTGGTGTCCGCACTGAGTTGCATGAAACGCTCCAAGCGCGCCGAGCTGTGCTCAGGACCCTGGCCCTCGTAACCATGTGGCAGCATCAGCGTAATGCCATTCACCCGCCCCCACTTCACTTCGCCCGAGGCAATAAACTGGTCGATCACCACCTGGGCGCCGTTGGCAAAGTCGCCAAACTGCGCCTCCCAGATCACCAAGGTATTGGGGTCATTGGACGCGTAACCATACTCAAATGCCAACACGGCTTCTTCAGACAGAAGCGAGTCAATGACCACAAAGGGCGCCTGTTTCTCGGCCACGTTTTGCAGCGGCACATAAGTGCCTGCATCCCGCTTCTCACGCGCTTGGTCATGGATGACCGCATGGCGGTGGGTAAAAGTGCCACGCCCGCAGTCCTCACCCGACAGACGGACCCCATAACCACCGGCCACCAGCGACGCAAAGGCCATGTGCTCGCCCATGCCCCAGTCCACACTGATTTCGCCACGGCCCATCGCCGCGCGGTCGTCATACACCTTTTTAACCAAGGAATGCGGCGTAACGGTGGGCGGTATGGTCGTCAGGCTCTCGGCCAAACGCTTCCATTCGTTCAGTGGAATTGCGGTATCGCCGGCATCGGTCCATTTCGTGCTCAGGAACGGAAGCCAATCGACCGCGTACTGGCTCTTAAAGTTGGTCAGCACCGGGTCTACCGTATGGCGCCCGGCATCCATGTCCGCACGGTAGGCCTTGACCATATCGTCGCCCAGGGTGTCGCCCAAGCCCTGCACGGCTAACTTGTCGGCATACAGCTTGCGCGTGCCGGGGTGCGCACCGATCTTTTTGTACATCAGGGGCTGTGTCAGGCTGGGCGTGTCTTGCTCGTTGTGGCCGAGTTTGCGAAAGCAGGTAATGTCAACCACGACATCTTGCTTAAACTCCATGCGGTATTCCAGCGCCCACTGCGCCGCCAACACCACCGCTTCAGGGTCGTCACCGTTTACGTGCAACACCGGTGCGTCGACCATTTTGACAATGTCGGTCGCAAACTCACTCGAACGCATGTCGCGCGGGTCCGAGGTGGTAAAGCCAATCTGGTTATTGATGATGATGTGCACCGTGCCCCGGGTGGTGTAGCCGCGGGTCTGCGCCAACGCCAAGGTTTCTTGGTTAACACCCTGGCCGCCAAACGCCGCGTCACCATGCACCAGCACCGGCAAGACCTGCTCACCGAGCGTGTCGCCGCGCCGGTCCATGCGTGCGCGCACCGAGCCCTCCACCACGGGATTAACAATTTCTAAGTGCGATGGATTAAACGCCAACGTCAAATGCACCGGGCCGCCTGGCGTAGGCACGTCCGATGAGAATCCCTGGTGGTATTTGACGTCGCCTGACGGCAGATCTTCTGGCGCCGTGTGGTCAAACTCGGCAAATAAATCCGCTGGCATTTTGCCTAGGGTATTAACCAGCACGTTGAGCCGCCCACGGTGGGCCATGCCAATGACTATTTCTTGAACACCCTTGACGCCGGCCTGACGAATGATCTCGTCCATCGCGGCGATAAAGCTCTCACCGCCTTCAAGTGAAAAGCGCTTTTGGCCCACATATTTGGTATGCAGGAATCGTTCCAAGCCTTCTGCTGCCGTTAATCGGCCCAAGATATGCTTTTTCTTCTCGGCATCAAACTGGGGCTTGCTGCGATTGGCTTCCAGCTTTTGTTGCCACCAGCGCTTTTGGTTTTGGTCACGGGCGTACATGAATTCCGCGCCAATCGTGCCGCAATAGGTTTCGCGCAGCGCGTTCATCAGCTCGCGCAGGCTCATCGAATCTTTGCCGAAGAAGGTGTTACTGATGTTGTACACCGTCTCCTGGTCCGCATCGGTAAAGCCATAGAACGACAACTCCAACTCGGGGATGTTGTCGCGCTCCATGCGCTTGAGCGGGTCCAGATCAGCCCAGCGCGCGCCGACATTGCGGTAGGCAGCTATGAGTTGCTGTACAGCAGTGCGTTTGCGTCCCATCTCCGAATCGGCGCCTGTGGCCATGACCACGGTGCTGACGCCGGACTTGGCACGCTCGGCAAAGGCATTGATAACGGGTTGGTGCGGCACGTCGCGTGCGTCGCTGCCATCGGCTGCAGGAACGTGCTGCAAGGCATCAAAGTAGTCGCGCCACGAGTCGAGCACGCTGCCGGGGTTGGCTAGGTAGTTTTCGTACATTTCCTCGACGTAGGACGCATTGCCACCGAAGAGGTAAGTGTTGCCTGCATAGGCTTGATAAACCGACACAGGGGTCGTCTGTTGAGACGTGGACTCACTCATAATTGCGCTGACCTCCGTTTCCCTTGAGGAAACATAAGCTGGTTAAAGCTGTTATTGATTAACCTTCCGCGGCACGGCTGAACCGTTTGGCGGATGCGACTGTGGCGGGGGAAGGGCCTAGTTACACCGAATATTGTGCCACCGAACACGCCCGCCACAAGTAACGACAGGACCACGTTGCGGCGGAAACACGAAATTGATCGTGTTTTTTGGCACTGCCATACGCTGCTTAACGCTCAAAAACAGCCATGCTCTCCACATGGGCAGTGTGGGGGAACATGTTAATCACCCCCGCCGACGCACACCGGTAGCCCGCCTGCACTAGCACACCGGCGTCACGCGCCAAGGTGGCTGGATTACAGCTTACATACACAATACGCACCGGCGCCGACCACACATGCTCGGCCTCGGTAGCGCGGCCATCATCCTTGCGCAGCTGCAATTCGGCCAAGGCCTGCACCAAAGCGTAGGCGCCCTCACGGGGGGGGTCTACCAGCCATTTATCGGCAACGCCGTCGGCCACCAGCATCTCGGGGGTCATCTCAAACAGGTTACGCGCTACAAATTGTGTAGCTGCCAGCGCAGGAAATCCGAGGGCTACAGCCTGATTTAACTTCAAATTTTCACGGGATCGCTCGACCAAACTCTCGGCGCCCTCCACCCCCAGCACTTCACGCGCCTGGGTGGCCAGTGGCAGGGTGAAGTTGCCCAACCCACAAAACCAGTCGATGACGCGCTCGCTTCGCTGCACGGCCAGCAGGCACAAAGCACGGGTCACCAACACCCGGTTGATATGCGGATTGACCTGGGTAAAGTCAATCGGACGAAACGGCATGGTGATGCCAAACTCGGGCAACTGGTAGGCCAATTGCGCCGTGGCGTGGCCGGGCGATTCGTCCAAACGTTTGACCGTCTCAGGACCTTTGGACTGCAGCCACCATTGCACCCCAGGGTGCTGGGCCGCAAACTGGCGCAGGCGTTCCAAATCGGCGCTACTTAAAGGCTCCAAGTGGCGCAGCACCAGGGCAATCACATCCCCAGAGCCGCCCATGTCACCCATCGCAAGCTCGATCTGAGGAATGGTCTCCATGGCGTCCATGGAGGTAATCAAAGCCCGCAGGGGCATCAACATAGCGCTGACAGGGGGTGCCAACACGGGACACACCTTCATGTTGGCCACATAGCGGCTTTTCCGCTCATGGAAACCAATCAACACTTCGCCTTTTTTACGCACATGGCGCACCGACAAACGGGCACGGTAGCGGTAACCCCAAGCGGGGCCTTCAATTGGCCGCAGCATATTGTCGGACTTGACCTTGCCGATGTGCCACAGGTTGTCTTCCAACACGCGCTGCTTGACCGCCACTTGCGCACCAATATGCAAATGCTGCATCTTGCAGCCACCGCAGGCACCTTCATGCAGGCCAAAGTGGGGGCACTCAGGGCGCACACGTTGGGACGACTCGACATGTATCTCGGTCAACGTGCCCTTCTCAAAACTGGCTTTGGTGCGGTGCACGTGGGCACTGACTATCTCAAAAGGCAGAGCGCCATCGATAAAAACAACCTTTCCATCGGGTTTGTGCGCCACACCCTGGGCTTCGAGGTCCAGGGATTTGACGCGTAGCCATCCTTCGGGCAACACTTCAGCGGGAGATTCTTCAGGTAATTGGGTTTCTGTCATGCCTGAATTGTCTCAGGTCGGGGCCCCCACCCCAAGGTATGCAGGCTGGGTCGCCCCACCTAACCTACATCAGCGCATCGCGTTTGACACCACTGCGCACCACATGGCGACGCAGCTTGAGCAAGGCCTCGTTCTGTATTTGGCGCACCCGCTCACGGGTCAGGCCCAGCCGCACACTGAGTACATCGAGGGTTTCCGGCTCGCGGTCATGCAGACCAAAGCGGCCCTCCAACACTTCGCGCTCGCGGGGCGACAGGGCATCGATCCACTGGGTGAGTAAGCGGTCAACCTCGTGGGCCTGGGTAATGTCTTCGGGATCCAGGGCCAATTCATCGACCAGGCTATCACCCATGGTGCGTTCATCGCCTGAGTGGTCTAGTGAGGCATCTAACGACCGTGGCGCCTCGGCCATGGCCAGCAAATCGGCTACATGGGCTGCGTCGCGCCCCAGCAGCGCAGCAATGTCTTCAACCCGAATCCCTTCGGGCCGCTGGGCCACCAGCGCGGAATCGTTTTCAAGCATGCGCCGGGCGCGCAGCACATGTTGCACCTCCCGCACCACATTGACCGGTAGACGTACCGCACGGCCTTGGTACATCAGGGCGCGGTCAACCGATTGGCGGATCCACCAAGTCGCGTAGGTGGAGAAACGGAATCCGCGCTCGGGCTCAAACTTGTCAATGGCGTGCATCAGGCCCAAGTTGCCTTCTTCGACCAAATCGGACATGGGCACGCCTCGCCCAACATAGCCTTTGGCAATGCTTACCACCAAGCGCAAATTGTGCTCAATCATGTTTTGGCGGGCTTCAAAGTCGCCTGCCCGCGCACGGGTAGCCACCTCAAACTCCTGTTCGGGAGTAAACAGTTCGGTACGGCGCACACCCCGCAGGTACACCGCCAAAGCGTCGGCCGAGCCATCCAGAGCCTCTTGAGGCACCACCTCTGAAACGGGCAGCCCCAATTCTTCTAGCGTAAGCGCCACCGGGTCAGGCTCCAACACACCACCAATGACACCGCCCGCAAGGCCTTTAGCGACGTTTGGTGAGCACACCTGACCAGCCGCCAACCGAGGCTTCGCAGCGTTGCTGGCGAAACCTGAGGTGGCTGGCTTTTTCATGGTGTGGCCTTAGCGGGGGGGCATGTATTTGGCTGGGTCGACCGGTTTGCCTTGCTTGCGCACTTCAAAGTGCAGCTTGACGCGGTCGGCATCGGTGTCGCCCATTTCCGCAATTTTTTGGCCCCGCTTGACGGTGGCGTCTTCCTTGACAAGCAGCGCCCGGTTGTGGGCATAGGCGGTCAGGTAGACGTTGTTGTGCTTCAAAATAATCAGCTTGCCATAGCCCCGCAGGCCCTCGCCGGCGTACACCACCCGGCCGTCTGCCGCAGCCACCACTGGGTCACCCGCGTTGCCGCCAATATCCAGGCCTTTGTTCTTAGCCTCATCAAACCCCGCAACCACACTGCCGCCAGCAGGCCACATCCAGTTGGGCTCGTCATCCCCCGACGGCGCCGCGGCCGACGTGGCTGCCGGTGCAGCGGCAGGCGCTGATGCAGCTGATGCAGCTGATGCAGCTGATGCGCCCGACGCTGGCACAGACGCTGCCGTAGCGTTGCCCTTGGACGGATTCGGCGCCACCGAAGTGGCTGTTACCGCAGTCGATTGCACCGGCCGGGCAACTGCCACGGGCGTCGATTCTCTGCCCAACGGTGGCACCACGCGCAGAACCTGACCCACTTCAATGCGGTCCGGGTTCTCCAAGATATTCCAGTGGGCAATGTCTTTACTGCTTTGGCCCGACTCCAGACCAATGCGTATCAAAGTGTCGCCAGGCTTGACGGTGTAATAACCAGCCTTACCCGCATTTTCGAAGCCTGGAGGCTGTTTGACCGAGCCATCGGCGTTGATGCGACTATGCATACGGTCTTCAACCGGCGCCCGGTACAAGGGCTTTGAACCACAAGCCGACACCACCAATGCCACCAGTACCACCGATACACACCCCACCAAACGGGACCCATTCGACCGCAAACCAAACATATACTTTTCCTTCACGCTAGACCCGATTTTAGGGGGACAAAATGCACAGCCTCTAAAACCGTCCGCCGAATACCCTGCGGGGTCTTGTCCAGCACCATCAGGGCTTGGGTGCTGGCGCCCTCACCCGCTTTAGAAGGCCCTACCACCACTGGGGCTACCAAGCGCCCGCCCATGGCCAATTGGTCAATCCAAGCCTGCGGCACAGACTCACCGCCCGCCGCAGCAATGATGGCGGCATAGGGAGCGCCCTTGGCAAAACCCAACATGCCGTCACCAAACAGCAAATGCAGGTTAGGCAGCCGCAGCAGGCGCAGGTTTTCGCGGGCCTTGTCGTGCAGGCCACGCAGGCGTTCAATGCTGTACACCTCATCAGCCAGCAGGCTCAACACCGCAGCCTGGTAGCCGCAGCCGGTGCCAATCTCCAGCACCCGACCCAGCTTGTGCGGATTGCCGTTGCGCAGCAACTCAGCCATGCGCGACACCACGCCCGGCTTCGATATGGTTTGCCCCAGGCCGATGGGCAGGCTGGTGTCCTCGTACGCCTGGTTGGCCAGCGCGCTGTCCACAAAACGGTGACGCTCAATGGCGCCCATAGCGGCCAACACATGGGGGTCGGTGACACCACCAGCGGCCAACTTTTGCACCATAGACGCCCGCACCGCGCTGGAATCCATACCCAGGCCGTGTGATACCGGTGGTTTAGTCGGCGCTTTGGCGATCACCAACATGGGGGCCCCCACGGCGCAGGAATTCCCCACCGAAGCCAATCCCTTCGGACTAGGCTTGCCGCCGCTTAGGGGACTGTCCAGTCGGGCGGGGAATGTGGGGCGCGGCTTGTTGGCACTCATGCTGCAGTGGGCGCGAGGCGCGACATTGTCTGGGCCCAATAACCCAGGCTGGCGTGGTCGGTGAGATCCACCTTAAGGGGTGTCATGGAAATATAGCCTTGGGCCGTGGCATGGAAATCGGTGCCTTCCGCGTCGTCCAAGACCGCACCGGCGGCGCCAATCCAATACATGGTTTCCCCCCGCGGGCTGGGCTGCTGGATCATTTTTTCTGCCGCGTGGCGCCGCCCCAGTCGACAGAGCTTTACATGGCCAATCTGGTCATACGGAAGGCTGGGAATGTTGATGTTCAACAGCCACGGCGCAGAGGTAATAAGTTGCTGCTGCACCAAGGTCTGCACGTACTCGCGCACCTTGCGCGCGGCACTGTCCAGATGTTTCCAGTCGCGCTCAACCTGCGAGAACGCAATGGCTGGTATGCCAAACAAATAGCCCTCCATGGCAGCACCCACGGTACCGGAGTAAATGGTGTCATCACCCATGTTGGCACCGTTGTTAATACCCGAGACAACCAGGTCCGGGCGGTAGTCCAGCAGGCCCGTCAACGCAATGTGGACGCAGTCCGCAGGAGTGCCATTGACATAGCGAAACCCATTGCTGGCGCGGTGTACATACAAAGGCGAATGCAGGGTGAGCGCGTTGGACTTCGCACTGTTGTTTTGCTCGGGTGCAATGACCTCTACCTCGGCCACATCCTTGAGTGCTTCATACAGCGCCACCAGGCCGGGCGCCTGGTAGCCATCGTCGTTAGAAATGAGAATTTTCATGGTGCCTGGGTCGGTGATGGGGCATTGTAGAGTCCCTATACCGCCGTAGGACTAGCGACATTCCCGACCCCACGCCCACGCAACCGACCTATGATGCGTCCACTTTTTCTACCACCTGAAAGACCCCACCATGCACGCCTGGCTTTGCGAAAACCCCACCGGAGTGGACGCCCTCACTTGGAAAGAAATGCCCACGCCCGCGCCCAAAGCGGGTGAGGTTCTGCTGGCAATCAAGGCCGCCAGCCTGAACTTTCCGGACATCCTGATCGTGCAAAACAAGTACCAGATCAAGCCTCCCCTGCCCTTTGTGCCCGGCTCAGAATACGCTGGCACTGTCGAGGCAGTTGGCGAGGGCGTAACCCACCTCAAGGTGGGCCAGTCAGTGGCCTGCCTCAGCGGTACCGGCGGCTTTGGCACCCACACCATTGCACCGGCCGCGTTGTGCATGCCTTTGCCAGCGGGATTTCCGATGGTGGATGCAGCAGCGTTCATCATGATTTACGCAACGTCCCACCACGCGCTGGTGGACCGTGCCCAGCTCAAGGCCGGGGAGACCGTACTGGTGCTGGGCGCCGCCGGCGGTGTGGGAACGGCAGCCATCCAGATTGCCAAGGCCATGGGCGCCCGGGTAATTGCCGCCGCATCCAGCCAAGAAAAGTGTGATCTGTGTACCCGCATCGGGGCAGACGCCACCATCAACTACAGCAAAGAAAACTTGCGCGACGCGCTAAAAACCCTGACCGATGGCAAAGGCCCCGACGTCATCTACGACCCGGTTGGGGGTGACTTTGCCGAGCCCGCCTTCCGCTCGATTGCCTGGCGCGGCCGCTACTTGGTGGTTGGCTTTGCGTCAGGCCCCATTCCTGCGCTGCCATTGAACCTGGCGCTGCTCAAGGGCGCATCCATCGTCGGTGTGTTCTGGGGGGACTTTGCCAAGCGTGAGCCCAAGGCCAACACCGCCATGATGATGGAACTGGCCCAGTGGTACGCCCAAGGCAAGATCAAACCCGTCATCGACCGCACCATGCCGATGGCAGACCTCAAGGCCGCCTATGCCCACATGGGTTCGCGCGGGGTGATGGGTAAACTGGTGATGGTAAATTAAGGGTCAAATCGGCCTCTAGCCCTCGCCGAACCTGCGTAAGAAGCTATGAATGTAATAGCAATTACAGAAATCACCGCACTCATCCTCGCGGGCGGTCGCGGCACCCGCATGGGCGGTGTCGATAAGGGGTTGCAAACCTTAGCCGGGCAACCCATGACCCAGCATGTCCTGCAGCGACTGCGGCCCCAGGTGCTACACCTGCTGATCAACGCCAACCAAAACCTGGTCGCCTACCGCGCCTTTGGTGTGCCCGTGGTGCCAGATGCTATGCCCGACTTTGCAGGCCCCCTAGCGGGCCTGCAAACAGGGCTGATTCACTGCACCACGCCTTACCTGGTGACCGTGCCTTGTGATTCGCCCTTGCTGCCCACCGATTTGGTAGCACGATTAGCGTGCGCCTTGGAGGCGCAAGACGCCGAGCTGGCAGTGGCCCAGACTGGAGACGGCAGCAAGAGCCAATTGCACCCCGTGTTTTGCCTGATAAAAACATCGCTTTTGCCGTCGCTCACGCGGTACTTAGATGGTGGTGGACGCAGGGTCGAAGCGTGGCAGACATCGCATCGCTTGGCAGCCGTGCATTTTGACAATGAAGCCGCATTCAGCAACATCAACACGCTGGATGAATTGCACCTGATCGAGGGTTTGGCGGGCGAGTAGCACACCAGAAGGCACCCGCTAGCCCCATTCGATATGCCCACGCCCCTCTCTCTGCGCCATTTATTATTGGCGCTTGCCGTCGTCATCGTATGGGGCACCAACTTTGTTGTCATCAAGCTGGCACTGGGCCACCTGCCTCCACTTTTGTTTGCGGCATTGCGCTTTTCTTTGGAGCTGGTTCCTGCCATGTTTTTTTTGCCCCGGCCTACTGTGGACTGGCGCAACCTCGCAACTTATGGCGTCCTGATTGGCGTGGGCTAGCCCCTTCGCCATTGCTCCGCTTTATCTGCTGTCATTCACACTGGAAGACTGGCAGGCGATTTCAACTGCGGTGGTTCAGGCTAGCTGGCAAACTTGGTTAGCCGTACTGTGGCAATCGTGGGGCAATACGCTGTTTGGCTATGCCGCGTGGGGGTGGTTACTCGCACGGCACCCTGCAGCCACCATCACACCGATGGCGCTTTTGGTTCCCGTGTTCGGCATGGGTGCGTCATCCCTATGGCTTGGGGAGCCTTTGCCGCCATGGAAATTGATGGCAGCCGCCTTGGTGATGAGTGGGTTGGCTGTGAACCTTTTATGGCCTAGGCTGCGCAGGGCCTTGGCAACTAGCTCTCAGTTTTGAGAATCGGACGGGGCTGCAAAAAGCTAACGGCAATGGTGGCCGCGAGCGTCTGGAATACGATGATTGAGAGCACTGAGCCCTCCCAATTCCATGCTTCAAAGGCAACCCCTGCTACCCACGTACCGGCGGCTCCTCCGGCGTAGTAGCTCAAGTAGTAGAGGCCTGTGGCTAAAGACCGGCCTTCGGTAACATTGACAGCAATGTGGCTGATAGTGGCCGACTGGCAAATGAAAACCCCGCACGAGCAAACGGCCAACCCGACGATGACCATCACCAGTGAGGGGAACAGTGTCAGGAGCAATCCGGCGGCTGAAACAGCCAGGGTAATCAACACCGACTTCAAGAATCCAAAGCGAACAATGAAGCGTCCGGCCATGGGTGTTACCAATACGCCCAACAAATAGACACTGAAGACGTTGGCTAAACCGGCTGTAGTGAGATTGAATGGCGATTGAGCCAAGTACAAATTGACGTAAGTAAACGCACCAACTAAAGAAAAGAGTACACAAAAACCCATTGCACAAACAGCCAGCAACCGTCGATTGCCCAAATGGCGCTTGAGGGCGTCGAGCGCACCCGTCAGATCTGCATTGGAGACAAAATTTTTGGAGGCTGGCAACAGTCTCAGGACAAATATGGCACCCACGAAATTGAGCACCGCAAGGGTCACATAGGCACCTCGCCAACCCAGCAGATGACCCGCATGGCCGGTTATGAAGCGCCCAAAAAAACCACCCATCACCGTACCACCGACATAAACAGAAGTCATTTTGGCCACACTACCACCGCTAAACTCTTCAGAAAGATAAGCGATGAGCACCACCACAACCCCAGGAACAGCCAAACCTTGAAGGAATCGAAGTGCAATCAGCGCGTGCAGACTGCCCGCAAGTGGAATCAAGGCGGTGGGCACCGTCATTGCGAACATCGACGTGCAAATGATGATTTTTCGGCCAAGGGCATCGGACAGCATGCCCATGAATGGCGAAACAAGCGCTATCGCTAAGACCGTAGCGCCGACAGTCATACCCGCTTGCACCGGTGACGCTTGGAAGTCGTGCATGACCAACGGCAGCACGGATTGCATCGAGTACACGTTCAGAAAGGCGAAAAACCCAATAACCCAAATGATGGGACGGGAAGCGTAGATGCCATCACCGAGCCAGAACATGCGCCAATTATTCATATGCACGGTGCGTTGAGACCCATGTTTGTTGTTGCCTGAGTGGGACGTCAGGCTCTGAGTGAGTATTCACCATTACGCCACAGCCCGTCTTCAATATCGGCATGTGTTCGCGCCGATTAAATGTTGACCCCCCGGGGGTGCGGCGTAAAACTTGGACTGGTTTATGCCGTTAATCCAAGTTTCTCTCGGTACTCTATCGGACTGAGTGAGCCAAGGGAGATTTTGATCCGCTTCTCGTTATACCAGCGGATGTAGGAATCCACTATCTGAATGA